>DATGLC010000063.1:0-6836 GCA_035294345.1 Solirubrobacteraceae bacterium
CTACCCCAAGCCCTCCAAAACCAAGACGCCACCGTCCTGGTCACCGCCCACCCCACCATCGACCACACCACCATCGCCAAACAAACACCCCTATTCATCGACCTACGCGGCATCACGCAGAGGGCCGCCCGCGCCCGGGCCGACGCGCGCGAGCCGGCAACCGCCCCGCGGACGATGGCTGAGAGCGCTGCCAGGGCGACGAATGGGCATGCGCATGCCCGGGTCATGGATCGTGCGAACACGGTCAGCGAGCTCGCCGCGGTGTTCTCCGACTGAGGCGGCGAGGCTCAGGGCCAGTGGCCACACCGACGCGACCTTGATCCAGGCACGGGCGACTCCGGCGCAGGCCGAGGTGCCCTGGACCCCGACCGAGGGGGCCCACGACCCGGTCGACGCACCCGGCCTCGGCGTTGCGCCGCGCGCGTCAAGCGCCCCGGGCGCGATCGTGATCGGCGGCGACTACCAGGGGCTCGGCGTGGTGCGCAGCCTCGGTCGCCGCGGCATCCGGGTGCTGGTGCTCGACGACCGGTGGTCGATCAGTCGCCACTCGCGCTACGCGTCCGGGTTCGTGCGCGTCCGCGACCTGCGCGCAGAGGAGTCCACGATCGGCGTGCTGCGCGAACTCGCCGAGAGCGGCCTGTGCGACGGCTGGGTCGTCTTCCCCACCCGAGAGGAGACGGTTGCGGCCCTGGCGCGCCACCGTCACCTCCTCGCTCCTCTGCGCATCCCCACCCCCGGGTGGGAGGTGGCCAGGTGGGCGCACGACAAGCGCAACACGTACGAGATCGCGGGCCAGCTCGGCATCCCCGTTCCCCGCTTTTGGCGGCTCGGCGACCCCGGTGACCTCTCGAAGGTGGACGGCGACCCTCCGTACGTGATCAAGCCGGCGATCAAGGAACGGTTCATGTACGAGACCGGCGCCAAGGCCTGGCGTGCCGACACCCGGCCTCAGCTGGCCGAGCGGGTGCGGGCCGCCGCGTCGCTCATCGGCATCGAGGAGGTGATCGTCCAGGAGCTCATCCCCGGCGGCGGCGAGGCTCAGCTCGCCTACTGCGCGTTCTTCAAGCAGGACGCAGCCCGCGCGAGCATGGTTGTCCAGCGCCTGCGCCAGCACCCTCAGCTGTTCGGACGGGCCAGCACGTTCGTCCGCACGGCCCACCAGCCGGAGCTCGAGGCTCTCTCCGAACGGCTGCTGCGCGCGATCGGCTACTACGGCTTGGTGGAGGTCGAGTACAAGCGGGATCCGCGCGACGGCGCCGTGAAGCTCCTGGACGTCAACGCCCGCACCTGGGGCTACCACAGCCTCGGCCAGCGCGCGGGGGTCGACTTCCCCTACCTGCTGTGGGCCGATCAGCAGGGGCTGTCCCTGCCGGATGTGCGCAGCGCGCCGCCCGGCGTCACCTGGGTGAGGCTGGCCACGGACGTGCCGAGCGCCGCGCTGGCGCTCGCCCGCGGGGCCCTGCCCTGGCGGGACTACCTCGGCTCCGTCCGCCGGGCGGATACAGAAGCGGTGCTCTGCGCCGATGACCCGGCCCCGTGGTTCGCCGAGCTCGCCGTGCTGCCCTGCACGGCCGCGGCCGAGCTGTGCGCGCGCCGGCTCGGCCTCCGCGCCGCACGCGCCTGCCGGCCGCGCTCCGCGCCCCCGCGCGCCGCATGGCGCGGGTGCGTCGCCGAGGCCGCCCTCAGCGCCCCCGGTCCGCATCCCGGCCGGCGGCGTCCGTCAGCCCCAGGTCCCTGAAGGCCATCGCCGCCGCGGGGATCAGCCCCGCCGCCACCACCGCGGTGCAGATCGTTCCGCCGACCGTGCCGGGAATCACCGCGCCGCACAGGATCCCGGCGATAACGACGGCGATCGCAAGCGCGTAGCGGGCCGGGCGCGGGATGGTCCGATCACGCTGCTTGAAGCCCACGCCCCGATCAAAGCAGATCACGACCGGGCGCCCGCCCGCTTGCGATCAGCCCCGGCCCAGCAGAGGCGCGGTCGGGCCCCTGAGCACCGACACGGCGGAGTGCTGCGGGCCTGCCCCCACCCGCTGCAGGGAGATGTCGACGTAGCGATAGGCGGCCGCCGGAGCCGGGAGGTCTGTCACCAGCTTCCCGGAGCCGCCCGGCGGGGGCCGGAACGAGACCAGCGCGACCAGCTGCGTCTGGGAGGTCATCAGCCAGGCCTCGTAATAGCGCCCGGGGCCGGGCGACGGCATCGAGCGGTAGACGAGCTCGAGGCGGCCTGAGCCCTGAAGCCCGGTCAGGACCCGCGCGTGGGCGTAGGCGGGCAGCAGCGCCCGCAGCGCCACCAAGCGACCGTGGACCGCCGCCGGGCGCTCGATCAGCACGCCGGCGCCCACCCCGGCGGCGAACGCGACCAGCGACAGCGCCGCCAGCACCACCGCCAGCCGCATGCGCGTGGCCCGGCGGCGCGGTGCGACACGGGCGCTCCCCGCCAGGGTCCACGCCTCGGCCGGCAGCCGCGTGAGCTGCGCGGCGAGCGCCGCGAGCGAGTCGGCCTCCTCGCGCAGCTGCGCGTCCTGCGCCAGCAGCGCCTCAAAGCGGGCCCGCTCGGGCTCGCTCATCTCGCCGGCGAGGTGGTCGGCCAGGCGCTCCTCCAGCGGCCGGTCGGACTCAGCGTCGCTCATGTTCGCTCCCGTCGCGGCCCATCGCATCGCCGCCGCCGGGGTCCTCCTCCAGCAGCCGCCGGAGCGCCCGCAGCCCCCTCACCATCCTGGTCTTGACGGTTCCCAGGGGGATCCCGGTGCGCTCGGAGATCTCCCGCTGCGAGAGCCCCTCGCCGAAGCGCAGGCGCAGCAGCTCGGCCTCCCGCGCGGGCAGACGGCGCAGGGCGTCGGCGATCCGCCACCGCTCAAGCTCATCGCGGCTGTCCTCCTGCGCGGCGCCGGCCAGCGCCTCCATGTCAGCCGGGTCCCGGGGCTCGGGCCACCGGCGGCGCAGGTGATCAAGCGCGCGCGAGCGGCAGATCGACAGAAGCCACGAGCGAGCCGAGCCGCGCTCGGGATCAAAGGCCTCGGCCCGCAGCCAGGCCTCGGTCACGCAGCGCTGCAGGACATCCTCGGCATCCTCGTCGTGGCGCAGGATCGAGCGCAGGTAGGCCAGCATCAGCGGCCGCTGGGCGGCGATCAGGCGCTCGAACTCCTCCCGCTGGGTGATGTCAGGGCCCGTGGAGGGCGCGCGTGCGGGTTCTCGGCTGCTCGAGCGCCTGCGGGGCATGGGCTGCGACGGCGCCCGACCGCCCCGACCGGCTGCGACCGTCGCCGTACTCATACCGAGGATACGCAACGCGCGCCCGGGCGGTTGATCGGCGCTGCCTGTCGCAAGACCGAGAACCGATCCGGCGCCACGACTCGTAATCGATCTGGCCGGGCTAAACGTGCAATCGACCCCGAGGAGGTTCGAAGATGAAGCGACAGCTTGCGCTGGTCTGTTCGCTGGCCGCGATCGGCGGCGCTGCTCTGCTGCCGAGCGCCGCGGGCGCGAAGGGCTCGATGATGATGCAGCCGAACATCGTCCAGGTGGCCGCCTCCGCGCCGCAGTTCTCCACGCTGGTCTCGCTCGTCAAGAAGGCGGGGCTTGTCAAGGCGCTCGAGGCACGCGGCAAGCTGACCGTGTTCGCCCCGACGAACGCCGCGTTTGCGGCCTTGCACAGGCGAGACCCCAAGCTGTTTGCCATGGTCGCCGGCAGCCGTAAGCTGCTCGCCGAGGTGCTCGAGTACCACGTGGTCCGCGGCGACTTCACCGCGGCCAGGGTGATCCACCGGCGGTCGCTTCGCACGCTGCTGGGCCAGAGCCTCGGCGTGATCGTCAAGGGCGGGCACGTGTTCATCCGCGCCGCCGGCGACCGGGCCGAGGTCATCAAGGCCAACATCATGGCCTCAAACGGCGTCATCCACGCGATCAACGCCGTGCTGCTGCCCAAGCTCTGACCGCTGGCGGGTGCGTCCGCCGGCCAGCTTCTGAGCGCTGGCGGGCGCACCCCAGCCCGGGCGCTGGTGCCCAGAGCGCGAGCGTCGCTCACGGACCGCCCGGCCTCCGCGGCGATGGCCGGCCTCGATGGCGTTGTGTCCGCGCCGCGGCGCTGACACGTGGCTGCCGCTCTGCCGGCACGGCCCACGGCTTGGGGGGACGCATTTGCCCACAGCCAGCCGCTGTGGTAGGTTGCCGCTCGCATCCCACACGCAGGAGCGCAGCGGGAACGGACCGGGGAAGAAAGGGGTCGGCTTGGCATCGCGGGGGCCGCTCACGCCGGGAGTGAGCGACGAGGAGCACGGATCAGCGAGCGGGCCTGCGCGGCCGCCGAAAAGGCTGGAACCGGCCCCAGCGATGCCGCTGCTGGACGTGGATCCGGCCAACTACGACCAGCCTGTGGCGCGGCACGCCTCACGGGATCTCATCCGACGCTGGAGCCTGGCGGTCGCCGACACCGTGGCGGGCGCGGGCGCGATCGCCGTCACGCACGCTCTCTCGGGCCCCAGGCAGCCCGAGGCGCTGACGGTCCTGGCCGCGCCTCTGATCGTGGTGCTGGCCAAGTTCATGGGGCTGTACGAGAGCGAGACGCGACTCGTCCGCCGCTCGACGCTCGACGAGGCGCCGAGCCTGTTCCAGCTCGCCACGCTCTACTCGATATCGATCTGGCTGATCAACGGGGCGGCGTTCAACACGTTCGCAAGCCGGCGCGAGTTCCTGATCCTCTGGCCGGCCACGCTCGCGACGCTGCTGGGCAGCCGTGCCATCGCCCGAGCCCTTCGGCGACGGCTCCTCGCGCCCGAGCGCTGCCTGGTGATCGGAGACGATGTCGCCTGTGAGCGGGTGCGAGCCAAGCTCGCGCGCACCCCATCGCTGCACGCGTCCGTCGTCGCGCAGGTGCGGTTGGCCGATGGCGGGGAGGATCGCTGCACGGTCGCCGACCTGCGCGACCGACGCGATCTTCGCGCTCTGGTCGAGGCTCTCGACGTCGACCGGATGATCGTGGCTCCCACGGGGGGCGACACGGAGCGCACGCTGGATTTGATCCGCGCGGGTAACGCGGTGGGCATCAAGGTGAGCGTGGCTCCGAGGGTGCTCGAGGTGGTCGGCCCCTCGGCCGAGTTCGACGAGCTTGAGGGGCTGCCGCTGCTATCGATGCGACGGGTGGAGCTTCGCCCCTCGTCGCGCGCGATCAAGCGAACCATCGACGTGCTCGGCTCGCTGCTGGCGCTGGTGCTGCTTTCGCCCGTGCTGCTTGCGATCGCAATCGCAATCCGGCTTGACTCGGACGGACCTGCGATCTACCGCCAGCAGCGCGTCGGGCGGGGCGGCCGGGCGTTTGAGATGCTCAAGTTCCGGACCATGGCTCCGGGCTCCCATGAACGGCGCGAGGAGCTCAGGCATCTCAGCGTCTGCGACGAGCTGTTCAAGATCGATCGCGACCCGAGGGTGACCCGCGTGGGGCGGTGGCTGCGGCTCCTGTCGCTCGACGAGCTGCCGCAGCTGCTGAACGTGCTGCGCGGCGACATGAGCCTGGTGGGGCCGCGTCCGCTGGTGCTCGAGGAGGACCAGCGCATTCGCGGGTGGCACAGGCGCCGGCTGCATCTGACGCCGGGGATGACCGGCAACTGGCAGATCCTTGGGTCGGCCCGCGTCCCCTTGGAGGAGATGGTCAAGATCGACTATCTGTACGTCACCAACTGGTCGTTGTGGCAGGACTGCAAGATCCTGCTGCGCACGGTCGCCTACGTGGCCGCGCGGCGGGGCATGTGAGATGAGCGCCACGCGCCAGCGCCCGCTCCCGCAGGCCAACGCGACCGTGCGGTCGCGGCCCGACCGAGCGCACGTGCTCGGCTGCCCGCTGGACCGAGTCGACCTCGAGCGGGCCGTGGCGTACTGCGAACGCGTGATCGAGCGCCGCGGCTTCGCGCAGCACATGGCGATCAACGCGGCGAAGCTCGTGGCGATGCGGTCCGACAGCCAGCTGCGCGAGGCTGTCGAGCGCTGCGAGCTGATCACGGCCGACGGCCAGTCGATCGTGTGGGCCTCCAGGCTGCTCGGAGACCCGCTGCCGTGCCGGGTGGCGGGGATCGACCTGATGCGCGCGCTGTTGAGCCGCGCCGCCGCGCGGGGCTTTCGCGTCTACATCCTCGGCGCCAGCCGTGAAACGCTCGCGCTCGCGGTGGCGCGCATCCGTGAGGAGCATCCGACGCTGACGATCGCCGGATTCCACGACGGCTACTACGAGGACGCCGAGGAGGAACGGATCGCGGCGGAGATCGCCGCCGCGCGGCCGGACATCCTGTTCGTGGCGATTAGCTCGCCGCGCAAGGAGTATTTCCTGGCCCGCCACGGCCGGCGGATCGGAGCGCCGTTCGTGATGGGCGTCGGCGGCGCAATCGACGTGCAGGCCGGAATCGTGCGCCGCGCGCCGTTGGCGATGCAGCGGCTGGGACTGGAGTGGCTGTTTCGCCTGGCCCAGGAGCCGCGACGGCTTGCGGGCCGCTACGCGAGGACCAACGCCCGCTTCGGGGCGCTTGTGGCCGCGGAGGTTGTGCGAGCACGCCTGCGGCCCGGAGGGCGGCGTGCGGGGGCCTGAGGCGCCGGCAGCGGTCGCTTCGGCGGCTGGCACTCGAGCCGCCTCCGTCCAACGGCCGCCGGCCCCGGTGGCAGCCGGGCCGGCGACCGGGACACCAGGCGCCCCCCGCCACGAGCCCTCGGCCGACGGGCGCCGGGGGCGCCCAGCTGCCGTGACCGGCGCGGCCCAGCACTACGAGCTGACCCACCTGGAGACGCTCGAGGCGGAGTCGGTTCACATCTTTCGTGAGGTGGCGGCCGAGTTTGAGCGTCCGGTGCTGCTG
>DATGLC010000064.1:0-27359 GCA_035294345.1 Solirubrobacteraceae bacterium
GAGATCGAGGAGATCGTCATGCGCCGCCTCGATGAGGTGGGCCTCGGCCATTCGCGCGAGAAGATGCCGAACGAGCTATCGGGTGGGATGCGCAAGCGGGCCGGCTTCGCCCGCGCGCTCGTGCTCGAGCCCGACATCGTGCTCTTCGACGAGCCCGACTCCGGTCTCGATCCCGTCCGCACCGCCCTGCTCGGCGAGCTGATCCTCGAGATCCACCGGGACATGATGGAGGACGCCAAGAAGGCCCAGAAGCAGCATCTGCCCACCTTCGCGGTGATCACGCACGACATCATGAGCGCCCGGCGGGTGGCCGACTACATCAACGTGCTCTGGAAGGGAAGGATCGTTGAAGCCGGCCCGGCCGATGAGATGCTCAGCTCCGACAACCCGTTCATTCGCCAGTTCCTGTCTGGGGAGTCGCACGGCCCGCTGACGATGGACTGACGTGCGCGGAGCCCGAAGCTCCCCTCGCGCGCCGGCTCCCCGGTCCGCGGAATGGCGAGCCCCTGCCGGCGCTCGGTTCCCCGCCGCGGCGCTGGCGGACGCTGCCCGGCTTGCCGCCATGGCGGTGGCGGCCGCTGCCCGGTTTGCCGCCGTGGCGGTGGCGGCCGCTGCTCGGTTTGCCGCCGTGGCGGTGGCGGCCGCTGCCCGGTTTGCCGCCGTGGCGGTGGCGGCCGCTGCGCGGTTTCCGGCCGCGGCGCTGGCGGCCGTCTGCGCCCTTGCGCTCGCGGGAGGGCTCGTGGCGCTGCGTCTGGCTCCATCGACGGGTTTGGACACGTTTCTGGGGCGCTCCGCTCCGGCTTGGCGGGCAACCGAGGCCCAGCAGCGGCTGTTCGGCGCCGATCCCATCGTCGTGTTGGTGCGGGCGCCGGCGGAATCGCTCCTGCAGCCGTCGTCGCTCGCGACGCTGTCGCGCCTGGAGGCCTGCCTGGCCGGCCAGTACGTCGCCTTCGACGCCGCCCTCGGCGCGTACCTTCCCGTGGCCCGTGCGCCCTCGGGCGCGCTCGCGGCCCCCTGCGCCGCGCTTCACCGTGCCCGGGCGGTCGTGTCCGTCTACGGACCGGCGACGTTCCTCAACCGCACGATCGCTGCGCTCAACGAAGGTCTGCGAGACCTGCTCGCCGGCGTCCAGCGAGCTGCGGCCGTCGCTGAGCGCTCGGCGCTGCGCCTCGCGCTCGCCCGCGGCCTCAGCCGTCGCCGGGCGCTCGATGAGGCGGCCGCGGCGGGACTCGCCGAGCGCCTTGGCCAGCTCGCGGCGCTCGAGCGACTGGCCGCCTCGATCGGCACCGGCGGCGTCCCGTCGATCCGCAATGTGGCGTTCGTTCGACGTCTGGTGCTCGGCTCGCCCGCTGCAGCAGCCTCGGCGCCCAGCTCGCGGCTTGCCTACCTGTTCCCGAACGCCGGCACCGGACTGATACAGGTGCGTCTGCGGTCGAGCCTAGGCGCGACGCAGCGCTCTCGAGCGATCGGGTTGATCATGAGCGCGCTCGCGAAGCCGTCGATGCGGCCGGCCGGCTCAAGCTACACGGTCGCCGGCGAGCAGATCGTGCTCGACGATCTCACCGGCGAGCTCTCACGCTCGATCTCCCGGCTGTTGATCGCGGCGGTGCTGGCGATCGGGCTCGCGCTCCTGGCGATCTTCCGTGCGCCGTGGCGCCTGCTGCCGCTCGCCGTGGCGCTTGCGGCCGCCGCGATCACGTTCGGCCTTCTGAGCCTTGCAGGCTGGCAGCTGACGATCGCCTCGATCGCCGTGCTGCCGATCCTGATCGGCCTGGCGGTGGACTACACGGTGCAGCTGCAGGCGCGGGCGGTCGAGTGGATGCAGCCGACGAGCGGGGCGGCGAAGCGCGCGACCGGCGCCGCACTCGCCGCAGCACAGCATGGTCGCGACGGGCTCGGAGACCAACGGCCCGCTGCCGGCGTGGGACGGGCCGCGCGATCGGTCGCCGCGGCCGCGGTTGCGACCGGCGCCGGGCTGCTCGTGCTCCTTCTGTCCCCGGTGCCGATGGTGCGGGGCTTCGGCGTGCTGCTGGCCGCCGGCATCGCCGTCGGCTTCGCCTGTGCGATGGTGGCGGTACCCGCGGCGCTTGCGATGGCGGCGCCGGCGCGAACGCGGCCCGCTCCGGCGCAGCGGGGCGCAGGCGGGCTTCTGCTGGGCTGGGTGCGGGGGGCCGGCGGGCGCTTGCTGGGCTGCGTACGCGGGGCCGGGGAGCTTCTTTGCGCAAGCGTGCGCGGCGCGGGCGAGCTCCTTGCCATCGCCGCCCGCCCGCTGCGCGTGCGCCGCCCGCGGGCGCTCGCCGGCGCGGGACGGCCTGTCGATCAGCTCCGCGGGGTGGGTGCCGGGGCGCTGCGCTTGACGATCGCCCATCCCGGCCGATTGCTGGCGGCCGGCGGCTTGCTGGCGGCGCTCGGCTGGGCGCTCGGAGGATCCGCTCCGGTTCAGACCGACGTGACCAGGCTGGCCGGCACCGGCAACCCGGCCGTCAGAACGCTTCGGGCGCTTGAGCGCGTGTCGGGCGCCTCAGGCGAGATCGACGTGCTGGTCCGCTCGGCCAACGTGACCTCTCCGGGTGTGGTGGCATGGATGTCCGCCTACCAGTCCGCCGTGCTGCGCCACGTCGGCTACAGCGCCGCGCGCGGCTGCGCGGGGGCGGCGCTCTGCCCGGCGCCCTCGCTCGCCGCGCTGCTCACCGGCGCCGGCGCGACCACACCGTCGCGAATCGATGCGCTTCTGGCCGCGATTCCGCCCTACTTCACCAGAGCGCTCGTCACGCCCGACCGCCGTGCGGCAACGATCGTGTTCGGTGTCCGCCTGATGCCGCTCGCCCGCGAGCAGCGCCTGATCGCCTACATGCGCTCGCGGCTGCGCCCGCCCGTCGGCGTGTCCGCGGCCCTTGCCGGGCTGCCGGTTGTGGCCGCGCAGGCCGCCGCGACCTTGGCGTCGCCTGGCCGCCGCTGGCTTGACCTCGCCGTAGCCCTCGTGGCGGTCGCCGCCGTGCTCGTCCTCGTGCTGGGCAGCGTCCGCCGAGCGCTCGCGCCGCTCGTGCCGATCGTGCTGGCAACCGGGCTCTCCTCGCTGGTCGTCGGCCTGCTCGGTGTCGCCCTGAACCCGATCTCGGTCACGCTGAGCACGCTCGTGATCGCGATCTGCACGGAGTTCAGCGTGCTTCTGGCAGAGCGCCACCGGCAGGAGCGGCGAGCCGGCCACGACCTGCGCGGCGCCCTCATCCTCACCTATCGCACCACCGGCGCCTCGGTGCTCGTGTCGGGGCTGACGGCGCTGGCCGGGTTCGCCGTGCTCGTGACCTCGCCGGTCCCGATCCTGCGCAACTTCGGCCTGGTGACGCTCGTGGACCTGTCCGTGTCACTGGCCGCGGTCATGGTGGTCCTTCCGGCGACGCTCGCGGCCCTCGACCGCTTCGGCGATCCTCGGCGCAGTCCGCTCGCGCCGCTTGCGCGGCGCGCGACCCCGGCGCGTGGCACCGTCGCATGAGCCGCCGCGGCTTGGGCGAGCAGGGCGCCGGTGGCGGGGGTGCTCGTCGAGCGCCTCGGGGAGGCGATCCGGCCCGCGCCAGCGCGTCGGGAGGCGACCCCGCCCGCGCTGGAGGCGACCCCGCCCGCGCCGGAGGCGACACCGCCCGCGCCCGCCAGCTCAAGCACGCTCCCGCGCAAGCCGAGGTCTGCGGCTCCGAGCCTGTGCGTCGCGTCCCGATCGACGCTGGCGGCTGCGGGCCGTCGCACACCACCCCAATCGACACCCGCCGCCACCGCCTGGCGGCCGGGGCGGTCGGCCTGGCGCTGGTTGTGGCGTTCTCGGTCGCGCATCTGACCGCCGGCGGCGGGGCCACGATTGGCATACCGGCGGGCGACCGGCTCCCGGCATTCGCCGCCCCGCTCGCCACATCGGACCTCCGCGGGTCGCCCACCACCCGGCCCACCTGCGACCCGGCGCGCCACGACCCCCGCGCCCTGAACCTCTGTCTGATCTTGGCCCGATCGCCGGTCGCGCTGGCGTTCTTCGTCCCGCGCGCGCGGGTGTGCGTCGGTCAGGTCGACGCGCTGCAGAGGCTGGCTCGGCGCTACCCCGGCGTCGCCTTCGCCGCCGTGGCCATCGCGACCCGGCGTGCGACCGCGGCCCGACTCGTGCGCGCGCGCCACTGGACGATCCCGGTGGCCTATGACCCCGATGGTCAGATCGGCGCGCTCTACGGGGTGGCGGCCTGCCCGATGGTGGAGCTCGCTCGCCGCGGCGGGCTGGTCTTCGCCCGGCTGATCGGCGATCGCTGGGCGGGCGCCGCGACGCTCGCCCAGCAGGTGCGCATGCTGCTCCGCTCCCGCTGAGACGGACTCTGGCACCGCCGGACCGGCGGTCTGTGCGTCGGTGGTAACGTCGATCCGCCATGGGAAGCGAGGGTGGCCTGCGGCGATCTGCCTTCCCGCTCGGGGGCGAGACCGGCCAACCGGGCCGGGCGGTGAGGGAGGGCATGCGGGCGGATCACCGCGCGCGGGATGGACGAGCGCATCACGTGCGCCGGGCTGGCGCGGGCGCGGCGGCCGTGGTGGTCGCGATCATGTTCCTCGGCAGCCTCGGGCTCTGGGTCGGCACGCCGCTTGCGTGGCTTTGGATCGGCGGCCGCGTGCAGGGCGCGACCGGCTCGATCGGCGCGGCGCTTGCCGTCGCGTTCTTGGGCGTGGTCGGTACCGCGGTCGTGCTCGCCTGGGTGCTTGCGCGGCTGAGCGAGCGCCACCGCGCCGCGTGCCTTGCGCGTGGCCTTGACGATCCCGGCAACGCCGTCCTCGAGCGCGTGCTCGTCGTCAGCGCGGCGCTCACGATCCTCGCGTTCGTGATCTGGTTCTTCCTGCTGGCCGGCACCAGCCCGCTGCCGATCGGCATCCAGCTTTAGCCCGCGCCGGGCGCCCTCGTCGAGGCGTCGGGCGACCGCACCGGGATCGCGCGCCTGGTCCGGCGTGGATCCCGCTCCGGCCAACTTTCGGCGCTTCAAGCGGACCCCGGACCTCGCCGGTCGGCACGACGGCGCCTCAAGCCAAGCGTTCTGCTGGCAGGCTCCGAGATGAGGCGCATCCTGCAGGAGGAGATCGCCGGTGCGCTCCCGACGGCCAACACGAGGTGGCCACCGCTCAGATGCCGGTCTGACTCAGGCGGGGGCCATCGTGGCGTGCGATGCGCCGCCGGCGGGCGCTGCTGTGGCGCGGCGAAACGCGCTGACGGTCTCGGGTCGGCGGGCGGCCACGAACCGGGTCCTCGCGTCCGCTGTGCCGCTCGCTTGCGTGTCCCCGCTCAAGCCTGCCTTTCCGCTCACGCCTGTGTCCCCGCTGACGCCTGTGTCCCCGCTCACGCCTGTGTTGTCGTCCAGGCGTGCGTCCCCGTTCAGGCGTGCGTTCCCGCTCGCGCCTGTCCGTGGACGGCCGGCCGTGGTCGCGCGCGCGGGCCGCTCGGCGCGCCGCAGGGCCTCGGCCAGGACCCGGCGCTGGCGGTCGGTGAGCTTTCCGACGGGCCTTGTCTCCGCGATCTGATTCATGTCAAGGAACTTGCGGCAGCGGCTGGCGCCCCAGCGGCGCTGGCTCATCAGCAGGTCGCCGATGGGCCAGCGGTCGGCTGCCGGCGGGCGACTCTCGATCAGGTCCGCAACCGAGAGCTCACCAAGCGCGATTCGCCGCTTGAGGTCCGCCCGGGCGAGCCGGACCGCGTTCGCCTTCTCCAGGGCACGCAACGGCTGGCGCTCGGGGGTCATCGGTGCGGCTTGCGTCATCTCTGGTGCCTCTCACACGTCGGGTCCAAAAGTGGACGTTCGTCATCAGCGACGACACCAGCCATCGGCCGATGCCGCCTTCCCTGCCTGCAATCCGGGGGTCTCGCTCCCAATGTGCGGCGGCGGCCTCGGCAGCCCGGAGGCGCTCTGAAGCGATCCACCGCCGCCCGGTCGTCGGCCGCCAGCCGACGGAGTGCAAGCTAGACGACGGCGATGTTCACAGCAACGTCACACGCACACCAATTGGGGCAAGGAGCGCCATTTTTCGTCGGGGAGCCGTCTCGTGCAGGGGCGAACAAGGCCGGGTTCGGTCACGGCTGTGGCGAGGCGGCCGATGCGCATGGCGGCGGTGGTCGCTGCTGGGCGGTCGTTGCTCGACGCCGGGCGGGCTGCTCGCATGCGAAGGGCCTGCTGAGACGCTGGCGCGGAGGGCCTCTGGGGGCTGGCGCGGAGGACTGTGGAGGCTCTGGCGCGGAGGGCCTCTGGGGGCTGGCTCGGCCGGTCTGTGGAGGCTGGCGCGCGAGGGCCGCGGAGGCTACTCGCAAGCGGCGCCGCTGGGAAGCGCCCCGTGCTCTGACTCGAACTCGCGCTTGGCGCGCTCGAAGGCGGCGAGCGCCCGGTCAAGCGTCTCGTGGTCGTGTGAGGCCATGACGCTCGTTCGCAGGAGGGCCCCTCCGATCGGCACCGCGGGGTGGATCATCACGTTTACGAACACGCCCGCGTCGTAGAGCGCCTTCCACAGGAAGGCGGCCTTCCAGTCGTCGCCGACGAGCACCGGCACCACGGGGGTGATCACGTCGGTTCCGTCCGCGAGCCTGGTCGGCGCCACCACGCTGAAGCCCAGTGAAGCCAGGCCCTCGTGCAGGTAGCGGGCGTTGTCGAGCACGCGCGCGAACAGCCTCGGCCCCTCCTCAGAGCGGCAGATTCGCACCGCCGCAAGCGCTGCCCCCACGGCGGCGGGTACGCCGGAGGCTGTGAAGATGAACGACCGCGCCTGGATGCGCAGGAAGTCGATCACCTCGGCGGGCCCGGCGATCACGCCGCCGCAGGACGCGAGCGACTTGGAGAACGTGGCCATCCTGAGGTCCACCCGCTCCTCGACGCCGAGCAGCTCGCAGCTCCCCGCTCCCCGCGCGCCCAGCACCCCCAGGGCGTGCGCCTCGTCGACCATCAGCCGCGCGCCGTAACGGGAGCACAGCTCGCAGATCTCCGGAAGCGGCGCCACGTCGCCCTCGGTTGAGAAGACGCCGTCGACGACCACCAGCACCCCACCGCCGTCCTGCGCCGCCCGCTGCAGGCTGTGCTCCAGCCGGTCGATCCGGTTGTGGCGGAAGGCACGCAGCTTTGCGCGTGACAGGATCACGCCGTCCAGGATCGAGGCGTGGTCGCCGGAGTCGGCGATCACCGTGTCGCCCGGCGCGAGGATCGTGCCGAGCGTCCCAACGTTGGCCTGGTGTCCGGTTGTGAACACGAGCGCCGCCTCCGTCCCCAGCCACTCCGCCAGCTCGTGCTCGAGCTCCAGGTGCAGGTCGAGCGTTCCGTTGAGGAACCGGGACCCGGTGATCCCCGTCCCGTATCGCTCCAGGGCGTCTCGCGCCCCCTGCTTGACGCGCTCGTCGCCCGTGAGGCCGAGGTAGTTGTTGGAGCCCAGCATGATCCGCCTGGCGCCCTCCATCTCGACCACGGGGAGGGTGGGGCCCTCCAGAACGTGGAAGTAGGGCATCGCGCCGATCTGACGCGCGGCGTTCATCTGCGCCACGCGCTCGCTGTCACGCGCCTTGGCGAACAGGTCGATCGCGGTCACGACCGGCAGCGTATCCGCATCGTCTGTGCATCGCGGACAGGGTGCCGGGCACGGGGAGGCGTGGCTCCCGGGCGATGCGGAGCCCGCCCGGCCGCGGAGGCGGGCTCGGCCCGGCCGACGTGGGCGGCGATGGTCGCGTTTGATCGTGACCGCGCGCGCTGTCAAGATGAGGCGGTGATGGCGTTCGCCGATGCACCGGACCTGGGGCCGATCGCGCCGATCGACGCCGAGGTGGTCGAGGAGCTCGAGCCGGTCCCGGTCGCCGACGACAGTGAGCCGCAGGCTCCTTCGGCGCAGCCATCGCAGGCTCCCGCTCACGGCCCGTTCACGGCGGTCGGTGGCCGGCCCAGGGCGCTGCCGGCCACCTCGCAGGTCGCGCTTCCGGCGATCCAGGCGGCGGCTGCGGCCGCGACGGGGTTTGTTGCAGGCGCGGCGACCCTCGCCCTGGTGCGCCGGCGCAGTGCGCGTCGGCTCGCGCGCGGTCGCGGGGTGCGGCGCGGGGGCGAGGGCGGACTGGCGATCGTCAGCTCGCGGAGCTTCCTGGTCGATGTGCACCTGATCGCCAGGCCCGGGGAGTGACGGGCCCGATCGCCAGCCCCGGCGGGTGACGGGCGTGACCGCGCCGCCGACCGCGTGAGCGCGTGATCGCCAGGCCCGGCGAGTGAGGGCGCCGCTGGGGCCCGAGCGCGCCTCGGCCACGGGGCGCCCGCGGGCCGGGAACGGCCGCCGCCGAACGACCGCGGCATGTCGGAGCTCGACCGCGCTGCGAGCTCGCATCGCAGGACGGCCACTGCCGCCAGAGCAACCCCGGCCGCGTCCGGCACGAGGGCCGCACGTCCGGTGCGCGTGACAGGTTAGGGAGCATGACCGTCGCGCGCCCGGACCCGTATGCGATCGCGGTCGGCGCGGACGTGCGTCCACGGTGGGTGTTTCGGCTTCCGCGCGCGACTGGCCTCGACGGTCTGTGCCGGCGGCGAGGCGGTGCCCTGTGGCGGCTCCTGCACCACGGTGCGACGCCGGTGGTCGTGTGCGTGCGCCAACCGGCCGCAGACCGCGTCCACCTTCTCGCCCGCTCGGCCAGCCATGAGGCCGCGGAGTGGGCGATCGCCCGGATGCGGGCGGCGCTGGGCGTCGACCAGGACCTCCGGCCTTTCTACGAGCGGTTCCATGGCGATCCGCTGATCGGCCCAGCCCTGCGCGCCCGGCCATGGCTGCGAGTGGCCGGCCGGCCTGACCCGTTCGAGGCGCTCATGCTCGCGGTATGCGAGCAGCTGATCGAGTACGAGCGCGCCGCCGCGGTCGAACGCCGGCTGATCGCGATGCTGGGGCGCCGCTGTCAGAGCACGGGCCTGGCGGACTCGCCGTCGGCCGCCGAGATCGCCTGCCAGCCGCCCGCCCGCCTTCAGGCGCTCGGCCTCAGCCAGGGTCGGGCGGTTGCGCTCATTGCCGCCGCGCGTGAGGTGGCGGAGGGCCGGGTGGACCTGTTCGATGCCGACCACGAGCGGGGCTGGCGCCGGCTTTCGCGCATCAGGGGGATCGGGCCGTGGACGCTGGCGACGATGGCGCTCACGGGCCAGGGCCGTCTGGACCAGATTCCGGCCGGCGATCTGGGCTACCTGAAGCTCGCCGGGCGGCTGCGCTCGCGCACGCCGGGTGCGCCCGCCCCGCGGGCGACGCCGGAGGAGGTGCAGCGCCTGTTCTCGCCCTATGCGCCCTGGGCCGGGCTGGCGGGGCTGCACGCGCTCCGGGCGTCGGCCCTGCCGCTCGGGCTGCGGCTCGCCGCCTGATCGCGGGCGGCCAGCCGTGTGTGACCTCGGGGCCGCGATCCGCGCGTGACCGCGGCCGTGGGCCGCCGCCTGACCGCGTGCGGCGAGCCGAGCGTGACCCGTGGCGGCCGCTCGTCCGTGGATCTGCCGGGGGCGCGGCTGCCGGCCGCGCAGCGGGGCGCGGCCCCGGCTCAGGGCCCCTGGCCGGCGAGCAGCTGATCGGTCTCGGCGTACGCGATGGCGGCCGGGTGGGTGATGAGATGGTTGCGAAGCATCCACTCGCCGTAGGCGTTCCACTGCGAGGGGTCCATCCAGCCCCACGGGTGGCCCGCGGCGGGGAAGAAGGCCGGCAGCGTCGCATGCACGCTGGCGGTCTGCAACCGCCGAGACAGGGAGGGGTCTGCCGCCAGCAGCGCGTCCACGCCGGCGCTGGGGTCCGCCCGCACCGCCTCGTAGCCGCGGCCGAGCGCCTGGACGAAGCGGCGCAGCAGGTTGTTGTCGCGCGCGATCTCATCCTCGCGCACAACGATCACAAGCTCGTCGTAGGTGGGAACCCCGGCATCCTGAACGGGGATCACGTAGGGGTGCCTGCCGTCCTGGCGAAGCTCGATCGCCTCGTAGTTCCAGTAGCCGCCGAGCGTCGCGTCGACCCGCCCGGAGAGCATCGCAGGCACCAGGTTGGCGCCCACGTTGACCTCCCTGACCGATGAGACGGGAACCCCGGCGTGGCGCAGGATCGTGTCAAGGTATGCGTGCTGGTAGGCGATGCCAGCGTCGCCGACCCGCTTGCCCCGCAGCTGGGCCGGACTGGTCACGCGGTGTGGGCCGATTGAGATGATCGAGGTCAGCGGCCGCTGCACGATCGCCGCGATCGCGGCCAGCGGCTCGCCCCTGTCGCGGGCCAGCAGCAGCTCCGGCTCGTAGGAGATCGCCGCGTCCACCCGTCCGGCGGCGACCAGCTGAAGCGGGGTCGCCACGTCGCCCGGCACCTCGACGTGCAGCGCGATCCCGGCCTGCCTGAAGTACCCGTCGGCCATGGCGGTGTACAGGCCGACGTGGTCGGCGTTGGGGAACCAGTCGAGCATCAGCGTCAGCTGCTGCGGGGGTGTGCGGCCGGGCGAGAGCTGGTCGTGCTTTGCCCCGCATGCGGCGAGCGCGAGCGCGGCGGTCGCCGCCCCCGCCGCGGCCAGCAATCGTCGTGGCGATCGGGTGAGGCTTCGGATCATCTGTCTCCTTCCATGTCTTGCTGGTGTGCCCAGGGGAGCAGCCGCCGCTCGGCGGCCGTCATCAGCGCGAACAGGCCGATCGACAGCGCGCACAGGATCGCCGTGGTCGCGAACGCCCGTGCGGGCAGCAACTGGGCGATCGACTGCTCAAACAGGTAGCCGAGCCCCGAGCTCGCGCTCATCCACTCGGCGAACACGGCGCCGATCACCGCGACGACGATCGCGATCTTCGCTCCAGTCAGCACGGAGGGCAGCGCCGTGGGGAGCTCGACTCGGCGGAACGTCTCAAGCCGCCCGGCATCGAGCGTGCGCATCAGCTTGAGCAGCTCGACATCGACCGAGGCAAACCCGGCGAGGGTGGTGACGACCACCGGGAAGAAGGACACGAGGCCGATGACGACCAGCTTCGGCAGGATCCCGAACCCGAGCCAGAGCGCCAGCACGGGCGCGAGCATCGGCACCGGCACCGCCTGGGAGGCGACGAGGATCGGATACAGAGCGCGGCGCAGGACCGGCGAGAAGTGGATCACGATCGCCATCACCAGGCCGGCGAACATCGCGACGAGGATCCCGAGCACGATCTCGGTGGCCGTGACCAGCAGGTTGCTCCACAGGAGCGCCCGGTCGTCGTACAGAGACGCGACGATCGCGTGTGGAGCGGGCAGCACCAGGGGGTCGACCCCGCCCAGGTCGACGTAGAGCTCCCAGGCGCCCAGCAGCGCGAGCACGACCGCGAGCGCCGGCAGCACTCCGTCGCCACGCCGGCGCGTGGATGCTGTGCGCCGCGCGCGTCGCACAGCCGGTCCCCTTGCGCCGCGCGCGGTCACGCGCGCACCCCCAGCGCCTCCAGGATCGCCTCGCGGGCCGAGACGATGCCCGGCTCGGTCCGCCGGCGTGGCCGCGGAAGGTCGACCGGCAGCTCGCGCACGACCCGCCCGGGGCGCGGGGACATGACGATCACCCGGTCTGCCAGCAGGACCGCCTCCTCGACGTCGTGGGTGACGAGCACGACGGTGCGCGGTTCGGCGTCCAGCACGCGAGCCAGCCAGCCCTGCATCTCGGCGCGCGTGATCGCGTCCAGGGCCGCGAACGGCTCATCCAGCGCCAGCACCGGCTTGCCCGCCAAGAGCGAGCGCAGGAACGAGACGCGCTGGCGCATGCCGCCGGAGAGCTGAGCCGGCCGGGCGCGCTCGAAGCCCTTGAGGCCGAAGCGCTCAAGCCATGGCGCGGCCGCCGCGCGCGCGTCGTCGCGAGAAAGGCCCCTCACCCGCAGGGCGAGCGCCGCGTTGTCCAGCGCGCCCAGCCAGGGAAGCAGGAGATCCCGCTGGGGCATCAGCACGGCCGGATCGCAGCTCACCGTGCCCGTGTCCGCCGCCATGAGCCCGCAGATCAGCTCAAGCAGCGTGGTCTTGCCGCACCCGCTGGGGCCCACGACCGCCACTACCTCGCCCGGCGCGGCCCGCAGGCACATCCCATCGAGCGCGCGCACGGGACCGCCCCTGGCGCGAAACTCCTTGCACACGGCCTCGATCACGACCCCCACCCCTCCGACCGCCCTGGGCGGCGTGGTCTGGGTCTCGATCGTCACCGGTGTCGCTCCCTCCGCGGGCATTACCCCACAGGTTCGAAGGGTCAGCGCCGGGACCGAAATCGGTGGGCGCTATCTCAGCCGGCCTTCCCGCCAGCTCCCCTGGGTTGCTCCTGTGCGCGCGATTGTAGCGCCGCCGCTTGGCCGCTCGCAGACCGGAGCGTCGCGGCTGGGGCGTTCAGTAACGTGGCCGCGATGAATCGCAGGCTCCCGTCTCGGGCGGCCGCGATCGTGGCTGCCCTGACCCTGATCGCGCCGTTCGCCCACGCTGGTGTGGCGGGAGCGGCCCGCGCGCGCACGGCGCGATCGGGAGGCGCGGGCACGGCGCGATCGGCCCACGCCGAGCGCGCCTCGTTTGCGCCCCGCATCGGCCTGGCGCTGGGCATGCTGCCCGACCGCGCCCAGCAGGAGATCGCGGCCGGGGCGGCGATCCCGGTCGTCTACCACGGGGGGCCCGTGATGAGGGACGTGACGGTGCACACGGTGTTCTGGGCGCCGTCGGGCTATCGCTTCGACGGGCCCCCGTCGCCGGGCACGCTCGGCTACCAGGCGCTGATCGAGCAATTCCTGACAGACGTCGCGGCCGCGTCGGGGCAGGGAGCCGCCGCACAGGGCCCCAACGTGCTCTCGGTGCTCTCGCAGTACGGCGATCGGACCGGGCCGGGGTCGACGGCGATCTCCTACGACCCGGCGTCGGACTCGATCGTTGACACCGATCCCTACCCGCCGGCCGGCGAGCAGTGCCCCTCGCCCTCGGGGGTTGCGACCTGCATAACCGATCTTGAGCTGCAGCGCGAGCTTGACCGGGTGATCGGGGCCAACCCGTCCCAGCGGGGCCTGTCGAATCTCTGGGTGATCCTCCTGCCGCCCGACGTCGACACCTGCACGAACGTCGGCTCGTGCGCATCCAACGCCTATGCGGGCTACCACTCGGCCTTCGCGCTGGGCAGCGGCGAGACGGTCTACGCGGTGATCCCGGACCCGCTGGTCGAGTTCACGCCGCCGCCGGGGGCCGACCCGGAGGGAAACCCCGAGGCCGAGACGACCGTGGACACGCTGGCGCACGAGCTGGTGGAGGCGATCACCGATCCGCTGGGAACCGGGTGGATGGACCCCAACGGGTTCGAGGTCGGCGACAAGTGCGAGAACGGGCCCCAGATCGGCATGCCGCTGGGGTACGCGCCCGACGGCTCGCCTTACAACCAGCTGATAGATGGCCACGCGTACCTGATCCAGGACATGTGGTCCGACGCGCGTGACGGGTGCGTGCAGGGGTCATCCTCGGCTGCGCCGGCGCCGCCTCTGCAGACGGTGTCCCTGCGTCAGTTCAGCGCGAGCGTCAGCGGCAGCCTCGGCGTCGCGGAGCGTCTGTCGGTGCGCGTCTCGCTCGTGCGAGCGGGCGTGACGGTGGCCGCTGCGACCGGCCGCTCGCGTGCGGATGGGAGCTGGGGGCCCCTCGTCCTGCGCGGCGCGCGAGGCGTCGCGCACGCCGTCGGCGATGACCGGGACATTCTGCGCATCTATTACTCCGGGGCGCCGGGGGCTCCCCCGCCGGACCTGATCGCCACCGGGGACGGCGGCGATCCGTTCACCGCGTCCGGGTTCACCGGCTTCTCTGACCTCGACCACGGCTATGCGATCGTCTCCCGCGCCGGCGTGACCGAGGCGCTCGTTGGGCCCTGCACGCAGACGGGGGTGCTCACGCTGCGGGCTGGGCCGCTGGTCGCCTCGCCCACGGACCTGTGCCAGACCGAGTCGGACGCGGCCGTGATCTCGCTGCCCCGGGTGGGCGCGGCGACTCCGCTGAGCCTCTCGAGCCTGGACAACCGCGGTGTGTACCTGCTGGCGCCGCACGGGACGCTGGTGCGCCTGACGATCCCGCTGGGAGAGCCAGGCGCGCGGCCGGCCGCTCCCAATCCCCACCTTCCGTTTGCGCCGACCGGCTTTCCCGTCTGCACCGCGTTTCTGAGGATCGCGGTCGTGCGATGCTCAGGCCTGGTGGCCGGGGCCCGCTATCGACTGCAGCGCTTCCGGCGCACGATCGCCCGCTCGCGCGCCGGAAGCGCCGGCGTGGTGCGCTTCTCGGACCCGACGCTGCGGGGTGGCGAGGTCCTGTCGCTGCTCAACGCCGGCGGCCGGCGCCTGACGTCGCTGCACGTTGCGCGCCTGCGGGTGTCGATCGTCGGCACGCAGACCACCGTCGCCGCCGGCGTCTGCCAGCCGGGCGACTACTGGGGCGCGCCCCCGCCCCCGCCGCGTCCGACCGCGGCGGTCGGCGTCGGGCTCGCCGGGAGCGGGCGGATCTGTCCCACCAGCGGCCGCGCGCGTGGCCTGCCGGATGCCGACATCGCCCAGACCGACGACTTCAGCGGCGGCCAGACCGTGCTCCAGGTGCCGCTGATCGAGTCCACCTCCCCGATCCAGGACGAGACCCTCTATGGGCCGTTCATCGCCTCCGCGCAGTCCGGGCTGCCGGGACCGCGCGGCACGACGGCCGCAGGAGGGGTCCCGATCTCGCTGGCGATCGAGGTTGCGTCCTCCGGGCGCGTCGTGTTTCAAGCCGCCGACGTGGACACCGCCGCCGGCGTTCCGGTGCCCGGGCTTCGCCCGGGCGCCTACATCGGGCGCTGGGTGCTCAGGGACCGAAACGGCGACACGCGGACGCTCACCACCCGCTTCTACGAGGCGCGGTGAGCGACGGCGACCGCGTGCCGCGTCGGGCGCGCGGCGGTCCGGTGCGGGCGCTGCACAGCGACGGACTCACGGCCCGGCGCCAGGGCCGCAGCGCATACGGCGCCGGCCGGCGCGGCCCCGGCTCGCACGACCCCCGGGTCACGGCCCCGGCTCGCACGACCCCCGGGCGCGGCCCCGGCGCATACGGCCCCGGGGCGCAGGACGCCCGAGCGCGCGGCCCATCGCACGTGCGTCCCGGCTGGCTGGCCAGCCAGGGTATGATGGTCGGGATCCCGAGCGTCAGGAGGAGCGTGACTTCCACCCGCGATGACCTCGAAGGCCTGCTGCTGGGCGACCGCGAGCACTGGCGCGACGGGCCGCCGCACGAGCTGTTTGCGCGCCTGCGCGCGCAGTGCCCCGTGCACTGGACCCCGCGGATCACGGAGTACCCGCAGGAGGCCGGCTACTGGTCGGTGACGCGCGCGCAGGACGTGCGAACCGTCAGCCGCGACTGGCGCACCTACTCGTCGGCCCACGGCGTGACCGCCGTATCGGATCTGTTCGTGGACCTGACGCGCGCGATGTTCATCGGCATGGACCCTCCCAAGCACGACCGGCTCAAGATGCTCTTCCAGGCGGGCTTCACGCCCCGGCGGATCGCTGCACACGAGCCGGAGATCCGCAGGATCGTGACCGCCGTCCTAGATGGCCTGGAGGGCCGCGAGGCCTGCGATCTGGTCTCCGAGGTCGCCCAGCCGATCGTCTCCCGGGTGATCGGAAGCTTCATGGGCATTCCGCCGGGCGACGATGCGGCCTGGGCGAGGCTCATGAACGCCGCGCTTGGCGCGGGCGATCCGGACCTGGCGCCCGACGGGATCCAGGGCGTCCTTGAGCGGGAGGTGCCCGAGATCTTCAGCCGCTGCTCGGAGATGATCGCGGCGCGGCGAGAGCACCCCACCGACGACCTGACCTCGGTGCTCGTGCATGCTGAGATCGACGGCCAGCGGCTTGAGGAGCACGAGATCGTGATGGGCTTCTTCCTGCTGGTCGCCGCCGGCAACGACTCCACCAAGGCGACCTACTGCAGCGGCATGCGCGCGCTGATCGAGCACCCGGACCAACGCGCTCTGCTGGTCTCCGATCCCTCGCTGATCCCCGGCGCGGTGGAGGAGTGCCTGCGGATGTTCCCGGCGTTCGCCCACTTCCGGCGCACCGCCACGGTCGACACGGTCCTCGCCGGCCAGCAGATCCGCGCCGGCGACAAGGTGGTCATGTGGTACGTGTCGTCCAATCGCGACGAGCGCTGCCATTCGGACCCCCACCGGTTCGACGTGCGTCGCAACCCCGAGCACCAGGCGTTCGGCGCCGGCGGCCGCCACTTCTGCCTGGGCGCCGCTCTGGCGCGGCTGGAGCTGCGGGTCATGTTCGAGGAGACGCTCGCGCGGTGGCCGCAGATGGAGCTCCTGGGACGTCCGGCCCGCGTCGAATCGGTGTTCGTCAATCAGCTCAAGGCGCTGCCGGTGGCGCTCGGCCCGCGGCGCTGAGCCCGAACCTGCCGTCGCGCTCGGCGCGCGTCGCCGATCCGGATCCCGCAGGTGGCGCTCGGCCCGCAGCGCCGAGCGCGTTCCACCCGGACGCCGGCGTGACCGCGGGATCGGCGGGCGCTCAGCCGCGCCCTGACCGCGGAGCGCGCGCGTCCGCCGCGGCGCGCTCATCGGCCTCGATCACGTGCATCACGGCGTTGATCAGCGCCAGGTGCGTGAACGCCTGCGGGAAGTTGCCAAGATGGCGACCGCTTGCGGGGTCCAGCTCCTCGGCGTAGAGCCCCAACGGGCTGGCGTAGCCGAGCAGCCGCTCGCACAGTGCCCGCGCCCGGTCTCGCTCCCCGATCTCGCACAGCGCCGACACCAGCCAGAAGGAGCAGATCAGAAAGGCGCCCTCGCGCCCGTGCAGCCCATCATCGGTCTGGTTGGTGCGGTAGCGGAGCACCAGCCCTCCCTCGGTGAGCTCCTCGGCGATCGCCAGCACGGTGGCGCGGATCCGCTCGTCCTCGGGGGGCAGGAAGCCAACCAGCGGCAGAAGCAGCAGCGCGGCGTCGAGCGCGTCGGTGTCGTAGTGGGCGACGAACACGCCGCGCTCGTCGACGCCGTTGGCCAGCACGTCGGCATGGATCTCGTCGGCGGCCGCCCGCCAGCGGTCGGCTCGCTCGGCGTCGTCGCGCAGCTGCGCAAGCCGCGCGCCGCGGTCGCAGGCCACCCAGCAGAACACCTTCGAGGAGGTGAAGTGGCGCGCCTCGCCGCGGACCTCCCAGATGCCGCGGTCAGGCGCTCGCCAGTGGGCGATCGCCTCCTCCACCTGACGGCAGAGGATCGGCCAGACGCGGTCGTCGATCGAGTCGCGCGAGCGCGTGTGCAGATAGACGGCGTCCAGCAGCGCGCCCCACACGTCGTGCTGGCGCTGCTCGTGCGCGGCGTTGCCCACCCTCACCGGGCGCGCGCCCTCGTAGCCCTCCAGATGGGGCAGCTCGCGCTCGGGCAGCTCGCGCTCCCCGTCGACCCCGTACATCACCTGCAGCGGCGCATCGCCGGACGCGACGTCCGCGACGAAGTAGAAGAAGTCGTTGGCCTCCCACTCGAAGCCGAGCTTGAGCAGGGCCCAGAGCATGAACGTGGAGTCGCGGATCCAGCTGTAGCGGTAGTCCCAGTTGCGCTCCCCCTGGGGGGTCTCCGGCAGCGACGTCGTGGCCGCCGCCAGCAGCGCCCCGCTCGGCGCGTAGGTGAGACCCTTGAGGGTGAGCGCGGAGCGCTGCAGATGCGGGCGCCAGGGATGGTCGGGGAAGCGCCCGCCGTCGAGCCAGTGCTGCCAGTGGTGCGCGGTCCACACCAGACGCTCGTTGGCCTCTTGAACGTCCCGCGGCGGGGGATGCTCGGACCACGACAGGGCGCAGAACACGCTCTCGCCCTCCTTCATCAGGTGCCGCGCCACCGCTCGCGACCCCTCGAACCCGAGCCGCAGATCGGTCGTCAGCCGCAGCGTGACAGCGTCTTGGCCGCCTTTGCCTCCGTTGCTCGCGGGCGCGACGGCGCCGGCGGTCGCCACCCCTTCGCAGTAGCCGTCGGCGCCGTAGGACCACCGGGCGGGCACCCGTCCGTAGTCGAACTTGGGCTCGCAGTCCAGCAGCAGCTGCACCTCGCCGTTGACGCACCGCACCAGGCGCAGCAGCACGTGGTCGGCGTCGTAGTCGGTGGGCGCTCGCCGGTGCGTGCGCGAGCGGTCGCGCTCGTGGTGCCAGGGGCCGATCAGCAGCACATCGCGGACGACGATCCATCCCGAGCCGGTGCCCCAGCTGGTCTCGAGCACCATCGTCCCGGGCAGGTACCGGCGCGCGGCGGGCACGGTGACGCCGTCGGGGCCCAGTCGGAAGGAGCCGGCGTCGCGGTCCAGCAGCGCGCCGAACACGCTGGCGGAGTCGACGCGGGGCAGGCACATCCACTCCACCGCCCCCGAGGGCGCGACGAGCGCCACGGTCTCGCAGTCGGAGAGGAACGCGTACTGCGCGATCGGAGCGAACGGGCTGGTCGCGGCACGGTCGCGGTGCTCGGCGGCTGCGCTCTGCCACCGAGCCGCCCACGGCGTCCCAAGCGCGCCCGCGCGCGGCCCTTGCGTGAGATGCTCGAGCATCGCCCGTGAATATCGACAGCTGGGCACCGACGGCGCAATCGGCCAGGGGCCGACGCCGGGCCGCTGCGGGCCCAGCCGCCCGGGGTCAGCCGCCGGGCGGCGGGCTCGGCCGCCGGGCGGTGGGGTCAGCCGCTGGGCCGGGATCAGCGGCCGGGCGGGGATCAACCGCCGGGCGCGGATCAACCGTCCGCGGGGTCAGCCGCCGAGCCCGCCGAGCACGGAGAAGGGGCTCCAGGGCCGTGACTCGAGCACCGCTCGGGGGTTGCCGGCGACCATAACCTCGCTGCCCTCCGGCACGCGGTCGCCGAGCGCCTCGGCCAGCCGGCGGGCGCTGTCCTCGTCCTCGGCGCCGATCAGCACGTAGCGGAAGCGGCGGACGTGGGCAAGGCCATCCTGCTGCAGGCGCTCTGAGAGCTCCCGCGCATGCTGGCGTGAGCGGCAGCGGATGCTCACCTCCCATTCGGGGTAGCCGCGGTGCTCTGACTCGGCGCGCTCGCGCGCGATCCGCTCCTCGTGCTCCGGCTCGCCGGGCGCGTCGCGGGTCGCGACCGGCACGGCCGGATCCTCCCAGCGCTCGGCGACCGGGTGCCAGCGGCTGACCTGCATCGACGCCCGCCACCCGTGACGGCGCGCCAGGTCCTCCACCAGCCGGCGGGCGCGCTCGGTCTGCTCGCGTGAGCCGGCGTAGCAGAACACCTCCGAGCCGTCGACGGACACCACGACGCGGTCCTGGAACGCGTCGACCAGGTCGTGCTCGAGCCCGGGGTCCTCAAGCAGGCGGCCGAGCGCTCGCGCCTGCCCGCCGTCGGCCAGCTCCACGCGCAGCCTCCAGTCGTCGTTCACCGCGCAGACAGTAGCGATGCACATCGCGCTCGGGCGTCCGGCGTGCGCCATCATGGGCTGAGCATGGGCACAGGAAATCGAGGGTTCGTGGCCGGCCACGGTGGCGGCGCCCCCGGGCTTCGCTCGGCGCTGGGCGGCAGCCCCCGCGGCAAGCCGCCGCCGCTGATGGACCCCACGCGCCGGCGCGACCGCCGCCGCATCCTGGCGCTGTTTGCCCCCTACCGGCTCCGGCTCGCGTCGGTGCTCGCGCTGATCGTGCTCTCGGCCGGGATGAGCATGCTCAACCCGTTCCTTCTGCGAGCGGTCCTCGACGACGGGATCCTGCACCACCGCACGACGCTGCTGACCGAGCTGGTGGCCGGGATGATCGGGATCGCGGTGCTCTCCAGCGCCTTCTCCGTGTGGCAGACCTACATGTCAAACGCGGTCGGGCAGCGCGTGATGCACGACCTGCGGGCGGCCGTCTACCAGCGCCTGCAGCGGATGTCGCTGGCGTTCTTCACGCGCACGCGCACGGGGGAGATCCAGTCGCGGATCGCCAACGACATCGGCGGCCTGGATGCGGTGGTCACGACGACCGCGACCACAATCGCGCAGAACGCGACGACGGTGATCGCGGCGGTGGTAGCGCTGTGCCTGCTCAACTGGCGGCTGGCCGCGATCTCGATGGTCTTTGTCCCGCTGTTCGTCTGGCTGACCCGGCGCGTCGGACGGGTGCGCAGGCGGATCACCACCGAGCAGCAGAAGCGGCTGGCGGACCTGTCCTCGCTGGTGCAGGAGTCGCTGTCGGTCTCGGGGATCATGCTCGGCAAGACGATGGGCCGAGGCGGGGACCTGGCGGCGCGCTTCACCGACGAGTCGCGTGAGATCGCCGAGCTCGAGGTGCGCTCCAGGATGGCCGGGCGCTGGGTGATGTCGACGATCCAGATGACCTTCGCGATCCAGCCGGCGATCGTCTACTGGCTCGCGGGGCAGAGCTTCATCGGCCACATCACCCTCGGGACGGTGGTCGCGTTCTCCACCCTGCAGACCAGGCTGCTGTTCCCGATCCAGTCGCTGCTGGGGGTGGGCGCGGACATGGAGGCGTCGCTGGCGCTGTTTGACCGCATCTTCGAGTACATGGACCTGCCGATCGACATAGTCGAGGCGCCCGAGCCGGTCGTCCTGCGCCCCGACGAGGTGCTGGGGGAGGTGCGACTTGAGCGGGTGAGCTTCCGCTACCCGCGCCAGGACGCCGGCCCGGTGCAGGCTCCGGACGCCGGCGGGGCGCAGGCTCCGGACGCCGGCGCGGTGCAGGCTCCGGACGCCGGCCGGGGGGAGGCTCTGGCCGGCTCGGGGGAAGCTCTGGTCGCAGGCGCGGGGGAGCCTGTGGCCGTCGGCCCGGACGCCGGCGAATGGACGCTTCGCGACATCGACCTCGTGATCCCCGCGGGCACCAGGACCGCGATCGTGGGCGAGACCGGCTCGGGGAAGACCACGCTCGGCTACCTGGTGGCGCGGCTTTACGAACCTCAGCTCGGCCGCGTCACGATCGACGGGATCGACGTCCGCGACGTCTCGCTTCAGTCGCTGGCCGCGACCGTGGGGGTCGTCTCCCAGGAGACCTACCTGTTTCATGCCTCCGTGAGGGAGAACCTGCGCTTCGCGCGGCCGGAGGCGACCGACGCCGAGATCGAGGAGGCGGCCCGGACCGCCCGGATCCACGACCTGATCGCCTCGCTGCCCGACGGCTACGACACCGTCGTGGGCGAGCGCGGGTACCGGTTCTCAGGCGGGGAGAAGCAGCGCATGGCGATCGCCCGCACGATCCTGCGAAACCCGCCGGTGCTGGTGCTCGACGAGGCCACCAGCGCCCTGGACACCCAGACCGAGCGGGCGGTGCAGGCCGAGCTTGAGCGCCTCGCCGAGGGACGCACCACGATCACGATCGCCCACCGGCTCTCGACCGTGCGCGACGCCGATCAGATCGTCGTGCTCGACGCCGGGCGGATCGTCGAGCGCGGCACCCACGAGGAGCTGCTGGAGCGCGGCGGCGCCTACGCGGCGCTGGTCCTGCGCGATGTGGCCGAGGAGGCCGTGCAGGACTGATCGGCGCCGGGGCGCCGGCCGAGCGGTTGGGGTCCTCGCCCGCGCCCGCCGCCTACCGGCCCACCACCCCGCGCGAGATCACCAGCCGCTGGATGTCCGAGGTCCCCTCCTCGATCTCCTCGAGCTTGGCGTCGCGCATCCACTTCTGCACCGGGTACTCGCGCGAGTACCCCCAGCCGCCGAGCGTCTGCACCGCCGCCCAGGTGCACCACATCGCGCTCTCGGAGGCGTGCAGCTTGGCCATCGCCGCCTCGGTGGTCGCGCGCGCGCCGGAGTCCAGCATCGCGGCCGCGCGCCAGGTCAGCAGGCGGGAGGCGTCGACGCGCAGCGCCATGTCGGCGAGGCGGAAGGCGACCGCCTGATGCTGCGCGATCGGCCGTCCGAACTGCACGCGCTCGCGCGCGTAGGCAACGGCGTACTCCAGCGCGGCCCGCGCCAGGCCGGTGGCCGACGCGGCGAGCGTCACGCGCGAGCGGTCGAAGGTGTGCATCAGACCGCGGAAGCCCTGCCCCTCCTCGCCCAGCCGCCGGTCCTCCGAGACGAACACGTCGTCGAGGAACAGCTCGGAGCTGCGGATCGCGCGCTGGCCGACCTTGCGGATCGGCGGCCCGCAGCGCAGGCCCTCGTCGGTGTCCTCGAGCACGAAGGCGGTGATTCCCCGGTAGCCGCTGCCGGGCGCCACGGTCGCGAAGACGACGTAGAAGCGGGACACGCCGCCGTTGGAGATCCAGGCCTTCTGCCCGTTGAGGACGTAGCCCCCGTCCACGCGCCGGGCGTGGGTGCGGATCGAGGCCGCGTCCGAGCCGCTCTGCGGCTCGGTGATCGCAAGCGCGGTCATCGGCGGATCCTCGCCGGCCAGCGGCGCAAGCCACCGCTGGCGCTGCTCCTCGGTGCCCAGCGCCAGGATCGGCTCTGCGAAGAACCCGTTTGAGGTGATCAGGTTGCCGATTCCCGCGCAGCCGTGCGAGAGCTCCTCCTGAACCACGCACGAGGTCAGGCAGTCGGTGAGCCCGCCGCCGCCGTAGCGCTCGGGCAGCATGAACGACGTCAGCCCCAGGCTTGCGGCCTTGCGCCACACCTCCCAGGGGACCTCCGTGTCGGCCTCGTCGACCGCAAGCGAGACCGGGCGGATCTCCCGGGCGGCGAACTCCCGGCAGACCTCCTGGATGGCGCGCTGCTCGTCGCTGAGCGAGATCGGTCCGGCCGTCTGGGCGCCGGTCGACTCAGGCACCGACCGCCTCCGGCAGCCCGGCGCCGTAGCAGAGCATCCCGTCCAGGCCCCGCTTGCTGGCCTCGCGCGCGATGATCATCCGCTGGATCTCAGAGGTTCCCTCCCAGATGCGGTCGACCCGGATGTCGCGGTACAGCCGCTCGACCGGGTTCTCGCGCATGTAGCCGCGGCCGCCGAAGATCTGCAGGGCCCGGTCGATCACGCGTCCGGCGGCCTCCGATGCGGTGAGCTTGACGATCGCCGCCTTGGCGTGCAGCTGCTTGCGCGGCAGGCCGTTGTCGGCCTCCCACGCCACCTGGTGGGTGAGGGTGCGGCAGAGGGCGATGTCGCAGACGCTGTCGGCGATCATCGCTGCGACCAGCTGGTGGGAGGCGATCACCCCGCCGGACTGCACGCGCGTGTTGGCGTGCTCGTTGGCCAGCCGCAGCGCGCGCTCGGCGGCGCCGGTCGCGCGCGCGGCGATCATCAGCCGCTCCTCCACGAACCAGTCGCGGGTCAGCTCGTAGCCGCCCCCGACCTCGCCGAGCACCTGCTCGGGGCCCAGGCGCACATCGTCGAAGGTGAACTCCGGGTGCTCGAAGACGAACGTGTGCATGTAGGCCGGCGTGCGCTTGACGGCCACGCCCGGCAGGTCCTTGTCGACCAGGAAGAGCGTTGGGGCGCGCTCCTCTCCGACCAGGGCCTGGACGATCAGGAAGTCGGCCACGTCGCCGACGGTCACAAACCACTTCTCCCCGCAGAGCACGTAGCCGTCGCCGTCGCGGCGCGCGGTGGTGCGGATCAGCGACGGGTCAGAGCCGGCGTGCTCCTCGGTGACCGCAAAGCAGTCGCGGCGCTCGCCCGCGATCGCCGGCAGCAGGTAGCGCTCGCGCTGTGACTCGGTGCAGTGGCGCAGGGCGTTGGCGGGCCGCCAGACCGTGTCCCACAGCGCGTTGGTGAGCTGCCCCAGGCGCTCCTGGACGATCACCTGGTCCAGCACCGACAGGCCCTGCCCGCCCCATTCGGTGGGCATGTTGATCGCGTGCAGCCTGTGCTCGAGCGTGAGCCGCCGGATCTGCTCCAGCGCCTCGGGCGCCAGCCCGCGCCCCTCCTCGCACGGCTGCTCGAACGCCATGATCGCCTCGGCGAGCGACTGGGCGCGCTCCCGCAGCTCGAGCTGCTCAGGCGTGTAGGTGAACTGCATCCTCTCTGGCTCCTCGGGTAGGTGTGGCAGGTATGAACCTCGCGTCCAGCGCGATCGCGGCGGAGGGCGTGACGAGCAGCGGGTTGATCTCAACCTCGGCCAGCTCCGGGTGCTCGGCGGCGGCGCGCGACAGCGCGCACAGCGCGTCGGCGGCCGCGTCGATGGCCAGCGCCGGCCGTCCCCGCACGCCGGCCAGCAGCGGCGCGATTCGCAGCGAGCGGAGCATCGCCCGCGCGCGCGAGCGGTCCACCGGCGCGAGCGCCACCGCGACGTCGCGCAGCACCTCGGCGTGGATCCCGCCGGCGCCCGCGAGCGCGACCGTCCCAAAGCGCGCGTCCTGCCGCGCGCCGATCAGCAGCTCGACCCCCTCCGACACAGGCGCCATGCGCTCGACCGACCAGCGCGGCGGACGCAGCCGCTCCTGCACGCGCCGGTATGCGCGCCGCAGCTCGTGCGCGTCGGCGATGCCGACCACCACGCCGCCGCTGTCTGACTTGTGCAGCGTGCCGAGTGCCTTGAGCACGATCGGGTATCCGAGCGCCGCTGCGGCATCCAGCGCCTCCTGCAGGCCGGCGACGGTCCGCTGGGCGACGAACGGGACCCCGGCCGCGGCCAGCAGCTCGCGGGCCGCCTCGTAGCCGGTTTCGTCGGCCGGCGCCCCGGCTTCGCCGACCGGCGGCGCTGGGGCGGGCATCGCGGGCAGGGCGCCCGGCTGCGGGGGGGACGCGGTCGCCAGCAGCGCCAGCGCGCTCGCCGCCTGCTCGATCGTCTCATACACGGCGACGCCCCGGCCGCGCAGCACGTCCGCCGCCCGCCCGCGCGGGAACATCGTGTGCACGACGACGGGCCGCCCGGTGGCGGCGGCGACCTCGCCGAGTCGCTCTGCGGCCCGCAGCTCCTCGGCCTCGACCTCGGGCCCGTACTCGCGATAGCCGCCGAAGTAGCCGGTGATCAGCAGCGCGTCCGCGTCGCCGGCGCCGAGCAGCTCCTGCGCGATGCGCGGGAAGGTGTGCACGTCGCGCTCGGCGCCGCCGGCCACGTCGATCGGGTTTGAGACGCCGGCGGCCTCCGGCAGCTGCGCGCGCAGCGACTCGGAGCGCTGCGGCCCGAGCTCGGGCAGCGAAAGGCCCGCCGCGGCCGCGACGGCCGCGGCGATCGTTGCGTGCCCGCCACCGTCGGACAGCACCGCCACGCGGCGCCCGGATGCTCGCGGGCATCGCAGCAGCGCCTGGGCGGCGTCGATCAGCTGCCGGGGGGTGCGCACGCGGACGATCCCCGCCGCACGGCACGCGGCGTCGATCGCCGCCCCGTCGGAGGCCAGCGCGCCGGTGTGCGAGCGCACCGCGCGCCCGGTCGCGTCCGAGCGCTCGATGGCGAGCGCCAGAACCGGCTTTCCGCCGGCGACCGCGTCGGCGGCAGCGGCGGCGAATGCACGCCCGTCGCGGAAGTCCTCCACGTAGAGGGCGATCACCTCGGTGGGCGGATGCTCGGCGAACGCGCGCAGGAGCTCGGTCGCGCCGAGGTCGGCCTGGTTGCCCAGCGACGCAAATCTCGAGAAGCCGAGCCGCTCGGGCGCCGCGAGCAGGCCGAGCTCCAGCGCCAGGTTGCCGCTCTGGGAGATCAGGCCGATCGGGCCCGCCGGCAGCGGGTTTGACACCAGCTCCAGCCGTTGGCCTGAGTCGAGCACTCCCAGGCAGTTGGGACCGAGCAGCACGGCGCCGGCGGAGCGCACGCGCGCGGCCATGGACGCCTCGCGCGGCGCGGAGCGCAGCGGGTCCCCGCCGGCGGTGATCGCCACGATCGCCCGCGCCCCGGCCGCCAGCGCCTCGTCGACCGTCGCCTCGAGCGCCGGGCCCGGCACGGCGATGACGACCAGGTCCGGGCGCGCGGGCAGCTCCGAAAGCGCCGCATAGGCGCGTCGGGAGAGCACGCGGCTCGCGCGGCGGTTGACCAGGTACACGGGCCGGCGCTGCTCGCCACGCAGCGCGCCGCGGGCCAGCCAGCAGCCCCACTTGCGCGGGTCCTCGGACGCGCCGACGACCGCCACCGACTCAGGCGCGAACAGCGCTGTGAGCGGGCGGTGATCGACGTTGGCTGGCTCGGGGTCCGGCCGCATCGCGGCAGAAAACTATAACGATGGTTTGAAACATCGGTTTGGAGCCAGGATTTGCAATCCTGTTGTCCAGTGTCCGCCGCTCCGCCGCCGACGCCCGCCTCCCGCCTCGCGCCGCTGAGGGCCGGCCGCGGGCGCCCGCGCAGGCGGCTCGACGACGTGCGCCGGCCGCAGATCCTCTCGCATGCGGTCGCGCTGATCTCCGAGCGCGGCCTGTGGGACGTGCGCCTGGTCGACGTGGGCCGGCGAGCGGGGGTCAGCGCGGCGAGCGTCGTCTACTACTTCGGCACCAAGGACGCGCTGCTGGCGGAGGCGATCGCGGCCGCCGATGAGGCCTTCTACCGGTCGCTGGAGCGTGAGCTTGAGGGCGCTCGGTCGGGGGCGCTGCGCATCGCGGCCCTGATCGTGCGCTCGGCCGACGCGGACTGGCCGCTGTGGATCGACCTGTGGGCCTACTCGCGCCATCACCCGGAGACGGTGCCCGCGCAGCGCCGGTTCCACGACCGATGGCGCGCTGCGCTGGCCGACGCGATCCGCCACGGGGCCGCGGCCGGAGAGTGGCGGGTCGCCGACCCCGATCGAGCCGCGCTGCGCCTGGCGGCGCTCACCGACGGCCTCGCGGTGCAGATGGCACTCGGCCATCCCGAGCACGGGCGCGAGCGCTACGTGGAGATGTCGCTCGCGGCCGCCGCGCTGGAGCTGGGCGTCGACGTGGAGCTTCTGCGCGGCGCCGCCGCGCGGCTCCCGAAGGTCGCCCCGGCGGCGGGCGGCGCGGCGGGCGCCAGCCCGGCGGGGCCCGGACCGGCTCCGGCCACGGTGACGGGCAGCCCGGAGGGGGGCGACTCGGCGGCGGCGCGGGCGACGGGCGGCTCGGAGGGGGGCGACTCGGCTGCGGCGCGGGCGGTGGGCGGCCCGGCGGCCGGTGCGCCCGGCGCGCGGCGGGCCGGATCGCTCGCCCGCGGCGGTCACTGATCCCGCGTCCAGGTCCTCGCGCCGGCCCCCGCGGGCTGCGGGGCGGCCGCGCGGCGGGCGGCGGCGCGCACCGCCGAGCCCTCGTCGCTGTCGCCGGCGCCAGCCTCCCCGGCCTCCTCGCTGGCGCGCGGGCCGCCGAGCGCAGCCGGGACCGGCATCCGGGCGCGGGCGACCGGGGCCAGCGTCGCGAGCATGATCGCCGCCAGCCCCAGCAGCGGGGCCGAGTCGCCCGCCGACTGCGCCAGGCCGGCGGCGGCCGGCGCGCCCACGGCCTCGCCGAGCGCCCATGCGAGGTTGAGCACCATCGTCGCGACCACGATCGGGATCCCGGCGCTCTCGGCGGCGTCGGTCATGATCGCCATCGCGGGGATCGTGTAGGCCGTCAGCGGGGCGCCGAACACGACGATCGTGACCACCGCC
>DATGLC010000065.1:0-2785 GCA_035294345.1 Solirubrobacteraceae bacterium
CTCTGGCTACTTCGCCCCCTCGGCGTGGCAGGCGGTCGGTGAGGCGCTTGACCGCGTGGAGGACTTCAGGCTGCTTTTGGGAAAGGATTTCGAGTACGTCGCGAATCTGGAGGCCGGCAAGGAGGAGGCGCGGATCGCCGACCTCGTCGCCCAGGCGATCCGCCGCGAGTCAGAGCCGCCCGGGCTTGTGAGCCGCTCGGAGGCCGAGCACGTCGCCGCGCTCCTGGCCTTCCTCGAGCGCCAGGCGCAGCGGGGCGGGCCGGTGGTCAAGCTGTGGGAGGGCGAGGGGTTCCTTCACGCGAAGGCGTACATCCTTCAGGGGTCGGTCGGGATCGGCTCGGCGAACTTCACCGGCGGGGGGCTGATGCGCAACCGCGAGCTGGTCGGCTGGCGCCAGGACCGCCAGCCGGTGGCCGAGGTCGCCGAGTGGTTTGAGGGCTACTGGAACGATGAGCGCGCGCGCGACTACACCGCCGAACTGATCGCCGAGCTGCGCGCCACCCCGCTGATCTCCGATGCCTACACCCCCTACGAGGTGCTGATCAAGACGCTCGCGGAGCGCTACGGCACCGACCGCCCGCCGTCGCTTGAGCAGGCGGCGTTCACGCTGAGGTGGTTCCAGGAGGATGCCGCCTTCCGGCTGATCCAGCTTCTCAACCGCCGCGCCCGTGGCGCCTTGCTTGCGGACGCTGTGGGGCTCGGCAAGACCTACGTGGCGATGGCGGTGATCAGCCACTACCTCTACGTCCACGCCGAGCAGCGACGGGGGCGCGGCAAGCCGGTGCTGGTGGTGATCCCGCGCTCGCTGGAGGAGATGTGGACGCGCGAGCTCGAAGACAAGGGCCTGCTGTGGGCGTGCGAGATCCTCACGATGCAGCGGCTCCGAGCCGATTTTCAGCCCAGCCGGTACGGGGGAGCCGATCTGGTGGTGATCGATGAGGCCCATCGGCTGCGCGGCGGGGGGACCTGGTTTCACAAGGCGATCGACCTTGTCCGCGCGGGGGAGCGGCCGGAGGACAAGCGGGTGCTGCTTTTGACCGCGACGCCGGTGAACACGGGGATGGCGGACCTCGTCAACCTGCTGCGGGTGCTGACGAAGAATCAGCGCTCGGTGTGGGCGCCGGAGATCGCCGACTTCGAGCGGCACCTCAAGCGGGTCGAGCGAGGTGAGGCTGATCCCTTTCCGGTGCTCGACCGGTCGCTCGTGCGCCGCAGCCGCTCGGACATCCTCCGGGCCCAGGAGGAGGCTCGTGCTGCCGGTCAGCATGTCGAGGCGGTGCGCCTTCCCGAGCGGCGGCTCGCGCACGTCGATCACGGCTATGGCGGGCGCGAGGATCTGTTTGAGACCTTTGCGAGCGCGTTGCGATCACTCGCGCTCGCGCCGTACGATCTCGAGCGCTTCCGCCGCGACGCCGGCTGGCAGTCAGCGCAGCCGGAGCTCTCTGACTCCGAGGGCCGGGTATTGGACGAGGAGGATCGCGAACTCGAGATTCGCCCTGGCTCGCTGGCCGCCCTCTGCGCAATTGGCCTGCTGATCCGCTTCCAGTCGTCGCTGGTCGCCATCCGGCGCAGCCTGCGGCGGGTGGACGCGGTGATGGCGCGCTTCGGCGAGGCGCTGGAGCTCGACCCACCGCGCCTGCTGGACCTGCGGGGGAGCGCCCAGGTCCGGCGGTTGCTCGAGCGCGAGTCGCAGCTGCCCGACCGCGACGAGGAGGAGGAGCCCGACGCTGGTGACCCCCTTGACGAAGCGTGGGATACCGCGCTGGCGGCGATGGGAGAGCTGCCCGATGCGGAGGTCTACGATCTCGACCGAATTCGCGAAGCGCTGGCGCGGGACCACCGGATCGTCGCCGACCTGCTTGGCGCGCTGCCGCCGGACGAGGAGGACGGCAAGGTCGCGGCGCTGATCGAGGCACTTTCGCGTACCCCGGCCGACTCGCGCAAGGGCGCCCCTGGTCTAGCGGGCCGCAAAGCCCTGATCTTCACCCAGTTCCGCGACACTGCGCGCTACCTGAGCGAGCGGCTCAGCAGCGCCGGGCACCCGAACCTGCTGATCGAGGGCAGCGTGGCGCCCGAGCGTCGCGCCGAGCTTGCAGCGTGGTTTGACCCAGACCGGCACGCTCAGTACGCGATGGCGGCGCGCGCCCGCGGCGAGGAGGAGCCTCTGCTGCTCGTCTCAACCGACGTCCTGGCCGAGGGGCACAACCTCCAGCTTGCCGAGGCCGTGGTCAACTATGACCTGCACTTCAACCCCCAGCGCGCGGTTCAGCGTGCGGGACGGATCGACCGCCTCGGCAGCCCGCATCGCCTGATCCATCTGGTCAGCTTCTTGCCTCCCGAGCCGCTTGAGCGTCACATCGGACTGCTCGCTCGCCTGGACGAGCGCTTCCGCCGCATCCATGGCCTGGGCCTCGGCGATGAGCAGGTCACTCCGCTAGCCGCCGACCGCCAGGCGCAGACGCTCGAGCAGATCCGTCGCCTGTACGCGGACGAGTCCTCGGTGCTCGACGAGGTCGAACGGACCTGGACGCTCGGCTCAACCGACTACATGCGTCACCCGCTGGAGGCGTTTCTCGCCCGCGCGGGCGCGGAGAAAGTGCAGTCGATCCCCCTCGGAGTCTCATCGGTGAAGCGGCTGCCCGACAGTTGGGGCCACGGCCCGGGCGCGTTCGTAGCGCTCGCCGCGCCTGCCGGCCGCGACCAGACGAGCGAGACCCACTGGCGCTTCTATCCGCGGCTCCCCGACGGGGGTTGGGGAGAGCCACTATTCGACGAGATCGAGATC
>DATGLC010000066.1:0-6254 GCA_035294345.1 Solirubrobacteraceae bacterium
GGCAGATGTTCGTCTCCCGGACGGCACGTACGCCGGGGGGCTCGGGGGTCGTCTCCACGAACGGCTCGGCAGCGTAGAAGTCGTGGTAGAGGCCCTGGAGATCCTCCGGGGTGCGGCGGGTCATCACGTAACAGGACACCAGCTCGCCCTGGTCCAGCGGCAGCAGGTGGGGCGTGAACGTGATGGTGGTCTCGGCGCCCAGTGCGGCCAGCTCCTGCTCGATCTCCGGCGTGTGGCGGTGGCGCGGCACCCCGTAGGGGGTGAGGTTCTCGTCCACGGTCACGAAGTGCGTGCGGTCCGTGGGCGTGCGCCCCGCCCCGGAGACGCCGGACTTGGCATCGATCACCACGTCGGCCAGCAGCCCCTCGCGCGCCAGCGGCGCCAGCGCGAGGATCGTCGCGGTCGGATAGCAGCCAGGGTTTGCGACCAGCCGGGCGCCGGCGATCCGCTCGCGGTAGTGCTCGGGCAGGCCGTAGACCGCGGTCGCGATCAGATCCGGCTCCGGGTGGGGCCGGTACCACCGCTCGTACACGGACGGGTCACGCAGCCTGAAGTCCGCGCTCAGGTCCACCACGCGCACGCCGCGGCGCACGAGCTCTGAGACCAGCTCGGCCGCGGCGCCGTGCGGGTAGGCGACGATCGCCGCGTCCACGCGAGCGTGGCGGTCCAGATCGAGCTCCTCGAGCACCATCGGCACGCGATGGTGGGGGTAGACGTGGTCCAGTCGCCGGCCCACGTCAGAGCGGGCCGTCACCGCCTGAAGCACGAAGTGCGGGTGGCGGTGCAACAGCCGCGCGCTGAGCGCGCCCCCGAACCCGGCGGCGCCGAACACCGCGACGGTCGGCTCGCGGCCTGCGCTCGTCACCGGCGGCCCTCGTGATCGCGATGGCCAACGGTGCGCCGCTGGCTCGGACGGCTAGCGGTCACGGACCCTCCCGGACAGCTGCTCGGCCAGGGCGGCCGTGATCCGCCGGCGGCGCGCGGCGACCTCGTCGTCGGTCAGCGTGCGGTCGGCGGCTCGGAAGCGCAGGCGCAGCGCCAGCGAGACGTTGCCCTCCCCCAGCCGCCGCTCGTCCCGGTAGACGTCGAACACCTCGGCTCCGGCGAGCAGCGGGCCGGCCGCCTGCGCGACGACCTCCAGCACGCGCGCGGCCGGGACCGAGTCGGCGACCACCACCGCCAGGTCCTCCCGGACCTCCGGGAAGGAGGTGAGGTCGCTGTAGAGCGCGGGCCGGACGTGGCCGACGAGCAGGTCGACGTCCAGCTCGAAGGCGCACACCCGCTCGGACAGGCCCCAGGCGGCCGCGACCTCCGGGTGAAGCTCGCCCAGCCAGCCGACGACCTCTCCGCCGACCAGCACGTCCGCGGCTCGACCCGGGTGCAGGAACGGCCGCTCCCCGCGGCCCGTCTCCCAGGGGGCGCGCACAAAGTCAAGCAGCGCGCCCAGCGTGCCCTTGGCGGCAAAGAAATCGGTCGCCGGCGGGCGCTGATCCCGCCAGCTCGCCGGCCGCGCGGGGCCGGTCAGCACGGCCGCAAGATGCCAGGGCTCCCGCGGCCGCTGGTCGTCTGCGGGCAGGTAGACGGCCCCCTGCTCGAACAGCCTGATCGCCTCGGCGCCACGGGCGCGGTTTCGCCGCGCGACGTCGAGCAGCGACCCGAGCAGCGTGGTGCGCATAAGCGACTGCTCGGCCGACAGCGGGTTGGCCAGCCGCACGGCCGGCCGCTGCGCGATCCGCAGGCGCTCGGCGACGTCAGGCCCCTCGAAGCTCCAGCCGACCACCTCGTGCAGACCCTGGGCGGCGAGCGCGTCGGCGGCGGAGCGCCGCAGCCGTTGGGCGGCCGACAGGCCCGTGTGCCGCGGCCTGTGCGCGTCCACGACGGCCCGCGCCCCCGGGAGCGTCGCCGGCAGCTGCTCCAGCGCCCCAAGCCGCGCCACCTCCTCGATCAGGTCCGCCTCGCGCGTGACATCGACCCGGCGCCAAGGCGGCACCCTCACGTGGAGCGCCTCCCCGGCAGCCTCGACGCCGAATCCCAGCGCCTCAAGCAGCGCCGCGCACCGTTGCCAGGGCACCTCGACGCCCAAGAGCGCCCGCACGCGTGCCGGGCGCAGGCGGATGACGGCGGGCGGCGGGCCGTCCCCGCCGATGTCGATCGTCCCCGGCAGGGGCCGCGCGCCGCACAGCGCCACCAGGAGCCTGCTCGCAACCGCCTGGGCGTGCATCGCCTGCTCGGGCGCGAGGCCCTTCTCGTTGCGGGTCGAGGCCTCGCTGCGCAGCCCCAGCGCAAGCGAGCTGCGGTGGATGTTGGCGCCGTCCCAGTTGGCGGCCTCGATCAGCACGCGCGTTGTGGCGGGGCCGACCTCCGAGCGCGCCCCGCCCATGATCCCGGCGATCGACGTGGGCCCCTCGCGGTCGGCGATCAGCACCGTCTGAGGGTTCACGGCGCGCGTCTGGCCGTCCAGGGTGGCGACCTCCTCGCCGGCCAGCGCCGGGCGGACGGTCAGCCGCGCCCCGGCGATCCGGTCCAGGTCGAAGGCGTGCAGCGGCTGGCCGGTCAGCAGCATCACGTAGTTGGTGATGTCGACCACGTTTGAGATCGGTCGCTGCCCAGCGGCCATCAGACGGGCCTTCAGCCACGCAGGCGACGGCCCGACCCGCACGTCATCGAACGCGCGCGCGGTGAAGCGCGGGCACAGGTCGGGGCACTCGACCTCGATCCGGATCGCGTCGTGCACGGTCCGGGCGCCCGCCGGGCCGAGGGCCGGATGCGGGTCATCTGCCCAGGGCTCGGGCCCCAGCGGCGCCCCGGTGGCGGCGTGGACCTCGCGCGCCACCCCGTAGATGCCCAGGCAGTCGGGCCGGTTGGGGGTCACCTCCAGCACCAGCACCTCGTCGGAGATCGGCAGCACGCCGGCCAGCGGCGCGCCGGGGGCCAGCGAGCCGTCCAGCACGATGATCCCCTCGTGGTCGGTGCCGATCGCAAGCTCGTCCTCGGCGAGGATCATGCCCTCTGACTCCTGGCCGCGCAGCCGGGCGCGCTTGAGCCGCGTGCCGTCCGGCATCACCGCACCCGGTCGCGCCACCGCGACCGTCTGCCCGGCGGCGACGTTGGGGGCGCCGCAGACGATCTGGGCGGGCTGCCCGTCGCCGCAGTCGACCATGCACACGCGCAGCCGCTGCGCGTCGGGGTGGGGATCGGCTGAGAGCACCCTGCCGACGACGAACCGCCCAAGCTCTCCGACTCCGTGGTGCTCGATGCGCTCGACCTCGGTGCCGGTCATCGCCAGGCGCTCGGCCAGCCGCTCGGTCTCAAGCGGCGGGGAGCAGTGCTCGCGCAGCCAGCTCAGCGGAACCCGCATCTCGGCCCATTGCCTCCGTGTGCGCCGCCTCTCATCGCCTCAGAACTGCTCGAGCATCCGCACGTCGTTGTCATATAGAAGCCGCAGGTCCGGGATCCCGTGCCTGAGCATGGCGATCCGCTCAACGCCCATCCCGAACGCAAACCCCTGCACGCGCTCCGGGTCATAGCCGTGCTCGGCCACCGCGCCCAGCACGGCGGGGTCGACCATGCCGGCGCCGAGGATCTCGATCCAGCCCGTGCCACGGCACAGGGAACAGCGGCCATTCGCGCCCTGAGCGCAGGCGAAGCACGACACGTCCACCTCGACGCTGGGCTCGGTGAACGGGAAGAAGTGCGGGCGCAGGCGCACCTCGCGCTGCTCGCCGAAGATCGCGCGCGCGAAGGTCAAAAGCGTCCCCTTGAGGTCCGCGAGCGTGATGTCCTCATCGACCGCCAGGCCCTCGACCTGGTGAAACTGGGGGCTGTGGGTGGCGTCGGAGTCCGGGCGAAACACGCGGCCGGGCACGATCACCCTGATCGGCGGCGGCTGGGCCTCCATGGCGCGGATCTGCATCGGGGAGGTGTGCACCCGCAGCAGCGGCGCGTCGGGGTCGAAGATGTCCAGTGGCGCGCCTGCGCGGTCCAGGTAGAAGGTGTCGGTCGGCAGCCTGGAGGGGTGCGTCGGGGAGTGGTTGAGCGCGTCGAAGTTGTAGTGCACGGTCTCGACCTCGGGCCCCTCCACGACCTCGTAGCCCAGCGCCACGAACACGTCCTCGATCTGCCGGCGCGTCTGCGTGATCAGGTGCAGCCGCCCCACCTGAGGCCGGGGATCGGCCGGAAGCGTGACGTCGACGCCCTCGGCCACCAGCCGCGCGTGCAGCTCCTGCGCCGACAGCTGCGCGCTGCGGCGCTCGACCGCCTGCTCAAGCGCCCGCCGCGCGCGGTTGGCGGCCGCGCCCACCAGCGCGCGGCGGTCGCCGTCAAGCTGCGCGACGGAGCGCAGCAGGTTGGGCAGCGGCGCGCGGCGCCCCAGATGGGCGACCCGGGCGCGCTCGAGCTCGTCGCTGGTGGCCGCCCGCTCGATCGCCTCCAGGCCGGCGCGCTCAAGCTGCTCTATCTGGGCCATCGGCTCGCTCACTGGGCGGCCATCCTATTCGCCTCATACAGCGCGACCGTCGCGGCCATCGCCGCGTTGAGCGAGTGGTTTGCGACCGGGATGCGCGCGACCAGGTCGGCGGCGGCGATCAGCTCCTCCGGCAGGCCGTGCCGCTCTGAGCCGATCAACAGCGTCCCGGGTCGCAGGCCGACCTCGGCGAGCGGCACCCCGCGCCCGGCGCACAGAGCCAGGATCGGCCGCGGCAGCTGCGCCAGCGAGCCGATGGCAAGCTGAGCAGGCAAGCGGGCCTCCCGCTGGGCAGCCGAGCCGGCCTCCCGCTGAGCAGGCAAGCCGGCCTCCCGCTGGGCCGGCGAGCCGGTCGTGCGCACCAGCGGAACGGTGAACACCGCGCCCATGCTCGCGCGCACCGCGCGGGGCGAGAACGGATCGGCGCAGCCGGGCCCGATCGACACCGCGGAGGCGGCGAACGCCTCTGCGCCGCGCAGGATCGTGCCGACGTTGCCCGGGTCCGCCACGCCGTGCAGGTGCACGCACAGCGGGCCCGCCGGCGCCGGCGCCCACCTCTCCCTGTAGACGGCGACCGCTCGCGTGCCCGAGCCAAGGCCGCAGGCGGCGGCCAGAAGCCGGGGGTCAACCTCCATCCCCTCAAGCCCGCTGCCGGCCGCGCAGTAGCGGCGCAGCGGCCGCCACCCGGCGGCGTCGGCGGCCGCCAGCAGGTCCTCGCCCTCGGCCACGAACAGCCCGCTGCGCCTGCGGCTGTCGCGCCGAGATGCCAGGCGGCGAAGCTCCGCAAGCTGCGGGTTGCTGTGGCTTGTGATCGTCATCGAGGTGGTGCGCTGGTCGTTAAGCAAAATGGGCGCCTGCCTCTTGCGAAGCGGCGCCCGGGTCCGGTGCTGGTGCTCTGAGCTTCGCTCAGCCGGCCGCCAGCGCCTCGCGGGCGCGGTCGGCGAACCGTCGGAAGGTGTCGGCGTCATGGACGGCGAGGTCGGCGAGGATCTTGCGATCCAGCTGCACGCCGGCGAGGTGCAGGCCGTGCATGAGCTCCGAGTAGGAGAGGCCGTGCAGACGCGCGGCCGCGTTGATGCGCACGATCCACAGCCGGCGGAAGTCCCGCTTGCGGTTGCGCCTGTCCCGGTAGCGGTACTGGTCGGCCTTGAGCACCGCCTGCTTGGCAGCGCGGTAGTGGCGGCTGGCGTCGCCCCGGTAGCCGCGTGCCAGCTCCAGCGTCGCCCGGCGCTTCTTGCGCGCGTGCAGGGACCGCTTCACGCGGCTCATGAGCGCTTGGCCCCCAGCATCGTCTTGACCGCGGCGATGTCGTGGTCTGAGATCATGGCTGCCTTCTCCAGGCGGCGCTTTCGCCGCGGCGACTTCTTCTCGAGGATGTGGCTCGTGAACGAGTGCCGGCCCCTGACCTTGCCCGTGCCGGTCAGCTCAAAGCGCTTCTTGGCGCCGGAGTGGGTCTTGCTCTTGGGCATCGCGCTGCTGCAGTAAAGCAGACCGTGGGCGGGCCGCTCGGCGACGGCGCCGGTGCGGCGCACCGGCGCGCCTGGCGGCCGGACCCGGGCGTCGGCACGCAAGCGCCCTGGACCTGGGGCGTCGGCACGCAAGCGCTCCGGACCCGGGGCGTCGGCGCGCAGGCGCGGGCCCTGGGCGGCGCTCACGCCGGCGCGGGTGCGGCGACGCCCACCCTCAGGCGGCCGCGAGCCCCTGGTGATCGGCCGCTGGCGCCAACGGCAACCGCAACGTGAACACCGCACCCGAAACCGCACCCTCAGGCGGCCCATCCTCCAACACCAAC
>DATGLC010000067.1:0-55500 GCA_035294345.1 Solirubrobacteraceae bacterium
TGGGACATCCTCCACATAGGAGCGGCCGGCCGCCAGCGCCCGCAAGCGCGCGCGGTCCACATCCACCCCCAGCACCAGCTCCCCCGCCCGCGCAAACGCGACCGCCAACGGCAACCCCACATACCCCAAACCAATCACGCCGATGGCCATCGGCGCCACGATACAGGCGTGCCGGCGCCGGGCCGCTGCGGGCGCGGGCGCGGCCCAGGGTGGCGTGGGCGGGGCCCGGGTAGCGTGGGCGGGGCCCCGGGCGCCGTGGTCCTGCGGGGTGGCGCAAGGGGATACGATGCTCGTGGACCGTGCTAGGCGGGGTGCTAGCGGTGCCCTGTACCCGCAATCCGCTCTAGCGGGGCTGAATCCCCTCCCGAGGGGCCGACGCCCGAGGTCGGCGCCCCCATCCCGGGGCGGCGATGGCCCGGTCCCGTCGCGATGGAGAGCTGTGAACCAGGTCAGGTCCGGAAGGAAGCAGCCTTAAGCGGTGACCTCCAGGCGCGGCGGGGACCCCGGACCGGAGTCACGGGACGGAGGCCGCGCCCCGGGCAGGCGACGACGGAGGGTGCACGGTCCACCGCCGGGTCTCGGTCCATTGCCGGGTCTCTGTCCACCGCCGGGTCTCTGTCCACCGCCGGGTCTCGGCCCACCGCCGGCGTCTGGATCTAGACTCGCCCGGGTGTCCTCGGGCCCGTCGCTCTACCGCCGCCACCGGCCGCGCAGCTTCGCCGAGATGGTCGGCCAGGAGCAGGTCGTGCGCACGCTCTGCAACGCGATCGAGCGGGGCAGGGTCCACCACGCCTACCTGTTCGTCGGCTCCCGCGGAACCGGCAAGACCTCGACGGCCAAGATCCTCGCAGCCAGCCTGAACTGCGTCGATGGCCCGACGACGCGGCCGTGCGGCGTGTGCGAATCGTGCGTGTCGATCGCCAACGCGACCTCGCTTGACGTGATCGAGATGGACGCCGCCTCCAACAACTCGGTCGACGACATCCGCGACCTGCGCGAGCGGGTCGCGCTCGCTCCGATCTCAGGGCGCCACAAGGTCTACATCCTCGATGAGGCGCACATGCTCTCCACGCAGGCCTGGAACGCCTTCCTCAAGACGCTCGAGGAGCCGCCGCCCCGCACCGTCTTCGTGCTCGCCACCACCGAGGCCCAGAAGGTGCTGCCGACGGTCGTGGACCGCTGCCACCGGTTCGACTTCGGCCGGCCGACCGTCGCTCAGGTATCGGAGGTGGTGCGCCGGGTCGCCGCGGCCGAGGGGATCGCGATCGAGCCCGAGGCGGTGGCGCTGATCGCCCGCCACGCGACCGGCAGCTTCAGGGATGCGCTTGGCACCCTGGAGCAGCTGGTCAGCTGGGCGGGCGAGCGGCCGATCGCCGCGGCGGACGTGCTCGCGGTGCTCGGGGTGGCGGACGCCGAGCAGCTGCTGCAGGCGGTCGACGCGATCGCCGCGCGAGACGGCGCCGCGGCGCTCAGGGCCGCGGCTGCGCTCGGGCGCTCGGGCCGGGACCCCGGCCAGGTGCTGCGCGACCTGGAGGCGCACGCCCGCGAGCTGCTCACGGTCTCGATGCTCGGCGAGGTTCCCGAGCAGCTGCGCCTGACGCCCGAGCGCGACGCACGCCTGCTCGAGCAGTCGCGCGCGGTCGGGGGCGCCGAGGCGGTTCGCCTGCTCGAGCTCGTCTCGGCCGCGCTGCAGGCCACCGCCAACGGCGCGCAGGCGCAGATCCAGCTGGAGCTGGCCCTGCTCAAGGCGGCCGCGCCGGAGGTCGACCCGTCGGTGTCGGCGCTGCTGACGCGCGTCTCGCGCCTGGAGGCGGCGCTCGCGGGGCGCGATTGGGGCGCGCGCGAGGGCTCCGAGGATCCGGGCGGCGGATCCGGTCCGCCCAGCGGCGGTGGCGGCGGTGGCCCGGACGCGACGACCGCCGACGCCGGCGGGCACCGCGCCCCCACCGCGGCGAGCCCCGGGCCCGCGGACGGCGAGGCGGGGAGCGCCGAGCCGCCGAGCATCGCGCTTTCGCCCACACAGCCGGCGAGCAGCGACCCGCCGTCCGCTCAGCCGGCGAGAGCTGATCCGCAGTCCTCACGGGAGCAGACCCCGGTGCCCGGCGGCGGCGCCGGCGCCCCGGCGGCGCCCACAACCAGGGCCGCGGCTGCGGCCGCGGCCCCCGCAAATCCCGACCTGCGCGCGGTCGGCGACTGCTGGCCGGCGGTCGTGGAGCACGTGCGGCGCGACAACCAGATGCTCGCGGCGCTGCTCGCCGACGCGCGCCCGGTCGCGCTCGAGGGCCGGGAGCTGACCGTCGCCTTCCCCGCCGGCAAGGCGTTCTCCAAGCGCAAGGCCGAGCAGGACGACTACCGGCGCGCGGCCGCCGACGCGGTGCGCTCGATCACCGGCCAGCCGCTGGTCGTGCGCTACGAGCTGGGAGAGGAGCCGCGTCAGCAGGGCGAGGGAGATCCCGCCGCCGGCGGCGGCTCTCCGGAGGAGCTCGTGCGACGATTGGTGGAGGAGTTCGACGCCTCCGAAGTGCTCGACGACGACCAGGAAGAGGCCAACTGATGCCACAGCCCAACATGCAGCAGCTGCTCAAGCAGGCCCAGAAGATGCAGGCGGACATGCTCGCCGCCCAGGAGGCGCTCAAGGACGAGGTCGTGTCGGCCTCCTCCGGCGGGGGGATGGTCACCGTGCAGGTGAGCGGCGACCTGGTCGTCAGGTCGATCAGGATCGACCCGCAGGCGATCGACCCCGACGACGCGGAGCTGCTGGGCGACATGGTGCTCGCCGCGGTCAACGAGGCGATGCGCTCAGCCCAGGAGCTCGCCGCGTCGAAGATGAGCGGGATCGCTGGCGCGCTCGGCGGTCTGGGCGGACTCGGGCTGCCGGGGCTGTGATCCCTTGTACGCGCCGCCCGTTCAGCGACTGATCACAGAGCTCGCGAAGCTGCCGGGCGTGGGCGGGCGCACCGCGCAGCGGCTCGCCTTCCACCTGCTGCGCGCAAGCGACGAGGAGGCGCTCGCGCTCGCCGACGCCATCCGGGAGGTCAAGGAGCGTGTCGGGCTGTGCGAGGAGTGCTTCAACCTCGCCGACGAGCCGCGCTGCCGGATCTGCGCCGACGAGCGGCGCGACGGTGAGCTGATCTGCGTGGTCGAGGAGCCGTCGGACGTGATCTCGATCGAGCGCACGCACGAGTTCTCAGGGCGCTACCACGTGCTCGGCGGAGCGCTGTCGCCGATCGACGGGGTCGACCCGGAGGATCTGAGGATCGCCGAGCTCTACGAGCGCGTGGCGCGGGGTAAGGTGCGCGAGGTGGTGATCGCCACCAACCCGACCACCACCGGCGAGGCGACCGCGCTTCACATCGCGGCCGCGTTGCGCGAGCGCGCCCCCGGCGTGTCGGTCACCCGGCTGGCGTCGGGCCTGCCGGTCGGCGCGGACCTGGAGTACGCCGACGAGCTGACGCTCGGGCGGGCGCTGGCCGGACGGCGCGCGGTCTGATCCGCTACGCGCCGTGGGCGGGGGCTTGAGGGCGCCGTCGCGCTTCGGCACGTACCCTTGGGCGCGCGTGTCAGAGCCCTCCAGGATCGTGATGAAGTTCGGCGGCACGTCGGTCGCCGACGCCGAGCGGATCAAGCGCGCCGCCCGGCGGATCGTCGCTGCCCGCGAGTCCGGCAAGCAGGTGGTGGCGGTGCTCTCGGCCCGCGGGTCGACCACCGACGAGCTGATCGAGATGGCGCACGAGGTCTCAGAGCGGCCGGACCCGCGTGAGATGGACATGCTTTTGTCAACGGGCGAGCGGATCTCGTGCGCGCTGTGCGCGATGGCGATCAACGACCTCGGCCACCGCGCGATCTCGCTCACGGGCTCGCAGGCGGGGATCGTGACCGACACCTCGCACACCAAGGCGCGGATCCTGGACGTGCGCGCCGACCGGATCACCGAGGCCCTGGCCCAGGGGACGATCGTGCTCGTTGCCGGCTTTCAGGGGGTGTCGACCAGCCGTGACGTGACCACGCTCGGCCGCGGCGGCTCGGACACGACCGCGGTCGCGCTCGCGGCGGCGATCGGCGCGGAGGTGTGCGAGATCTACACCGATGTCGCGGGCGTGTTCAGCGCCGACCCGCGCCTTGTGCCCAACGCGCGCAAGCTGGCGCAGGTGAGCTTTGAGGAGATGCTCGAGATGGCCGCCTCCGGCGCCAAGGTGCTGCAGCTGCGCTCCGTCGAGTACGCGCGCACGCACGGCGTGCGGATCCACTGTCGCTCCAGCTTCGATTCGGCGCCCGGTACCTTTGTGCTTCGCGAGGAGGACACGATGGAGCACCCTCTGATAACAGCCGTCACACACTCGACCGAGGAGGCGCGGATCACGCTGATGGGCGTGCCCGACCGGCCGGGGGCGGCTGCCGCGATCTTCACCGCGCTGGCCGAGGCCAACTGCAACGTCGACACGATCATCCAGAACGACCCGCTGTCAGACGGTCGCAGGGCCGAGGTGTCGTTCACGATCGCAAGCGACGACGTGCAGACCGCGCTGGCGGCGCTCGAGCCCGTCTGCCAGGAGCTGGGGATCGACCGGGTGGACTGCGACCGCAAGATCGGCAAGGTGTCGATCGTCGGCGCGGGGATGCGCTCGCACCCTGGCGTGGCGGCGAAGGTGTTCCAGACGCTCGCGGCCGAGGACATCAACATCGAGATGATCACCACCTCGCCGATCAAGATCTCCTGCGTGATCCGCGCCGACGCGGTACCGCGGTCAGTCCAGGCGCTGCACGACGCGTTCGAGCTGGGGGAGGGCGGGATCGAGCCGGAGCAGGGACCGCGGTGATGCGCGTAGCGGTCGTCGGCGCGACTGGGAACGTTGGGCGGGTGATGCTCGCGCTGCTGCGAGAGCGCGAGTTCCCGGCCGACGAGATCGTCGCGTTCGCCTCGGAGCGCTCGGCGGGCGCACAGGTAGACGGGCTCACCGTCCGCGCGCTGGATGAGCACGCGCAGCTTCAGGGGATAGACCTGGCCCTGTTCTCCGCCGGCGCGGCGACATCCCGCCGGTGGGCGCCGCGGTTCGTGGACGCGGGTGCGACCGTGATCGACAACTCCTCGGCCTTCCGGCGCGACCCGTCGGTGCCGCTGGTGGTCGCCGAGGTCAACCCGCACGCGCTGCGCGCCCACCGCGGCCTGATCGCCAACCCCAACTGCTCCACGATGCAGCTGATGGTCGCGCTCGCGCCCCTTCACCGGGAGGCGGGCATCGAGCGCCTCGTCGTCTCCACCTACCAGTCGGTGAGCGGCACCGGCAAGCGCGCGCTTGACGAGCTTGACGCGCAGGCGCGCGCCGACCTTCACGGCGCGGAGATACCCGCGCCGGAGGTCTATCCGGAGCAGATCGCGTTCAACGTGATCGGCGCGGCCGGCAGCTTCGCCGAGGGGGACGACCACACCGACGAGGAGCGCAAGATGATGTTCGAGACGCGCAAGATCCTGGAGGACGAGTCGATCGGCGTGGCGGTCACCTGCGTGCGCGTGCCGGTGCGCGTCTCGCACTGCGAGGCGGTCAACGTCCAGACCGTGCGGCCGCTGAGCGTCGAGCGCGCGCGGGAGCTGCTCGAGCAGGCGCCGGGGGTGGCGCTCGAGCACGTTCCCTCCCCGCTGCGCGCCGCCGGTCGCGACGAGGTGTTCGTCGGGCGCCTGCGGCGCGATGACTCGCACCCGCGCGCCCTGTCGATGTGGGTCGTGGCCGACAACCTGCGCAAGGGCGCCGCCACCAACGCGATCCAGATCGCCGAGCTGCTGGCCTCAGACCGGGTGGCCGGGCCGGTGGCATGAGCGGCCCCGGCCGCGTGATCGGGACAGGTCGCGTGCGGTGCCCGGCCGCGTGAGGGGGACAGGCCGCGTGCGGGGACCGGTCGCATGAGCGGGGCAGATACCGCCGGACAGCCCAGCCTGTACCGGACGATGCGCTGCGCGCCGTCCACCCGGCGCTTCACCGATCGTGACGTCCCGCGGGAGATGCTCGAGCGCGCGCTCGATGCCGCGCGCTTTGCCCCGAGCGGCGGAAACAGGCAGGGCTGGCGGGTGATCGTCGTGCGCGATCCGGAGCTTCGCAGGCGCCTGCGCGAGCTCTACGGCCCTCCATGGGACGCGTACATGGAGCGCACCGGGGGGCGGGCGATCCTGCGCGCGGCCGAGGCAGGCGAGCCCACGCCACAGGTGGCGCCCGGTCGCGTGCGGATGCTTCGCGCCGCCGACGAGTACGCGCGCACGTTCGACCGCGCGCCGGTGCACCTGGTGGTGTGCGTGGAGGTCTCGGCATTGGCGATCACCGACGCGCAGCTTTCGCGTCCGAGCATCGTCGGCGGCGCGTCGATCTATCCGTTCGTTCAGAACCTGCTGCTGGCGCTGCGTCACGAGGGGCTCGGCGCGTCGTTCACGACGCTGCTGGTGCCCGCCGAGGAGGCGGTGCGCGACCTGTTGGCGATCCCCGGCGGCTTCGCGGTCGCAGGGCACATCTCCGTGGGCTGGCGCGCCGAGCCCTGGCCCCGGCGCCTGTCCCGTCGGCCGGTGGCCGAGTTCACGTTCGCCGAGCGCTTCGGCGAGCCCTGGTAGAGGGGGCGGCGGCGCCCTGCGCCCACGCGGCGGGCCGGCTGCGGCGCCTGCGCGGCGGGCTGTCCGGCTGCGGCGCCTACGCGGCGGGCTGTCCGGCTGCGGCGCCTACGCGGCGGCGCCGGCCACCACCGACGTCGACCAGTCGATCACCGACGTCGGGCGCACGACGTGCTTGCTCATGCCAAGCTCCCGCGGCTCAAGGCCGAGCGCCAGGCCGAGCAGCTGCGGCAGGTGCAGCACCGGCAGGCCCAGCTCACGGCCGACCGCGTGCGCCGCGCCGGGCTGCTGCAGGTCCAGGTTCAGGTGACACAGCGGGCAGGGGACGACCAGGCAGTCGGCGTCGGCGTCGATCGCGTCGCCGATGTGGCGGCCCGCCATCTTCAGCGACGCCTCCTTGTTCATCGTGATGATCGGAAACCCGCAGCACTTGTACACGCCCGCGTAGTCGATCACCGTGCCGCCCAGCGCCTCGATCACCATCTGCATGTATCGATCGCGCGGGTGCTCTGCGTCGATCCCGAGCCGGTGCACCGGCCGGATGATGTAACAGCCGTAGAACGGCCCGACCTTCAGCCCGGTCAGCGGTCGCCTGACCTTCGCGCGCAGCGCGTCGAGCCCGATCTCCTCCACCAGCAGCCACAGCAGGTTCTTGTTGGTGAGGCCCTTCTCGTAGTGCAGCCCCTCGTCGGCGAGCGTCTGGTTGATCTGAGCGCGGTACTCGGAGTTGGCATCAAGCCGCTCCTGGCACTCCGACTGCGCGCCCTGGCAGGTTGAGCAGATGTTCATCATCAGCTCGCCGTCGGTCTGCTGGGCGAGCGCGAACGTGCGCGCGTTGAGCGTGTCGGCCAGCTCCTGGTTGTGCTCGGCGATCACCCCCGCGCCGCAGCACGCCGCCCGGTCGAGCTCGATCAGCTCGATGTCCAGCAGCGGCGCGACCTTCGCCATCGCACCGTGCAGCTCCGGCGTGAAGCCGCGGCTCACGCATCCGGGCCAGTAGGCGACCTTCATCTGGAGGACTCGCTTTCGCTCGCTGAGGTGTCGGTGTGCGGTCCCTCTCCCGCCGAGCCTGCACCCACGGTCGCGGGCTCGGGCTCATCCTCGTAGCCGGTTACGTACAGGTTCAGCTCACGGCGCTCGGGGCGGCCCTCGATCCGCTCGTAGATGCGCCGCAGCGCGGCGAGATCGGCCTTCGGCAGCCGGTGGCCCAAGAGCGCGACCCGCGGGCTGATCTTGCCGCGCAACAGCCCCGTTATCACCGTCGACAGCGAGGAGAGCAGCTCCCGCCCGGCCGCCGGGTGGAACTTGCCAAACCACGAGTTGCCCCCGTAGCTGCGCGGCAAAAGCTCCGCTTCGTTGAGCAGTCCGTAGTCGCGCACCAGGGTGACGAAGGCGGCCTCGTGGCGATGGCCGTTGTTGCGGTCCACGATCCCGAAGTCCGAGCCTGCGCGGCGGCGCAGGCGCATGATCTGGCTCATCGGCGCCACCTCCTTGGGGCAGGCGTCGATGCAGTTGAAGCAGTGGGTGCAGTCGTAGATCCCGTGCGGGTCCTCGGAGAGGTCGCGCAGGCGCTCGGCGTGCTGGGCGTCGCGGGGGTCGCCGACGAACCGGTAGGCCTTGGCGAGCGCCGCCGGGCCGATGAACAGCGGGTCGATCTCCATCGACAGGCAGTCCGAGACGCATGCCCCGCACTGGATGCAGGCCATCGTCTGGGTGACGTCGACCATGTTGTAGTGGGGAACGATGTACTCCCGCTCGGGCACCGGCTCGCGCGCCACCAGATAGGGGGTCACGCGCTGGAACTTCTTCCAGTGAACGGCGTCCATGTCGACGATCAGATCGCGGATCACCGGCATGTTGCCCATCGGCTCGACCTCGATCACGCCCGCCAGCGCCCCGTCGGACCGCTCGCCGTCGGCGGACCGCTCGCCGTCGGCGGACCGGTGGCCGTTTGAGAGGCGCCCGCCGCCGATGGCCGAGGCCGGCGACTGGGCACCGCCGCCGCGCGCGGCCGCCACCTCAAGGTGCGTGTTGCACGCCAGACCCGGGCGCCCGTTGATCCGCACCCCGCACGAGCCGCAGATCGCCTGCTGGCAGGAGCAGCGGATCCCGATCGAGCCATCGACCTCGTCTTTGACCTTCAGGATCGCGTCCAGCACCGAGTTGCGCGGCCCCAGTGAGACGGTGTGCTCATCCCAGTGGGCGGCCTGGCCGGAGGTCGGATCGAATCGGCGGATGCGAAGCAGGTAGTCGGGCATCCTCAGTAGGTCCTCTCCTGGGGCTCCCAGCGGGTGATCGTCACCGGCGAGTAGCTCACCTTCGGCACATCGCCGCCGTTGACGCTGATGTCGATGTGCTTGAGCCACTCGGCATCGTTGCGCTGGGGGAAGTCGGTGCGGAACTGGGCGCCGCGTGACTCGGTGCGCTCCTGGGCGGCGACGACGATCGCCTCGGCGCAGTCGAGCATGTAGCCGAGCTCGATCGCGCCGATCACGTCCTGGTTGAAGATCGTGCCGCGGTCGTCGATCACCGCGCTGGCCGCCTCCTCCTTGAGCCGCCGCACCACCTCGTGCGCGGTGCGCAGGCCCTCCGCGTCGCGGAACACGGCGCAGTGGCGGTTCATCGTCTCGCCCAGCTCGTCCTTGATCGCCGACACCCGGCGGCCGCCGGCGGGGCGGTCGATGATCGCCTGGATCGCACGCTCGGTGTCAGACAGCCGCGAGGGGGGAGTGGAGGGCATCGGCATCTCCAGCGCCTGCGCGGCGGCGTGCTCGCCCGAGCGGCGGCCGAAGATGAGCGTGTCAAGCAGCGAGTTGGCGCCCAGGCGGTTTCCGCCGTGCACCGACACGCACGCCACCTCGCCCGCCGCGTAGAGCCCGGCGACGGTCGTCTGCCCGTGCACGTCGGTCTTGACGCCGCCCATGATGTAGTGCTGCCCGGGCCGGATGTGAATCGGCTCCCGGGTGATGTCCACGCCGGCGAAGTCGCGCCCGATGTTGACGATCTCGCGCAGCGCCTCGAGCGTGCGCCGCCGCGGAACCTTGGTCACGTCCAGCGCGACGCTGCCGTCCGGGAACCCTCGCCCCTCGTTGATCTCGGTCTGCTCGGCTCGCGACACCACGTCGCGCGAGGCGAGCTCCAGCTTGTTGGGCGCGTAGCGCTCCATGAAACGCTCCCCCTTGGCGTTGAGCAGCCAGGCTCCCTCGCCGCGGGCGCCCTCGGTGATCAGCAGGCCGTTGCCCACAAGCGTGGTCGGGTGGTACTGGATCATCTCCATGTCCATCAGCCGCGCCCCGATCCGGTATGCCTGGGCGATCCCGTCGCCGGTCACGATCAGCCCGTTGGTCGTCGGCTTGTAGGCCTGGCCGGCGCCGCCGCAGGCGAGGATCACGGCCTTGGCGTTGAACACCTCCAGATGGCCGTCGCGCAGGTCCCGGCAGATCGCTCCCACGCAGCGCCCGTCGTCGTCCTGGAGCAGGTCGGTGGTGAACCACTCCTCGTAGCGGTCCACCCTGTCGGCGTACTTGATCAGCTGCTCGTAGAGCACGTGCAGGATCGCGTGACCTGTGATGTCCGCCACGTAGTAGGTCCTGGCGGCCGAGGCGCCGCCGAACGCGCGCGTGCCGAGGTTTCCGTGCTCGTTGCGGTGGAAGGTGACACCGGCGTGCTCCAGCCAGAGGATCTCGTCGGGCGCCTCACGGCACATCACCTCGATCGCGTCCTGGTCGCCCAGGTAATCGGAGCCCTTGACCGTGTCGAACGCGTGCGACTCCCAGGTGTCCTCTGGGTTGAGCGCCGCGTTGATCCCGCCGGCCGCGGCGACCGAGTGCGAGCGCACGGGGTGCACCTTTGAGACGATGCCGACCGTCGCGCCCGTGCGGGCCGCGGCGAGCGCGGCGCGCTGGCCGGCCAGCCCGGCCCCGATGATCAGCACGTCGTGTGAGGGCACCTCTCTGAATATAAAGACCGCGCCCGGATCGCGGCGCGCCAGCGCCGCCTGGGCGCGCCGCGCCGCTTAGGCCATCGAGCCGGTCACGGCCGAGCGCATCGCGCGCTGCAGCTGGCCGGCGGTGACCACGCCGCGCAGGACCCCGGTGTCGTCGACCGCCATCAGCGCTCCGTGCGTCCTGAGCGCCTCCGAGCCCAGCAGCTCGCTGATCGGCCGGTCCTGGCGGATCCCCCAGCCGCCGGGGCCGCCCGCGTCGAGCACCGAGGCGACCGTGAGCCAGCCCTCGCCGGCGTCAAAGGACGCCTGCACGCGCTCGCGCCGGGCGATCCCCAGCAGCCGCCCCTCAGCGTCGATGACCGGAAACCACGGCCAGCCGTAGCGCAGGAAGTACTCGTCCAGCGCGCGCCCCAGCGGCGTCGAGGCCGCGATCGCGACCGGCTGCGAGTCCATGATGTCGGCCACACGCACGCTGTCGATGCGCTCGCTGAGCGCCGACTGGACCACCGCTCCGCGCGCGGACTGCCACAGCAGGTAGGCGAGCGCCAAGAGCCACAGGCCGGCGAAGCTGGCGTACTGGGCAAGCCACCAAACCCCGCCCGCCGCCAGCAGCAGCGCGAATGCCTGGCCCATGCGCGCAGCGCCTACGGTCCCGCGGCGCTTGTCGCCCGTCAGCCGCCAGATCAGCGCCCTGGCGACGCGCCCGCCGTCCAGCGGGAAGGCGGGCACCAGGTTGAACGCCAGCAGCAGCACGTTCATCGGCAAAAGCCAGCTGAGCGACAGCAGCACCGGCGTGATGTGGATGTCCGAGTACAGCAGCACCGCGTGCGCGAGCCGGTGGGCGCCGACGATCGCCAGATCGACCCCGACGCAGGCGAGGATCACCGCCAGCGTCGCCGCCGGGCCGGCGATGCCGATCTTGAAGTCCTCGGCCGGCGTCGCCGCGTCGCGGCTCATCCGCGTGAGGCCCCCGAACATGAACAGGTCGATCTGCCGCACGTCGATTCCCTGCCGCCGCGCAACCAGCGCGTGACCCAGCTCGTGCACGATCAGCGACCCGAACAGCAGCAGCACGCTGATCACGGTCGTCAGATACGCGACGCCGTCGGAGCTGTGCAGGGTCGCGCGGAACGGGCCCGACAGCAGGAAGATCATCAGGAACAGGATCAAGAACCAGCTCGGGTCCACGCCGACGCGGATCCCGAGCACGTCGAAGAGCCTGATCGACGAGCGCCGCCGCATGCCCGAATGGTCGCACAGCCCCTGGCTGCCGATAGGGTCTTCGCCGTGGCGGCTTGCAAGGCGACCCTCAGAGCGGACAGGTGGACGATCGGCTGACGGCGCTCAAGCGAAGGCTCGGCGAGCTGGCGGATCTGGGCCATGCGCTCGCGCTGGCCAACTGGGACCAGCAGACGATGATGCCCCCGCGCGGGGCGCAGGCGCGGTCGGAGTCGATCGCGACCCTGACGCGGATCAGCCACGAGCTGTTCGTCGGCGCCGAGACCGGGCGGCTGATCGATGGGGCCGAGCGCGAGCTTCGCGACGCGGACCCCGACTCCGACGACTCGCGCCTTGTGCAGCTGGTCCGCCGCCGCTGGGAGAAGGCGCGCCGGGTGCCGCCCGAGCTGGCCTCCGATCTGGCGCGGGCGGCATCGATCGCGCAGGAGGCCTGGGTCGGCGCGCGGGAGCGCTCTGACTTCGCCTCGTTTGCACCCTACCTGGAGACGAACCTGAAGCTCGCGCGCCGCTACGTCGAATGCCACCTGGGCCAGCCCGAGTTCGAGTGCGCCTACGACGTGCTCCTGGACGACTATGAGCCGCGGATGCCCACGGCGCAGCTGGCGCGCCTGTTCGCGCAGCTGCGCGATCAGTTGGTGTCGATGCTCGGGGCGCTGCCGCGCGACGGGGCGGTGGATGAATGGCCGCTGCACGCGCGCTTCGCGGTCGAGGGTCAGCGTCGTCTGGTGCGCGAGGTCGTCTCGATGATGGGGTTCGACGACTCCTCCTGGCGGCTCGACGACACCGTTCACCCGTTCGCCACCCGCATCGGCGTCGGCGACGTGCGGATCACGACCCGCTGGGACGAGGACTACTTCCCGATGGCGCTCTACGGCGCGATGCACGAGTGCGGGCACGGGCTCTATGAGGCAGGGCTGCCCGCCGCGCTGGCGCGCCTTCCGACCGGCGCTCCGGAGTCGCTCGGGATGCACGAATCGCAGAGCCGCCTGTGGGAGAACATGGTCGGTCGCAGCCGAGCCTTCTGCGAGGTGCTCGCGCCTCGCATCGCGGCGCTGGCCGGCGGGCGGCTCGCCTCGCTTGACGCCGAGGCTCTGTATCGGGCGGTCAACGCCGTCAGGCCCGGGTTCATCCGCGTGGAGGCGGATGAGGTGACCTACGGACTGCACGTGATCCTCCGCTTCGAGCTCGAGCAGGAGCTGATCGAGGGCAGGCTCACGGTGGCCGAGCTCCCGGAGGCGTGGAACGCCCGCGTGCGGGAGTATCTGGGACTGGAGGTGGCCGACGACGCCGACGGGGTGCTGCAGGACGTTCACTGGTCTGCGGGCCTGATCGGCTACTTCCCCACCTACGCGCTCGGCAACCTGATCGCCGGGCAGCTGTGGGAGCGAGCGTGCGATGAGCTGCCGGGGCTCGAGGACCTGATCGCCGCGGGGGATCTGGCACCGCTGCGCGAATGGCTGCGCGAGCGGGTGCACCGCCACGGCGCGAAGTTCACCACCGGTGAGCTGCTCGAGCGCGAGCTCGGCGCGCCGATCCAGGTCGGTCCCTTCGCCGACTACCTGAGGGCTAAGCTCGCGAGCGTCTACGGGCCGCCCGCGGGCCGGTCCTTTTGAGTCCGGGACCGTCTTGGTGAGCTTTTGACCAGCAACACGGGACCTTTTCCAGAACGAGAGGCGGATCGATGAGCAGAACACCAGTGAGAGTCGCAGTCACCGGAGCCGCGGGCCAGATCGGCTATGCGCTCCTGTTCCGCATCGCCAGCGGCGAGATGCTCGGACCCGACACGCGCGTGCATCTCTCGCTGCTGGAGATCCCGGCAGCGGTCAAGGCTGCGGAGGGGACGGCGATGGAGCTTGACGACTGCGCGTTTCCGCTGCTGGCCGGCGTCGACATCCACGATGACCCGCGGCGCGCGTTTGACGGGGTTAGCATCGCGCTACTGGTCGGTGCGCGTCCTCGCACCAAGGGGATGGAGCGCCGTGACCTGCTGGAGGCGAATGGGGGCATCTTCAAGCCGCAGGGCCAGGCGCTTCAGGCGCATGCGGCGTCTGACGTGAGGGTGCTGGTGGTCGGAAACCCGGCCAACACCAACTGCCTGATCGCGGCCTCCAACGCCCCGGACATCCCGCGGGAGCGCTTCACGGCGATGATGCGCCTGGATCACAACCGGGCGATCGCCCAGGTGGCGCGCCGGGCCGGCGTCGACGTCGCGGACGTGACGAACATGACCGTGTGGGGCAACCACTCCGCCACGCAGTATCCGGACCTCCTGCACGCGAAGGTCCGCGGCGGTGCGGCGCTGGACGCGATCGGCGACCGTGGCTGGATCGAGAGCGAGTTCATCCCCACCGTGCAGCAGCGCGGAGCGGCGATCATCGAGGCGCGTGGGGCCTCCAGCGCCGCGTCGGCGGCCAACGCCGCGATCGATCACGTGCGTGACTGGGTGCTTGGCACGCGCGAGGGCGACTGGGTCTCGATGGCGATCCCGTCGGATGGCTCATACGGGATCGCGGAGGGCGTCGTCTGCGGTCACCCGTGCACCTGCGCCGGAGGCGAGTACGCCGTGGTGCAGGGACTCGAGATCGATGACTTCTCCCGCAGCCGGATCGACGCCTCCGTCGCGGAGCTGCAGGAGGAGCGCGAGGTGGTCAGGGCGCTGGGACTGATCTGACCGCCGAGCCTGAACGTGCCCCGCGCTGGCTGCGGGCGCGGGGCACGAAGCAGGCAAAAGCCGTCAGGCGGCCGCCTGCGCGGCTGGATGCCAGCCCTGGCCCTCGCGCGTGATGTGACCCTCGCTCTGCAGCCTGGGCATCACACGGTAGAGGTAGTTGGGCTCGATCCCCAGCTCCTTGGCGATCTCCGGGATCGTGATCCCGGGCCGCGCCCTGACCAGGTCCAGCGCCTGGCTTGCGCGCGTGGGGCCGCTCCGGCGCCCGCCGCCGCTCGCAGCGCCCGAGCGCCGCGCCGCGCTGCGCCTGGTCGCGCCGGTGCGCGCGCCTGCCGACCGTGCGGCTACCGTGCGTGCGGCGCGCTCACGGCGCCCGCCTGCGGTAGCGGCCGCCCGGCGCGTGCGCCCGCCACCACCCACCAGTGCCGCCCGTGCGGCGCGCAGCTTGGACACCTCCGACTCCAGCTCGCGCAGCCGGCTGTCGATCTCCCGCACCGTGGTCTCGACGAACTCTGCCATTTGACCTACCTCCGCGTTCAACGTTGGTGAACTGTCGCCGAGCAAGATACACACATCACGACGCGATAGTGCAAATCAGATCACCGCGCCAGCGGATCGGATCATCGCTCAAGCAGCGCCTTGAGCCGGGACAGTGAAGCGTTTGCCTCGCGCTGGGAGGTGGCGCCGACGATCATCCGGCCTGCAACGCTGCCGATCCTGCCGCCCGGCGGGTGGAACTCGTTGGTGTACTCAAACAGCGTCCCACCCTGCCCGTCGGGTCGCAGCTCGTAGCGGATGATCGCTCGCGAGTGGGCCGGACCACCGCCCTCCCACTCCGCGCGGTGCGGCCTGTCGATCGACATCAGCGTCCAGTGGACTCTGAACGTCAGCCCGCGGACGTGGATCGTCTGCTCCATGGTTGACCCCCGCCGCAGCGGGGAATCGGACACGTCGGCGATCCCGCGGTGGATCGTCACCCAGTCCCCGAGGCGATATGGGTCCATGACCAGGTCCCAGACGCGCTCGATCGGCGCACCGATCAGGATCGACGCGAACACGGTGCTCATGTGGCGGGCACACTAACGGACCGATCCGGGCGACACGATCGCTTAAAGCAGCGCGCGCCCGGCGGGCGTCGGCCTCAGCAGCGGCCGGCCGCGCCTGTACTCAGGGCGGGCCTCACCGCGCGGCGAGCGCCTCGGTCTGCTCCCATTCGCGCAGCGAATGCTCGATCGCGCTGTCGAGCGAGTGCAGGCGAAGTCCCAGTGCCGCCGCGGCGTCCCGGTCGGCCGACGCGAGCAGGTCGGTGCGCAGGCTCTCCATCAGCGGGCCCACGAGCTCGTGGTGCTCGCCGCTTACGACGGCGGCCAGACGGCTCGCGATCGGCGTGACTGTGAGGCGGCGCAGAGTCACCGCCGGGCGGCGCACCAGCATCGCGTCCGCGATCCGAGCTATCAGCTCGCGGTAGCTGACAACCTCCGGACCGGCGGCATCCAGCGACCGGCCGGCGACGTGCTCGCTCGCCGCCGCGCGGGCGAGCATCGAGACGATGTCACGCTCGTCGATCGGCGCGGTGCGCCGCTCACCCCAGGCCGGGATTGCGAGCACCGGCAGGCGCTCGACCAGCCTGACCAGCAACCGAAACGACCGGGAGCGGGCGCCGATCACGATCGAGGCGCGCAGGGCGACCGAGCCGGGGACAGCTGAGAGCAGCTCCCGCTCGACGGCAAGGCGACTTGAGAGGTGAGGCGATGGCCTGCCGGCGGCCGGCGCAAGCCCCCCGAGGTACACGATGCGATGCACCCCCGCTCGCGCCGCGGCCCTGCCGAACCGTCTCGCGGCGGTCAGCTCAAGCGCCGCAAAGCGCTCGCTGGGTACCGCGGGGGACCGGGGAGTGGGGGCGGCGGTGGGCGGAGGTTGGGCTCTCGCCGGCGACGCCCCCGCGCCGTCGACCCGCGGCTCCATCGAGTGAATGAGGTAGTAGGCCACCTCGATGCCGCGCATTGCCGCTTCGAGGCCTGCGCCGGTTACCGCATCCCCCCTGACCACCCTCACGCCGTCGGGTGCGCGGCTGGGGTCGCGCACGAGGCCGGTAACGTCGTGGCCGTCACCGAGCAGGCGCTGCGCCATCAGGCCGCCCACGTAGCCGGTGACCCCCGTGACCAGGATCCTCATCGCGGTGGGGCCGCTCTGGGCGCGATGGCGGTTGGGGGATCGCAGGCGGGTGAGAGCACGCCCGCAGAACGCTACCCGGCTGCGGGCCGCCGCTTCGCCGCAGCTCCCGGCCGCGATATACGGGCTCGGCCGGGGCGTACGGGCTCTCCGGCCGCGGCCTACTGCTCGGCCGGGGCCACCGTGACCGTGCCGGTGACCGCGCCGGGCCCCGGTGCAACCGTCAGCTGGGCGAGGATCGAAAGGGTCGAACCATCGCCGGTGACGGTCGCCCCGATCGTCGTGCCCTGAAGGCCGGTCACCTGACCTGCGTACAGGTCCGGGTTGGCCTGCGAGCCGAGCGTCACGCGGCTTGAGGTCAGCTGCACCCCGCCGCCGGGGAGCGGCTGCCCTCTGAGCACGATTCGCAGCCGATCGATCCCCTGGCCCGAGATGCCCAGTGACAGGTCCACGACAGCCTGGCCGTCAGCGGACTGAAATTGGCGCACGGAGCCGGCGACCGACGCCGTGAAGTCCGTCTGCGTCTGGGCCTCGCCCTGGCCGTCGCCCTCGCCTGAGGAGCTGTTGCGCTGCTGCACCGCGCTGGCGCTGGAGCCGCTCCGGCCGGCGGCCGGAAGCCCAGCCGCCGCCTCGAGCACGGACAGCGGCGTGCCGGCGCGCAACGCCCACCCGCGGGCAAGCGGACCACGCGGCAGCCAGACGGCAAGGCCCACGGGCAGCGCCGCGGCCATCCCCAGGGCCGAGAGCCGCACGCCCAGCTTGTGCGGCCAGCCGGCGCGCACCCGCACGACCACGGCTGCCAGCACGACGAGCACGCAGCAGGCTGTGAGCGCCAGCATCCAGTGAGTGCGCGCGTCCGAGCCCGTGCCGAACGCATGCACGAGCGCTACCGGCCAGCAGGCATACGTCAGCCAGTGCGTGGCTCGCCAGGCCCGGTAGCCGAGCCGACGTCTCAGCAGGCTGGTCACGATCGTGGCCACCAGCAGGTCAAAGGCGACCGCCCCCAGGCCAAGCCAGACCGGGCGGTAGGCGGAGTGCAGCGGGATCACGGCGTCGAGCAGGCTGATCGGCGCAAACCCGTCGAGCACCGCCGTGGCGACGTGCACGCACACGAACGCCAGCGCCAGCAGCGACACGTTGCGGTGCACGTTGTCCAGCACGAAGCGCGGCAGCCCGCCGATCCGGACCCGCCTCACGTGCGCGACCCCGAGCGCCACCGACGCGGTCAGCAGCACCAGCGCCGTCGTGCCGGTGCCGCGCGTCATGAACCACAGCGGGCTGGGGGTCACGGCTGCGATCGTCATGGCCGGACGACGGTTCGGGAACCGCCCTGGGCTTCAGGACCCGCCCGAGATGACCGGCGTGGTGGCGGCGGGAGCGGCCTGCTGCACCGCCGTCTGGGGGGCGCTGAGACCGGCGCCCTGGGACGTGGTGGCCGAGCCCGCGCCCGCCGCCGCTCCCTGCGATGCGCCCGTCGGCGTCGGGGTCTGCGCGGCCGCGGCGGTGCGCGGATGGAAGGCGTGGGCCGTGACCGCGGTCACCGCGCCCGCGATCGCGATCGCGATCGCGACGATCCACCGGTTGGCGCGGCGTACGAAGGCGATCCCGGCATCCCGGGCGCTGCGGGCGCCGGCGGCGCCCCCACGATCGTGCTCGAAGGTCATCTGCGCTGAGGATGATCGCCGGCCCGCCAAAGAGGGAGCTAAGAGATTCGTGAGACCGTGCTCAGACTCGCGACGGCGTACCGCCCGGCCGCGCGGCGTGCGCGCTCGCCGGCCTCGGGCTCGCCGGCCCCGGGCTCGCCGGCCTCGGGCTCGCCGCGCGGGTGGGGCAGCCGGCGCCCCGGATTGCGCGCAAATTGCGGCCATGAGGTAAAAGTGCCTGCAATTTGCGGGATATCCAAATCGCTGCGTTTTCCGGGAATCGTCGTTGTGGCCGGGGGTGGGATCCGCTTACATGCCCGCGTCGCATGGGTTGGCTTCAGGGCGAGAGAAAGGCCGGGTGACGGAGCGGGAATGGGACGAGGGCGCGCACCCGTGGCGAGGGCAAGCTGTGAGGAGTGCTACTTCGGGCGCAACCAGCTGTGCTCGCTGGCCGGCGGCGAGCCGTGTGCAACCTTCCGGCCCGCCCACCCGGATGGCCTGCGGCCGCCAAGCCAGCTTCGCCTCGTCTTCCGCCAGGAGCGCCGGCTGCAGGTGGCGTGGGCGTTTCCGACCGCCGCCGAGCAGGCGGTCCGGCACGCGTGAGCCCAAGCCCGCCGGCGCGCGTGAGCCCAAGCCCGCCGGCGCGCGCCGGCCGCCGGCGCTTCGGTATCGTTTGTCCCATGTTCTGGCCGCTGATCGGCGGGTTCATAGTGGTCGTGCTGCTGACGGTGCTGATGGGCTGGGTGCTGGATCCCGACCGTCGCGCGCGGCGCGACGGCCGCTGAGCCCCGCGGCGTGCAGCTCTCCGACAGCGGGGGCGGCGGCCGGTGCTGATCAGGGTGCTGGGCAAGTCACCGTCCTGGCAGGACGCGGGTGGCGCGTGCAGCGCCTACCTGGTGCGCCAGGGCGGCCACACGCTGCTGCTGGACTGCGGCAGCGGCTCGTTTGCAAAGCTGCGGGCGGCCTGCGACTACGCGCACGTGGACGACGTGGTCATCAGCCACATGCACTTCGACCACTTCGCGGACCTGGTCCCGTTCGCCAACGGGCTCTGCTACGGGCCGCGCCGGCTCGCTCGCCCGCGCCTTCACCTCCCGCCCGCCGGCGCCGGCCTGCTGCGCGAAGTGGCGCTGGCCGGCGGCCCCAGGGGCCTGATCGACGCGGCGTTTCAGGTGTCCGAGTACGACCCGGACCAGGCGCTGGAGCTGGGGCCGCTGCGGGCCCGCTTCTGCCGGGTTCCGCATTTCATCGCCTCGCACGCGGTCAGGCTGACACCGGCCGCCCACGACGGCGCGGCCGAGCCGCCGAGCCTCACCTTCAGCGCTGACACCGCTCCCAGCGAGGATCTGGTGCGCTTCGCGGCGGGCAGCGAGCTCCTGCTGATCGAGGCGACGCTCGAGCGGCCGGAGCCAGAAGGCCCCCGCGGGCACCTCACCGCCGAGGAGGCGGGCGAGCACGCCCGGCGCGCGGGCGCGCGCCGCGTGGTGCTGACGCACTGGTCGGATGAGCTCGATGCCGGGCGGCTGCGCGATCGCGCCAGCGCCGCGTTCGGGGCCGAGGTGGCGCTCGCGGCCGATGGCGCCGAGTACGTCGTGTGAGCGGCGCTTAGCGCCTTTGGCGGCGCCGCGCGCCGCCTCCTCCGAGCCCGCCGGGCTACGCTTGACACCGGCAAGCGCAATGGCCGATCGTGACCTGTTTGCGAACTTCGACCGCGTCCGGCGGGAGATGGACGAGCTGTTCGACAGCGTCCTGGAGCACACGGGTCTCACGCGCCGCCACGGCCGCCGCTGGCCGCCGGTCGATGTCTCATACGCCTCGAACCCCCCGCGCGCGATCGTGACGGTCGAGCTCGGGGGCGTGCGGATCGAGGATGTGGCGCTGCAGATCGAGGGTCGGAGGCTGTTTCTCGCAGGCCACCGGCGAGCGCCGGGCGCGGGCGGAGAGCTCTTCCAGCAGGTGGAGATCGAGCGGGGGAGCTTCCGCCGTCTGATCGAGCTCGGCGCCGACGTGGACGCCGACAGGATCACGGCGCGATACGAGGACGGGATGCTGCACGTGGAGCTGCCGGTCCTGGAGCGCTCGACGGGCCGCCGTGTCGTCCCGCTCTCAACTGGCCCCGGGGTCCCAGCCCGCCCCGAGATCTCAGGCGGCCGCGGGGCCTCCGGCACCGCCGGCGTCTCCGGCGGCCGAGGACCGGCCGGCGGCCGGGGAGGATGAGCGCAGTGGCGCGTGACCCTCAGCCACGGTCGGCGGCGAACGCGGCGGCAGGCGCGCCGGGCGAGGCGACGGCGCCCAGCGCGCCGGCCCAGGCGACGGTGCCCAGCGCGCCGGCACAGGCCACGGCGGAGGCCGGGCCCGGCTCCATGGGGGCCGACGGAGCCCGCCGCTTCCCGGCGCGGCTCGGGGTGCTGCCGCTGCGCGACGCCGTCACCTTCCCGGAGCTGGTGATGCCGCTCAACATCGGCCAGCCCCGCAGCATCGCGCTGATCAACGACGTCCTGCGCGGCGACCGCTCGCTGGTGCTGGTGGCCGGCAAGGATCCGGAGGTGGAGGCCCCCGGGCCCGACCAGGTCCACGACGTGGGCGTGCTGGGCACCGTCGTGAGGATGGTGCGGCTTCCCGACAACACGCTGCGGGTGCTGGTGCAGGGGGGCGAGCGGGTGCGCGTGCTCGAATGGGTGGCGACCGAGCCCTACCTGGTGGCGCTGGTCCAGCCAGCGCCCGACCGGGTGCGCCAGAGCGATGAGCTGCAGGCGCTCGCGCGCAACGTGCAGCGCACCTTCTCGGAGATCGCCGGCAAGGTCCCCTACCTGCCCGAGGAGCTGCAGGTGATGGTCGCCAACATCGAGGACCCGGTGCTGCTCAGCCACCTGATCGCGGGCGCGCTTCGCCTGCCGACCGCCGAGAAGCAGAAGCTGCTGGAGGAGCTGGACGTCACCCGCCGGCTGCGGCGGCTGTCCGAGCTGCTGGCGCGCGAGGCGCAGCTGGTGGCGCTGGACTCCAAGATCGAGACCCAGGTGCAGTCCGAGCTTGAGAAGGGGCAGCGGGAGTTCTTCCTGCGCCAGCGGCTGAAGGCCATCCAGGAGGAGCTCGGCGAGGGCGACGAGGCGCGGGCCGAGGCGGCCGAGCTGCGCGCCCAGCTCGAGGCGCTCACCCTCCCAGAGGAGGTCTCAAAGCAGGTCCAGCGGGAGCTCGGACGGCTCGAGCGCCTGCAGCCGGCGATGGCCGAGTACGGCGTGGTGCGCACCTACCTGGAGTGGATCGCCTCGCTGCCGTGGAGCACGACCACCGAGGACAACCTTGACCTGGCGCACGCGCGCGAGGTGCTCGACGCCGACCACTACGACATCGAGCAGGTCAAGGACCGGATCCTGGAGTTCCTCGCCGTGCGCTCGCTGACGCGCGACCGAGGCGACCAGCCCGCGGGCTCGATCCTCACGTTCGTCGGCCCGCCGGGCGTGGGCAAGACATCCCTGGGGCGCTCCGTCGCCCGTGCGCTCGGCCGGCGCTTTGAGCGCATCAGCGTTGGCGGCGTGCGCGACGAGGCCGAGATCCGCGGCCACCGCCGCACCTACATCGGGGCGATGCCGGGGGTGATCATCCGCGCGATGCGCGACGCGGGCGCGCGCAACCCGCTGTTCATGATCGACGAGATCGACAAGCTCGGCTCGGATTTCCGCGGCGATCCGGCGAGCGCGATGCTCGAGGTGCTCGACCCCGAGCAGAACGCCACCTTCCGCGACCATTACCTGGACCTGCCCTTCGACCTCTCCAGCGTGATGTTCATCGCCACCGCCAACACGCTGGACACGATCCCCGGTCCGCTGCGCGACCGCATGGAGGTGATCACGCTCTCCGGCTACACGGCCGACGAGAAGCTCCAGATCGCAAAGCGCTACCTGGTGGCTCGTCAGATCGAGCGAAACGGCCTTACCAGTGCCCGCCTGGCGTTCACCGACGCGGGCCTGCGGGAGATCATCTCCGGCTACACGCGTGAGGCGGGCGTGCGCCAGCTGGAGCGCGAGATCGGTGCGATCGCGCGCAAGGTCGCCAGGCAGGTCGCCGAGGGCAGGGCCGCCGGGCGCACGACCGTGACCGCCCCGCGCGTGCGCGAGCTGCTCGGCCGCCCGCGCTTTCTGCCGGAGGTGCGCCGCCGCACGTCGCGTCCCGGCGTGGCCACCGGCCTGGCCTGGACGGCGACCGGCGGCGAGGTCCTGTTCGTCGAGGCGACCGCGATGCCCGGCTCGGGAAAGCTGACGATCACCGGCCAGCTGGGCGATGTGATGCGGGAGTCCGCGCAGGCGGCTCTCTCCTACGTGCGCGCCAACGCCGGCGAGCTTGCCCCGGGGCTGGCCCATGACTGGTTTGCCAAGCAGGACATCCACATCCACGTGCCAGCCGGTGCCGTGCCCAAGGATGGGCCCAGCGCCGGGGTCACGATCGTGACCGCACTCGCGTCGCTGATCTCCGGTCGCCCGGTGCGCTCCGATGTGGCGATGACCGGCGAGATCACGCTGGCGGGCAACGTGCTGCCGATCGGCGGGCTCAAGGAGAAGGCGCTAGCCGCGCAGCGCGGTGGGCTGCGGACCGTGATCGCGCCGGCGCTCAACGAGCCAGACGTGGAGGACATCCCGGAGCATCTGCGCAAGGCGATCCGCTTTGTCTTCGTCTCAACGATCGACGAGGTGCTGGCAGCCGCTCTGCGCCGCCGGCCCGCCGCCGGCGAGCGCGGCGGCTCTTCGCCTTCCGCGGGCGCTGCCGCCGGCCCACGGCGCCCGGCCGCGCCGGGCCGTCGGCGCCGGCCGGCGGCGGAGCATCGCGTATCCTGAGCTGGCAACCGCCCCGAATCGAGGTAGACCGATGGCATCACGAAAGAAGAGGGCCGCGAGGTCGGTTCCGCTGCACCCCGCCGAGCTGGCCTCGATCACCAAGGCCAACCCCTACATCCAGCGGTTGATCGACGACTCCAAGCTGCGCGACAACGTCCGCACGGCGCTTGACTCCGGCCGCAGCGCGTACGAGCGGCTGATCTCAAGCAAGGCGCCGCAGCGGGCGCTCCTGGACGACCACAAGCTCCAGGCCGAGCTGCGCCGCGCCGCGGAGGCCGTGCGCGATGCGGCGGTCGCTCTCTACGACGCGCCCAAGCGCCCCAAGCCCAAGCGCCGGCGCCGCCTCGCCCGCCGCCTCGGGATGCTCGTCGTGGGTGCCGGCCTGGCGCTCGCCGCCTCGGAGTCGCTTCGCTCCAAGGTGCTCGACATGCTGTTCGGCGCCGAGGAGGAGTTCCAGTACGTGCCGCCGCCGGGCACGCCGGCGCCACAGGCCTCCGGCGAGGCGGGCGAGGCCGCGGGCGAGACGGCGACCACGGCCGCCTAGCGTCGGCGCGCCGCCGCCGGCATGCAGGCCGCCACCGCAGCCGGGCGGGTGCCTGCGCCGGACCTGCCGACCGACAAGGCGCAGCGGATCGTCGAGGCGATGCGCGCCAGCGTGGCCGCGCGCGGCATCGCGGGGGCCACCTTCGACCATGTGGCCCGCGAGGCCGGGGTCTCACGCGGCCTGCTGCACTACCACTTCGGCACCAAGGAGCGCCTGTTGGTGGAGGTGGTCAGGCGCGAGGCCGAGCTGCGCGGCAATCTGCTCGACGAGGCGGTGGCCGCGGCCGATGGGCCCGACGAGCTGATCGACGCGCTCGTGCGCAACCTCAAGGAGGTGCTCGGCGCCGGCCGCAGCGAGATGGTCACCTTCTACGAGCTGCTCGCGCTCGGCCAGCGAAACGCGGAGATCGCCGGCGAAGTCGCGCAGCTGGCCGCGGCGATGCGCACGCGCCTGGCGGCGGCGTTGCGATCCCGCAGCAGCGCCGGCGCGTTCACGCTGCGCTCCGAGGCCGAGCACGTGGCGGCGCTGCTGCTCGCGCTCGCCGACGGAGTGGCGATCCGGCGGCTGGCGGAGCCCGAGCTTGACCTGGAGCCGCTGATTGCCCTGGCGGTCGCCGCGGCCCGGGCGCAGCTGGCCTGAGCGCCCCGGGGATCCGCGACCGGCGCCCTGAGCGCCCCGGGGATCCGCGACCGGCGCCCTGAGCGCGCCGGGGCTCCGCGACCGGCGCCCTGAGCGCGCCCCCGCCCCCGCCGAGCGTCGCTGCGCTCACGGATCGGCGATCAGCTGCGCCTGGCCGGGGCGGTCGCCCGCGCGCTCCATCCGCGCGAGCGCGCCCACCCGCCCGTCGAGATACCGCAAAAGGAAGGCGGTCGACACGCGCTGCACGATCGCAAGCTCAGCCCCCGGGCGCGTGTAGGGGGCAAGATGCCCGGCGCCCGGCAGCTTGAGCAGGAACTTCGGCCGGCGCGCGAGCGCAAAGAACGCGTAGGTGTAGCGGGCTGGCGAGACGGGGTCAGCCGTCCCCTGGGCGGCGAGCAGCGCCGGCTCCCCGGGACCGAGCCTGAGCGCGGCGACGCTCGGCACCCGCGCCCCGGACAGCAGCACCGCGGCGCGCACGCGCCGGTCCAGGTAGTGGCGATCGAAGGCGACGGCGAGCGCCGTCTCCCCGCCGTCGGACTGGCCGGCGACCGCGATCCGCCCCGGGTCGATCATCCCCGACAGCGCGCCCGTGGCCCGGCGGCTGAGCTTTGTGATCCGGGTGATCACAAAGCTCATATCGCCGGGCTGGTTGACCAGGTCTGACTCCCGCGGGCCCCCGGGCGCGCCGGCCGAGGTCAGCGGAAACGTCGGCGCCGCGACGACGAAGCCGGCCCGCGCCCAGGCGACCAGCAGCCGTACGTAGGTCGCGGGCGTGGTGTCGAACCCGTGGCCGAAGACGACCAGCGGAAACGGCCCCGCCCCGCGGTCCGGCGGCGCATCCGGGGTGACGGCCGACCTGATCGGCCCCAGCGCGGGGTAGAGCACGAGCGTGACCAGCGTGCGCGGGCCCGGGGCCCGGCCGGGCAGCGTGACGGTTCTGGTGCGCTCCACGAGCGTCAGCACCCGCTCGCCGACGGCATACGTGGCCGTGTGCGCGCCGCCCTCGCGGGCCCCGCGGCCCTCCGCGGCCGCGGCGCCGTGCGCCGCGCCGCGCGCCCGGGCCGCCCCGCGCGCCCGGGCCGCGGCGGCGTGAGCACGAGCTCGCGGTCCAGGGCGCTGGCCGGTGTCCGATCTGCGGGCGACGAGCGCGAGCGCCAGGGCGCCGCCCGCGACGACCGTCGCCAGGGCGCATGCCGCGACCGCGGCCCGCCGCGCGGGCCGACGAACGCGACCGGAGAGGGCCCTCACTTCAGGTAGACCGCGAAGAAGTCCCGATCGTCGGGGGTCAGGTAGCGGTAGGGGGAGCGGGTCATGTCGGGCAGCAGGTTGGCCGGGTCGACCGCGCCCGGCCGCCGGTAGGTGATGAAGCTCGGCCAGTAGGAGTTGATGTCAAGCTCCATCGCGCGCACCGCCCCGGCGTGCAGCAGCATCTGCGCCAGCGAACCGACCGTCTGGTAGTCGGCGGCGGCGTAGATGAGGTCGCCGTGGCGGTCGATCCCGATCCCCGAGCGCCACACCTCGATCGCGTTGCCCAGCGTCGCCCCCCACTGCGGGCCATCTGACAGGTTGGGGTTCAGGTGGCCGTTGTCGATTATCAGTGGCAGGTTCTGGCGCGCGTAGACGATGTTGGGCCCCACGTCCGGCCCGCCGTTCCAGTCGACGATGTCAACCCTTCCGTCGCTGTAGCGCAGGATCGTCGCAAGGCCGTCGCGCAGCGGCGCATACGTGTGGCCCCCGTATGCAAAGCCGCCGCCGGAGTCGCTGAGCTTGAAGGCGCTGTTGAACGTCGCCACCAGCTTGTAGCGCAGGGACCTTGGGACCTCCTCCGGGCCGCGGTTGGGCATCGCGACGGCCGGCTCCTGCATCCCCGGATACAGCCAGATGTTGGTCCTGGCGGCGTTGATCCAGGCCAGCCCGGCGACCAGCTGCGGGTACTGCGGCTCGGGCCGGTAGCTTGTGATCAGCACAGGCGGGTCCGATCCGCCGCCGGAGAACGTGGCGTGCCAGACGCCCTCTCCGGGCAGCGCGGGGTGGATCACCGGCCGGATCGGGGGCGGAAGATAGGGCCTTGGCAGGCGATGTCGCGCCCGGCGGGCCGCGCGCGCCGACGCGCCCTGGACGGTTGCGACCACGGTGCCCGACTGCTTGGGCAGCGCGCGCAGGGCCGGACCACCCGGCGCGGGCGCGGTCAGCGTGTAGTAGATCGACTCGATCCGATTGACGAGCGCGCGGGCCCCATCGGAGCGAAGCCACTCCACGGTGCGGATCGAGAGGCTCGAGTTGGACGGCTGGGCGAGCATCCGCACATAGGACACCACCCCGGGGGCCAGCGCGACGATCGAGGCGGCCACCGCGACCCTCCGCCAGCTTCGCCGCGTGCGGTAGGGCACGCGCAGCGCTCGCGGGAGCGTGCGGCCGGCCCGGCCCATCCGGGAAGCTCTCTGAGAGCGCTCTATCTGAAGCGACACGGCGGGATCGTGGCTGTGCGAAGCTGCCTGCGATTAAACGGTGGCTGAGAAGTTCCTCATCAGTCGATCAGCTCGCACTGAATTCTCCCGCCTAACCTACCGCGCCATGCACCCCGACGAGCCCGGGTCCGTCTCGCTGCCCGTGCGGGCGATGCCGTCGGCGAGCCTGGCGGGCCGCCGGCGGTGCGCAGCGCTGATCAGGCTTGCGCGCCCCCGTCAGTGGATCAAGAACCTGCTCGTCGTCGCCGCGCCCGGCGCCGCCGGCGCGCTGGGACACGATGACGTTCCGCTCAGGCTGGCGGTCGCCTGCTTGGCCTTCTGCCTGCTGTCGGCGGGCGTCTATGCGCTCAATGACGTGCGCGACCGCGGGGAGGATCGCCGGCACCCGCAGAAGCGGCGCCGGCCGGTCGCCGCCGGCGAGCTGACGCCGGGGGAGGCCGTCTGGTTCGGCGCCTGCGCGCTCGCCTGCGGCCTTCTGCTCTGCTTCGCGGTGTCGGCGATGCTCGCGCTCGTGGGCGCCGCGTACCTGGCGGTCACGGTCAGCTACAGCTGGCTGTGGCGCAGGCTGCCGATGCTTGACCTGGCGGCGCTCGCAGCCGGGTTCGTGCTGCGCGCGGTCGCCGGCGGGGTGGCGGCTCCCGTGTCGCTTTCGCGGTGGTTTCTGGCGGTGATCACCTGCGCGGCCGTGTTCGTGGCGGCCGGCAAGCGGTTCGCCGAGCTGCGCAGCGCCACCGAGGCGGGGCGCAGGCCGCGGCTGGTGCTCAGCCGCTACGGCCCGCGCTCGCTGGCGGGCGTCCTGGCGCTGGCCGGCGCCGGGGCGCTGTTTGCCTACTTCATGTGGGCGCTGCAGGTGCCGCTGGAGCACGGCGGGCTCTGGCGACTGGCGACGGTGCCGCCGTTCGCCGTGTGCCTGGCGCGCTACGCCCTGCTCGTGCGCTCCGGCGAGGGCGAGGCGCCCGAGGAGGCGATCCTCACCGACCGCCTGATGATCGTCGGAGCGCTGGCGTGGCTGATCCTGTTCGCGCTCGCGGTCCATGCCGCGGGCTGAGCGGGCGCTCTCGCTCGCGCCGCCGACGGCGGGCGTCAACGCGCACGGAGCTCCCCGTCGCATGGCCGCCTCTCTCACCGGATGGGGCGGCGGGCAGCGCGTGCCGGTGCAGGTCGCTCGCCCTGACGACCTGATGCAGCTGCGGGCGGCGCTCGCGCAGGGGGCGCCCGCGGGGATGATCGCGCGCGGGATGGGACGCTCCTACGGGGACGCGGCGCTCGTGCGCGCCGGGCTGGTGCTCGACACCACCGCGCTGCGATGGCTGTCGCTGGATGCCGAGCGGGGCGTGGTCCGTGCCGGGGCGGGCGTCACGATCGGTCAGCTGCTGCCCGCTCTGGAGCGCGCCGGCTGGGTTTTGCAGGTGGTTCCCGGAACCCAGCATGTGACGGTCGGCGGCGCGATCGCCTGCGACATCCACGGCAAGAACCACGCCCTCGCCGGCTCCTTCGGCGCGCACGTGCTGGAGCTTGATCTGCTGGATTCGGCCGGCGAGCTGCGCACGCTCTCACGCGAGCGCGACCGCGACGCGTTCGAGGCCACGATCGGCGGGATGGGGCTGACCGGCGTGATCGTGTCGGCGGCGCTTTCGCTCAGAAGGCTGCCCGGCCCGTGGCTGGCGGTTGACACCGACCGCGTCTCCTCCCTGGACGAGGCGCTCGACGTGCTCTGCGGTCCGGGCGGCCCGCATCGGGTGGCGTGGCTTGACCTGCTGGCGCGGCGCGGCGCTCGGGGCGTCGTCACGCGCGCCGAGCACGTGATCGGCAGCCCCGGCGAGGCGGGGGCGCGGCGCGCGTGCACCACGGTGCGCGCGCGCCTACGCATCCCGCCCCGCTGGCCCGGCGGCCTGCTGTCGCCGGCGGTCGTCGCGGCCCACAACGAGCTTCGCTTCCGCCGCGCGCCGCGGCACGCGCGCGGGCGCCTTGAGCCCTTCGGATCGCACATGTTCCCCCTGGATGTGCTCGACGCCTGGCCGAGGCTGTACGGCGCCGATGGGCTTGTGCAGTACCAGCTGGTCGTTCCCTGGGGCTCGGAGCGAACGCTCGAGGCCGTGATCGAGCGCGTGCGCCGCAGCGGCATCCCGTGCTACCTGGCGGTGCTCAAGGACTTCGGGACGGCCGCCGCGGCCCCGTTGTCGTTCCCGATCCGCGGCTTTACGCTGGCGATGGACCTGCCCGCCGCCGCGCCGGGCCTGTCCGGCCTGCTGGACTCGCTGGACGAGCTGGTGGCGCAGGCCGGGGGCAGGGTCTACCTCGCCAAGGACCGGCATGTGCGGGCCCAGACGCTCGCCGCGATGTACCCGGCGCTCGCGCGCTGGCGCGCGGTCCGCGACCGGCTTGACCCAAAGCGGCTCTGGCGCTCTGACCTGGGCGTGCGCGCCGGCCTGGTGGAGCCGGTGCGGTGAGACGCCGCTCGAGCGCCGATCAGGGCGTCGCGCGGGTGCTGGTGATCGGCGGCACCTCGGAGATCGCGCTTGCCACCGTGCGACGGATGGCCCAGCTGCGACCGGTGGCAGCGACGCTCTTGGGACGCGACGGCCCCGGGCTTGAGCGCGCCGCCGGCGAGCTTCGCGCGGCCGGCGTGGGGCCGGTGGAGGTGGCGATCGTCGACGCGGCCGAGCCGGACACTCACGAGTCCGTGCTGCGCGAGGCGTTCGCCGCCGCGCGCGAGGGCTTCGACGTGGCGCTGCTGGCGGTCGGCCGCCTGGGGGCGCAGGCCGGCCTGGACGCCGAGCACGCGGAGGCCCTGGAGGTCATGCGCACCACCTTCCTGGGCGCCGGCTCGCTGCTGATCTGCGCGCTGCGCGAGCTCAGAGCCCAGGGCCGCGGCACGCTCGTGGTCCTCTCGTCGGTCGCCGGAGAGCTGCCGCGCGCCTCAAACGCCGTCTACTGCGCCGCCAAGGCCGGCCTGGATTCGCTTGCGCAGGCGCTCGGTGACTCGGTCGCGTCGACGGGGGTGCGGGTGCTCGTGGTCCGCCCGGGGTTCGTGCGCACCAGGATGACCACGGGACTGCCGGCGCTGCCGCTCGCGGTGGGGCCAGACGCCGTCGCGCGAGCGATCGCGCGCGCGCTCACCGACGGGCGCGGTGGGACGATCTGGGTTCCCGGGGTGCTGCGCTACCTCCTGCTCGTGCTGCGGCACCTGCCAAGGACCCTGCGCAGGAGGCTCGCGCTGTGAGGGTGCGGGTGTGAGAGCCCGCGGCTGGCGGCCAGTCGAGCTGCTGATCGCCGTCGCGCTGGGCGTGATCGTGCTGCTTGCGACCCCCGGGCCGGCGATGGCGGCGCTGATCGCGCTGGCTGCGCTGGCGCTCTGCGCCGTGACGGTGGCGTTCGACCGGCGCGCGGTCCGGCGCCGGTCGCGCCGCCGCGCACAGCGCGCCCGGCGACGGCGGGATCGCGGCACAATGCGCTCATGAGCGGAGCGCCGAGGGTCTCGCGGCGTGATGTTCTGGCCGGTGCTGCGGCGGCCACCACGGGCCTGCTGCTGGCAGCGCCGGCGGCGATGGCGTCAGAGCGCAGACGCGCGCAGGCGCGCCTGGTCAGCGTCGACGTCGGCCCTCTCTCCGGTGCCTGCGCGCCGATCCCCCTGGCGCCGTTCGCGCTCGCCGGGGTGCAGTGGCGGGGCGCCGCGGCCGCGCGCATCCAGCTGCGCGCCCGCGCGCTGGATGGGCGCTGGAGCCGCTGGGCGCCCGCCTCGGCGCAGGGCCACGACCCGGATCGGCCCGGCGCTGGGCCGCTGCCGGCGGGCGCCCCCAGGTTCGGCGAGCCCGTGTGGTTTGGCGCAAGCGACGCGCTTGAGGTTCGCAGCGACCGGCCGCTGGCCGACGTCACCGTGCACGCGGTCCCCGCCGCGGCGCCGGGCTTCCAGGAGCCTTCGACGGACGCGCTTGCGCGCAGCCAGACGGGCGTGGTCCCCTATCCGCTGGCCCTGCCGGTGCTGCAGGCCGGGCCCGGACAGCCACCGATCATCGCCCGCCGCGCGTGGGCGGGCGATGCCAACGGGCCCAGCGCCGGCCCCTACTACGGCGAGGTGCGCCTTGCCTTCGTGCACCACACCGAGACCCCGAACGGCTACGCGGCCGACCAGGTCCCGGCGATGATCCTCTCGATCTACGAATACCACCGCTTCGTGCGCGGCTTCTTCGACATCGCCTACAACTTCATGGTCGACGCGTTCGGCCGCGTGTGGGAGGCGCGGGCGGGCGGCATCGACGAGCCGGTGATCGGCGCCCACGCCGGCGGCTACAACCAGGTCTCCACCGGGGTCGCGGTGCTCGGCAGCTTCATGTCCGCCGTGCCCCCGGCGCCCGCGGTCGACGCTCTCACGCGGCTGCTGTCCTGGAAGCTGTCGCTGCACGGGGTGCCCACCGACGGGTCGGTCACCGTGCGCGTGGACCCAGCCGACGCCTTCTACACCCCGTTTGCGCCCGGTCAGCTGGTGTCGCTGCCGCGGATCGCCGGCCACCGGGACGGCGATCTGACCGACTGCCCGGGCGACGCGCTCTATGCGCGCCTTGAGGCGATCCGCCCGCGCGCGCTGGCGCTCGCCGGCTCACCGGCCCACCTGACGCTGCAGGCCGCGCCCGCGGTCGTGCTGCCGCAGGCTCCGGTTGCGCTCGGCGGGCGGCTGACCACGCTCGCCGGAGCGCCGATCGCCGGCGCCCAGCTGGCGCTTCAGACGGTCGCGGGGATCGGCCGAACGACGACGTTCGCCACCGCGCTGACCGCGGACGACGGAAGCTGGAGCGCCGGGCTGACGCCGGGCTCATCGGTGGTCGTTCGTGCCCTGTATGAGGGGCCGCCGGCCGCGGTCTCAGACCTCGTGCTGATCGGCGTGCAGGCGCGCATAACCCTGGCGCTTTCGCCCGGGCGGCCGCCGCGCGTGACCGGCACGGTCACGCCCGCCAAGCGCAGCGTCGCGATCTCCGTCTACCGGATCGGCGCGTCGGGGCGCCGGCGGCTGGCCGATACGCTGCGCGTGCGCGTGCGAGGTGGGGAGTTCTCCGCTCGCCTGCCGGTCTCCCGCCTTCGTGCCGGGCGCTACCTGCTCGTCGCCTCCACGAGCGCCGACAGGCGCACGGTTGCCTCCGAGTCGGCTCCCCTGACCATCAGCCTATAGCTCAGGTTGAGGGTGAGCTATCGTCGACCGCGCCCTTCGGGGAGCGCCACGGCGCCCTGAGCCGGCGCTCGATCTCGTCGGCGAGCGCCGCGATCGCAATCCGCTCCTGCGCCAGGCTGTCGCGGTCGCGCAGCGTGACCGTCTCGTCCTCGAGCGTCTGGTGGTCGACGGTCACCGCCCAGGGGGTGCCGATTTCGTCCTGGCGGCGATAGCGGCGCCCGATCGCGCCGCTTGCGTCAAGCTCGGTCTGAAAGCGCTCGCGCAGCTGGGCGTGGATGCGCTCGGCCACCTCCGGCTGGCCGTCCTTGCGCACCAGCGGAAGCACCGCCACCTTCACGGGCGCCAGCAGCGGATGCAGCCTCAGCACCGTGCGCCGCTCGCCATCGATCACGTCCTCGTCGTAGGCGTCGACCATGAACGCCAACAGCGCCCGGTCCGCGCCCGCGGCGGGCTCGATCACGTGCGGCACGTAGCGCTCTCCGCTCACGGTGTCCACGTACTCGAGCCTCTGGCCCGAGTGGCGCGAGTGCTGGGTGAGGTCGAAATCGCCCCGGTTGGCGATCCCCTCGAGCTCCTGCCAGCCGATCGGGAACAGGTACTCAAGGTCCGAGGTGGCCCTGGAGTAGTGCGACAGCTCATCGGGCCCGTGCGCGCGCAGACGCAGGTGGTCGGCCCTCAGCCCCAGGCGCAGGTACCAGTTGCGCCGCTGCTCGAGCCAGTGCTCGAACCACCGCTGCGCCTCGGCGGGGGGCACGAAGAACTCCATCTCCATCTGCTCGAACTCGCGGGTGCGGAAGATGAAGTTCCCGGGCGTGATCTCGTTGCGAAAGCTCTTGCCGATCTGGGCTATCCCAAACGGCGGCCTGCGGCGGCTGAACTGCAGGTAGTTGCGGAAGTTCAGGAAGATCCCCTGAGCCGTCTCCGGGCGCAGGTACACGGTCGAGCCCTCGTCTGCGACCGGGCCGATCGTGGTCTGGAACATCAGATTGAACTCGCGCGCCTCGGTCAGGTCGCAGTCCGCCGTCTCCCCCGGATGCCTGGAGGGACGCCTGCCGCAGGCCGATGCGCCGAGATGGTCGGCCCTGAAGCGCAGCTTGCAGGTGCGACAGTCGATCAGCGGGTCGGTGAAGCCGGCCAGATGGCCGCTGGCCTCCCAGGTCCGGGGGTGCTGGATGATCGCCGAGTCAAGCGCCACCACGTCGTCGCGCTCCTGCAGCATCGCGCGCCACCACTGGGCCTTGATGTTGTTCTTGAGCAGCACCCCGTAGTGGCCGTAGTCGTAGCTTGAGCTGATCCCGCCGTAGATCTCGCTGCTGGGGAACACGAACCCGCGCCGCTTGCAAAGCGACACGAGCTTGTCCATCGTCACGACGTCTGCTGGCATGGGCTGTCACCGGCGCGGGATTCGGGCCGGGCCGCCGGATGCTAGTCAGTCTCGCCCGGTGCCGGCTGCCGGCGCGCTGCCCTCGCGGGGGCCGCGCCCTTGCCGGCGCGCTGTCCTCGCGGGGGCCGGGCCCTTGCCGGCGCGCTGCCCCGGCGGGGGGCCGGGCCCTGCATCTGGCACTCTCACCCCTAGAGTGCCAAGCGGATGGGCTATAGTCTCGCGCGCAATGCCGATCTACGAATACCGGTGCAGTGAGGGCCACACGTTCGAGGTCATGCAGAGGATCACCGAGGATCCGGTGTCCAGCTGCGAGGTATGCGGGTCGCCGGTTGCGCGGGTGCTCTACCCGGTGGCCGTCCACTTCAAGGGCTCCGGCTTCTACAACACCGACTACGGAACCCGCAAGCGGGCACGCGAGATGAAGGACGGAAAGGTCGAGGGGGCCTCCACCGACGGTGCGCCGTCCAAGGACTCGGGAGGCGCCTCGGACTCGGGGGGTGCCTCGGACTCCAGCTCGGCCAAGTCCTCCAGCGCGCCCGCCAAGGCCTCGGCCGCCTGAGCCGGGCCCTCAGCCGCCCATCAGCGTGGCCACGGCCCTGCGCACGTCCGCGCGCGAGGCGATCAGCGAGTCGCCGACCCCGGGAACGTAGGCCGAGCCGCTCGGGTACAGGATGCGCGTCGGCGCCGAGCCGCCGAGCTCGGAGGCGACGAACAGCGACATGAGCGTCAGCGGTCCCATGTCGGTGCGCACCGCCTGGGGCGCGTACCAGGAGGCCCAGGGGAGGTGCAGGAAGGTGGCGGGCGTCAGCAGCTGGGCCTTGATCGCGTTGAGGATCTCCTGCTGGTAGCCCTCGCGGGTGAGGTCGGAGCTGGCGGGGTTGCAGCTGTTGTCGCGGGTGCGCGCCAGCGTCAGAGCCTGGATGCCGTCCAGGTGGTGCACCCCCGGGCGCAGGAACAGCGAGAACCCTCCGTTGCGCGCCCCGCCTGAGATGTTCGAGCAGATGCGTCCCGTGCGGACCGTGATCCCGCCGATCGCGTCGATGAAGCGAGGGAAGTTCGCGAGATTGACGATGATCACGTGGTTGATCGCAACGCCGGTGAAGCGCTCGATCGTGCGGATCGCCAGCGCCGGTCCGCCGAACGCGTAGGCGGCGTTGATCTTCTGCTCGCCGTAGCCGGGCAGGTCGATCAGCGTGTCCCGCGGGATCGACAGCCGCCGCGACACGCCGCCGCCGACGCGCCAGAGCATGATCGTGTCGGTCCGGCTGCCCCTGTCGCTGGTGTTGGCACCGGCCTCGTGGGTGCCCTTGGGGCGTTGATCGGTGCCCAGCACGAGGATCGTGTCGGTGGAGGTGAGCATGTTGCCCGCAGGGGTGAGCGCGCGCAGGGCGGACTGCGGAATCGAGCCGGACTGGCTCTGCGCGCTGATCACAAACAGCACAAATGAGATCCCCACCCACATGATCACCGCCGCCACCAGGTAGGCGAGCAGCCGCCGGGGCGCGAGCAGCCGCCTGAGTCGCCCCGCGCCGGTGGGCATCGCCAGGCCGGCGGTCGCCCCGATGCGCCCCACGGTCGCCCCCGCGCGCCCCACGCCTCCCACGGCCCCCCGCGAGCCCCGCACGCCCGCGGCGGGCGCTGCCCCGGCGGGCGCTGCCCCCGCGCCGCGCGCGGACGATCCCGCGGCGAGGCGTGGCGGCCGGCCGGCGGCACGGCCGTCCAGGAGGGGATCCTCGCCCCGCAGCCGCTCGCGAAGCCCTCTGGGGGCCGCTCGGTAGACGCGGTAGCCGGGCTGCTCGCCGCCGCGCCCGCTGACGCCGCCGCGCCCGCTGGCGCCCCCGCGCCCGCTGGCGCCCTTCGCCGAGCCGCGGATCGGCCTGTCACGCTCGTCTGGCATCGGCTCCACATATAGTGACGGCATGCCGGCGCGACGCGTGATCGGCGTCGATCTCGGTGGCACGAAGCTGCTCGCGGGGGCCGTGGATCGCCAGCTCGGGGTGCATCACCGCCTGTCCCGCGCCGTGGCGGGCATGGGCCAGCGCGAGCTGCTGGATGCTGCCGCCGAGGCGGTCCTGCAAGCGATCGACCAGGGCGAGGAGCGCGCCGCTGCCGTGGGCTTCGGCGTGCCCGCGCTGATCGATCCAGGCTCGGGCTCGGTGGCGGTCGGCGCTCACACGCCGCTGTCGGGGATCGCGTTTGCGCAGACGATGGCCGAGCGCGTCGGCCTGCCGGTGTTCGTCGACAACGACGGCAACCTCGCCGCGCTGGCCGAGCACCGCGCGGGGGCCGCCCGGGGAGCGGACCACGCGATCGTGCTGACGCTGGGGACTGGGATCGGCGCCGGGCTGATCCTGGACGGGCGGCTGTACCGCGGCGCACGAGGCGCCGCCGGGGAGCTGGGGCACATGGAGATCGACATCGACGGGGAGCCGGATGTCGACAACTGCCCGGGACGCGGCTGCGCGGAGCTGTTCGTCTCCGGGCCCGCGCTGGAGCGGGAGGCCGCGCGGCTCGCGGCCGACCATCCCGCCTCCGCGCTCGGACGTGCCGCGGCCGAGGGCAGGCCGCTGGCCGGGCCGCTGGTGACCGAGCTGGCGCACGACGGCGACTTTGCGGCGATCGAGGCCGTGACGATCGTCGCGCAGCGCCTCGGGATCGTGATCGCCAGCCTGATCAACGTGTTCAATCCGGAGGTGGTTGTCGTCGGCGGGGGGCTGATCGCAGCCGGCGAGCTGCTGCTGGGCCCCGCGCGCGAGCTGGTGGCCCGGCGCACCTTCCCGTTCGTGCACGAGCGCCTGCGGATCCTGCCCGCCAGGTTCGGCGCCGAGGCCGGCATGATCGGGGCCGCCGCGCTGGCCTGGGACGGCCTGGCCGCCGGAGGGGCGCAGGGCGCGCCGGGCGCGGAGGTGGTGGCTTGAGCTCTGCGGGCAGGCGCGCGGCGAGCGGGGGGGATGGCGGCGCGAGCGGCGCTGCCGGCTCGAGCGGCGCTGCCGGCGGCCTGGCTCAGGGCGGCCGAGGCCAGGGGAGGCTCGTCGTCTGCCCCACCCCGATCGGCAACCTCCAGGACATCACCCTCAGGGTGCTGGCCGCCCTGCGCGAGGCGGACGTGATCGCCTGCGAGGACACCCGGCGCACGCGCGCGCTGCTTGAGCGCTACGGGGTGAGCTCGCGCCTTGTGAGCTACCACGAGCACAACGAGCGCGAGCGCGCCGCGGAGCTGGTCGGCCTGATGCGCGCCGGCTCGGTCGTCGCCCTGGTCTCCGATGCGGGGATGCCGCTCGTCTCCGATCCTGGGTTCGTGCTCGTGCGCGCGTGCGTGGCCGCGGGACTGGCGGTGGAGGTGCTGCCCGGGCCCTCAGCGGTGCTCAGCGCGCTCGTGGCAAGCGCGCTTCCCTCGGACAGGTGGCGCTTTGAGGGCTTCCTGCCGCGCCGACGCGAGGAGCTGCGCCGCGTGCTGCAGGGGCCCGAGACGCTCGTCGCGTTCGAGTCGCCGCGGCGGCTGGCTTTAACCCTGCAGGTTCTCTCAGAGCTCGACGCACAGCGACCGGTCGCGGTCTGCCGGGAGCTGACAAAGCTCCACGAGGAGGTCGTACGGGGGACGGCGGGCGAGCTGGCCGCTCGCTACAGGGCCGCCCCACCACGCGGCGAGGTGGTGCTGGTGGTCGGGGGCGCCAGCCCGCAGCCCCGCCGCGCGGAGGGCGACGCGGTCGAGGCGCTGCGCGAGCTGGTGGCGGCCGGCGCGCGACCGCGGCAGGCCGCCGCGGTCGTGGCCCGGCTCACCGGCGCGCGCGCCAACGAGCTCTACCGGGCGTTGGCCGCAAGCCGGTCACAACACGGGTCCTGACCGGGCGCGCCGGAGGTCGGGGCACGGCGCCGGAGGCCGGGGCACGGCGCCGGGCTGGCGCCCGGCGCCGGCCCGGACCGGCCTCACCTGGTGACGGTGACCGGCCAGTCGAGCGTCACCGACCCCATGGCGGTGTGGACGACCGCCTGGAGGTCGATCGGCTCTCCCACGGCCGCGGCTGGGAACTCGAGCGTCCCGCGCCAGCGGCCGTCCCTGACGGGGTGCGTCGGCGGGGTGTCGTGACCCACGACCGCTCCGTTGAACGTGAACTCGATGTCGACGGTCCCCGACAGCGGATGCCCGGCGCTGTCGCGCACGGTGACCGTGTAGGTCCATGGCCGGTTCACGGTCGGATGATGGTTCTCGCCGACCAGCTGCGCGCGCAGGTGCGCGGTGCGCGCCGAGCTTGATCCGCCGGGCGCGCTCGCCTGGCTGCCCGCCGAGGACGACGGGGCGGTCGAGGCCGATGCTGCCGGCGAGCTCGTTGCGCTGGTCGTCGAGCTGCTCGCGGCCGAGGTGGCCTTCTCAGTCGACGAGTGGCTCGAGCTCGAGCCGCAGGCAGCGAGCGCGAGCGAAGCGCACAGCGCGGCCACCGCGGCCCCGGTGCCGCGGCGCGTGCGCGGCGTGAGCGGCTCGCCGAGCTTGTGATCTGGATCTTGGAGCCGGCGGGGTCGCCGGCGTGGAGGTCGGAGCATGGCGGCTCCTCTGTTCGAACAACGACTACCGGGCGCATGGCGCCCCGCCTCAAACGTTAGCCAGGTCGATTCACCGCCCGGCCGCGATCGGTCGCCCCGGTCAGGCCCGGGCGCCGCGCTGCGCTTGGGGCGCGTCGAGCTCGGCGATCAGCGCATCGACGCTGTCGGCGATCCGGTCGCGGATCGCGCGCACCTGCTCCAGGGGGCGTCCCGCGGGATCGGGCAGATCCCAGTCCAGGCGGCGGGCGCCGGGGATCGCAGGGCACCGATCGCCACAGCCCATCGTCACCACGACGTCCGCTCGCTCGGCGAGCTCGCGGGTCAGCGGCCGGGGCGTGCGCGTGGCGAGGTCGATCCCCAGCTCGCGCATCGCCTCGACGACCTCCGGATGCACCCGCTCGGCTGGGGTGTTGCCCGCGCAGAGCGCCACGTGGCGAGCGCCGGCGGCGCGCTGCATGAGCGCCTGGGCCATCTGCGAGCGCCCCGCGTTCTGCAGGCAGACGAACAGGACGGTGCTCACCGCCGCCCCGCCGTGGTCATCTCCGCTTGGGCGCGGTCGCCGGCTGCGGCGCGCGTGAGCGCCACCGCGGCGGCGGGGGCGACGCCCTGCGGATACAGGGCGCGGATTGCGAGCGTCGCGAGCAGCCCGCCCAGCGCCTGCGCGGCGATGAAGCCGGGGACCGACGCGGGCGCGATTCCGGCGAAGGTGTCGGAGAACATGCGCCCGACGGCGATCGCGGGGTTGGCGAAGCTCGTCGAGCTGGTGAAGAAGTAGGCGGCGCCGATGTATGCGCCCACCGCGGCCGGCGCCTGCGAGCCGCGGCGAGTGCTCCGCAGCGCGAAGATCAAGAGGATCAGGCCCGCAGTGGCGATCACCTCGGCCAGCAGATGGCCCATCGTGGCGCGGTGGTGGGTGGAGATGCTCACCGCCGCGCGGGAGAACATGCCGTTCGCCGCGATCGCGCCGAGCACGCAGCCGAGGAGCTGCGCGGGGGCGTAGGCGGCGGCCTCGCGGAGCCTCATGCCGCCGAACGAGGCATCCACGAACGAGACCACCGGGTTGAAGTGCCCGCCTGAGACCGCGCCGAACATGAGGATGATCGAGAACAGGCCCGCCGCGGTCGCGGTGGCGTTCTCCAGCAGCTCAAGGCCCGTGTCGTGGGGGGACAGGGTCTGGGCGGCGATCCCCGAGCCGACCACGACCGTGGCCAGCAGGGCCGAGCCCAGCAGCTCCGCCAGGAGCCTGCGGGCGAGCGGGTCGGCGTGCTGGCGGCGCATCGCGCCGCATCGTATCCATTGACAACCCTCACTTCAATCGATATATGTAAATTGATGTCCGTCGATCTGCAGCTGGTCCCCAAGCGCAAGCGGGCGGCCGGGGAGCGCTGCTGCGAGCCGGTCGCCTACCCCGACGTCGAGCGGGCGCAAGCCGCGCGGCTGGCCAGGGTCGCCAGGGCACTGGGCGACCCGGTGCGCGTGGCGCTCGTCGACGTGCTGCGAAGGCACGCTGGCAGCGTCTGCGTGTGCGAGCTGGTGCCGCTGTTTTCGCTCTCACAGCCGACCGTCTCCCACCACCTCAAGGTTCTGCGCGACGCCGGCATCGTCGGCTGCGAGCGCCGCGGCCTGTGGGCGTACTACTTCGTGATCCCGGATGCGCTCAACGAGCTGTCGGCGTGGCTGAGTTGAGCAGCCGCGCCGCCAGGCCGGCCAATCTCAAGCGGGCAGCGCGCGTCGCCGCGGCGCCGGCGAGCGCGTCGCCGTCAGCGCGCCGCCAGCGACGCTCAGCGCTCGACGAAGTACCCGCCGGACCCCTGGCCGCTTGAGAACCAGCGCGTGGTGACCGTCTTCTTGCGCGTGAAGAACTCGACCGCGTCGGGCCCGTGCGCGTGCAGGTCGCCGAAGAAAGAGTCCTTCCAGCCCGAGAACGGGAAGAACGCCACCGGCGCGGCCACGCCGATGTTGACCCCGATCATCCCCACCTGGACCTCGTGGCGGAAGCGGCGCACCGACGCGCCGGACTCGGTGAAGATCGAGGTCCCGTTGCCGTACGGGCTCGAGTTGATGATCTGGATCGCCTCGTCCAGCGACTCGGCGTGGATGATCACCAGCACCGGCCCGAACACCTCCTTGCGGGCTATCTCCATCTGCGGCGTGACCCGGTCGATGATCGTCGGGCCCAGGAACGAGCCGGCCGGATCAAGCTCGGCCGCGGCCGCGCGTCCGTCGACCAGCAGCCGCGCGCCCTCGGCGACGCTGCGCTCGATGAAGCCGGTGATTCGGTCGCGCGCCGCGCAGGAGATCACCGGTCCCACGTCCGAGTCCTCGCGCAGGCCGTCGCCGACGCGCAGCGCCCGCGTCGCGTCGGTCAGCGGCCCGATCAGCTGCTGGTGGGCATCGCCCACGGTCACGACCACCGAGCCCGCCATGCACCGCTGCCCGGCGGCGCCGAACGCCGAGCCGATGATCCCGTCGACGGTGCGATCGATCACCGCGTCGGGCATCACGACCATGTGGTTCTTGGCGCCGCCCAGCGCCTGCACCCGCTTGCCCGCTCTGGCCGCGCGCTCGTAGACCATCCGCGCCACCGGCGCCGAGCCGACGAACGAGATCGCGTCGACGCCCGGGTGGTCGAGCAGGGCCTCCACGGCCTCGCGCCCGCCGTTGACCAGGTTGACGACCCCATCGGGCAGGTCGAGCGCGTCAAGCTCCTCGAAGGCGATCTGCTGGGTCATCGGGACCTGCTCGGAGGGCTTGAGCACGAACGTGTTGCCGCACGCGATCGCGAACGGCAAAAACCAGAACGGCACCATCGCCGGGAAGTTGAACGGGACGATCGCCGCGCACACGCCCACCGGCTGGCGCAGGGTCTCGGCGTCGATGTTTCGGCTGACGTCCTCCAGGATGCGCCCCTGCATCGTGGTCGGGATCGCGCACGCGCACTCGACCATCTCGATCATCCTCGCCACCTCGGCGCGGGCGTCGGCGATCGTCTTGCCCATCTCGGTCGTGACCGAGCGGGCCAGCTCCTCGGCGCGCGCGACCAGCCGCTCACGCAGCGAAAACAGCTTCTGCGCGCGGGCGATCGTGGACACCGCGCGCCAGCTGGGCAGCGCGGCGCGCGCCGCGGCGACCGCCGCATCGACGTCGGCGGCGCCCGACAGCGGCACGCGCGCGAGCGTCTGACCGGTGGCGGGGTTGACCACGTCCAGCTCGCCGGTGGCGGCGGACGCCGGCGTCCAGCGGCCGGCGATGTAGTTGTCGAGAACGCGGGTGGCGGCGGTGGTGGACATCGATGCTCCTGCTGGTCGGTTTGCGCGCGGCGGCGCGCTCGTGGCCTCCGCGGCGCCGGCGCGCCCTCGGGCGCCCGCGTGCGGTGCTGCCGTCAATGTAGAGCCGGCCGGCCTGCCGCCGCGGATAGCCTTGCGGTGGTGTCGTTCTACATCACCACGGCGATCTCGTACGTCAACGGGGCGCCGCATCTCGGGCACGCTTACGAGGCGATCACCACCGACGTGATCGCGCGCCACATGCGCCAGCGTGGCGAGGACGTGTTCTTCTTGACCGGCACCGACGAGCACGGGGAGCCGATCGCAGACGCCGCCCGCGCACTGGGCGTCGACCCGCAGCGGCTTGCCGATGAGAACGCCGAGCGCTTCAAGGCGCTGCTGCCGCAGCTGCAGATCTCAAACGACTTCTTCATCCGCACCACCGACGAGCAGCACAAGCTTCGCGTGCAGCAGGTCCTGCAGCGTGTGCACGACAACGGCCACACCTACAAGGGCCTCTACGAGGGCTGGTACTGCCCGCGGTGCGCCGACTTCAAGGTCGAGAACGAGATCCTTGACGGCAACCGCTGCCCGATCCACGAGACCGAGCTCGTTCGCGAGCAGGAGGAGAACTGGTTCTTCCGCCTGTCCGCCTTCCAGGAGCGCCTGCAGCGGCTGTTCGAGGAGCGCCCCCGCTTCGTCATGCCCGCCGCGCGCTTCAACGAGGCGCGAGCCTTCGTGGCCTCCGGCCTTCAGGACGTGTCGCTCAGCCGCGCCCGCCTGCGGTGGGGGGTGACCGTCCCGTGGGACCCCCAGCACGTCTTCTACGTCTGGTTCGACGCGCTGCTCAACTACTACACCGCGCTGGGCTACGCGCGCGACGGCGAGGATCTGACCGACCGCTACTGGCCCGCCACCTACCACGTGATCGGCAAGGACATCCTCAAGTTCCACACGGTGTTCTGGCCCGCGGTGCTGATGGCGGCCGACCTGCCCGTGCCCGAGCACGTGTTCGTGCACGGGTTCCTGCTCGGGGCCGACGGGCGCAAGATGAGCAAGTCGCTGGGCAACGTGCTCGACCCCTACGAGGTGCTCGAGCGCTTCGGCTCCGACGCGCTGCGCTTCTATCTGGTGCGCGACGTGGCGCTGGGCGCCGACGGCGCGGTCGGCATGGACGGGGTCACCTCCCGGTATGAGAACGAGCTGGCCAACGAGTACGGCAACCTTGCCAGCCGGACGATCGCGATGGTCCACCGCTACCGGGAGGGGAAGGTGCCCGCCTGCCGCACCGACGCCGAGCTCGCGCGCGAGTTCGAAGGCCTTGCGCAGCGCGTCTGCGAGCTGATCGACCGCATCGACGCGACGGCCGCGCTTGAGGAGATCTGGCAGCGGGTGCGCCGCTGCAACCGCTACGTGGAGGAGCGCGCCCCGTGGCGGCTGGCGCGCGACCCGGCGGCGGGGGATCAGCTGGACGTGGTGCTGGCGTCGCTGGTGGAGGGGGTGCGCGTGCTGAGCGTGCTCCTGTGCGCCTTCATCCCGCAGGCGAGCGGCAGGCTGCTGGACGCCCTGGGCCAGCCCGACAGCTCGCTTGCGAGCGCTCGCTTTGCGCCCGCGGTGGCGGGCGGCCCGGTGGCGGCGCTCGAGCCGCTGTTCCCCAGGCGCTGAGCCGGCGCCGTGAACGACAGCCACACCCACCTGCACCTTTGCGCGCCGCCGGACGCCGAGCTGGTGGCGGCCGCGCGCGGCGCCGGGGTCACGCGGATCCTCACGGTCGGCGTTGACCTGGCGTCCTGCGAGGCGGCCCTGGCGGCCGCCGAGCGCCTGCCCGAGGTGTACGCGGCGGTCGGCATCCATCCCAACGCCGCGTCCGGCTTCGGCGAGGCCGATCTCGCGCGCCTGCGGGCGCTCTCCTGCCACGAGCGCTGCCGGGCGATCGGCGAGACGGGTCTCGACCACCACCGCCAGGGCGCGCCTCATGCCGAACAGCTTCGCGCCTTCCAGGCGCACATCGCGCTGGCGCGCGAGACGGGAAAGCCGCTTGTGATCCACAGCCGAGACGCCGACGAAGAGACGCTGGCGGTCCTGCGCGAGCATGCCCGCGGCCTGCGGGTGATCCTGCACTGCTTCTCGATGGCCGCGCGGGTGCGCGAGTGCCTCGCACAGCCAGACTGGTGGCTATCGTTCGCTGGCAACGTCACCTACCCGAGCGCCGGCGAGCTTCGCCAGGCAGCGCTGCGCGTGCCGGCCGAGCGGCTGCTGGTCGAGACCGACGCGCCGTACCTGGCGCCCCAGCCGGTGCGCGGACGGCCCAACGAGCCCGCCAACGTCGTGGCCACGGCGCGCGCCCTGGCCGCCGAGCGCCGGGTCTCCTACGAGGAGCTGGAGCGCAGCGTGGACGCCAACGCCGCGGCCCTGTTTGACTGGTGAGCGTGCGCTCGGCACGTCAGCGCCGGCTGGGTCAGAACTTCCTGGTCGACCGCAACATGCTCGACGTGATCGAGCGCCTGGCCCAGCTGCAAGGAGCCGACGTGGTGCTGGAGGTCGGGGCGGGGGCCGGCGCGCTGACCGAGCGCCTGGCCCGGCGGGCCGCGCACGTGCACGCCGTCGAGGTGGACGAGCGCCTGCGCGAGCCCCTGCAGGAGGCGTTCGACCGCCGGCCGAACGTCACGCTGCACTTCGCCGACGCGCTGGAGCTCGAGCTTGGGGCGCTGGACCCGCGGCCGACGAAGATGATCTCAAACCTCCCCTACTCGGTCGCGGCGACGGTGCTGCTGCGCACGATCGAGCGCCTTGATTCGGTGCGCGAGTGGGTTGTGATGGTCCAGCGCGAGGTGGGCGAGCGGTTCGCCGCCGCCCCGGGGACGGCCGCGTACGGCGCGCCGTCGGCGCTGGCGCAGCTGGCCTGCGAGGTGCGCGTGCTCAGGGCGGTGTCGCGCTCGGTGTTTCGCCCGCAGCCCAACGTCGACTCGGTGCTGCTGGGGCTGCGCCGGCGCGAGGGCGAGCCGGCCGGCGTCGACCCGCAGCTGTCCGCGTTCGTGCACGCGGCCTTCGCCCACCGGCGCAAGGCGCTGGCCGGCTCGCTGGCGCTCTCGCTGGGCGGCGGTCGCGAGGTCAGGGATCGCGCGCGCGCGGCGCTCGAGCGGCTCGGGCTCTCGCCCGGCGCGCGCGCCGAGCAGCTGTCCGCCGGCCAGCTTCGCGAGCTGGCCGCCGAGATCGGCGAGCTGGGGCTCGGGGCGCGGCGGTGACCACGCTCACCACCGAGCTTGCGCCCGCCAAGCTGAACCTGTGCCTGTTCCTGGGGCCCGTGCGAGAGGACGGGCGCCACGAGCTGGTCACGGTGTTCGACTCGCTGACGCTGTTCGACGGCCTGGAGGTCGTCGCCGCCGACGCGGACGGCGTCGTCTGCGATCGCGTCCCGGGTCCAAACCTCGTGCAGACGGCGCTTGAGGAGCTGCGCGCCGCCGGCTGGGCGGCGCCCCCGGTGAGCGTTCGCATCCGCAAGCGGATCCCGGTCGCCGCCGGCATGGGCGGCGGCTCGGCCGACGCGGCGGCGATGCTGCGCCTGGCGCCCCGGCTGGCGGCGATCGAGCCCTCGCGGCTTTTGCAGATCGCCGCCCGGCTGGGCGCGGACGTGCCCGCGCAGCTTCGCCCGGGCCCCAGCCTCGCCACCGGCGCGGGCGAGCAGGTGACCCCGCTGGCGCGTCTGGCGCGCTACGGCGTGCTGCTGCTCCCACAGCCGTTCGGCCTTTCGACCGCGCACGTCTACCGGGAAGCCGACCGCCTGGGCCTCTGCCGCACGCGCGGCGAGCTGGCCTCGCTGCGCGCAGAGCTCGAGCGCGCGCTGCTGGGCCAGGACGCTGAGCCGGCGCTCGACGGCCATCTGGCGGTCAACGACCTGGAGCGCGCCGCGCTTTCGCTCGCGCCGTCGCTTGACGCGTCGCTCTCGCAGGTGCGCCGCTGCGGAGCCGACCAGGCGCTGGTGTGCGGCTCCGGGCCGACTGTGGCGGGCGTGTTCTGGGGTCGCGACGGGCCCGAGCGTGCCCGCGTGGCAGCCCAGCGCCTGGCGGCGCGCCACCCCGGCGCGCTCGCGGCCGAGCCGGTGCGCCTGCCGGCCTGACGCGGACCCCTCGGGCGCCGCGCCGGCGACCCGCGCTCGGTCCGCCCGGCGATCCTGCGTCGCGCCGGTGCGCCACAATCTCGGATCGAGCAACGTGAGCAACGACACCATCACCTACGTCGTCGGTGGCGGCTGCGCGCTGATCGGGCTGACCGCGTTCTGCACGCTGATCCTCGTGCCCGCGCTGACGGCCTACCGGCGGCCGCTCGAGCGGATCGCCGCGCTCGTGCTGTCGGTGTACGTGCTGGCCGCGCTGGTCGGGGTTGGGATCCTGCTCGGCGCGCTCGTGATCCTCGAGTGGCCGCGCGTCTTCTGAGGCCGGCCGCGGCGCAGGCGAGCCGGTGCGCCCCGAGCGATCGGTGGGTGGCGTGCGCGATCGGTGCCCGGCATGAGCGATCGGTGCCCGGCATGAGCGACCGGTGCCCGGCATGAGCGAGCGCTCCACCGGCGCCGGTGGCGCCCCGGATCTCGCCGCGTTTGCGGCGATCACCGATGCGGTCGAGTCGGGCGCCGGGCTGCCCGAGATCCTGCGCGCGGCGGCCCGCGCACTGGACGCGAGCCTGGTCCTGATCGACCGCGCGGCCGGGGTGCTGGCGGTCGCGGCCCGCTCGCCGGCCGACGAGCGCTCGCTGCTGCGCGGCGGCGACGACGTGGTGCGCGTCGAGTTGCGCGTCGCCGAGGCGCCGGTCGGCCAGCTGCGGATGCGCGCCCGCGATCGCACCCCCGACGGCGCGCTGCTGCGCCTGGTGACGACCCTGATCGCCTCGGAGGTCGAGCGCGTCCGAGCGCCTGAGCGGGCCTCCGAGGAGGCGGCGGCCGCGTTCCTGCGCGCGGCCCTTGCCGGGGAGTTCGCCGAGGGCGACCAGCTGCTGGCGCGCGGTCGCGAGATCGGCGCCGACCTGGCCGGCGGGGCGGGCGTGGTGGCGGTCCGGGCGCACCCGCGGACCGCCACCGAGCTCGACTGGCGGCGGAGGCTTCTGGCGGTGGCGCGCAGGGGGGCTCGCGCGGTCGCGCCCGGAGCGGTTGCGGCGTTTGCCGGCGGTGACGGGGGCGAGGTGGTCGTGATCTTCCCCGACCGCGATGGCGACGCCGGCCGCCGCGTCGCGTCGGCGGTGATGCGCGAGCTGGAGGCCGCGCTGCCGGGGTTCGCGTTCGCCCTGGGACGCAGCCGTCGCGCCGCCGATCCGCTCGAGCTGCCGCGGGCCGGGGACGAGGCGCTGCTCGCGCTCAACGTGGTCGAGGGGGACCCGGAGCGCTCGATCCTCGCCTACGAGGAGACCGGCACCTACCAGCTGCTGCTGCCCTACATGCGCGATCCCGCCGAGCTGCGCCGCTTCTATGAGGAGACCGTGCGCCCGCTGGTCGCCTACGACGAGCAGTACGAGACCGACCTGCTCGGCACGCTGGCCACCTTCCTGGACTGCGACGCCAACGTCAACGCCACCGCCGCCCGGCTGATCACCCACCGCCACACCATCCGCTACCGCTTCGAGCGCGTCCGCGAGCTGACGGGGCTGGACGTCTCGTCCACCGATGGGCGCGAGAAGCTGTCCTTGGGCCTCAAGGCGATGCGCGTGCTGGGCATCGCCGCGCCGCGCGGCCCCGCGACCGAGCCCGGGGCCGGGGCGGGCCGGGTTCGGCGCTGACGCGCTGCCCGGCGGGTCCGGCGCTGACGCGCTGCCCGGCGGGTTCGGCGCCGCTGACGCGCTGACCGGCGAGTTCGGCGCACTGCTGATACGCTCTGCGGCAGCACAGAAGTGGACAGATCCGCTTTCGGCTGCCAAGATTGAACCAATAGGTCCAAGATCTGCCGCCGGGGCTGACCGGTGGCTTGAGGAGGGTCGTGTCCCGGAATCTGGTGCAACTGGTCCGTCGCCATCACGCGATGGGTGCGCCCAGGGCGCTGGACGTGCTCAAGCAGGCCGTCGAGGACCACGGCGAGATCACCGACGAGGACCGGCGCCGCGCCGCCGCGGCCTCCGGCCTGCCGGAGGCGGCTGTCTACGGGGTCTCGTCCTTCTACGACGACCTGCTGGTCGCGCGCGGCGCGCGCCACGTGCGGGTGTGCACCGGCACCGCCTGCTTTGCCGCCACCGGTGGGGCGCACGTCGATGCCATCTGCGACGGGCTGGCGCTCAGGCTGGGGGAGCGGTGCGCCGACCGCTCGCTCTCGCTGGCCGAGACGGTGTGCCTGGGCTTCTGCCACTCCTCGCCGGCGATCCGCGACGGCGACCTGATCGACGCGGGCGCGGGCGCCGTGCAGCGGGCGATAGCGGGCAGCCCGCGGCCCGCGGCCGAGCCCGACTGGGAGAGCCTGCTGCCGGAGCCGGTGCTCACGCGGGCGGGCGACTGGTCGGGGCTGCGCCGCGCGCTGACCGAGCTGGGGCCCGACGCGCTGCTTGAGGCCGTCGAGGCGGCGGTCGTGCGTGGCCGCGGTGGCGCCGGCTTCCCCGCGGGCGCCAAGTGGCGCTTCGCCCGCGCCGCGCAGGGCACGGAGAAGTTCATCGTCGCAAACGGGGACGAGGGCGACCCCGGCTCATACATCGACAAGTACCTGATGGAGCGAAACCCGGACCTGCTGCTGGAGGGGATCGCGCTGGCCGGCTTCGCCGTCGGGGCCGGGCACGGCTTCGTCCTCACGCGCTCCGAGTACCCCGCAGCCAAGCCGGCGCTGGACGCCGCCATCGAGCGCGCGCGCGAGGCCGGATGGCTGGGCGAGAACATCCTGGGCAGCGGCTTTGACTTCGACATCACCGTGCTCGAGGGCGCGGGCTCCTACGTCGTGGGCGAGGAGACCGCGCTGCTCTCATGCCTGCAGGGCCTGCGGGGAACGGTCTCCGCGCGGCCGCCGTTCCCCGCCGAGCGCGGCCTGTTCGGGCGGCCCACGGTGGTCAACAACACCGAGACGCTGGCCAACATCCCCTTCATCGCCGCCGCGGGCGCCCAGGCGTACGCGGCGCTCAGCCCGTGCAGCCCCACCGGCGGCTCCAAGCTCGTGTGCTTCAACGAGCGCTTCGTGCGCCCGACCGTGGTCGAGGTCCCGTTCGGGATGACCGTCCGCGAGCTGTGCGAGGACGTTGCCGGCGGGCTGCGTGACGGCCATGCGATCAAGGCGGTTCAGATCGGCGGCCCGCTGGGCGGGATCCTCCCCGCCTCGAGGCTTGACACCGCCTTTGATTTCGACCCCCTCGCGGCCGAGGGCTGCATGGTCGGCCACGGAAGCATCGTCGCCTTCGACGAGCGCACCGACATGCGCGCCCTGGCGGTGCACCTGCTGCGGTTCGGCGCCCACGAGAGCTGCGGAAAGTGCTTCCCGTGCCGCATCGGGCTCAGGCGCGCGCACGACATGCTCGCCTCCGGAGAGCCGGTGGACCGAGCGGCGCTCGAGCAGCTGCTGGAGGCCCTGGAGCTCGCGAGCCTGTGCGCTCACGGCGGCGGCATGCCGGCGCCGATCCGCAGCCTGCTGGCCCACTTCCCGCAGGAGCTGGGGCTCGGATGATCGGCATGCAGGCGAGGCTGCGGTGATCGGCGTCCAGGTCGATGGGGTGCGGGTGCAGGTCGCCCCGGGCGCGACGATCCTGGACGCGGCCAAGGCGGCCGGCAGATGGGTGCCGACGCTCTGCTTCGACGAGCGCCAGGCGCCGTTTGGCGCCTGCCGCGTGTGCCTGGTCGGCGTCGGCGGCGCCGGAAGGCCGCTGCCGGCGTGCACCACGCCCTGCCGCGACGGCATGGTCATCGACACCGGCGACCCCACCTCCCGCCGGGTCGCGGGCGCGGTCGTCGAGCTCGTCCTCTCAGAGCTTCCAGGGCCGCCGGCGCCGCACACCGAGCTTGCGCGGGTCGCGCGGCGGCTGGGCGTCTCGGCGAGCCGGTGGCCCGGCGCGCGCCATCCGGTGCGCCATGACCTCCGTCACCCCTATCTGGCCCTGCGCCACGAGCTGTGCATCTCCTGCGGGCGCTGCGTGCGGGCGTGCGACGAGGTTCAGGGCGCCTTCGCGCTGACGGCCACGGGCCGCGGCTTTGAGGCCAACGTGGCCGCCGGGCTCGACGGGGGCTTCGTCGACTCAAGCTGCGTCTCGTGCGGCGCCTGCGCCGACACCTGTCCCACCGACGCGATCACCGAGATCGCGCTGCTGGACGGCGACATCGTCCCGCCCGCGCCGCGGGAGACCGAGCGCGGGCCCCGCCTGCGCAAACGACAACCAACGAGGTGATGAGCATGCAACCGGAGCGCTTCGACCGCACCGTCACCACCACCTGCGGCTACTGCGGGGTGGGCTGCCGCCTTGAGGTGCACACCCGCCAGGGCCGGATCGCATCGATCTCGCCGGCGCTCGACGGCCCCGCCAACCGGGGCCACACCTGCCTGAAGGGCCGCTTCGCCCACCAGTTCACCCGCAGCCGCGACCGCCTGACCTCGCCGCTGATCCGCGAGGGCGACCACTTCCGGGTCGCCAGCTGGGAGGAGGCGCTGGCGCGAGTCGTCTCCGAGCTGAGCAGGATCAAGTCCCAGCACGGCCCGGATGCGATCGCGGGGCTGGCGTCAAGCCGGGCGACCAACGAGGACTGCTACGCGATGGCGCGGCTGATGCGTGCCGCGATCGGGACCAACAACATCGACAACTGCTCGCGCGTCTGCCACTCGCCGACATCGTTTGCGATGCGCAGGTCGTTCGGGCTCTCGGGCGCCACCGGCTCCTTCAGCGACATCGACCACGCGGAGGCGGCGCTGCTTCTGGGCGTCAACCCGACGCAGGGGCACCCCGTCGTGGGCGCGCGGATCAAGCAGGCGGCGCTGCGCGGCTGCCGGCTGATCACGATCGACCCGCGCCGGATCGAGCTCGCCGACCACGGGGCGCTTCACCTGGCGCCGCGGCCGGGCACCAACGCGGCGGTGGTGCTGGGACTCTGCCACGTCATCAGGCGAGACGGGCTGACCGACGAGCGGTTCATCGCGCAGCGCACGCAGGGCTACGAGGCGCTGGCAGCGCTGCTGGACTCCTACACGCCCGAGGCGGTGCAGGAGATCACCGGCGTACCGGCGGCGCAGCTGGAGCAGGCCGCCCACATCTACGGCGAGGCGAGCACCGCGTCGATCCTCTGGGGCCTGGGCGTCACCGAGCACAAGTACGGCTCGGAGGTCGTGCGGCTTTTGTGCAACCTGGCGATGATGACCGGCAAGGTCGGAAAGCGCGGCTCGGCGCTGCTGCCGCTGCGCGGGCAAAACAACGTCCAGGGCTCCTCGGACATGGGCGCGCTGCCCGACACCTACACCGCATACCGGCCGGTCTCCGACGAGGAGGTGGCGCAGACGTTCGAGCGCGCGTGGGGAGTGCCGCTGAGCCGGCGCAAGGGCTACCGGATCCCGGAGATGTTCGACGCCGCGATCGCCGGCGAGCTGAAGGCGATGTACGTGTTCGGCGAGGACATCGCGCAGACCGATCCCGACACGGCGCATGTCGTACGGGCGCTTGAGAGCCTGGAGTTCCTGGTCTGCCAGGAGATCTTCGAGAACGAGACCACGCGGTATGCCGACGTGGTTCTCCCCGCCTCCTCGTTTCTTGAGAAGGACGGCACGTTCATCAACGCCGAGCGTCGCTGGCAGCTGGTGCAGGCGGCGATCGCGCCTCCCGGCGGCGCGCGGACGGACTTTGAGATCATCACCACGATCAGCCGGATGCTCGGCCACGACATGGGCTGGGAGACGCCGTGGGACGCGCTTGACGAGATCGCACGCCTGACGCCCACCTACGCGGGGGTCAGCCGCGAGCGGATCGGCCGCAGGGGCCTGCAGTGGCCGGTGCGCCCCGACGGCACCGACTCGCCGACGCTGTACGACACGTTCTTCGACAACCCGACTGGGAAGGGGCAGTTCGCCGCGCTCCCCTACAAGCAGCCGGGCGACGCGCCCGACGAGGAGTTCCCGCTGGTGCTGGTCACCGGCCGGGTGCTCGAGCACTACAACGCGGGCACGATGACCCGGCGCACGGCCAACGTCGAGCTCGTCGACCGTGACTGGCTGGAGATCCACCCCGACGATGCGGCGCGCCTGTGGATCGCAGACGGCGATCTGGTGTCGATTCGCAGCCGAGTGGGGCGCACCGAGCTTCACGCCAGGGTGACCGAGCGCATCGCGCCCGGCCACGTGTTCGCCTCATTTCACTTCCCCGAGGCGCGCACCAACCTGCTCGTCGGGCAGTCGGCCGACGTGAACACCGCATGCCCGGAGTACAAGGTGGTGGCCGTCGACGTGCGGCCGATCCCCGAGCGGGCGGCGTTCACCCCGGCGCTCGCGGAGGTCGGCTGAGCCGCGGGCGGCCGGCCGGGCGTGCGGTCAGGCGGGCGGCGGGCCGGGCGTGCGGTCAGGCGGACGGGGCGTGCGGCCAGGCGGGCGGCGGACGGGGCGGGCATGACCGGCACCGGGGTTGAGCCGCCGCTGGCGCTGATGGTCGCCGTGATCGAGCGTGACGGCGGGCGCGACGAGGTCGCGATCGAGGAGCCGCTCGAGATCCGGGTCGACGGCGAGCCGCTTGCGGTCACGATGAGGACGCCCGGACACGACGAGGAGCTCGCGCTCGGATTCCTCTACACGGAGGGGCTGATCCGGGCGCCCCATCGCTGCGACGTGCCCCAGGATTTGGCGGTCAACGTGATCGAGGTCGCCGGGCCGCTGCTTCGCGATCCCGGGCGCCGGCGCTTTTACACAAGCTCCTCCTGCGGCGTGTGCGGCAAGGGGGCGCTCGAGGAGGTGTCGGTGCACGCGCCGCGCGCGCCGGCCGGGCCGGTGGTGGAGCGGGCACTGCTCGCCCGGCTGCCCGACCGGCTGCCGCAGCCGGGCTTTGAGCGCACCGGAGGGGTGCACGCGACCGGGCTGTTCGACAGCGCCGGCCAGCCGCTGATCGTGCGCGAGGACGTCGGGCGCCACAACGCGATGGACAAGGTCGTGGGGCGCGCGCTGCTCGACGGCATGCTCCCGCTCGGGGGGCACGTGCTCTGCGTCAGCGGCCGCCTGTCGTTTGAGCTCGTGCAGAAGGCGGCGCTCGCGGGCGCCCCGATCCTGGTCGGCGTCGGCGCCCCGAGCTCGCTGGCCGTCGAGCTGGCCGCCGACCGGGGGATCACGCTCGCGGGGTTCGCGCGCGGGGGGCGGGTGAACGTCTACACGGCGCCGGAGCGGGTGCTCGGCTAGCCGCAGCGAGCGCTCGGCCAGCCGCAGCGAGCGCCCGGCCGGCCGCAGCGAGCGCCCGGCGCGCCGCCGGGCTTGACCGCCGGCGCCGGCTGTGGGCCGGCGGCCGCAGGCGATGTCCGCCTGAGGATCGCGGCGTCGGTGCGCCGCCTGGCCCAAGCCGGAACCGCGCGAGACAGCGATGAGCGGTGCGCGGCCACCCAGCGATAGCCGCGCTCGCTGAGGTCCGGCGCCCGCCGCAGCAGCGCGGCCGCCAGCCGGCCGCCGGCCAGCTGCTCGAGCGCGGCCACCAGCGCCGCGCCCGCGGACGTGCGGCGGCCCGCCGGGTCGATCACATGCCAGCTCGCCCACCGCTGCTGCTCGCTGAGGTCGGCGAGCAGCTCGTCCGCGCGCGCGGTTCCCAGCGCCAGCGGCTCGAGCGCCCCCCGGCGGTCGGCGGCCAGCAGCAGGGCGAGCGCGCAGCGGCACAGGCCGCAGCCGGCGTCGTAGATGACCGTCGCGCGCGGGCGCGGCGGCGAAGGCGGGGTTGCGGCGGCATCTGGCGCCCGCATCGCTGTCCGGTGCATGGTGCTCGGATAGCATCGCGCACCGTGCCGGTCGGCATCGTCACGGGATCCGGCGCACACGCGCTGCCGGGCTTCGTCTGCTCCGAGGTGGTCACGGTGCAGACCGAGCACGGTGCGGCTGAGGTCTCCCGCGGGCTGCTGGGCGGCGCACAGGCGCTGCACGTCTCGCGCCACGGGCCCGGTCACGCGCGACTCTCAAACCACGTCGCGCACCGCGCGAACATCCGCGCCCTCCAGCGGCTGGGCGCCTCGGCGGTGCTGGCGGCCACCGTCTGCGGCGCGGTGGACCCGACCCTGGAGCTGGGCTCGCTCGTGGTCTTCGACGACCTGCACTTCCCCTCAAACCGGCTGCCGGACGGCTCGCTCTGCACGTTCTTCACCGAGCCGGGGGACCCGGAGCGCGCCCACTGGGTCCTGCACGGAGGCCCGTTCTCCCCGGGCGCCCGCGCGGCGCTGCTGGCGGGCGCGGCGGGCAGCGGCCGGCCGGTGCGCGATGGCGGCGTCTACGGCCACGTCGACGGCCCGCGCTTCAACACGCCCAGCGAGATCGCGGCGCTGGCGGCGTGCGGCGTGGTGGCGGTCAGCCAGACCGCCGGGCCGGAGGCGGTGCTGTGCGGCGAGCTCGGGCTCCCCTACGGCCTGGTGGGGTTCATCACCGACCACGCAAACGGGGTGGCGCCCGCGCAGCCGACCCCGGTGAGCACCCTCAGCCGGCTGATCGCCGAAAGCGGCGGGGTCCTGGCCGGAGTGCTCGCCCTGGCGGCGGCACGGGTCGCCGGCGAGTCGCCCGCCCCAACCGGGACCGTGCTGCGGATGGGCGTTGGGGAGTGAGCTAACGTGGCGGCGCCAAGCGGCGCGATGGGGAGTGGTGTAAGGGCAGCACGAGGCGCTTTGGACGCCTAGGTTCAGGTTCGATCCCTGGCTCCCCAGCTGGACGAGCCCGCCGGCGACGGGGTGCGCAGGGACGTCCGCTCTGGGATCGCCTACGATCCCCGCGTGGCCGCGCCGGTCGTCGTGATCCTCGCAGCCGGGCAGGGCACGCGCATGCGCTCCGCCGTCCCCAAGCTGCTGCATCCGCTGTGCGGGCTGCCGCTGATTCGCTGGCCGGTCCAGGCGGCGCTTGAAGCGGGCGCCGCGAGGGTGGTCGTGGTCGACTCGCCTGCGCGGCTGCTCGCGCCCGCGCTGCCCGAAGGGGTCGAGGTGGCCGTCCAGGAGCGACAGCTGGGGACCGCGGACGCCCTGCGCGCCGCGCTCGGCCACCTGGACGGCGCCGGCACCGTGCTCGTGATGGCGGGCGACACGCCGCTGGTCAGGCCGGGCACGCTCGCGTCGCTGGCCGCCGAGCACGAGCGCTCGGGCGCGGCGGCAACGATCGCCACGATGGTGCTTGAGGATCCTCGCGGATACGGCCGCGTGGTGCGCGCGCCGGACGGGACCGTCGAGCGGGTGGTCGAGACCAAGGCGCCCGGGGACGCGAGCGAGCTTGAGCTGCGCATCCGCGAGGTCAGCACCGGCATGTTCGCGTTCGACTGCGCGCAGCTTGAGCAGGCGCTGTCGAGGGTGCGCGCCGACAACGCCCAGGGAGAGCACTACCTGCCCGACGTGCTGGCGATCCTGCGCCAGTCAGAGCGCACCGTGCTCGCCCACGAGCTCGCCGATCCGTCGGAGCTTCTGGGGGTCAACGACCGCCTGCAGCTCTCCCAGGTGGCGGCCGTGGCCCAGCGCCGGATCTGCGAGCGCCACATGCTCGCGGGCGTGACGATCGTCGCGCCGGAGGCGACCTGGATCGACGCGGACGTCCGCATCGAGGCCGACGCGAGGATCGAGCCCGGCTGCCTGCTGCGCGGCCAAAGCTCGATATCGGCGCGCTCCACGATCGGCCCGCACACCACGCTGGTCGACGCCACCGTGGGAAGCGACTCGACCGTCGTGCACTCCCATGTCGTGCGCGCGCAGATCGGCGATCGCGTGAGCGTCGGGCCGTTCGCCTACCTGCGGCCGGGCACGGTGATGCGGGAGGGATCGAAGGCCGGCACGTTCGTGGAGATCAAGAACTCCGACGTCGGGCGCGGCTCTAAGGTCCCGCACCTCTCATACGTCGGCGACGCGCAGATCGGCGAGCACGCCAACCTCGGCGCCAGCACGATCACCGCCAACTACGACGGCTTCCTCAAGCACCGCACGGTGATCGGCGACCGGGTGAGGACCGCCGTCGACACGACGCTGGTGGCGCCGGTGTCGCTCGGCGACGAGGCCTACACGGCGGCGGGCTCGGTGATCGTGCAGGACGTGCCGGCCGGTGCGCTCGGCGTGGCGCGCTCGCGCCAGCAGAACGTCGACGGCTACGCGCAGAGGCGGCGCGAGCGCGCCCAGGCGCAGCAGGCCGAGGGCGCGGCCGCACCGCCAACGGGCCAGTAGCCGTCCGCGCAGACCGGCCGACCGGGGGCCGCCGCGAGCGCCCGGTCGAGCGCCGGCGCGTCGGCCGGCGGGCGTACACTGCCAATCGATGAGCCTGGTGGAGGCCCAGTCGGCGCCGACGATCAT
>DATGLC010000068.1:0-41909 GCA_035294345.1 Solirubrobacteraceae bacterium
CGCTTGGGGGCGCGATCGGCGACGGCTGATGCGCCGGCGCGCGCGCTTGGGGGCGCGATCGGCGATAACTGATGCGCCGGGCCCGAGAGCCCGGTCAGAGCGCCGTCATCAGCCGCGGCGCCACCTCCTTCTTGCGGCTCATCACGCCCGGGAGCCGAACGGCCCCGTCGTGCGCGCGGGTCCCGAAGCTGCGCGCGACGGCCGCCGCGTCGCCTGAGACCAGCATGACCGTGTCCCTGGCCGCGACGTCGGTGACCATCAGCGCGTACATCGCCAGCTCGCGCTGCGTGCGCTCGCTGTGCAGCGCGTCGAGCAGCTCCCCGCTGCGCTCGAGCAGCGAGTCGCCGACAACCTCCACCTGCGCGATGCAGATCTCCTGCCCGGAGCGCAGCTGGTAGCGCTTGGCGTCGCGCGTGACGATCTCCCTGGCGCTGAGGCCCGAGACGTCCGAGGTCTGCTCGAACATCTCGCGCCCCAGCGCGACGGCGTCGAGCGCCAGCACGCGCTCGAGGTAGGCGACGACCGCGCGGTCACGCTCGGTGGTGGTGGCCGAGTTCAGGATCACCGTGTCGGAGAGCACGGCACCGAGCAGCATCATCGCGGTCGGGCGGCTGGGCTCCATCCCGGCCTGGCGGAAGCGCTCGACCACCAGCGTGGCGGTCGAGCCGACGGGGTCGAAGGTCGCCCTGACTGGGACCCGGGTCTCGATCGAGCCGATGTGATGGTGGTCGAGGATCTCCAGGATCTCGGCGTCGTCGATCCCGATCGCGCTCTGCGCGCGCTCGGCGTGGTCCACCAGCACGATGCGGCGGCGCGGCGGCGCGACGAGGTCCGCGCGCGTCACCAGGCCCACCGGGCGGTTGTCGGCGTCGACGGCGACCGCGGCGCCATGATGGCTCTCCTTGACCTGCGCGGAGATGTCGTCCAGCAGATGCTCGACGGTCACCGTCAGCGGGTCGCGCTCCATGAGCGCGCCGCACGGCGAGGCCAGCGTGATCATGCGCGCCGCCACGTAGCTGTCAAGCGGCGAGACGACGATCGCCGCGCCCCGGTCGCTCGCCAGGCCAAGCACCTCAGGAGGCGGCCTGACCGAGTTTGACAGCACCAGCAGGTCGGCGCCCAGCTCGATCGCCCCAAGCTGGGCCTTCGGGCGGTCGCCGACGACGACGATGTCGCCCGGGGAGATGCCGACATCGCCGGCCACCTCCATCGCGTACACCCACACCCGTCCGGCCAGCAGCCGCCCGGAGCCGGCGACCAGCTCGCCCTCCAGCGCGGCGACGACCGCGTGAAGCTCGGTTGGCGACTCCTCGAGCGTCGAGGTGCGAAGCGAGTCGCGCACGAACCGCCGGGCCAGCGCGCGCTCGGTGAGCACGCCGACGAGTGTTCCGTCCGCATCCACGATCGGGACCAGCTCGAGGTCGGCGCGCATCATCGCGCGTCCCGCCTCGCGCACCGGGTCGTCGTGGCGCGCGACCGGGAAGCGCTGGCGCATCACGTCCCCCGCCCGCAGCATCACGTGCGGCAGGTTGACCGGCTCCGGGGCTCCGCTGCGCTCAAGCAGCCAGCGCGTCTGCTGGTTTGAGTCGCCCAGGCGCACCGGCACGTAGCGGTTGTCGGGATCCAGCCGTCCTTTGAGCTCGGCGTAGCCGATCGCGGACGCGATCGAGTCGCTGTCCGGGTTGCGGTGCCCGGCCACGTAGATGGGGCGCTCGGATCGCAAGGCGGCAATTATCCAGCGCTCGCTGGCGCGCGCCGCCGCCGGGCGCTAGCGTGCGCCTGACCGCGCCCGCGCCCGACCGATAGGAGACGGAATGCCCGCAGCACCGACGCTTCTGCCAACCCAGATCACCGAGGGGTCCGCTCCCGGCCTGCGCTACCGGCTGGAGGGCGAGCTGGTGCCGGTGCTGCACATGGCACTGGACGGCAGCGTGCCCGTTTACTTCGAGCACCACGTGCTGCTGTGGAAGTACCCGACGATGCAGATCGGCCTTCACCCGCTTCGCAAGGGCCTCAAGCGCCGGGTGCTGGGCGGGATGCCGCTGCTGCTGCTGGAGGCGCAGTCCGGCGGGGAGCTGGCGTTCAGCCGCGACGCGCCCGGCCACATCGCCGCGCTGCACCTGCCGCCTGGCCACGCGATCGTCGTGCGCGAGCACCAGTTCCTGGCGGCCACCGGGGGCGTGCAGTACGACTACACGCGCATCCAGGGGTTCGCGAACATGCTCTACGGGGGAGGGTTCTTCGTCGACCAGTTCCTCGCCGGCGACCAGGAGGGCGTCGTGTGGGTGCACGGCTACGGAAACGTGTTCGAGAAGCGCCTGGAGGCGGGCGAGACGATCGACATCGAGCCGGGCGGCTGGCTGTACAGGGACCATTCGGTGCAGATGAACCAGGAGGTCTACGGCTTCAAGACCGGCCTTCTGGGCGGCGGCGGCGGCAACCTCGTGTTCAACCGCTTCACCGGCCCGGGGCGCGTCGGCCTGCAGAGCGCCTACCTGCACCCGCCCGGCGCCGAGACCGGAGCGGGCGGGGGACAGGCGGCCGCCGGGGGAAGCGGCGGCCTGCTGGGCGGGATCGTCGGCGGTCTTTTGAACAACTGACGGTGCCCGAGGCCGCGTTCGCCCCCGGGCACCTGGCGGACCACCCGCTGGCGCCGGGGATCGCCGGCGCACTGGCGCTGTCGGGCTATCAGCTTCTGGTCGACGTCGGCGGCGTCGGCGCGGGCCGGCTCGGCGGGCAGGCGTTCCTGCTGGTCGCGCCCGACCCCGATCCGGCGCTGCCTGACGCCGGCACCCAGCTGACGCTGCACCACCGCCGCCTGCGCGACGAACGGGAGCTCGCCGACTTCACGGCGCTGGCGGCGCAGCTCGGCTACCTGCGGCTGTCCGGCTACCGGCTGGCGATCGAGCGCCGGGGGTTGCGAAGCCGCGTCGCGCTCGTGGACCCGGCGTCGGGCGCGATCCGCCTGACGATCCCAGAGCGCCACCCTTCAGGCCTGGGCGCCCTGCTGTCCGGCGGCGGGGCTCGCACGCTGCTTGACGCCGCCCGCGCGCTGCCGCCCGCCGGCGCGCCGCCGGACCTTCGCAGCCCCGAGCGCCTGCGCCAGGTCCTGCTCGCGCTGGCGCTGCGCGATCAGACGCTGAGCGGCGCGCAGGCCGCGGAGCTGGCCGACCGGGCCCTGCGCCTGGCGAAGGAGGCTCCGGCGCTTGACCCGCCCGCGCTGCTTGAGGCGGTCCGGGGCGACGCCGGCGGCGGCTGAGCGGATCGTGCCGCCGGTGGGCCGGGCCCGGTGGTCTCGCCGGCGGGCCGGGCCCGTGGTCTCGCCGGCGGGCCGGGTGGTCTCGCCGGCGGGCTGGGCCGGTAGCGCCGCGCGCTGGCCTCAAGGTGAAGGCGGGGGTGCCGATAGCCCGACCATGCACGTGGCACCCACCCTCGGACGCGCCGGCGCGGCCGCCGGCTGACCCGAGGCTCCGGCGGGGAGAGGGGCGCATGCCCGGGGTCAGCCGCTCAAGCGAGCAACGGCTGGCGCTGATCGTCGAGACCCAGCGGGAGCTCGCCGCCGCCGGCGATGACCTGGAGGCCGTCATGGCGCTTGTCGCCGCGCGCTCGCAGGAGATCACCGGCGCCGACGGCGCGATGGTCAACCTCGTGGAGGGCGACGTCCTGCACACCCGCGCGGTCACCGGCGTGGCCGCCGGGGCCTTCGACGCGCGGCGCCCGCTGTCGGGATCGGTCGCGAGGTTCGCGATCCGAAGCGGCCAGCCGCTGCTGATCGAGGAGACGATCGGCGACCGCCGCATCGACCAGGAGCTGCGGGCCAAGGTGGGCGACCGATCCCTGATCTGCGTGCCGCTGTTCCACGGGCCCCAGGTGGTCGGGACGATCAACGTGGTCAGCCGCTCGGCGACCGAGCGGCTCAACGAGGAGGACCGGCGGACGCTCGAGGTGCTGTCGGCCGTGCTCTCGGCGGCGGTCTCCCACGTCGCCGAGGTGGAGGCGCGCCGCGCGCAGGCGGCCGCGATCGCGCGCTTCCGGACGCTGTTCGACGGCGCCTCGATCGGGATCCTGCGGCTGGACTGCGACGGCGTGGCCGTCGAGGTCAACCCGGCGGTCGAGCAGCTGCTGCGCACCGAGGCCGGCCGTCTGGTCGGCCGGCCGTTCGCCCAGCATGTGGTGGCCGGCGACCGCGCCGCGGTGGCCCGAGGGCTTGACGATCTCTGCCGCGGCGCCGGCGGCGGGTTCTCCATGGAGGCGCGGGTCCGGCCGGCCACTGGCGACCCGGTGTGGGTCGCCCTGCGCGCGGTCGCCGAGGCACAGCCCCGCGGCCCGGTGTTCGTCGTGGCGATGATGGAGAACATCGACGAGCGAAAGCGAGCGGAGGCGGAGCTGCTGCGCCAGGCGCGCGTCAACGAGCACCAGGCGCTGCACGACCCGCTCACCGGCCTGCCCAACAGGGTCCTGTTCTCAGAGCGCATCGCGCAGGCGCTGCGCCAGGCGCGGCGGGAGGGCACGCGGCTGGCGGTGGCGCTGATGGACCTCGACCGCTTCAAGGAGGTCAACGACTCCCTTGGGCACGCCGCCGGCGACCAGCTGCTGTGCGAGGTGGCCCGGCGGGTGCGGGAGGTGATGCGCGCGTCGGACACGGTCGCGCGGCTGGGCGGCGACGAGTTCGGCCTGGTGGTGCCCGAGCTCGCCGGCGCGCAGGATGCGCTGCCGGTGATCGCCCGCATCCGCGAGGCGCTCGAGCGGCCGATCCGTGTGCACTCGCTGCCGCTGGCGGTGGAGGCCTCGATCGGGATCGCGATCTACCCCGAGCACGGCGATGACGCGCAGACGCTCATCCAGCGGGCGGACGTGGCGATGTACGACTGCAAGCGCGAGGGCTCGTCGCACGCCTTCTACGACTGCGCAGGGCATGAGCCGGACGTCGGGCGTCTGACGCTGGTCGCCGAGCTGCGACGGGCGCTCGCCCGGGGCGAGCTGGTGCTGCACTACCAGCCCAAGGCGGCGCTGGACAGCGGCGAGGTGCGCTCGGTGGAGGCGCTGGTGCGCTGGCAGCATCCCGAGCGGGGGCTGGTGTACCCGGACTCGTTCATCCCGGTGGCGCAGGAGACGGGTCTGATCGGGCCGCTGACGCTGTACGTGGTCGAGGCAGCGCTGCGCCAGGGGCGCGCCTGGCGCGACCAGGGCCTGGAGCTGGCGATCTCGGTCAACCTCTCGGCCCGCAACCTGCTCGACTGCGGCTTCCCCGCGCAGGTGGCGGCGCTGCTGGCGCGGTGGGGGATGCAGGCCCGGTCGCTGGAGCTCGAGGTCACCGAGTCCGCGATGCTCGCCAACCCCAAGCGGGCCAAGCGGGTGCTGACGGAGCTCTCCCGCCTGGGGGTGCGCCTGGCGATCGACGACTTCGGCACCGGCTACTCGTCGCTTGCATACCTGCGCCAGCTGCCGATCGACGAGATCAAGATCGACCGCTCGTTCGTGCTGGGCATGGCGCAGCAGGGCGACGACGCCGTGATCGTCCGCTCCACCGTCGACCTCGGACGCAACCTCGGGCTCGACGTGGTCGCCGAGGGCGTCGAGACGCTGGACTCCTGGAACAGGCTGCGGGAGCTGGGCTGCGGCGTCGCCCAGGGCTACTTCCTCAGCCGGCCCGTGCCCGCCGACGAGCTCGCCCGGTGGCTGCAAACGCGGCCGGGGGTGATGCCCCCGAGCGCCCGCAGCGCCGTCGACGCGGCGTGACGCGCGGCTCGATCAGGGCCAGGTGGAGCTGACGGGACTCGAACCCGTGGCCTTCGCGCTGCCAGCGCGACGCTCTCCCAGCTGAGCTACAGCCCCATCGGACGCGAGGTCTGCGGCAAGGGTAGTGCATCGCCCCCGCTCGCGGCCGGTGGCGGCGCACGCGAAGTAACCTCCGCCGCCAGACATGCCGCCGCGCCGCTACAACCCCGCCGAGATCGAGCAGCGCTGGCAGAGCGTGTGGGCCAAGGAGCGCACCTGGGAGGTCTCCAACGATCCGCCGGCACCCGGCGAGCCCAGGACCTCCTATGTCCTTGAGATGCTCCCCTACCCGAGCGGCGAGCCGCACATCGGGCACCTCAAGAACTACGCGCTCGGCGACGCGATCGCGCACTTTCACCGGCGCACCGGTCGCCGGGTGCTTCACCCGATGGGCTACGACGCGTTCGGGCTGCCCGCGGAGAACCACGCGATCCGCACCGGCGTGCACCCGCGCAGGTCCACCGACGAGTCGATCGCCGCCTTCCAGAGAGCGTTTCGCCGCTGGGGCGTCTCGATCGACTGGACCCGCGAGCTGGCCACCCACGAGCCGTCCTACTACCGCTGGACGCAGTGGATCTTCCTGCGGATGCTCGAGCGGGGCCTGGCCTACCGCAAGGAGGCGGCGGTCAAGTGGTGCCCGCTTGACCAGACCGTGCTGGCCAACGAGCAGGTGATCGACGGCCGCTGCGAGCGGTGCGGCAGCGAGGTTGAGCTGCGCCAGCTGGAGCAGTGGTTCTTCCGGATCACCGACTACGCCCAGCGGCTGCTCGACGACCTGGACACGATCGACTGGCCCGAGCACGTCAAGGCGATGCAGCGAAACTGGATCGGGCGCAGCGAGGGCGCGGAGGTGACGTTCCGCTGCGAGCAGCTGGGGCTCCAGTACCCGGTGTTCACGACCAGGCCCGACACGCTGTTCGGCGCCACGTTCTTCGTGCTGGCGCCCGAGCACCCGGACGTTGCCCGGCTGGCGGCCGGCACCGAGCATGAGGCGGCCGTGCACGATTACGTCAACCGCGCGCTGACCGAGCCGATGCAGCTGCGCGGCGCCGCGGAGAGGCCAAAGACCGGCGTCCCGCTCGGGCGCTCTGTCACCAACCCGGCGACCGGCGAGCCGATCCCGATGTTCGTGGCCGACTACGTGCTGATGGAGTACGGCACCGGCGCGGTGATGGGCGTGCCCGCCCACGACCAGCGCGACTGGGAGTTCGCGCGCGCCCACGGCCTGGAGATCCGCCCCGTGATCGCGCCCCCGGGCGGCTCGCCGCCGGATGTCTCGGCGGGCGCGTTCACCGCGCACACCGAGTCCGAGCGGCTGATCAACTCCGGGCGCTTCAGCGGCCTGGACGCGGTCGCGGGCGCGGCGGCGATCGTCGAGCATCTGCAGCGCGAGGGGATCGGACGGCCGGCGGTCAGCTTCCGCCTGCGCGACTGGCTGCTGTCGCGCCAGCGCTACTGGGGCTGCCCGATCCCCGTCGTCTACTGCGAGCGCTGCGGCATGCTCCCGGTGCCCGACGCCCAGCTGCCGGTGCTGCTGCCAGACGTCGAGGACTACCAGCCGCGGGGGCGCTCGCCGCTGGCCGCGGCCGAGGAGTGGGTGGCGACCGACTGCCCTGCATGCGGCGGTGGCGCGCGGCGGGAGACCGACACGATGGACACGTTCGTGGACTCAAGCTGGTACTTCCTGCGCTACTGCGATGCGCGCAACGACGCCGCGCCGTGGGATCCGGAGGCGGTGGCGCGCTGGATGCCGGTCGACCAGTACATCGGCGGCGTCGAGCACGCGATCCTTCACCTGATGTACGCCCGCTTCTTCGTCAAGGCGCTGGCGGACATGGGGCTGGTGGGCTTCCAGGAGCCGTTCAGGGCGCTGTTCACGCAGGGGATGATCCTCGGGCCCGACGGTCAGAAGATGTCCAAGTCGCGCAACAACGTCATCAGCCCCGCCCCGATCGTGGAGCGCCTGGGGGTCGATGCGGCCCGCTGCTACGTCCTGTTCATCGGCCCGCCGGATCAGGACGCGGCCTGGTCTGAGACCTCGCTTGAGGGCGTGCACCGGTTCCTCTCGCGACTGTGGCGGCTGGGCCAGGAGCTGGGCGAGCGCTCGCCGTCGGCGGCGCACGCGCCCAGCTCGCCCACGGGCGCGGCGCTCGCGCTCGTGCGCAAGGCCAACTGGGCGATCCAGCGGGTGACCGGCGACATGCGCGGGCGCTTTGCGTTCAACACCGCGATCGCGGCCGTCATGGAGCTGGTCAACGAGATCTACCGCCGCGCCGAGGCCGATCCCGCGGCGCGCCGGTTTGCGACCGCGACCGCCGCCTCGCTGCTGTTTCCCTTCGCGCCGCATCTGGCCAGCGAGGTCTACGACCTGCTGACCGGCCAGCGCGTCTGGGAGCAGCCGTGGCCGGTGGCGGACCCGGCGATGCTGACGGCCGAGACCTTCGAGCTCGTCTGCCAGGTCAACGGCCGCGTCCGAGACCGCGTCACCGCCGCCACGGGCGCTTCTCGCGAGGAGCTGGAGCGCCTCGCGCTCGAGGCACCGGGGGTCCGCGCGCACCTGGATGGCGGGCGGATCGAACGCGTGGTCGTCGTTCCCGGCAAGCTGGTCAACGTCGTCGTCGCCCGGCCTTGAGCGTGTCGGGACCGGCGCTGAAGCCGGCTTATCTGATCTGCGGCGATCAGCACGGCCGGGTGGCGCAGCGCCGGGCCCGGCTGCGCGCGCTGGCGGAGTCGATGAGCGGCGCGGCCGGGGTTGAGCTGTTCGAGGGCGAAGCGTCCACGCCGGAGCGCGTCGCCGCGGCGCTTGCGGCGATGACGCTGGCCCCCGGCCGCCGGGTCTTGATCGTCGACGGAGTGGAGCGCTGGCGCGACCGTGAGCTCGAGGGGCTGCTGGCGGCCCTCGCGCGGCCGGCGCCGGACACGACCGTCGCGTTCTTCGCCCGCGAGGACGCGCGGGCGCGGGCGCCCGAGCGCCTCCGCGAGGCGGTGCTCGCCGCCGGCGGGGACGTTGCGGTCGAGAACGGCCTGTCTGCGGCGCAGCTGCCCGGGTGGGCGCAGGCTCGGGCGGCCGAGCTGGGGCTGGCGCTCGGCGACGACGCCGCGCGAGCGCTGGTGGCGCTGGTCGGCGAGCGCCAGGAGCGCATCATGCGCGAGCTTGAGAAGCTCGCGCTCGCGCTGGCCGCGCCGCCACAGGCGCCGCTTGGACCAGACGACCTGCTGGGGCTGACGGCCGCCCCGGCGCAGGCCCGGGCGTGGGCGCTCGCCGACGCGCTGGTCGCCGGCGAGGTGGTCGGCGCGCTGCGCGCCTACCTTTCGCTGCGCGACCAGGGGGAGCGGCTCGGCGGGCTGGTGCACCTGGTCGCCCAGAGGCTGCGCACGGCGCTGGAGGTCGCGCTTGCGCTGGAGGCCGGCGAGTCCGCAGCCCAGGTGCGCCGTCGGCTGCGGATGCCCGCGCGCGCGGCCGACCGGCTGATGGCCGACGCGCGGCGCGCCGGCTCGGGCGCCCTGGCGGCCTCGATCTGCGCGCTGGCGGATCTGGAGCTGGCCTCGCGCGGGGGGAGGGGCACCGCCTCGCTGAGCGAGGACTCGCTGGTGGCGCTCGCCCTGCCCCGGCTGGCGGCCTGAGCGGCGAGCCCCGAGCGGCAAGCTTTCAGCGAAGCGGCGCTCTTGGCACGCCCGGCCGCTCGTCGCCCGGCGCCGGCGCGCTAGCGGCCGCGGCGGACGCGGGCTGCGCGCGACTTCTTGCGCGCCCCGTTGTTGCGGTGAAGCGCGCCGCGCTTGACCGCCTTGTCGATCGTCTTGACGAGCGTTCGGTGCTCGGCGTCGGCGTCCTGCTCGCGGCCCTCGGCGACCGCGCGCTCAAGCCGCTTGAAGTAGGTCTTGATCGTCGACGTGTAGCGGCGGTTCTCCAGCCGCTCGCGCTGGGCGCGGAGGATGCGCTTCTCCTGGGAGGGGATGTTCGCCATGACAAAAGGGACGCGGGGCCCGCGCCTGGGGCGCGTACTATAGCGCGCTCGTGACCACGCCCGGCACCCGACAGCGTCCCCGGCAGCCCACCGCGGGCGCCGGCCCGGGACGGCGTGCAGGGCGCCGCCGACTGGCGACCAGCACCGCGATCTTCGCCTTCGCGACCGCCCTGTCGCGGATCGCCGGCCTGGGGCGAGAGGTGGTGCAGGCCAACTACTTCGGCACCGGGATCGCGGGCGACGCGTTCACCGTCGCCTCGCAGATCCCCAACGTGTTCAGCAACCTGTTCTCGCAGGCGGCGCTTTCGGCCGCGTTCGTGCCGGTCTTCACCGAGCTCTTGCAACAGGGGCGCAGGCGCGAGGCGTTCAGGCTGGCCTCCGAGCTGTTCTGGCTGATCGTGCTCGGGCTCGGAGCGCTGACGCTGCTCTACATGGGCGTCGCCGGGCTGGTGATGCCCGCCTTCGCCGGCAAGCTCAACTCCGTCGCAGGTGGCACCGCGCTGACCATCGGCCTGTCCCGGGTGCTCTTCCCGGTGGTCCTGCTTTTGAGCATGACCGGCCTGCTGGTCGGGATCCTGCAGTCCCACGACGAGTTCTCGCTCCCCGCGATCGCGCCGGCGGTCTGGAACGTGGTGATCGTCGTGCTGATGGTGATCCTGCACTCGCGCTTTGAGGGCAACGACCGCATCTACTCCTATGCGATCGCGTGGCTGGCGGCGACCGTGGTGCAGCTGCTGATGGTCGCCTGGGGCCTGCGCAGGGTGCACTTCCGCCTGGCGTTCTCGCTCGGGCTGTCTGACCCGCGGATCCGCCAGGTGCTGATCCTGTTCTTGCCGGTCACGGTGTCGATCGGGATCATCAACCTGGACGTGTTCTTAAACGCGGAGCTGGGGACGCTGGTCTCGCCCCACGCCTCGATCGCGATCAACGACGCGTTTCGCATCTACATGCTGCCCCAGGGGGTGTTCAGCGTCGCGGTGGCCACGGTGCTGTTCCCCACGCTCAGCAGGATGGCCAACCGCCGCGACCCGGCCGGGATGCGGCGCACGCTGGGCAACGGCATCCGTCAGATCAACCTCCTGCTGGTGCCCTCGGCCGCGCTGTTGGCGGTGCTCGCCGTGCCGATCGTGCGCCTGGTCTACCAGCGGGGGGAGTTCACCGCCGGGTCGACTCACCTGGTCTCGATCGCGCTGTTCTGGTTTGCCTTCAGCCTCCCGTTCGCGGGCGTCAACCTGCTGCTCAGCCGCACGTTCTTCGCCGTCAAGCAGCCGTGGATCCCGACCCGGCTGGCCGCGATCAACATGCTCGTCGACATCGCCGTGTCGGTCGGGCTCTACAGGCCGCTGGGCATCGCGGGGCTCGTGATCGGGACGGTGGCGGCCAACGTGGTGATGACCGCGCTGCAGCTCAGACGGCTGCGGATCGGCTTCAACGGCCGGCTCGAGGGAGCCCAGACGACGATGATCACCGCGCGGATCGCCGTCGCGACGGCGATCAGCACGCCGATCGCGTACCTGATATGGAAGGGGTTGAGCTCGGTGCTGGGGCTGTCCTTGGTGGCGCAGCTGCTGTCCGTGGGCGTGGCGCTGCTGGCTGCGGCGGCCGTGTACGCGCGGCTGGTGCTGGCGATGCGCGTGCCGGAGGCGCGCCAGATACAGGCGCTCGTCCGCCGGTCGCTGCTGGGTCGCACGGCCCAGGGCTGAGAACCCGTGAGCTGCGCCTACCCTTGTGCTCCGATGGCCGACCAGGCTCACATCCGCAACTTCTGCATCATCGCGCACATCGACCACGGCAAGTCGACGCTCGCCGACCGGATCCTGGAGCTCACGCACACCGTCGACCCGCGGTCGATGCGGGCCCAGGTGCTGGACTCGATGGAGCTCGAGCGCGAGCGGGGGATCACGATCAAGGCGCAGGCGGTGCGCGTCTTTCACACCTGCGCGCGCGACGGCCAGACCTATCAGCTGCACCTGATCGACACGCCGGGCCACGTGGACTTCACCTACGAGGTGTCCCGATCGCTGGCCGCCTGCGAGGGCGCGCTGCTGGTCGTGGACGCCTCGCAGGGCGTGGAGGCCCAGACGGTCGCCAACACCTACCTGGCCGTGGACGCGGGCCTGGAGCTGATCCCGTGCCTGAACAAGGTCGACCTCCCCGGCGCCGAGCCCGACCGGGTGGCCGGCGAGGTGGCCGATCTGCTGGGCGAGCCCTCAGATCAGGTCCGGAGGATCAGCGCCAAGACCGGGGAGGGGGTCGCCGAGGTGCTGGATGAGCTGATCGCGCGCGTGCCGCCGCCGTCGGGCGATCCGGATGCCCCGGCGCGCGCGCTGATCTTCGACTCCCAGTTTGACCAGTACCGGGGCGTGATCGCGCACATCCGCGTGGTCGACGGGAGCTTCACCACCGGCGAGCCGATCCGGGCCATGCAGGCCGGCACCGAGGCCGAGATCGACGACATCGGCTACTTCACGCCGCAGATGACCTCGGCCCCGTCGCTCGGGGCCGGCGAGGTCGGCTACCTGATCACCGGCGTCAAGGACGTCACGCGCCTGCGGGTGGGGGACACGCTGACGTCGCGGGCGCGGCCGGCCTCAGAGCCTCTGCCCGGCTACCGGGAGGTCAAGCCGATGGTCTTCTGCGGCCTGTTCCCGATCGACTCCGACCGCTACCCGGACCTGCGCGACGCGCTTGAGAAGCTGACGCTCAACGACGCCGCCCTCAGCTGGGAGCCGGAGACATCGGACGCGCTCGGGTTCGGCTTTCGCTGCGGCTTTCTGGGGCTGCTGCACATGGACATCGTGCGTGAGCGCCTGGAGCGCGAATACGACCTGGAGCTGCTGGCGACCATGCCCAGCGTGGAGTATGAGGTGAGGCTGAGCGACGGCTCGGTGATGCCGGTGCACAGCCCCAACGACATGCCCGACCCGGCGCGCGTGGTGGCCGTCCGCGAGCCGTTCATCCGCGCCTCGATCATCACCCCCCGCGAGCACGTGGGCGCGATCATGGAGCTCTGCCAGGAGCGCCGCGGCGAGCACGCCGGGATGCACTACCTGTCATCGCAGCGCGTGGCGCTGACCTACGACCTGCCGCTGGCCGAGATCGTGCTCGACTTCTTCGACCAGCTCAAGTCCCGCTCGCGCGGATACGCGTCGCTCGACTACGAGCTGATCGGGCTGCGCGAGTCGGACCTGGTCAAGCTGGACATCCTCCTGGCCGGCGAGCCGGTGGACGCCCTCTCGATGCTCGTGCACCGCTCAAAGGCGCAGTCGGCGGGGCGCACGCTGGCCGAGAAGCTGCGCGAGAAGATCCCGCGCCAGCAGTACGACGTCCCGATCCAGGCCGCGATCGGGAGCCGGATCATCGCGCGCGAGACGATCAAGGCCTACCGCAAGGATGTGACCGCCAAGTGCTACGGCGGCGACATCACCCGCAAGCGCAAGCTGCTGGAGCAGCAGAAGCGCGGCAAGCAGCGGATGAAGCAGGTGGGGCGCATCGAGGTGCCCCAGGAGGCGTTCCTGGCCGTGCTGGAGCTGGGGGCCGGCGCGCAGCGGACCAGGGCCTGAGGTGGCCGCTCAGGCCCAGTAGCTTCGGGCCCGCCGGCGCGGGCCGTAGATCACCTGGTGCTGCCGCGTGTACATCCACGGGCCGCGCGGCGCGCGGTGGCGGACGCCGAGGACCATCATCGCGACCATCAGCACCGCCCAGGAGATCGTGATCGCCAACAGCACGAGCGCCGCCGCCGCCACGATCGGGAGCGCGCAGATCGCCAGGCACGGGCTGCGGCGCGCGACGGTCAGCGCCAGCGAGGCGGCACCCCTGGCCCGCCCGGCGCCGAGGCGCTCCGGGGGCCGGCGCTCGCGCGGGAGATCGGCGACGGTCGCCTCAAGCTCCCCGTAGGTGCGCGCCTTGAGCGCCTCGCTCACGCGCTGCTCCAGCTCGTCGGCGGCGATGCGCCCCTCGGTGGCCGCGCGTCGCAGGCGCTCGACGATTTCGTCGCGCTCGGCGTCTGAGGCGCGCAGATGGCGACGGTGCATGGGGTCAGGCTAGCGCGCCGGCCCGGCGCGCGCAAACGCCGGGGCGGCGCCGCGGCCGCTCTGCGCGCCGGCGGCCTCTGGCGCCTTGTCACAGCCACCGCCGCCCGGTCATATAGGGGATGTGGACGACGCGCAGCTGCTCGAGGCCACCGCCCGCGGCGACGCCGACGCCTTCTCGCTGCTGTACCGCCGGCACCTGGGCCGCGTGGTGTCGTTTGCGCTGCGCGCGACCGGCGATCCGGAGCTGGCCGCCGACCTCGCCGGCGAGGTGTTCGCCGCCGCGCTCGAGCAGGCCGGCCGCTACCGGCCGGAGCATCCCTCCGCGTCCCCCTGGCTTCTGGGCATCGCCCGCAACAAGCTGCTCGAGAGCCGGCGCCGCGGGCGGATCGAGGATGCGGCGCGCCGCAGGCTCGCGATCGCGCCCCTGGCGCTGACCGACGCGGACATCGAGCGACTCCACGAGCTGGCGGCGCTCGAGGGCAACCGCGCGCTGGCGGCCGTGCAGGCGCTGCCGGCCGCCGAGCGCGACGCGGTCGTCGCGCGCGTGATCGACGAGCGCGGCTACCGCGAGATCGCGGCCGAGCTGCGCTGCTCGGAGTCGGTCGTGCGCCAGCGCGTAAGCCGGGGACTGGCGCGGGCCCGCGCGCGGCTTGGCAGGGCGGGCGACGGCTTCGGCGGCGGGGCATGAGAGGGGACGGCCGGTGAGCGACTACTTCGATTCGCTTGAGCTCGAGCTGCGGGCGGCGGTCGTGCGCGCCGCCGTGCGTTCTAGTCGCGCCGGGATGCGCACGGCGCGGCTGCGCTCGTGGATCGCGCTGCGGCGCGCGACCCTGCTGGCGCGCGCCCGGCGGCCGCGACCCGCGACGGTGGGCGTGAGCGCGGCCGTCGTGACGGCGCTGGCGGTCGCCGCGCTCGCGCTCGTGGAGCTCGGCCACGGCCGCACGGGGATCTCGCGGCCGCCGGCGCCGGCCGGCTTAGCCCGGGTCCGAGGGGGCCCGCGCGCCGGCACCCAGAGCTCGGCGGCGAGCTCGAGCGCGGCCGGCCGGTCCGCGCCGGGTGCGCGGACACTGCGCGTGCTGCTCGGCGACGGGATCGGCCCGGCGCGCTTCGGCGAGCGCCAGGCCGCGGTGATCGTCGCGCTCGGGCCGCTGCTGGGGGCGCCGACCGAGCTTCACACCGTCGGCGGCGGCTGCGGCGTCGACCACGGCGTGGCCTGGACGGGGCGTCGCTTTGCCGCGGATCTGGTCGCCTACTTCGACCAGGGCCGCTTCTCCGGCTACCAGTACGGCAACGTCAACGAGCCGGCGCCGGTGAGGCTGCTGCGCTCCGGCCTTCGGCTGGCCAGCGCGCGCGGGCTGCTCCCCGGCCTGACCGTCGTGCAGGCGGCGCGCATCTACGGCCGTGCGTTTCGCCGCTCCGCCGAGCAGGGGGGCAGCTGGAGCGTGCGCACGAGCACGGGCCGGCTGTTCGGCTACCTGATGGTCGATTCGCGGACCGGGCGGATCCTCAGCCCGCGCAACCGGATCGCGTCGATTGACGCGGGACACGTCGGCTGCCCGGCGCTCACGCCCTGAGGCGGGCCCCGCCAGCCTTGATCGATCACTCGCCGGCGAGCGCCACCGGCAGCAGGGCGGCGGAGGCGACGACGACGAACCCGGCCAGGCCGATCACGCCGATCGCGTGCGCCCAGCCGGCGTCGGCCACGTTGAGCATCCCGACGCCGATCACCAGCAGGGCCGCGGCGGTTCGAAGCGCCGACGCCCGCAGACGAGGTGGCGTGGCCGGCGCGGGCGGCTGTGCGGCGAGCAGTCCGGGCGGGCCGGTGCCAGCCGGGGCATGCGGCGCCCCGCCCAGGCGCCCGCCGAGCGTGAGCGAGAACAGCAGCCCCAGCGCCGGGAAGAGCAGGATCGCGCCGGCCAGCACCGCCACCACCAGCGCCACGAGCGTGTCGTGCGACGCTGCTGCCCGGGCGATCGGCAGCCCTGGCAGGAGCACCGGCCAGCGCGCGAACGCCCAGCCGGCGATCACCGCCGCCACCGCGACCGCCGCCCCGACGCGAGCGAGCTCGAAGCGCCCGGACGCGATCAGCGCCAGCGTGGCCGCTCCGGCCGCCAGGGAGATCCCAAGCGCCGCCAGGCCGCCTCCATGCACCAGCCCCCGGTAAAGCGACTCCGCATCGGAGTGCACGATCAAAAGCCCGGCCAAGGCCACCGTCCCAGACACCGCTCCGGCCGCCAGCGCCCGGCGGCGGAAGGCGGCGACGAGCTCCGGCTGGCGGCGCCGCGCGGCGTCGCCCGCCAGGTACACGGCCGCCAGATAGGCTGAGAAGCAGACCGAAAGCGCGCCCACCAACAGCGAAAGCGGCCCGGTCCAGCTGCCCAGCAGCGGCCCGGTGGCGTTGCCCACGTGGACGCGCTGGGCGGCGATCGCTCCGGCGGCGGCGCCGAGCGCGAACGGGGTGATGAGCGAGGCGATCGCAAACGCGCCCTGCAGCGCGACCAGCCGTCGTCCGTCCGCCAGCCCCGGCGCAAGCGCATACAGCGCGCCGCGCAGGATGATCCCCAGCCCGGCGATGAACAGGGCGGCCGCGAGCGTCGAGGCGACCGAGGCCAGAAACACCGGGTAGGCGGTCCAGCTGACGGTCAGGATGAAGATCAGCCACACGTGGTTGGCCTCCCAGACGGGCCCCATCGAGTGGTGGGCGTGCTCCCTGATCCGGCGGCCGCGCTCACCGGGCCCCGACAGCAACTGCCAGATCCCGGCCCCGAAGTCCGCCCCGGCGAGCACCACGTAGAGCACCAGCCCGGCGAGCACGAACACGAGCGGCAGCGCGCGGAGCACGGCCTCAGGCCTCGCGGGGCTCGACCGCTGCGGGGCCGCCGGCCCCGGCGGCGGGCTCAAGCGGCATGCTAGCCAGCCGCCGCAGGATCCACCAGACCCCGAGCGCGACGGCGATGTACACCACGACCAGCGCGCCGTATCCCACCGGGATCCCGCGGGCGCCGGTCACCGACTGGGCGGTCGTCATCACCCTGTAGACCACCCACGGCTGGCGGCCCACCTCCGTGGTCACCCAGCCGGCGATCAGCGCGACCGTCGCGGCCGGTCCAGCCGCGAGCACGCAGCGGTAGAACCACCGCGAGCGCGGCAGCCGGCGGCGCGCGACGCAGGTCGCGACGTAGACGAGCCCCAGCAGCGCCAGCGCCGTGCCGAGCGCGACCATCAGCTGAAAGGACAGGCGGGTGATGTTCACCGGCGGGCGCTGGGCCGCCGGCACGGTGTCCAGGCCGCGAACGACGGCGTCGTAGCTGTGGAACGCGAGCAGCGAGAGCAGATGGGGGATCGCGATCCCGTACCTGACCTGCCGGTCGGTGTACCAGCCGAGGATGTGCTCGGCGGCGCCGCGAGTGGTCCGGTAGAGCCCCTCGATGGCGGCCAGCTTGATCGGCTGCTCGACGGCGATCACCCGGGCCAGCCAGTCGCCGACGAGCACCTGGACGGGGGCGGCCAGGCAGGCGATCGTGAGCGGGATCGAGATCGCGGTTCGCTCGTAGCGCCCGAAGCGGCCGCGCAGGCGCGCGTGGGCGTAGGCGCCGGCGACCAAAAACCCGCAGACCATGTAGCCCGCGATGTACATGTGGATCAGCTCCGACCACAGCATGCTGTTGCCAAACAGCGCCCTGAGCGGATCGACGTCAACCACCCGGCCGCCGAGCAGGTGAAAGCCCGTGGGGTGGTTCATCCAGGCGTTGACCGAGATCACCGTCAAGGACCCGGTGAAGCCGGTGATCACGATCGGGATCCCGCTCAGCAGATGCCAGCGCGGCGCAAGCCGGTCCCAGCCGTAGCTGTAGATGCCGATGAAGATCGCCTCCATGAAGAAGGAGAAGCCCTCGATCGCGAATCCGAGCCCGAACACGCTTCCGAAGGTGGCCGTGAAGTTCGGCCACAGCAGGCCCATCTCGAAGCTGAGGATCGTGCCCGTGATGACCCCCACGGCGAACAGCGCCAGCACGATCCTGCTCCAGCGCCGGGCGATCGTCGTGTACAGCGGGTCGCCGCTGCGCAGCCCCAGCCACTCGCACAGCACCACCATCGCGGGGAACGCGATCCCGAAGCAGACGAGCGGGATGTGCACCGCGAACGACAGCGCCTGCATCTGGCGAGCCTGCAGCAGGTACGCCTGGTGCACGGGGGCGAGCGCTGCGCCGAGCACGGCCATCCTCGCTTGACGGTAGCCCAAACGCCCCCGCCCGGTCGCCGCCATAGACTGCCCTGCGTGACGCTCGCGACGCAGGCGATCGGAAAGCGCTACGAGCCGGTGCTCTACGCGGTGGGGCGGGAGAAGGTGCGCGAGTTCGCGCGCGCCGTGGGCGAGACCGATCCGCTGCACCTGGACGTCGAGGCCGCGCGCGCCGCGGGGTACGCCGACGTGGTGGCCCCGCCGATGTTCGCGGTCGTCTACGCGGGCGCCGCGATGGCGCACGCCGTGTTCGACCCCGAGCTTGAGATCGACTTCGCGCACCTGGTGCACGGCGAGCAGGAGTTCCGGTGGGGACCGCTGGTGGTCGCCGGCGACGAGATCGAGACGGTCGCGCGGCTCGCCGACGTGCGCGAGCGCGGCGGGATGACCTTCTACGTGTTCGAGACCGCATCGCGCAACCAGGCCGGGGAGCGCGTCTGCGACGGGGTGTGGACGCACATCGTCAGGCCCGCATCGTGACCGGGGCGCCGGTGGAGCCGGGACGCGGGGAGTGCCCGCCGAGTGCCGCCGGCGGACAGCGCGGGCCGAGCGCCGCCAGCGGACAGCGCGGGCCGAGCGCCGCCGGCGGACAGCGCCCGCCGATCAGGCCAGGCGACGAGCTTGAGCTGCGCGTCACCCCCGACCGCTATCTGACGATCCGCTACGCCGGCGCCTCGGGCGACTTCAACCCGATCCACATCGACGACGAGCTGGCTCGGCGGGTGGGGCTGCCGGGGCGGATCCTCCACGGGCTCTGGACGATGTCCCAGGTGGCGCGCGCGCACACCGAGCGATTCGGCGGGCCGGGACGGCTAAAGCGCCTGCACGTCCAGTTTCGCGGCATGGGCGTGATGGAGCGGGAGGTGCTGGTCACCGGGCGGGTGCGCGAGGTGCGCGAGGACGGCAGCGCGATCGTCGACTGCGAGGCACGCCAGGACTCTAGGCGGCTGGTGCGAAACGGCGTGGCCGAGATCCGGCCCTGAGCCGGGGCCCAGAGGAGGACCGCGTCCCGCTGCGGGCCCGAGCCCACGCGACGGGTCCGGGAAGGCGGCCGGGGCGCACCTAGAATGGCGTCGATGCTGTCAGAGCGCCAGGAGCAGGTGCTTGGCCGGCTCGTCCAGGACTACCTGGAGGGCGGCGTGCCCGTGGGCTCAAAGGCCCTCAGCGAGGCCTTCGAGTGGGGACCGTCCACGATCCGTCACGAGCTCGCCACCCTGGAGGAGCTTGGGCTTCTGGCGCATCCGCACACCTCCTCGGGCAGGGTGCCCACCGAGGCGGGCTACCGCTACTTCGTCGACCGGCTGCTGCCCCGGGTGCCGGCGGGCCCGCCGCTGTCGCTGTCGCTGGTCAGGCGCGAGCTTGACGAGGCGGTGCGGGCCACCACCGAGGCGCTGTCGCAGGTCACCAACCTGCTGGCGGTCGTCACGGCGCCACCGGTCGACACCGCCACGATCCGGCACGTGGAGCTGCTGGAGCTTCAGTCGCAGGTGCTGATGGTGGTGGTGATCACCTCCACAGGCGGCGTGACCAAGCGTCTGTTCACCTTCCCCAAGGCGATCGACAGCGGCCTGGCGGACTGGGCGGCGAGCTACCTCAACGAGAAGCTCGTCGGGCTGGGGCTGGGGGCGCGCAGGGTGCGCCAGCTGCTGCGCGACCCGGCGCTCGCCGCCACCGAGCGCGCCTTTCTGGACACGATCGCCCCCGCGTTCACCGAGCCCCACGAGGATGACGCCTCCAACCTGTACGTGGACGGGGCGGCGCGCCTGCTGGCGCTCGGCCGGGCGGACATCTCCGAGCTAAACCAGCTGATGGAGATGCTCGAGCGGCGCGTCACGCTGCTGGGGATCCTGCGCACCGCGCTGAGCGCCGGGCACGGTGTGGAGGTGCGCATCGGGACCGAGAACGAGGCTCCGGGCCTGCGCTCGCTGGCGCTGGTGGCCGCCCGCTACGGCCTGCCGCAGCGCGCGCTGGGCGCCGTTTCGGTGATCGGCCCGCTGCGGATGGACTACGCGCGCGCGATCGGGGCCGTGCGCGACGCCTCCAGCCAGCTGTCGGCGTTCGTGGCCGACCTCTACGACGAGCGGTGAGCTCACCGCGCGCGCAGCGGCGATGAGCGCCTCGCAGATGCCACGCGACTACTACGAGGTCCTGGGCGTCGACCGGGAGGCGGACGAGGCCGACATCAAGAAGGCCTTCCGGCGCCTGGCCCGCGAGCTGCACCCCGACGTCAACAAGGCGCCCGACGCCGAGGAGCGCTTCAAGGAGGTTGCCGAGGCCTACGAGGTCCTGTCCGACAGCGAGCGCCGGGCGATCTACGACCGCTACGGGCACGAGGGGCTCAAGAGCGGCGGCTACGCGCCGAGCTTCGACGGCTTCGGGTCGCTGTCGGACATCTTCGAGGCGTTCTTCGGCGGCGGCGGGCTCGGCGGTGCCTTCGGCGGCTTCGGCTCGGCCGCGGCCGGGCCCGCGCAGGGCGGCGATGTCGCCGTCGCCGCCGAGGTGACGCTCCAGGAGGCCGCGCGGGGCACGGCCGTGGAGGTCGCCTATGACGCGGTGCTGGTGTGCGAGCGCTGTCGTGGCAACGGCGCACAGCCCGGCACGCCGATCGAGCGGTGCGCGCGCTGCGGCGGCTCTGGGCAGCTGCGGGTCGTGACCCGCACGCCGTTTGGGCAGGTGGTCCGGGCCTCCGTCTGCGATGCCTGCCGCGGCGAGGGGCGCGTGCCGCGCAATCCGTGCGCAGAGTGCTCGGGCCGCGGCCGCCGCGTCGGGTCCGTGCGGCTGACCGTCGACGTCCCGGCCGGGATCGCCGATGGGCAGCGGATCCGGATTGCGGGCCGGGGGCATGCCGGCGAGCACGGCGGCCCCGCGGGCGACCTCTACGTGCGCGTGCACGTGCGCGAGGACCCGCGGTTCGTGCGCGAGGGCGACGACCTGACCACGGTGGTGGACGTGTCCGCCCCGCTGGCCGCGCTGGGCACCACGGTCAAGGTGCCGACGCTAGACGGCGAGGTGGAGCTGGAGATACCGGCCGGCACCCAGCCCCACGAGACGCTCGTCCTGCGCGGGCTTGGGATGCCGTCGCTGCGCGGCCGCCGTCGAGGTGACCTGCGCGTGATCGTCAACGTGGTGATCCCGCGCCATCTCAAGCGCGAGCAGCGCGAGCTGCTGGAGAGGCTCGCCGCGACCATGACCGACCACAACCTGCGCACCGAGGAGGGCGTGCTCGGCCGGCTGCGCCGGGCGCTGGGCGGCCACTGACGGAGCGTGGCGCGCCGCCGAGGTGCGTGCGGCCCTCCGCCGCAGCGTGGCGCGCCGCCGATTGCCTGCGGTGCGCAGCCGATTGCCTGCGGTGCGTCGCCGGAGCGTCGCGCGCCCGGCGAGGCGACGGGCGTCGCTGGGGCGTGTGGATAGTCGCGGCGGCAGGATTCTGGCCGCGTGGACGGTGACCGGTCGGCCCGGCGGCCCGATCATGGCGGCGCTGTTGCGATCGGGTGTCACGCAACCAGGTGAGGTCAGCCGATGTCCCCACGGGCGATGAGAGCAGGTGACCGGGAGCGGTCTGGAGAGGTCGCGTCCAGGACGGCCGAGCCCCGGACGCTGAGCGCCGTGCGGCCGGACTCAGGGCGGCCGGCGGCGAGCGCTCGGAGGATGGCGCGTCGAGACGTCGCGGTGCAGGCCTATCTCGGGCTCCTGCTCGCCCGCGGGCGCCGCGGCTGACCGGACGGCCGGCCGTGGGCGGGCCACGCGCTACCTTCACGGCGCGTGGTCTCGCTCGCGGCCAACCTCCGGATCCCAACCTGTCTGCGGCGCGGATCTCCCGGCCGCGCCCGGCGCAGCGCGCGGTGATCCGGCTGGCGATCCGCGTGCACCGGCGCCAGGCCGAGCTGGTGCTCGCCGAGCTGCTTGAGCTTGCGCCCAACGGCGTCGAGGAGCTCGACGTGTCGGCGGAGGTCGTCGAGTACGCGGTCTATGGCTCGCCCGGCGAGCTCCCCGAGCTGCCCGCCCTGAGAGCGGCCGCCGGCGGCGCGTACGTAGACATCCGCAGCGAGCCGGTGGCCGACGATTGGGATCAGCGGTGGCGGCGCTTTCACAGGCCGGTGACGATCGGCGGGAGGCTCACGGTGCGCCCGCCGTGGGAGGCGCCCGCGGGCACGGAGCTCGAGGTCGTGATCGACCCGGGCCGGGCGTTCGGGACCGGCGCGCACGCCACGACCGTGCTGTGCCTGGAGCTGCTGCTTGACACCGGACCCGGTGGATCGCTGGTGGATCTCGGGTGCGGCTCGGGGGTGCTGGCGATCACCGCCGCCCGGCTGGGCTGGTCCCCGGTGCTGGCGCTCGACAACGACCCGCTGGCGGTGCAGGCGACGCTCGCAAACTGCGCGCGCAACCGCGTGCGCCTCGAGGCCCGCCGGCTGGACATGCTCGCAGAGCAGGTGCCGGATGCCGACCTGGTGGTCGCCAACGTGCTCTCGGGCCCGCTGATCCGCTGGGCGCAAGCCCAACGGCGGCTCGCGGACCGGCTGATACTCGGCGGGATGCTCGCCGCTGAGGCCGACTCGGTGGCGGTTGCGTTCGCCGCGCGCGGCCTGCGTGAGCTTGAGCGGCGCCGGCGCGGAGAGTGGGCGGCGCTGCTCATGGCCTCAGGCTGAGCGCCCGCCGCGGCCGGCCGCCGCCGCGGCCGGTTGGTGCGGCGGACGTCCAAAACCGGTCCGTTGTGTGCGGGAGGCGCCTTTGGCCGGCGGGGGCGTGGCGGATCGTCGGGTCCTGGCGCAGTGACCGGGCCGGCCTGCGTAACTTGACCTGGTAATATAATCGAGGTATGGATTCTGCGCAGACGCTCGCCGAGCCGCCCGTCGCGCTCGAGGAGATCGCGGAGGCGCTCCCACAGCGCGCGGCGGCGCTGTCGCGAGCCGTCCTCGGCCGGGCCAGCGTGCGGCTCTCGCGCACCGAGATGGGGGTTCTGTGGGCGCTCGCGCGCCGCCCCTGGAGGGTGACCGAGCTGGCGGCGCGCGAGGGCGTGACCCAGCCGGGCATCACCCGGCTCGTCAACCGCTTGGCGCAGCGCGGCTGGGTGTGCCGCGAGCACGACCCCGGCGACGGGCGCGCGGTGCTCGTCGCGCTGACCGCGCAGGGGCGGACGCTGCTCGATCGGCTCCGCGGCGAGTACCGCGCTGCGATGCACGAGGAGATGGCGGCGCTCGATGAGGACGACGTCCGGGCTCTCGCGCGGGCGATCGAGGTGCTCGACCGGCTGATCGAGCGCCTCACCGGACAGGAGCCCTGAGGGCCTGGCCGCCCGCGATCGGATGCGAACGAACACCGAGGACCACGGAGGATGAGATCACGTTGAGCACCAGGGCAGCAGGGAGCGGAACATGAGCAGTGCGATCGCGAGGCTGCGCGCGCACACCCACGCCAGTCCGGACCGCTACAAGTGGGTGGCGCTGTCGAACACCACGCTGGGGATCCTGATGGCCACGATCAACGGATCGATCGTGATCATCGCCCTGCCGGACATCTTCCGCGGAATCGCGCTGAACCCGCTGGTGCCCTCCAACACCAGCTACCTGCTGTGGATCCTGCTCGGCTTCCTGGTTGTGATGGCGGTGCTGGTCGTCAGCCTCGGACGCGTCGGCGACATGGTCGGGCGCGTGAAGATGTACAACCTGGGCTTCGCGGTGTTCACCGTCGGCTCGGTGCTGCTGTCGGTCACCTGGATGCACGGCAGCGCCGCGGCGCTGTGGATGATCGCGATCCGCGTCCTGCAGGGCGTCGGGGCAGCTTTCCTGATGGCCAACTCAAGCGCGATCCTCACCGACGCGTTCCCCGCCACCGAGCGCGGCCTGGCGCTGGGGATCAACATGGTCGCCGCGATCGCCGGCTCGTTCATCGGACTGGTGCTCGGCGGCGTGCTGGCCCCGGTGCAGTGGCGGCTCGTGTTCCTTGTGTCAGTCCCGTTCGGGCTGATCGGGACCGTCTGGGCATACCTGATGCTCGAGGAGCGCGGCGTGCGCACGCCGTCCAGGATCGACTGGCTGGGCAACATCACCTTCGGCGCCGGGCTGATCCTCGTGCTCGTGGGGATCACCTACGGGATCCTGCCCTACGGCCACCACACGATGGGCTGGAGCAGCCCGAAGGTGATCGCGGAGATCGGCGGTGGCCTGGCGCTGCTGGTCGCGTTCGTCGCGGTCGAGCGGCGCGTGCCCCAGCCGATGTTCCGCCTGCCGCTGTTCCGCATCCGCGCCTTCTCGGCGGGAAGCGTCGCGGCGCTCCTGTCGGCGCTGGCGCGCGGCGGGCTGATGTTCATGCTGATCCTCTGGCTGCAGGGGATCTGGCTGCCCGAGCACGGCTACAGCTTCTCCCAGACGCCGCTGTGGGCCGGGATCTACATGCTGCCCTTGTCGGTCGGCTTCCTGATCGCGGGACCGTTCGCGGGTCGCCTGGCGGACCGCTTCGGCGCGCGGCCGTTTGCCACCGGCGGCATGCTCGGCGCGGCGGCGAGCTTCCTTCTGCTGATCGCCCTGCCGGTGGACTTCCCCTACTGGGCGTTCGCGCTGGTGATCTTCATCAACGGTCTGGCGATGGGCCTGTTCGCCGCCCCAAACCAGACCGGGATCATGAACAGCCTTCCGCCTGACCAGCGCGGCGCCGGCGCGGGCATGGCCGCGACCTTCCAGAACAGCTCGATGGTGCTGTCGATCGGGATCTTCTTCAGCCTGGTGATCGTGGGGCTGTCAAGCAGCCTGCCCGGGGTGCTCTACCACGGACTGTCGGCAAACGGAGTCCCGCACGCCGACGCGGTGCGGATCTCGCATCTGCCGGCCGTGGGCAGCCTGTTCGCCTCGTTTTTGGGCTACAACCCGATGGGGTCTCTGCTTGGCCCGGCGCTTGCGCGCCTGCCCCACCACACGGCGGTCTACCTGACCGGCCATCGCTTCTTCCCGACGCTCGTCTCGCATCCGTTCGCCAACGGCATCCACGAGGCGTTCTACTTCGCCGCGGGATGCTGTGTGGCGGCGGCGGTGGCCTCGTGGCTGCGCGGCGGCAAGTACTTCTACACCGAGCCCTCGCCGGTGCCCAGCGCGCAGGCGGACGTCAAGCAGGCCGAAGAGGCCGCCCGGACGCGCAGCGAGCGTCAGCCGGCCGGCGCGCGCTGAGGGCGCGCGGCGAGCGTCAGCCACCCGGCGCGCGCTGATTTGCGCGCGGCGAGCGTCAGCCACCCGGCGCGCGGCCGGCATCGGGACGCCGATCCGCGGTGCGCGCCGGGCACCGGGCGCGCTAGCTTGTCGCCGGCGATGGCCACGTTCGCCGTCAGGTTCCTGGGCTGCAAGGTCTCGCAGGCGGACGCGATGCTCGCGCGCGACGCGCTGCTGGCCGCCGGCCACCGGGAGGCGTCCGAGGAGGAGGCGCAGCTTCAGGTGGTCAACACCTGCGCCATCACAGCCGAGGCCGAGGCGAAGTCCAGGCAGGCCGTGCGCCGCGCGCTGCGGGCCGGCCGCCGCGTGTACGCGTCAGGGTGCGCGGTCAACCTTCATCCCCATGCCTTCGAGGCGCTCGGCGACGGGGTGGTTGCGCTCCCCGGCGCCGCCGAGTCGGTCGCCGGGCAGATCGCCGGCCGCGCCGCGGCCGGCGTGCAAACCGGTGCCACAGCCTGCGCGGACACCGAACACGAGGCCGTCGCCGGCGCCGCCCACGGGCCGTCGCGGACCCGGCGGTTCGTCAAGGTGCAGGACGGCTGCGACCTGCACTGCGCCTACTGCATCATCCCTCGCGTGCGCGGCGCGGCGCGCTCGCGCCCTGCAGCCGGCATCCTGCGCGAGGTGGCGCGCGCCGCCGCCGCCGGACAGGCCGAGGTGGTGCTCACCGGGATCAGCATCGGCGACTGGCGCGACCCGGTGGCGGGCCTGGAGCTTGGCGACCTGCTGCGGGCGGTCGCACGCGTGCCGGGCGTCGCCAGGGTCCGCCTGTCAAGCATCGAGGTGATCCACCTGCGCGAGTCGCTGATCGAGGCTCTGGCCGGCGAGCCGGCGGCGTGCCCGCACCTGCACGTGCCGCTGCAGTCGGGCGACGACGGGGTGCTGGCCGCCATGGGCAGGCGCTACACGGCGGCCGAGTACCTCGATCGCATCGCGCGCGTGCGCCGCGTGCTGTCGGACGTCAACATCACGACCGACGTGATCGTCGGCTTTCCCGGCGAGGACGAGGCCGCGTTCGGGCGCACGCTTGAGACCGTCGAGCGCGCGGGGATCACGCGCGTGCACGTGTTCCCCTACTCGGCGCGGCCCGGGACCGTCGCGGCGGCGCTGCCGGATGTCGTGCAGCCGGACGACAAGCGGCGCCGCGGCCAGGCGATGCGCGCCCTCTCGCAGCTCCTCAGCCGCCAGCAGCGGGCCGCGCGGCTGGGCGCGCGCGAGCGCGTGCTGGTCGACAAGACGGCCGCGAGCCAGTGCTCCGGATACACGGCCGACTACGTCCGCTGCTACCTGCCCGGCGGCTGCGCGCCCGCGGGCGCGCTGATCGACGTCGTCTGCGAGGAGCTGTACGCCGACGGCATCCGCTGCACGCCCGCCGGCTGAGGGGCGGCCGCGGAGCGCCCGGCAGCTGAGGGCCGGCCGCGGAGCGCCCGGCGGGTGGGGCGCGGCCGCCGAGCCCCGTTCCCGCGCCCGCTAAGCGGGGGTATCCTCGGACGCAGGTGTGAGCGTCGCAGAGCGCATCAGGGCCGACATCAACAGCGCCATGAAGGCGGGTGACCGGACCCGCGTGGGCGCGTTGCGACTGGTGCTGTCAGAGCTTCAGAAGGCGGCCAAGGAGGGCTCCGACGACGAGCTGGCGGTCCTGCGCCGTGAGCGAAAGCGGCGGCTGGAGGCGGCCGAGCAGTTCCGGGCCGGCAAGCGGCCCGAGCTCGCCCGCCAGGAGGAGTCGGAGGCCGAGCTGATCGCCGGCTACCTGCCGGCGCAGCTGGGCGACGAGGAGCTCGACGCGCTGATCCGCTCGGCGATCCAGCAGCTGCAGGCAACCGGCCCGCGCGACATGGGCGGCGTGATGCGCGCCGTGATGGCCGCCGCCGGAGGCCGCGTCGACGGTCGCAGGGCCTCCGAGCGCGTCAGGGAGGCGCTCAGCGGGTAGCGCGCCCACGATGCGCCGCACGATCGAGCTAGACAACGCGGCGGCAGCCGAGCTTGCCGGCAGCCACGACGCGGTGCTGCGCGCGCTGGAGGCGCAGATCGACTGCGACGTGCACCTGCGCGGCAACCTGCTGTCGCTGGAGGGGGATGCGGAGGCGGTGCGGGCGGCCGGCGCGGTGGTGGCCGAGCTGGCGGCGCTCGTGGGCCAGGGCCACGAGATCGCACCCGGCACCGTCGAGGCGGTCTCGCGCGCGCTGTCGCGCGATCAGTCGCCGGCGGCGATCCTGGAGGACGTGGTGTGGCGCCACCGCGCCACGCGGGTGGCGCCCAAGACCGTCAACCAGAAGCGCTACGTGGACTCGATCAGAGCCAACACGATCACCTTCGGGATCGGCCCCGCCGGGACCGGCAAGACGTTCCTCGCGGTCGCCCTCGCTGCCGCTGCGCTCAGCCGGCGCGAGGTCAACAGGATCATCCTCACACGGCCGGCGGTCGAGGCGGGCGAGCGGCTCGGGTTCCTCCCGGGCGACATGATGGCCAAGGTCGACCCCTACCTCAGGCCGCTGTTCGACGCGCTGCACGACATGCTGGACCCCGAGCGCGTCTCCCAGTACCTGGAGCGAGGCGCGATCGAGGTGGCGCCGCTTGCCTACATGCGCGGGCGCACCCTCAACGACAGCTTCATCATCCTCGACGAGGCGCAGAACACCAGCCCCGAGCAGATGAAGATGTTCCTCACGCGGCTCGGCTTCGGCTCGAAGATGGTCGTCACCGGCGACGTGACGCAGGTGGATTTGCCGCGCGAGCAGGACTCGGGGCTGGTGGTGGTCGGAGAGATCCTCGCCGGGGTTGAGGGCATCGAGTTCGTTCGGCTCGACGACAGCGACGTGGTCCGCCACAAGCTGGTGCGCCGGATCGTGGCCGCCTACGATCTGCACGCCCAGCGCTCGGCGCCGGACCTGCGCGGCCGCCGCAGCGCCCGCGGGGACGGATAGAGCGGTGCTGGAGGTGGAGCTCATCGGGGTGCAGGCGCTCGAGGGCGGGCCGGCGGCGCTCGAGCTCGAGCAGCTCTGCGCGCTGGCGCTCTCCTCCGCCGGGATCGAGGACGGGCACGTGGCGATCGAGTTCGTCGACGAGGAGCGCAGCCGCGAGCTCAACCTCCGCTGGCGCGGGATCGACGAGCCGACCGACGTGCTGTCCTTCGGCGTCGACGAGGACGGAGATCCGGCCGGCCCGCGGGAGCTGGGCGACATCGTGATCTGCCCGCCGCGCACCGAGGACCTGCGTGAGGCGGTGATCCACGGGGCGCTGCATCTGACCGGCATGGACCACGAGACAGACCACGGCGAGATGCTCGCGCTGCAGGCCGAGCTGATGCGTTGGGTCAGCTGAACGGGTCCGAGTCTCGCTCGGGGTTCGTGGCGCTGGCGGGCCGCCCGAACGTCGGCAAGTCGACGCTCGCCAACGCGATCGTCGGCGCCCGGGTGGCGATCGTCTCCGACAAGCCGCAGACGACCAGGCGGGCGATCCGCGGCGTCGCCAACGGGCCCGGCTGGCAGCTGGTGCTGGTCGACCTGCCTGGCGTGCAGCGCCCGCGCGACACGCTCACCGCGCGCATGCAGGGCCGCGTCGAGCACGAGCTGTCCGATGCCGACGGGGCGCTGCTGGTCGTCTCGGCCGCCGCGTCCCCCGCGATCGGGCCCGGTGATCGCTTCATCGCACGGCGGCTTTGCGCCGGCAGGCCCGTCACGATCGCGGTCAACAAGATCGACCTGGTGTCGCGCGCGTCGCTCGTGGCGGCGCTGGCCGGCGCCGCCGAGCTGTTGCCCGGCGCCGAGGTGTTCCCGATCAGCGCGCGCACCGGCGAGGGCGTCGCCGAGCTGGTCGAGCACCTCGCCGCCCTGCTGCCGCCCGGGCCGCCGTACTTCCCGGCCGCCCAGCGCTCCGACCAGCCCGCGGCGGTGCGCATCGCCGAGCTGGTGCGAGAGCAGGCCCTGGCGCGCACGCGTGAGGAGATCCCGCACGCGCTGGAGGTTGAGGTCGCCGAGCTCGAGCGTCCTCGCGACGGGCTGCTGATCGTGCGGGCATCGGTGCTGGTGGAGACCGAGTCCCAGAAGCGGATCCTGATCGGCGCCGGCGGGCGGATGATCAAGGCGATCGGGGTGGCCGCGCGGCGCTCGGTCGAGCGCGAGCTCGGCGAGCGCATCCACCTGGAGCTGACGGTCAGGGTGCGTCGGCGCTGGCGCGCCGACGAGGGCCTGCTGGATCGGCTGGGCATCGGATAGGCGACGCGCGCGCTGGGCCTGCTGGGCCTCGGATAGACGACGCGCGCTGGGCCGGCCGGGCATCGAGTGGACAGCGCGCGATGCGGATTGCACAGCTTGATGGAGGTTTTGGCTGGCGATCCGCCAGACATGCAGCGCGGCTGTCAGAGTCGCGGGCGCGCGCGTGTTTGGATGCCGCGGCCGATGCGACCCGGCCGCCACAGCCCTTGTGCCCGCGATGAGCCCTGCGGTTCGGCCGCCGGCTCCACCGCGGCACCGGGGGCGCCGGTCCGCGTGCTGCTGATCGAGAACGGCCGCGGCGACGGTCGCACCGCTCGCGCGCTGCTGGCGCGCCGCTCGGACGCGCGCTTCTCCGTGGACTGGCGGGCGCACTGGGCCGAGGGGGTGGCCGCGATGGGCGAGCGCCGCCACGACGTGTACCTCGTCGGGCGCCGGATCGGCGGGCGCGGCGCCCTGGAGCTGGTGCGCGAGGCGTTCGAGGGCCCCGCTCCGGCGCCGGTGATCGTGCTCGGCGGAGAGGACTGCGACCTGGGCCCCGACGCGCACGCGCTCGGCGTCGCCGACCACCTTCCCTCCTGCGAGCTGAGCCTGCCCACGCTCGAGCGGGCGATCCGCTGGGCGCTTCGCCACCACCGCGCGCTCGAGGGCCTCAGAGAGAGCCAGGAGCGCTACCTGCTCGCTCAGGCGCGGCTGGCGCACGACGCGCTGCACGACGCGCTCACCGGGCTTCCCAACCGCGCGCTGTTCCTGGACCGCGTGGGCCAGAGCCTGGCGCGCGCCCGGCGCGACCCGCGCGCCTCCTGCGCGGTGCTGCACCTGGACGTCGACCGCTTCAAGCTCGTCAACGACAGCCTGGGGCGCGCCGTCGGCGACAGCCTGCTGGTCGCGCTGTCCGTCCGCCTGGCGGCGGCGCTGCGGCCCGGGGACACGGTCGCCCGGATCGGCGGCGACGAGTTCGCCGTGCTCTTGCAGGACGTGACCGACGCGGGCGCCGCGAGCGTGGTGGCGGGCCGGATCCTGCGTGCCATGGATGCGCCGTTCGAGGTCGGCGGCAAGGTGCTGTTCTGCGACGCCTGCATCGGGATCGCGCTCGGCCGGGCTGGGGCCGTCGCCGACGAGCTGATCGCCGACGCCGACATCGCCTGCTTCGACGCCAAGCGCCACGGTCGCGGCAGCACCGCGATCTTCCACGAGGGCATGCGACGGCGGGTGATCGACCGGCTGGCGCGCGAGAACGAGCTGCGCCAGGTCGTGGAGGGGTGCCTGCTGGGGATCCACTACCAGCCGATCGTGAACCTGACCAGCGGCGAGATAGCCGGAATGGAGGCGCTCGCGCGCTGGCCCGCGGACTGGGGGGAGGTCGCCCCAGCGGAGTTCATCTCGATCGCCGAGGACACCGGGATCATCGCGGCGCTGGGCCAGCAGGTGCTGCGCAAGGCGCTGGCGACGCTGTCGCAGTGGCGGCGCGCCGGCCTGATCTCCGAGGGGGTCTGCATGAGCGTCAACCTCTCCGGCCGCCAGCTCGACGACCCGTCGCTGGGCGAGCAGGTGCGCGCCGCGATCGAGCTCGCGCAGGTGCCGGCCAGCGCCCTGAAGCTGGAGATAACCGAGACCACGCTCGCCTGCGAGCTGCAGCGCGCGCCGACCGTGTTCGCCGACGTGTGCTCGGGCGGCGTCGGCCTGCACCTGGACGACTTCGGAACCGGCTACTCGTCGCTGACGGCGCTGCACCGCTTCCCGGTGGATGCGCTGAAGATCGACCGAGGGTTCGTGGCCGACCTCGGCCGCGGCGCGTCCGACAGCGAGGTGATCGTGCGCAGCACGATCGCGATGGCGCACAGCCTGGGGCTGCCCGTGATCGCGGAGGGGATCGAGACCCCCGAGCAGGGACGGCGGCTGCGCGCGCTCGGGTGCGAGTTCGGGCAGGGGCACCTGTTCTCGGCGGCGCTCGGCGCCCACGAGACCACGCGGCTTCTGGCCGCCTGGCGCCCCGCCGACGTGCTGGAGCTGATCGGAGGCTGACCGGCGCCTAGAATCGGCCTGTGGACGACGCCGATGTGGCCTTCGACGAGCGTGGGCTCGTGCCCTGCGTGGTCCAGGACTGGCGCTCGGGGGAGGTCCTGATGCTCGCCTACATGAGCGCCGAGTCGCTGGCGCTCACGCGCGCCAGCGGACAGGCGTGGTTCTACAGCCGAAGCCGCGGCGAGCTGTGGCACAAGGGCGCCACGTCTGGCAACACGCTGGCGGTGCGCGCGATCCGCTACGACTGCGACCGCGACGCGCTGCTGGCGCTCGTCGAGCCCGAGGGGCCGGCCTGCCACACCGGCGAGCGCAGCTGCTTTCACAACGGCGAGCTTGCGCCGGGTCCCCCGGCGCTGGCGCTGGCCGAGCTCGAGCGCACGATCCTCGAGCGCTCGCGCCAGCGCCCCGGCGGCTCATACACGGTGAGGCTGCTCGACGACCCCGCCCTCGCCGGGGAGAAGGTGCGCGAGGAGGCCGAGGAGGTCGTGCGAGCGGCGCGCGAGGAGTCCGACGAGCGCGTCTGCGAGGAGGCCGCCGACGTGCTCTATCACCTGGCGGTGCTGATGCGCGCGCGCGGCCTGTCGCTTGCCGACGCAGGACGGGTGCTCGATGGCCGTCGCCGCTGACGCGGTGCTGCGCGGCGGCCCGGTGCCGTCGCTTGAGACGGTTCGCGAGCTGGCCTCAGACCACGACCTGATCCCGGTCTGCCAGACGTTCGTCGACGACTGCCAGACCCCGGTCTCGGCCTATCTGAAGCTGTGCGGGCTGTCGGGGTCGCACGCGCCGAGCGGGCCATCGTTCTTGCTGGAGTCCGCGGAGCACGGGCGCGTCGGGCGCTGGTCGTTCGTCGGCTACAGGCCGCGCAAGGTGCTTCGCTGGTCGCTTGGCGACCCGGGCGATCCCTACCGCATCGCCGCGGGCGAGCTGGGCGCGCTGCGCGCCGCGCGCCTCGACGGCCTGCCGCCGTTCGCCGGAGGCGCCGTGGGCATGTTCGCCTACGACCTGGTGCGCACGGTCGAGCCGCTGGGACCGCCGCCGCCGGACCCGCTGGGGCTCCCGGACCTCGCCCTGATGCTCACCGACGCGCTGGTCGCCTTCGACCACCTCAAGCGGACCGTGACCGTGATCGCCAATGTCTACACCTCCGACGGCGACATCGACGAGTCCTACCAGCGGGCGCTTGAGACGATCGCGGAGGTGCGCTGGCGGCTGGAGGGGCCGCTGCCGCGCCCACAGGAAGCCGCTCACGAGGGCCGCGAGCCGCCGAGCTGGCGGTCCAACACCACGCCCGAGCGCTTCGAGGCCAACGTGGCGCGGATCATCGAGTACATCCGCGCCGGCGACGCCTTCCAGGTGGTTCCCTCGCAGCGCTGGTCCGCGCCGGTGGGGGTGGAGGCGTTCTCGATCTACCGCGGGCTGCGCGCCGTCAACCCGAGCCCGTACATGTACTTCCTTGACTTCGGCGACTTCGAGATCGCCGGCGCCTCGCCGGAGCCGCTGATCACCGTCAGCGGCCGCCGCGTCGCCACCCGGCCGATCGCCGGCACCCGGCCGCGCGGCGCGGACGCCGACGAGGACCGGCGGATCGCGGCCGGCCTGCTGTCGGATGAGAAGGAGCGCGCCGAGCACGTGATGCTCGTCGACCTGGGGCGCAACGACCTGGGGCGCGTGTGCGAGTACGGCTCCGTGCGCGTTGAGAGCTTCATGCAGGTCGAGGCCTACAGCCACGTGATGCACATCGTCTCAAGCGTCGCCGGGACCCTGCGCGCGGATGTCGACGCGCTCGCGGCGCTGCGGGCGGTGCTGCCCGCCGGCACGCTGTCCGGCGCTCCGAAGGTGCGCGCGATGCAGATCATCGACGAGCTCGAGCCGGTCAAGCGCGGCGGCTACGGTGGCGCGATCGGATGGGTCGGCTACACGGGCGAGCTCGACACCTGCATCCACATCCGGACGGTGGTGGTCAAGGACGGGATCGCCCACGTGCAGGCGGGTGGGGGGACGGTCGCCGACGCGCGGCCCGACTACGAGCGGCGCGAGTCCGAGGCCAAGGCGCGCGGAGTGATGGCCGCGATCGAGCTGGCCGTCGCCCAGCCCGAGTGGCCCTAGTCGCGCCGAAGCTACGGTTGGTGACCCGATGCGCGTGCTGGTGATCGACAACTACGACAGCTTCACCTACAACCTCGTCCAGTACGTGGGCATGGCGCTCGATCCGCCGTGCGACATCGAGGTCGTGCGCAATGACCGGGCCACGGTCGACGAGCTGATCGTGCGCGGCTATGACCGGGTGATCGTCTCGCCCGGGCCGTGCACGCCCAACGAGGCCGGCATATCGCTGGAGGCCGTGGTGCGGTTCCCCCGCGCCGGGGTGCCCACGCTCGGTGTCTGCCTCGGGCACCAGGCGCTCGTGCAGGCGTGGGGCGGGCGCGTGATCCGGCACGAGCCGGTGCACGGCAAGGCGACCGCGATCGAGCACGACGGGCGCACGATCTTCAGGGGCCTGCCGGTGCCGCTGCGGGTGGGGCGCTACCACTCGCTGATCGCAGACCCGGTGCTGCCCGGCGCGCTGGCCCAGAGCGCGTCGGCGGACGGGATCGTGATGGCCGTGCGCCACAGGTCGCTGCCCGCCGAGGGCGTCCAGTTCCATCCCGAGTCGGTGCTCACCGAGCACGGACAGCGGATGATCGTCAACTTCCTGGCGCAGGAGGGCTCAGGCGCGCAGGCGCTCGAGCCGTGGCCCGACCTGGTGCCCGCCGACCCCGGATCGCCGTGGTGAGGACCGGCTCGGAGCTTCTGACGCGCTGCATCGACGAGCTCGCCAGCGGGCGCGACCTGAGCGCCGAGCGCGCGTCGGATGTGCTGGCCGATGTCATGGCCGGCAACGCCACCGAGATCCAGATCGCCGCGTTCCTGATCGCGCTTCGCACCAAGGGCGAGACCGTTCAGGAGCTCGCCGGCCTGGCGCGCACGATGCGCAGCCTGGCGGCCTCCGTGCCGGTCTCCCGGCGGGACCTTTTGGACACGGCGGGCACCGGCGGCGGCCCGCGCACGTTCAACGTCTCCACGACCGCCGCGCTGATCGCCGCCGGGGCGGGCTGCACGGTCGCCAAGCACGGCAACCGCTCGGCCACCGGGCTGTCGGGCTCCGCCGACGTGCTGGAGGCGCTGGGCGCTCGCATCGACCTCAGCCCCGCGGCCGTGGCCCGCTGCATCGACGAGGTCGGGTTCGGCTTCATGTTCGCGCCCGCCCACCACCAGGCGACGCGCTACGTGATCCCGGTGCGGCGCGAGCTGGCTGTGCGCACGATCTTCAACTTCCTGGGGCCGCTCACCAACCCGGCCGGGGCCACGCGCCAGCTGATCGGCGTGTCCGACCCGGCCTACCTGGAGCGGATGGCGGGCGCGCTCGCGCTTCTGGGCACCGAGCACGCGCTGCTGGTGGCAAGCGAGGACGGGCTGGACGAGCTGTCGCTGGCCGCGGCCACCAGGGTGGTCGAGGTCCGCGACGGGGCGCTCACCTCCTACGTCGTCACACCGGAGGACCTCGACCTCGAGCGCTGCCAGCCGGGCGCGATCCCCGGCGGCGACCCGGCCACCAACGCGCGGATCGCCCGCGCGATCCTGGCGGGGGAGCCGGGCCCGGCGCTCGAGCTGGCGGTCCTCAACGCCGGCGCCGCGATCTACGCCGGCGGCGGCGCCGGCAGCCTGCGGGCCGGGGTGAGCGCCGCGCGCGAGGCGATCGGATCCGGCGCGGCCGCCGCGGCGCTCGAGCGGTTCGTCGCCGCGACCGTTCGCCTGGCGCAGAGCGACGCCGAGCCGGTGGGGGCCGGGGCGTGAACGCGCTGGAGAGGATCGTCTCGCAGACGCGCGCGGTGGTGGCCGAGCGCCGGGCGCTGCTCGGCGAGGGGGAGCTTGAGCGGCGCGCCGCCGCGCGGCTGCGGCGGGACCCGCCGCGCGGCCTGTGCGGCGCCCTGCGCGCCCCCGGGCTGTCGCTGATCGCCGAGCACAAGCGCAGCTCGCCCTCCGCGGGGGTGATTCGAGCCGACCTGCAGCTGGAGGACGTGGTGCGCGCCTACCAGCGCGGCGGCGCGGCCGCGGTGTCGGTGCTCACCGAGGAGCGCAGCTTCGGCGGCTCGCTTGAGGATCTCGCCCGGGCGCGGGCGGCCTGCTCGCTGCCGCTGCTGCGCAAGGACTTCATCGTCGATCCCTACCAGGTCCTCGAGGCGGTCGCGGCGGGCGCGGACGCGATCCTGCTGATCGTGGCCGCGCTCCAGGACAGCCAGCTCGCCCGGCTGTATGAGCTGGCGGGCGACTGGGGGCTCGACGCGCTGGTGGAGGTCCACGACGCACGCGAGCTTGAGAGGGCTGGCGGGATCGGCGCGCGGATGATCGGGATCAACAACAGGGACCTCACGACGCTGGCGGTCCGCACCCAGACGACGTTTGAGCTGCTTGCGGCGGTTCCGAGCGGGACGCTGACCGTCTCCGAGTCCGGGTGGCGGGAGGCGTCGCAGCTGCGCGCGCTGGCGGACGCAGGGCTTGACGCGGTGCTGGTGGGCGAGGCGCTGATGCGCGCCGCCGACCTCGAGGCCGCCTGCCGGGCGCTGGCACACGCCGGAAAGCCCGCGGCCGCGCCGCCCGCCGCCCCGGCGGGCGCCCGCGGGCAGGCGCGCGCCGGCGCCGCGCACCAGCACCCGCTTTAGCTGGCCTTTGCCGGTGGCGCGAACACTCGTGAGGTGAGCTCGCTGCGGTGGTCACACGTCGTGTCGGCGGCGATCGGCGGGCTGGTCGTGGCCGGCGCCGTGATCGCGTTCGGCGCCGGCGAGCGCAGGCAGACCATCACCTACCTGCAGCCGCCCGCCGCCGCCGAGGCGGGCTTCTCGCCGACCAATGGGCTGACGCTCAACGACCTCTATCAGAACGACGCCCCGGCCGTCGTGCTGGTGAGCGCCAAGATCCTGGAGCGCTTCCCCAGCCCGTTCGGCAGCGCGCACGCGGTCGGCACGTCCACCGGCTCGGGCTTTCTGGTCGACCGCGACGGCGACATCCTGACCAGCTACCACGTGGTCCAGGGGGCGGCCCGGACCGGGGGCGTGACGGTCACCTTCGAGGGCGACGCGGTCCGGCCGGCGAGCGTGATCGCGGTGCTGCCCGGCCAGGACCTGGCGGTGCTGCGCGTCTCGCCCAGCCAGCTGCCGCCGGTCGCGCCGCTTGCGCTCGGCGACTCGGCGGCGGTCAGGGTGGGGGAGCCGACGGTCTCGATCGGCAACCCGTTCGGAGCGGATCGCACGCTGACCGACGGGATCGTCTCCGCCCTGCAGCACCAGCTGCTCACCACCGACGGCCAGACGATCGACAACGTGATCCAGACCGACCAGCCGCTTTTGGCCGGTTCCGCGGGGGGACCGCTGATCGACCCCTCGGGGCGCGTGATCGGCGTCAACTCCGAGGTCGACGCGGTCGTCGGCGCCGGCGGGGAGAGCGAGCGCATCGCGTTCGCGATCCCGATCGACGTCGCCGAGGCGCTGCTTCACCGCGTCGCCCACGAGCGCGTGATCCGCGTCGCATACCTCGGCCTGGGGCCGTCATCGGCCAAGCCGTCGCGCGCCGGCGCGCTGGTGGCCGACGTGGAGCCGGGCAGCCCCGCGGCGCAGGCCGGCATCCGACCCGGCGACGCGATCCTGAGAGTCGACGGGATCCCCGTGGACTCGATCAGCGACGTGCTGACCGTCGTCTCGACGCTCAGCCCCGGCGACCGGGTGGCGCTGACCGTTCGCCAGGGCGCGCGGCTGAGGCCGCTGACCGCTGTGCTCGGCGGCCGCCCGGCGACCGCCGAGCAGTCCGGCTGAGGGCGACGCCCGGCGACCGCCGAGCAGTGCGGCTGAGGGCGACGCCCGGCGACCGCCTAGCGTTCCGGCTGAGGGCGAGTCGTGGAGCCGCTGCGCTCAGGCTGCGCGCCCGGCGGACGCGCGCCGCCTACGATGCTCCCGTGGACGCGTCCGCGCCGAGGATCAAGTTCTGCGCCATCACCGACCCCGCCGATGCGCGACTGGCCGTGGAGGCGGGCGCCTGGGCTCTTGGGGTCATCCTGTGGCCGCGCTCGCGGCGGCGCTGTCCGCTCGAGGTGGCGGTGGCCGTGGCCGCCGAGCATCGCCGCCGCGCCGAGATCGTGGGCGTGTTCGTCAACCAGACGCTCGACGAGGTGGCGCGCGCCGCGGACGAGATCGGCCTGACGATGCTCCAGCTGCACGGCGACGAGGGTCCCGCGTTCTGCGCCGAGGCCGCGCGGAGGACGGGCTGCCGCGTGATCAAGGCCGCGCGCGTGCGCAGCGGCGCCGACATCCGGGCGCTGGCCGCCTACCACACGGACTTCCACCTGCTCGACAGCCACGTGCCGGGGATGCGCGGCGGGACGGGCGAAACCTGGTCGTGGGAGCTTGCCCGCGAGCATCGTGGCCCGCCGGTGATCCTCTCCGGAGGGCTCAACGCGGGCAACGTGGCGCAGGCGATCGCGGTCGTGCGCCCGTTCGCGGTCGACGTCGCCACCGGCGTCGAGGACCCCGACCGCGCCCCTCGCAAGGACCCGGAGCGGCTGCGGGCTTTCGCGGCGGCGGTGGCGGACGCCGGCGGGCTGGGCGAGACCGGCGCGCGGCGGCCGTTGGCGCCCGGCGCGCAGCGGCCGTTGGCGCCCGGCGCGCAACGGCTGGCCGGGCGGCTGCCAGAGCCGGATGCGGGGCGGGTGGCCGGGCGGGCGGCGGGGCGGGCCGGAGCGTGAGCTCCCGCGGGCATCCGGCGGCTCCGATGCTCGGATCCGGAGAGGTCCGCCACCGCTTCGGGCCCTACGGCGGACAGTACGTCCCCGAGACGCTGATGCCGGCGCTCGACGAGCTCGAGCGCGCGTGGGTGCGCGCGCGCGCGGACCCGAGCTTTCGCGACGAGCTGGCGCAGCTGCTGGCCGACTACGTCGGCCGGCCATCGCCCCTGTACCGTGCGCGCCGGCTCGGCGAGCTGGTCGGCGGCGAGATCTACCTCAAGCGGGAGGACCTCAACCACACCGGCGCGCACAAGATCAACAACGCGCTTGGCCAGGCGCTGCTGGCGCTGCGGATGGGTAAGCGGCGGATCATCGCCGAGACCGGCGCCGGCCAGCACGGGGTCGCCACCGCGACCGCCTGCGCGCTGCTGGGCCTTGAGTGCGTGGTGTACATGGGCAGCGAGGACATGCGCCGCCAGCGCCCCAACGTGCAGCGCATGCAGCTTCTGGGAGCGCGCGTGGAGCCGGTCCGCGACGGCGCCCGCACGCTCAAGGAGGCCGTATCCGCCGCGATCCGCGACTGGGTGGCCAACGTGGACAGCTCGCACTACATCATCGGGTCCTGCGTGGGCCCGGCCCCCTATCCGGCCCTGGTGCGTGACCTGCAGCGGGTGATCGGCGACGAGGCGCGCGCCCAGATGCTCGAGCGCGCCGGCAGGCTGCCGCGGCGCGTGATCGCGTGCGTCGGCGGAGGCTCCAACTCGATCGGCATGTTCGCGGGCTTCCTCGACGACTCCGGCGTCGAGCTGGTGGGGGTCGAGGCGGGCGGCGAGGGGATCGAGACGGGTCGTCACGGCGCTCCGCTGACCGCCACCGGGTTGGCGGGCCGCGCCGGCGTTCTGCACGGCTCGCTGTCGGCGATCATGCAGGACGAGGACGGCCAGATCCTGGAGGCGCACTCGATCTCAGCCGGGCTGGACTACCCCGGCAGCGGCCCCGAGCACGCCTGGCTGCGCGACACCGGCCGCGCGCGGTATGTGGCGGTGACCGACCGCCAGGCCCTGGACGCTTTCGAGCGCCTGGCGCGCCTGGAGGGGATCATCCCGGCGCTCGAGAGCGCGCACGCGATCGCGTGGGTGCTCGCCGAAGGCGGCTGCGACGTGGACCTGATCTGCCTGTCGGGACGCGGAGACAAGGACCTGGCCGAGGCGCTGGCGGCACTCGGAGCCGGGGAGGGGGGCTGAGGCGCATGCGCTGCGGCGCCGAGAGGATCGCCGAGGCGTTCGCCGCGGCGCATGCCGACGGCCGGGCCGCGGCGCTGATGCCGTACATGATGGCGGGCTATCCGGACGCCGGCACGTCGCGCGCGATCGCCCTGGCCTACGCCGACGCCGGCGCGGACCTGGTCGAGGTCGGGATCCCGTTCTCGGACCCGCTCGCCGACGGGCCGGTGATCCACGCGGCGGCGACCGCCGCGCTGGCCGCCGGCACGACCGTCGCCGGGGCGCTCGAGGTCGCGCGGACGATCGCCGAGCGCGTGCCCGTGGTGGCGATGTGCTACGTCAACCCGATCATCGCCTGCGGCCCGGCCCGCTTCGTGGGCCTGCTGAGCGCCGCCGGTGTCAGCGGCCTGATCGTGCCCGACCTGCCGCTCGAGGAGGCCTCCGACCTGCGGCACCACTGCGCCGCCGCCGGCGTGGCGTTCGTGCCGCTGGTCGCGCCCAGCACCCCGGACGCGCGCCTGGCCGCGATCGGCGAGGCCGCCGCCGGGTTCCTCTACGCGGTGTCGGTCACCGGGACCACCGGCGAGCGCGCGGGCGTGGGCGGCGAGCTTGCGCGGCTTTTGGCCAGGGCGCGCGCCCGCACCGCGGTGCCGATCGCGGCCGGCTTCGGGATCTCGACGCCGGCTCAGGCGGCCGCGGCAGCCGCCGCCGGCGCTGACGGGGTGATCGTCGGCAGCCGCCTGGTCCGCGCCGCCGGCGAGTCGCAGGACCCGGCCGGCGCCGTGCGGGAGCTGGTCGCCGGGCTCGCGGCGGCGCTGTCGGGCGCGGCGCTCGGTTAGCATCCCCGCGCAGATGGGCCTCGTCCTGACCGCAACCGCCGGGCTGTGCATCTGGATCGTCGTCTGGTCGCTGAACGTCAGCGGGCTTGACGCGATCTTCTTCGCGATCGGCATGGTGCTGATCGCGATCGGCGTGCGCAACCTGCTCCCCTACCTGCCGGGCCGGCGACGGGACTAGGCCCCATCCGGATGCGGGGCGTCCCTGGCGTTCGGTCGCGCGTGCTGGGCCGCTGGGCGCGGCCGCGCGCGCTGCGAGCCCCTGCCGCCTGCGCGGCCGCGGCGCTCGCGCTCGCGGGCTGCGCCACCGCCGGCACGGCCGGCGTCACGGTCTCAGGGCACCGGCTGACCATCTACGCCAGCGAGCCCCCGGGGCTCAGCGGCGGACAGGTGGCCGCCGACGTGATCGACGCCGAGCGCCTGGCGTTCGACGCCGGCGGCGGCCGGGTGGGTGACTACACCGTCGCCTTCAGGGTGCTGCACGAGCCGGAGACCTCCGACGACGCGCGCGCGGCGATCGAGGACCAGAGCGCGATCGCCTACCTGGGCGAGATCGTGCCCGGAACCTCGCAGGTGTCGCTGGAGATCACCAACCAGCTGGACCTCCTGCAGGTGAGCCCCACCGACACCGCCGTCTACCTGACGCAGGCGACGCCGTCGGTGCCGGGCTCGCCGGACCGCTTCTACCCGTCGCTGTCCAGCTATCACCGCACGTTCGCGCGCGTGGTCCCGACCACCGCGCAGGAGGCCCGCGCGATCGTCGCGCGGATGCGCGCGCTGGGCGCCGGCAGCGTCTACGTCGCCTCAGACGGCGGGCTGTACGGATCCTCGATCGCCGCCGAGGTGCGCGCCGACGCGCCGGCCGAGGGCCTGACGCTCGCCGGCGATCCGGCGAGCGCCGGCGCTGTCTTCTACGGGTCAAGCTCGCCGGGCGCCGCCGCGGCCGAGCTTGACCGCGCGGCGGCGGCCGGGCGCGCGGCGCTGTTCGTGCCCTCGGCGCTGTACTCCGACTCGTTGGCCGCCGCGCTGAGCCCCGCGGCCCAGCAGCGCCTGTACGTGTCGGTGCCCGGGTTCGCTCCCGGCTCCGAGCCGGCGGCGGCAGCCGCCTTCGAGCGCGCCTTCGCCGCGCACTACGGCCACGCTCCGGTCCCGCAGGCGGTCTTCGGCTACGAGGCGATGGCGGCGGTGCTGGCGGTCCTGCGGGAGGCCGGCTCCCGCGCGGACCAGCGCGCCACCGTGGTGCGCGACTTTCTGGCGATCCGCGACCGCGCGTCGGTGCTGGGCACCTACTCGCTGCACGACGGCGACACCACGCTCGCGCCGTTCATCTTCGCGCGCGTGCGCGACGGCCGGCTTTCGCCCTGAAGCGGCCGGGCGCCGCGCGGCGAGCGCGCGGTGAACGATCCGCGCGCGCCGGACGTATACGGTCCAGATGAGCTCAGACCCCGGCATCGTCTCAGAGCTCGCCGGCAGTGACCCGCAGGCCGCCGCCCGAGCGCTCTACAGGTCCTACGGTCCCGAGCTCTACGGGTTTGCGGTCAGGCGCCTGCGTGACGAGGGTCTGGCCGAGGAGCTCGTGCAGGACGTGTTCACCCGAGCGTGGCGCGCAGCCGATCGCTACCGGCCGGAGCGAGGCTCGGTGCG
>DATGLC010000069.1:0-11858 GCA_035294345.1 Solirubrobacteraceae bacterium
GCGTGCGCACGGCCGGCCCGCGCATGCCGCGCCTCAGGACGCGGGGGCTCTGGCGCTGGCGCGCTGAAGCGACGGCGGCCGGGGCCTGGACCAGCAAGGTCGCAAGCCAGGCGAGGAGCACGGCCAGGGCGGCAGCGCGGCCCATGGCGCGAGCGCGGGATTTGTCGGACAAACTGACCCCTTCTCTTTCTGGGCGCCTTCGGGGTTAGCTGACGGGCTCGCGCTGAAAGAGTCGCGCTACGCCGGAATCCCGGCGATTCGCCCCAGGACCTCACGGTCCAGCGGGTTCCCCGATCTCCCTACCGTGGCCGGGAGATTCGGCTGGGTTCGTTGTTAGCGCAGCAGGCTAGCGGATCTGCAAGACGGCTGTCATCTCCTCGCGCTCCCGGGCGTCGGAGGGCATCCGTCTACCCTCGTGAGGGCGTCCGGAAACCGCTCGCGCCGTGCTCGGCGTCGCCCGCGGTCGCCCCGAGCCGCTCTGACCGCCCCACCGCGGTGCCCTCGTGATCGCCTGCGCCCGCCTGATCGGCCGGCTTTGATGGGCCGCCGGGACCGACGCCCCCGAAGAAGGCGTAGAAGAGGATCGCGTTGAGCAGCTGCAGCGCGCCCGCGAGCGCGAAAGGCGCGGCGAGGCTCGCCTGGGCGAACAGGTATCCGCTGAGCGTTGGCGAGAGGGCTGAGACGCCCTGCGCCGGAAGCTGGGAGAAGGCGGCGACCCGCGCTCGCTCGGCGGCGGGCGCCGCGCCCATCACAAACGACTGCCGAAGCGCCACGCCGATCCGCTGGATCACCAGCCGGAAGGTGTACACGGCGCCCGCCGCCGCGAGCGTGGGCATCAGCGCCAGCACGGGCAGCAGGAGCGCCTGCGATGCGCGGATCGCCACGACCGTGGGGACCGTGCCGTTCACGCGCGCGAGCGGCGCTGCCAGCAGGTTGGTCGCGATCGTGATCAGGTTCGCCACGGTGTACAGCGCGCCTATCTCCGCCGGCCCGGCGCCGTATCGCCGGTAGAGCCAGTAGGTGATGAACGGACCGAACAGGCCGACCGCCGCGCCGTTGACCGCGTTGGTGACCCACAGGCGGCGGACGAGACGGCGCGAGGAGGCCGACAGCCGCCGCGGCGGCGCCGCGGCGGCCCGGCGCGGCCCGGGGCCGCGGCAGGCCCGCCGTTCGCCGCCGGTCCCCTCAGCGCCGGCTGCTGACTTCAGCCGACCCGACCATCCGGGGCTCCGCTCTCCGACCTTGAGCGCGCACGCCCCGGCGAGGACGGCCAGCAGCGCGGCCGCCAGGAACACCGGGCGATAGGTGGCGGGATCCACGGTGCGACCGCTGGCTTTGGTCAGCGGCGTGACGGCCAGCACGGAGCCCAGCAGCCCGCCGGCAGCGCTCGCCGAGGCGATCAGGCCGAAGAGCCTGTTGCGCATCCGCTCTCCCTGCACCATGCCTGTGAGCAGCGCCTGCTCGGCGGGCTGGTATGGGCCGATCTGGCCTCCCCCGGCGCCGCCTCCGCGGCCGAAGCTGCCCAGCGCAGCCGCCGAGAACAGGGCCGCCGGCGCGGCGGCGAACGCGTACGCAAAGGCGGCGGCGGCGCTGAGCAGCGGCATGCATATGACGAACACCCGCCGCCCCACGCGGTCGGCGCCGATCCCCACGAGCGCGCTCAGCGCCGCCGAGGCAAGCGCGACCACCGAGAACAGGGCGCCCAGCTCGGGCGCCGAGAAGCCTCGGCGGGCGAGGTAGATCGGCAGGATCACGCCGATCAGCGCCCGCTGGGCGCTCATCAGCACGCGCGCGATCAGCAGCAGCGCCGCGTCGCGCCCTCCGGGCGGCGCCAGTTTGCGCAGGGCGCTGGACCGGGGCACGTCCGTCCCCCCCAGCCGGCGCCGGCCGCTCGATCGGCGAAGGTCCATCTCCCCCCAGCCTGCCACGCGCCCGCGAGCCTCGGGGCCACCACCCCGCCCAGGCCCCCGCGCGAGGCGTCGCCGCCCACGCCCCCGCGCGCCGCGTCGTAAGCTGAGGCCGATGGCCGACTACACGCCAAGCCAGGTCGCCGAGCTGCTGGCCGCCGGTGAGATCCAGCTGATCGACGTGCGAGAGGCGAGCGAGCACGCGGCCGGGCGGATCGCGGGCGCCCGGCTGGTGGAGCTGGATCGCCTCGCCGGCGAGGCCGGGTCGCTGGACCGGCGACGGCCGATCGTCTTCTACTGCCGCAGCGGCGGGCGCTCCGCGCTGGCCACCGAGGCGTTCACGCAGGCCGGCTTCGACGCGCACAACATGGTCGGCGGGCTGCTGGCCTGGAAGGCGGCCGGGCTGCCGCTGGAGCCCCCGGACGGGCGCGTCGCCTGACGATCACGACGCCCCGCCGGCCGGCAGCTGACCGGCCGGCCGGTCGAGGGCGCGCCCCGCTAGAGCTTCTGGACGTTGACCGCCTTGGGGCCCTTGGGCCCGCTCTCCTCCTCGTAGGACACCTTGGCGCCCTCGGCGAGCGAGCGATACCCGTCGGCGACGATGCTCGAGTGATGTACGAACAGATCGCGACTGCCCTCGTCGGGCGTGATGAAGCCGAAGCCCTTCTCGTCGCTGAACCACTTGACGGTGCCTGTCGGCATTGGGAACCCCCTCCGCGTCTGAAGTGCTGCCACCGCGGAGGCGTGTCCCCTGGGGCCTGCACCTGCTGTTTGCCGATCGCAAGACCGGCCTTGTCGCGCGGGAAGGTAGCACGAGCAGGGTGCGAGGATGTGAAAATCGCGCGCTCGCGGCGCGGCGCGGCGTCTGGCGCATTGGCGCGCAAGGCGCCCCGCCCCGGCGCGTGAGGCCGACGATGCGCTGGTATGTGGATGCGATGAACGTGATCGGCACCAGGCCGGACGGCTGGTGGCGCGACCGTGACTGCGCGATGCGCAGGCTGGTGGACGTGGTCGAGCGCTGGGCGGCCGCCGAGGGCGAGGACGTGGTGGTGGTCTTCGAGCGGCGGCCGTCGCCCCCGATCCGCTCCACCGTGATCGAGGTGACGCACGCCCGCACCCCCCGGCCCAACGCCGCAGACGATGAGATCGTGCGCCGGCTGCGGGCGGAGGCGTCACCGCACGAGGTGCGGGTTGTCACCTCCGATCGGTGGCTGGCCGAGCGCGCCGGGCTGCTGGGCGCCACGGTGCTCGGCTCGGAGGCCTTCCGCTCGCTCATCGAGCGACCCTGACCTTGCTGGCACAATTGCTTGGATGGCGGATCGCCGAGAAGGCCAGCCGGGCGCGCGACTGAACGACCAGCGGTCGGCGGGGCAGCGCGGGCGCGCCGGCGGCCAGTCGGCTCCAGGCCAACGCGGCCGGGCGCAGCCTCCGGCGCCCGGCACGCACGGCTGGCGGGTGACGCCGGCACCCGACGGGCGTGGCGCCGCCGGCCCTCCCGCCCCCAATCCGTCGCGCTCGCGCTGGTGGATCGCCGCGGCGGTGGTCGCGCTGCTGGCGATCAACCTGTGGGTCTCCTCGCAGGCGCTTGCGCCCAACGCGCCGATCAGGATCCCCTACTACCCGACGTTCATCGACCAGGTCAACGCGCACAACGTGCTGAGCGTCGACACGACGGTCAACTCGGTCACGGGCACCCTCAGGCACCCGATCCGCTACCCGTCGAATGAGCCGGGCGCGCCGGAGTCGACCAACTTCGCCACCCAGATCCCGTCGTTTGCAAACGGCAGCGCGCTCGCCACGCTGCTGGAGCGCCAGGGAGTCACGATCAACGCGCAGGCGCCCAGCGGCGGGCCGTCGCTGCTTGAGAGCCTGATCTTCGGCTTCGGCCCGACCCTGCTGCTGGTTGGGTTGTTCGTGCTCGCCGCGCGGCGAATGGCGACGATGGGCGGCGGCGCGGGCGGGCTGATGTCCTTCGGCCGCAGCCGGGCACGTCGGGTGGAGGCCTCAGACCAGCACGTCACCTTCGACGACGTGGCCGGGATCGATGAGGCCAAGGAGGAGCTGACGGAGATCGTCGACTTCCTGCGCGGACCTGACAAGTACCTCAAGCTCGGCGCCCGGATCCCGCGCGGCGTGCTGCTCTCCGGGCAGCCCGGCACCGGCAAGACGCTGCTGGCGCGGGCGGTCGCCGGCGAGGCCGGGGTGCCGTTCTTTCAGATGTCGGCCTCCGAGTTTGTGGAGATGATCGTCGGCGTCGGCGCAAGCCGCGTCAGGGACCTCTTCCACCAGGCCAAGGAGGCGGCGCCCGCGATCATCTTCATCGACGAGCTGGACGCGATCGGCCGAAGCCGCGCCGCCGGCGGGCCGAACCTGTCCGGCGGCCACGACGAGCGCGAGCAGACGCTCAACCAGATCCTCACCGAGATGGACGGGTTTGATCCGCGCACCAGCGTGATCGTGCTCGGCGCAACCAACCGCCCCGAGATCCTGGACCCGGCGCTGCTGCGCCCCGGCCGCTTCGACCGGCGGGTCGTGGTCGCGCCGCCGGACCGCGCCGGGCGGGAGGCGATCCTGCGCGTGCACACGCGCTCGGTTCCGCTCGACGACGACGTGGACCTCGGGCAGCTGGCCTCGGCAACCCCGGGGATGGTGGGCGCCGACCTCGCCAACCTCGTCAACGAGGCGGCGCTGCTGGCGGCCAAGCGCGGCCACAACCGCGTGCGCCGCCAGGACATGACCGACGCGCTGGAGCGGATCGTGCTCGGGGCCGCCCGCAAGGTGATGCTGTCCGACGCGGACCGGCGACGCACGGCCTACCACGAGGCGGGGCACGCGATCATGGGCATGCTCACCCCGGGGGCCGACCCCGTGCGCAAGGTCTCGATCATCCCGCGCGGCCAGGCGCTCGGGGTCACGTTCTCCGCGCCCGATGCGGACCGCTTCAACTTCGACGAGCGTCACCTGCTGGCGCAGATCAAGGTGATGCTCGGCGGCCGGGCCGCCGAGGAGGTCGTGTTCGGCGACCTGACCACGGGCGCCGAGTCAGACATCCAGCAGCTGACCCGGATCGCGCGGCACATGGTGGGCCGCTGGGGCATGAGCCCGGCGATCGGCCCGGTCGCCGTGCTGCCCGCCGACGGTCAGGGGCCGCTGTTGCCCGGGGTCAGCGAGACCTCCGAGGAGACGCAGCGGCTCGTCGACGCCGAGGTGCGGCGGATCGTCGAGACCGCTCACGAGGAGGCGACGCGCACGCTGGCCGAGCACCGCGCCAACCTGGACTCCCTGGTCGCCGCGCTGCTCGAGCACGAGACGCTCGACCAGGAGGAGGCCTACCGGGCCGCCGGCCTGCCGATGCCCTCGCCGGAGGCGCAGAACGGCTCCCGGGACGGCCGCCTGGTCGCCGAGGCGCCCAGCCCGGCGGCGCCGCCCCCCGTCTCCTGACGCGACGCGCTGTCGCGCGCGGCGACGCGCTACAGCGCGCGGCGGCCGGCAAAGCCGCCGTCTATCCGGTGCCAGAAGGCGATCTCATCCTCCTCGTCGACGAGCCAGCAGAGGTACGCCTCGGCGCCGTCGATCATCGTCGGAAAGTCGACCAGGCCGCGATCGAGGTCACGCAGGACGATCTCGACGTCCTGCAGCTCCGCGAGCGCGCGGCTCATCTCGACCAGCGGGGCGGCGACCTCGCGCCCCGGGTATGCGCCCCCTGAGCGCGCGTCGAGCGCGTTGAGCGTCCGGCGGGCCTGGGCGCCGAGCGCGCGCAGGCGGTCGCGGGCGTCCCTGATCCGGTGAACGCGCTCGGCGACCCAGCCCCGGGCCGCCTGTGCCTGCGCGAGCGTGTAGTGGCGCCGGTGAAGCGGCTCGGACACTCGGTCGCTCGCGATCAGTCACCGAGATGCGTCATCCGGGCCAGCGCCTCGTGGCACTCCACGACTCGGCGCTTGACCGGGTCGTCGTCGGGCCGGTCGTGCACCAGGTCCCAGGTCCGGTCGGCGATCTCTCGCGCGTTCTCCGGCGTGGCCATCTGCCACAGGCGGTCCACGAGCTGCAGCTCGAACCGCTGGATCTGGTCGGCTGGGTCGCCGGGCGGCATCCGCGGGAGCGGCTCCCCGGTCGCCTCTCGCCACATGCCGGTGGCCAACAGAAGGCGGTTGCGAAGCTCGATCTGGTCCATCTCAGGGCGGGATCGTAGATCAGCCGGGCGCCGCACCGAGCAGGGGCAGCGCCTGAGAGAGATGCAGCGCCGGCGCGAACAGGTCGCCGTCGCGCCGTACGCGCTCCAGCACCTGCGCAGGTGAGAAGCGCAGCGTGGACTCGTCCCCGGAGCTGACGCAGGCGCGGACCTCCTCCCAGTGCAGCGGCGCCGACACGGTCGGCAGCTCGCCCGCCCGCAGCGAGTAGGCGCAGACCGTCGTGCGGTGCTCGTCGTTTTGGGCATGGTCGATCAGCACGCGCCCGGCCCGCAGGCCGCGCCTCACGTTTGAGACCACCAGCTCGGGCGATCGCCGCTCGAGCGCACGCGCGACCGTGCGCGCGAGCTCCCGAGTGCGTGCGTAGTCGACATCGCGCCGGTTGAGCGGCAGATACACCTGAAGGCCCTTCAGGCCCGACGCCTTGACGACCGTCTCCAGGCCAAGGCCGGCGAACAGCCCGTGCAGCACCAGCGCCACCTCCGCGCACTGCACAAGCCCCGCGCCCTCGCCCGGGTCCAGGTCGAACACCGCCATCGTCGGCCGCCGCGGCGCGCCGGCGACCGACAGCGAGGTGTGCAGCTCGATGTCCGCGAGGTTCGCCAGCCACGCGAGCGTGGCGCGATCCTGCGCCAGCGTGTAGTCGATGCCGCCGATCGTGGCGGTCGGCACCCACGGCGGCCGGTGCGCAGGCGACTGCTTCTCGTAGAAGTGGGGCCGGCCGACGCCGTCCGGGTAGCGCTTGAGCGTCAGCGGCCGGTCGCGCAGGTGCGCGAGCAGGACGTCGGCCACGCGCAGGTAGTAGGCGACCACGTCCCCCTTTGTGAACCCAGCCCGCGGGTAGAGGACCTTCTCCCAGTTTGAGATCCGCAGCGAGCGCCCGTCGAGCCTCACCGAGAGGCTGCCGTCGGCGAGCCGGCGGACCTCGTCGAACAGGCCCTCGGGATCCGGCGGCGCGCCACGCTCCGCGACGCCACCCTCGGCGCTGCCGCCCTCGGCCCCGCCACCCTCGGCGCCGCCACCCTCGGCCCCGCCACCCTCGGCCGCGACAACCCCGGCCCCGCCAACCCCGGCGCGAGCGCCCGCGAGCTGACGTGACGGCACCGCGGGGCGCGCGCGTCCGGCGCCGGCATCCCGGGCGCCGTCCGAGCGGTCAACCAGGCGCCTGAACGACGCCCCGCGCAGCAGCCCGGCGGCCGTGCGACCGCGGAACTGCACCTCGGCGATCAGCTGCGGCGCGACGTGGACGGCCCCGGCCGGCGGGGAAGGCGTGCCCTCGAACGGGCTCTCGGACGCCACCAGCGGCGAGAGCCGCCGTTCGAGCAGCTCCAGGTCGGCCGCGCTCAGCCCGCTGCCGACCCTTCCCGCGTAGCGCAGGTGCGGCGCGCGGCCGCTGTCGCCGCCGGCCGCCCACCCCGGGCCGACCGGCTCGCCGACCAGCAGCGAGGCGATCCGGCGCGCGCGCCCCGAGGCCGATGGCACCCAGCCCCCGATCACAAGCCGCGCGCGGTGCAGGTGCTTGATCTTGACCCACGCGCCGCTTCGCCGTCCGGGCTCGTAGCGTGAGTCAAGCCGCTTTGCCACCACCCCCTCGAGCCCCATCTGCTCGGTCGCGTCCAGCAGCGCCCGCCCTGCACCGCCCGCGCCGGGACGGGCGTCGGTGACGCGCCACGCCCGCCCCGTGAGCCCAAGCTCCTCGAGCTGCTCGCGGCGGCGGCTGTAGCTCTCCTGCACCAGCGAGCGCCCGTCGAGGTGCAGCAGGTCGAAGATCGCGTAGACCACCGGGAGCTGCGCTGCCAGACGGCGCGCGACCGCCGGGGAGGTGACGTGCATGCGGCGCGCAAGGCGCTCCAGGCTCGGCCGGCCGTCAGGTCCGAAAGCCACGATCTCGCCGTCCAGCACAGCCTCGCGCATGCCCAGCTGGCGGGGCAGAGCAGCGAGCTCGGGGTAGGCGGACGTGATGTCCCTCAGGCCCCGGCTCTCGATCCGCAGCCGGCCCGGCGAGACGTAGGCGATCGCGCGCACTCCGTCCCATTTGACCTCAAACGACCAGCGCTCCTGGTCTTCGGGCAGCCCCCCGGGCACCGCCAGCATCGGCGGGATCCGCGCTGGCATCGGCTGGCGACCGGCCGGCGCGGGGGCGTCCAACCTGTGGATCAGCCACTCGCCGCGAGCGCCTTGCACGTGAAGTCCCCAGCGCCCGTTCAGGCGCTCGCCGCGGAGCGTCACCTGCAGGCGATCCTCCCGCCAGGCGTCGGCCTCGAACGTGCCGCTGTCGTAGATCCTCACGGCGCCCGCGCCGTAGCGGCCGGCGGGGATCTCGCCCTCGAAGGCGAGGTACTCAAGGGGGTGATCCTCGGTGCGCACGGCCAGCCGCGCCTCCCCCGGCTCCAACGGGATTCCGTTCGGGACCGCCCAGGATGCGAGCACGCCGTCGTGCTCCAGGCGCAGATCCCAGTGCAGCCGTCTGGCGTGGTGCTCCTGGACGACGAACCGGCCCCTCGGCGGGGACGTCGGCTGCGCATCCCGCCGCCAGGCGCCCGGCGGCTCCGGCGTGGCCTGAAAGTCGCGCTTGGCTCGGTAGCCGCGCAGGCGGTCAGCCGCGCCCGGCGCGCCGGGCTGATCTGCGGCATCGGGCGCGGCCGGCTGGCCCGCGGCATCGGGCGCGCCCGGCTGGTCGGCGGCGCCCGGCGCGCCCCGGCGGTCATCGGGGCCGCGGCCGCCCTCGCGGGCACCGTCGCGGTCCTCGCGCAAGCGGCCACGCGTGCGCTCCGGTGTCATCGGCCAAGCGCCATCGGCGGCACCCAAGGCATCGGCTGCACCCAAGTCAGGGTAGGCGAACGCCGGCGGCGGTCCGCGACGCAGGCGGCCCGCGGCCCCGCCGGGGCCGTTCTTCGCCAACCTTTACGCCGCCGCGCGATCATCTCAGGCCATGGCCCGGGTGCTGGTGGTCGACGACGAGCCTGCGGTGAGGCGCGCGCTGGAGCGAGCGCTCGCGCTCGAGCGCCACGAGGTGACGCTCGCATCCGATGGCGAGGAGGCGCTCGACGTGCTCGCGCGCGGACAGACCGACGCGGTCATCCTCGATGTCCTGATGCCCCGGCTGGACGGCCTGGAGGTCTGCCGGCGCCTGCGCAAGGCGGGCGATCGGACGCCGGTGCTGATGCTCACCGCACGGGACGCGATCGACGACCGCGTGGAGGGGCTCGACGTGGGCGCGGACGACTACCTGGTCAAGCCGTTTGCGCTGCGCGAGCTGCAGGCGAGGCTGCGGGCGCTGCTGCGCCGGACCGGAGACGCCCATGAGGGCGCAGAGCCGCTGCGCTACGCGGACCTCGTGCTGGATCCCGTAGCGCACGAGGTTCGCCGCGGCGAGCGGCTGATCGAGCTCAGCCGCACCGAGTTTCTGCTGCTTGAGCTGTTCATGCGCCACCCGCGGCAGGTGCTCACCCGCTCGACGATCTTCGAGAACGTCTGGGGCTACGACTTCGGCCCCACCTCCAACGCGCTCGGGGTCTACATGGGCTACCTGCGGCGCAAGACCGAGGCCGGCGGCGAGCCACGGCTTCTGCACACGGTGCGCGGCGTCGGCTACGTCCTGCGGGACTGAGCCCTTGTCGCTGCGCCGGCGCCTGTCTTTGATCTCCGGGGCCTCGGTCGGATTGGCGATCCTGCTGGCCGCCGTGGTCAGCTACGCGGTGGTGCGCGGCCAGCTGCGCGGCCAGGTGGACAGCGCGCTCAACGCGCAGGCCAGCGAGGTTGCCCAGACGGGGCAGATCAACCAGGGGCCGCCCGCGATCCCCGCGAGCGCCGGCGGCCCCGCCCAGTACGTCCAGCTGGTGTTCCCCGACGGCGCCGTGCGTCAGGTCTCGGGCTCGCTTGTGCTGCCGGTCAACCAGCGGGTGCTGCGGGTGGCGCAGGGCCAGGCCCCGTCGTTCCTCTCCGACGTGCACGTGGGGCCCAACCACCTGCGGATGCTGACGATGTCCGCGACGCTCGTGCCCGAGGGGATCCCGGTCGCGCTCGAGCTCGCGCGGCCGCTCAACGGCGTCGACAGCGTGCTCGAGAGCCTCAGGCTCGTGCTCGCGCTGCTTTTGATCGGCGGCGTGCTGATGGCGGTCACGCTCGGGCGCCTGGCCTCCCGCCGCGTGCTGGCGCCGCTGGCCGAGGTGGCGCAGACCGTCCAGCACATCGGCGACACCGACGACCTCTCCCGGCGGCTGGTCGTCCACGACCCGGACGACGAGGTGGGCCAGCTGGCGGCCCGCTTCAACCACATGCTCGACACGCTGGAGGCCTCCCGGGCGCAGCTGGACGCCTCCGTGCGGTCTCAGCGCCAGCTGGTCGCGGACGCCTCGCACGAGCTGCGCACGCCGGTCACGAGCCTGCGCACGAACATCGAGGTGCTGCTCGACAGCGAGCACCTGGACGCCGCTGAGCGCCGCCGGCTGCTCGCCGACGTGGTGGAGCAGTCCGAGGAGCTGACGACGCTCGTGTCCGACCTGATCGAGCTCGCGCGCGGCGACCAGCCGGGGCCCGCGACCGAGGACGTGCGCCTTGACGACCTCGCCGCCGAGTCCCTTGACAGGGCGCGACGAAACGCGCCGCACATAACCTTCGAGGGCGACCTCTCGCCGACCACGATCGAGGGCGTGCCGGAGCGGCTGGCGCGCGCGATCAACAACCTGCTGGACAACGCCGCGCGTCACTCACCGGCGGGCTCGACCGTGCGCCTGACCGTCTCGCCCGGAAAAGTGGTCGTCCGCGACCACGGCAGCGGCGTGGACCCGGAGGACCAACCGTACGTGTTCGACCGCTTCTTCCGCGGGCGCGGCGCGCGCGGCAGCCAGGGAAGCGGGCTGGGGCTGGCGATCGTGCGACAGGTCGCCGAGCAGCACGGCGGCAGCGCTTCGGTCGCCAACGCGCCGGACGGCGGCGCTGTGTTCACGCTGCGCCTGCCGCGCGCGGTCGCGCCGGCGCAGGCGTCCGAGCGCGACGCGCACGCCGCATCCACCGGCACCTGATCGCCGGCGAGCGCAGGCGCCGGTCAGGCCGCCGGCGGCCCCGGGCGCGCCAGGCGCGCCTGGCGCGCCGCCGCAAACCGGCGGCGCAACAGCCAGAAGACGACCCCGAACACCGGCACCACGGCGACCAGCAAAAGCCAACGGTGCGCGGGCGCGACGGTCAGCGCCAACCCCACCTCCACCCCCACGGCCGGCACCGCCGCCAGCAGCGCGGCATGGGAGCGGTAGCCGGAGAAGTGCTCGCGCGCCGTGATCTCGACCACCCCCAGAGCGCAGATCGCAAGGCCGGCGATCAGGGTGGTGGCGGCGCCGTCGAAGTAGCCGACGCCGGCGCAGACCAGGCCGGCGAGGATCGCAAGCTCCGACACGGGCAGGCCGCCGAACGGACCGGGAGGGCGCTGGCCATGGCTGTGCTCCCGCGACGGGCGTGGGCGCTGCGCATCGCCCTGCTCGCGGGGCGGACGCGGGCGCTCGGGCGATTGGCCCGCCTGGGCGGGCGCGGTGGCGCGCGGCCGGCCGGCTGGGCCGCGGGCCTTGCGAGGCCGGGATTGCTTTCGGGCGGACAGAGCGCGTCGAGCATATTGCGGCGGCGGTCGCCGCGCGCGGGGGGCCCCTGCGCCGCCCAGCTCGCCCATACACGAGCCGTTCACGGCCGCGCCACCAAACCTTCACACGCCACCGCGCGCCGCGCCGAATACTGCGCCGCGTGCCGGCCGCCGCACAGCCGCACAAGGCGGCCG
>DATGLC010000070.1:0-49775 GCA_035294345.1 Solirubrobacteraceae bacterium
CGCGCGTGCCGTCGATGCCGGTCGTCGAACAGGTGAACTGCACGAGCTTGGCCTCCCCCAGGAGGATGGTGGAACGCAGGGTTCCGGACCGTGGTCGGAACCGACCGGGATGCGACGGAGGCCGCCGGGTCGTGGTGGGCACCGATCGGCATACGACGGAGGTCGCCGGGTGCGCGGCATAGCCCGGCCAGTCTGCCCGTCGCTTCGATTCAGAAGCGTCGGCCGTGGCTTTCGCGTCGGGAGCCGCCGCCGCGGCCTCTCGTCGAGCGAGCGCTTGACAAACGAGCCTCCGGTTGTTATGCCTGCACGCCAATCCGCGCGTGAGTTGGTCGCTGGTGGATCTGCCCCGGCGCCGCCCCCCCGGACTAGGAATTGCCGCTTGGGCCGCCTCCACATCACGCACGGCTCGCGGGTGGCTTCGCCCCCGTTGCCCACGCCCGGTCCGGGGTCGCCCAGACCGATCACTTCGCGCCTCCGAGCCTGCGTCGGGTTCGGCAGGGCTGGTCGAGCACCGCTGCTCGGCGTGGTGATCCTCGCCATGCTCGCGCCGGCGGCCCGGGCCGGGGTCCTTGCGGGAGCGGCGTCCGGCGCGACCACGCTGTCCTGGTCTGGCCCGGTCGCCATCGATCGCGCCAGCAACAATCAACTCGGGTGGGTCGCGTGCCCGTCTCAGAGCCAGTGCACAGCGATCGACCAGGGCGAGCGCGAGGTCACGTTCAACCCGGCCAGCCCAGGCACCCCTGCTCCGGCGCTGATCGATAACGCGGGCTATCTCAACGGGCTTGCGTGCCCATCGGTGAGCCAGTGCACGGTGGTCGACACCGCGGCGCGTGAGGTGACGTTCAATCCGACCGATCCCGGTAACCCGGCGCCAGTGGCGATCGACAGCAACGCGCTGCTGGGGCCTGCCTGCCCGTCGGTGAGCCAATGCACGGCGGTCGACTCGATGGCGTATGAGCTGACGTTCGACCCGAACAACCCGGGAGCTCCGACGCCGAAGCCGGTCTACGGCAGGGGCGACGTCGTCAATGTGCTCGCATGTCCGACGGTGAGCCAGTGCACCGCGGTTGACTCTGGCGGCTACGAGGTGACCTTCAACCCGGGCAACCCCGGCGCGCCCACGCCGACTAGCATCGACAGCGGCCAGTTCACCGGTGTCAGCGGGCTCGCGTGCCCGTCTGAGAGCCAGTGCACCGCGGTCGACAACATGGGGCGCGAGATCACGTTTGCGCCAACCGATCCCGGCGCCCCGGCGCCGACGCCGATCGACGACACCAGCCTGACGGGGATCGCCTGCCCGTCCACCACGGAGTGCGTCGCGGTCGACAACCAGGGGCACGTGCTGGAGGGCAACCCCCAGAGCTCTGCGCCGTGGTCCTCGCAGCTGGTGGCGACCACGAAGCTCGACGCGGTCGCGTGCCCATCCACCACCGAGTGCGTCACCGTCGACAACCAGGGCCACATGTACGCGACGCGCGCCCGCTCGGCCTCTGCCGGCGGGCTCGTCCTCACCCCCGTGCGGATCTCCGCGGTGGCGGGCAGGCCTGTGCGCCAGACGGTCGCCTACTTCGTCATTCCGGGCAGCCGGCGACATCCGGTCCGCGCCTCTGATTTCCGAGCGTCGGTGGCCTGGGGGGACGGAAGGTCCTCCGCTGCGGTGGTCAGGCCGAGCGGGCGCGTGCCGGCGGGGTTCCGGGGCACGCGTCGGGTGCTCATGTTCGAGGTCGATGCCGCGCATACCTATGCCACGACCGCCGCCAGCAGGGCGACGGTCACGGTGACCGGACCCGGCAGTGGGTCGGTGCAGGTGCCGGTGAGCGTCATCGCGCGCGATCCGGTCGCCCGGTTTTACTCCAATCCGGTAACCGCGACTGCGCGCAAGATCACGTTGCTGATCCCTGCACAGCCAGGGCCGGGGCAACGTGCGATCTCGAGCTACGTGTGGAATTTCGGCGATGGCAGCCAACCGGTGCAGGACACCCCCGCGCTCCGGGGAGTGATCATGGGTGCGGTGCGCAAGCTGCGCTCCCATCCCGGATCGGCGAGCCTGCGCTACGACGCCTACTTTCTGGGGATCCTCCCCAACCCGTCCTCGGTGCAGCTGACGGCCGCGGGGGTGCGGCAAATCGCCAAGCTGTGGCTCGATTACTTCCCGCGCCACATGGTCCCGCACATGTACCCGAGCTCCGGCGTGTTCTCCGTGAGCCTTCAGATCACGGACTCCGCCGGTGCCAGCAGCACCGAGTCGCGCGACGTCGGCGTCGAGCCCGAGTGCGTCAGCTGGAGCGGTTGGGGTCCGCTGAATTTCGTCGCGCGGGGCACGTGCGACACGCTGAGCGGCTTTCTGGCGATGACCGCCGCGCCGAATCGTCCGCCCGACTACGAGGCCTACTCGATCTCGGGGCTGAAAGCTCTGGGCGCTGCGACCGTGACGCTGACGGTGACCCGCGATCGCTCCGTGTTCGTGTCGCTCGCCGGCAGCCTGGGGGTCCAGTATGCCGCCCTTGACTTCTCGATCGCCGACGGCTACGTGGGCCCGCCCGGTCTGCCGCGCGGCTTCCCGCGTCCGACAAATGCCCAGGTCGACTCGTTTGTGGACGGCTGGACGATCCCGGTCGGCGGCTTCGCGCTTTTGAGAGTGGGTGCGGGCAGGGCGCTGGTCTACAGCCCGAGCGTCGACAACGTCGGCGAGGAGATCTCGGTTCACTTCGGGGGTTTCGGCGGTGGCGGGTTCGTGCAGGCCAGCTGTGCGGTCGACCTTTACCACCACGTGCCCGCGGTCGGGCGGCTGGCTCCTGGCAACCGAGTTTCGTTCGCCTACGCCCGTTCCCTGATCAGTCGCGTCGTGCACGACGTTCTCGCTCAGGCCCACCAGGCGCTCGCAGACTCGGCTACTTGCGTGCGCGGCGCCGCGCAACCAGAAGGCCCGTTCGGGGCTGCGTTGTTCGGTGTTCCGTGAGCGGGCGCGCGGGCCGGGGCGTGCTCGGAGCGGGCGTGGCGATGCTGCTGTTGGGCTTTCCGGCCGGTGCGGCCCTCGCGGCGCGGGCGGCGTCGTTCTCCTGGGTGAAGCCGGTGCCGGTCGATAACCAGCCCCCGTTCGTGAACGGTTCCGCCGGGCGGCTGTCGGCGCTGTCGTGTCCCTTGACGGGGTTGTGCGTGGCGGCGAGCAGCACGAACCTGGTCAGCTGGTCGAATCCGGGTCACGGCCAGCCGGCAGTGAAGCTCGTGTCGGGGTCGGATCAGCGGTGCGATCCCGAGGTGCCGGAGTACCCGTGCTACGACCTGCCTGTCACCGGTATCTCCTGTCCGTCGGCGACATTCTGCGCGGAGGCCTACGGCGGCTCCTACGAGGGAACCGAGTACGGGGATGTGTTGATCGTGATGGACCCCGGGGGGCGGGCCTCGACGCTGCCGGGCGGCGGAACCGGGGAGTCTGGCCTGTCGGTCGTCGGCGTGTCGTGCGCTTCGACCGCGTTGTGCGTGGCGGTGGACGATGGCGGCAATGTGTTCAGCTCGACCGATCCGGCCAGCGCTTCGCCCAAGTGGACATCTGCGAAGGTCTCGGTCGTGGGCGCTTTCGGGGCTGTCTCGTGCCCGTCTATGTCGCTGTGCGTGGCGGTTGACGACGCCGGGGACGTGGTCAGCTCGAGCGATCCGGCCGGCGGCGCGTCGGCGTGGACGGTCGCGCAGGTCGAGCGCGGCCACCGGCTGACGGGAATCTCCTGTGCGTCGGCGTCGCTGTGCGTGGCGGCTGACGGTGCCGGGGACGTGGTCAGCTCGAGCGATCCGACCGGCGGCGCGTCGGCCTGGGTGCTCGCGCACATCGACTCCAGCGCGCTGATCGGCGTCTCATGCCCGTCCGCGTCGCTGTGCGTGACGCTGGATTCCGCCGGGAATGCGATCAGCTCGAGCGATCCGACCGCCGGCGCTGCGTCGTGGACGGCCTACCGTGTCGGCGGATACAACATCCTTACGCAGGTGACCTGCCCAGGCCGTACGCTGTGCGTCGCGGTCGACGACGCCGGCAACGTGGTCAGCTCGCGAGATCCCACCAGCGCCGCTGCGCGCTGGACCCTCGCCCGAGTCGATCCGGGGCACGCGCTCAGCGGCGTGTCGTGTGCGACTGCGTCGTTGTGCCTGGCTGACGATGCCAAGGGCAGGGTTTTCGGGTCGGGGAACCCCGCCGGGGGAGCGCGCGCCTGGAAGCGCGTCCGCTCGCCACCGCTGGCGGGCGTCTCCTGCGCCTCGGTTCGCCGCGGGGCCGTGTGCTTCGGAGTCGAGCGAAGCCTATTCGTCTCCACGCAGCCGCTGCGCGGGCGTTGGAGGCGGGAGATCATCCCCAGGGGCGTGTCGTCCTTCGTTTCGTGTGCGCTGCGCCCGCAGCTGGTGTGCTTCGGGCTCGGCGGGCAGGGAGGACTGCTCTTCAGCTCGACCGACCCGGCCGTCGGGCCGCGGGCGTGGCGCAGCCATCGCGGGCCGTTCGCCGCCTCGCTGGGAGAGGACTCGCCGCTTGGCTTGTGGTGCCCATCGGCGAGGCTGTGCATCGCCGCCGCGGAGCTTCCCTTCGGTCCGAGCGACAGCGGCGACTGCCTGAACAACGGTCTCCAATGCTCCCTGGTGGTCGAAGCGTCGACCGACCCCATCAGTGCCCGCCCGGCCTGGAGGACGGTGGCCTTACTCGAATACGACAGCAGTGCGTTCGCCGAGGGTGCCGTTGCGGTCTCGTGCCCATCGGCATCGCTGTGCTTTCTGCTCAATGGATCGGATCCGTTGAGCGCGGTGCTCTCGCTGATCTCGACCGATCCGGACCGCGCTTGGCGGCGGGTGCGGATCGAGCGGGGCGGCGGCGCGACCAGCGTCGCATGCCCGTCCGCGCGCGTGTGCATCGCCGTGGACGACCGCGGCAACGTGATCCGCGGGCGGCGAGCATGATGAGCGCGGTCGGCGCAAGGTGGCTGCTCGTCAGGGTCCTGCTCACGGCTGCCGTGGTGCTGCTGGCCGACGGCACGCCAGCCACCGCGCGCGGTGGGCGCCGAGCCACGGCCGCGGTTCCGCTGACGGGCGATTGGGAGGGGATCGGCCCGCACGGATTGCCGCTGTCGTTCGCGCTGGCCCGCCGCCGTGGGCACGTCGTGGCGAGCGAGATCGCGGTCGGCTATCCCGGCGGGTGTCCGGCGGCCGCCAGCGACGCGTACGTCGCGCCGCTGGTCCACGTCGGCTACGCCGGCCCCGGGGGACTGCACCCGACCGTCTCGCCGTTCGCGCCGTCGGGCACCGTCGCGTTGACCGGGCGCGTCGCGGGCGTCCCGGGCTCGTGGCAGCTGATCGGCCGGTTCGCGACCCGCCGCTCGGGCACGCTCACCAGCGCATCGCCCGAACAACGATTCGGCTGCGGATGGCCGGCGCACTGGCTCACGTGGCACGTGCACCGCGCGGCCCGGCTGGCGATCGCCGACGGCCGTTGGACTGCTCAGCTCTCCGGGCCCAACATCAGCGGCGGGACGCTCTCGCTTACAGTTGCGGCCGGCGGGCGGGCGGTCACCAGCTTTGCGGGCGCGTTCAACTACGCCTGCCCGGGCGGGGGCTCCGGTCCGGAGAACTTCGATGCGACCTGGGGCCAGTTCGTCAACCCCGACGGCTCGTTCGGCTCGCCCCAGGACGACCCGATCGCCGTCGACGGCGTTCCCTTCACATGGACCGGCGCGTTCTCGCGAGCTGGCGTGCTGACCGGCAGCTTCGTCACCGCCGGCCCCGCCGCCTGCGGGACGACAGCGCAGGCCACGGTGCGCGTGAGCTTCACTGGCAGCAGAGCGGCCACGTGAACGCGGCGATCAGCTTGAGCCGGTCATCACCCTCTGGCTGCTGGCGCGAAAGCTCTTGTCGCTTGCGCAACTTTCAGGCCCCCGGCGAGTTATCTCGTCAGTCGGCGGCGAAACCGGGCGCCGGGGCCAGTCACCAGCGAGGATTGGTGGAGCGATGTCCTGGATGAAACGGAGGCCGTGATGAATCGTCGTGCCTGTCTTCGCTGGTTGTCGCCGATCGCAGTCGCCGTGATGGTGCTGGCCGCTGTGGCCGTGGCCGGCGTGAGCGCTGCGGTTGCGCAGAGCGCGCAGTCGACCGATGTGGGCAGCGCCGGGAGCTCAGCCGCGGGTTCGGGTTCGCCGAGTTCAGCCCCGTCCGCCGACCAACTGGTCGCGACGGTGCTCCCCCGCGGCGGCTTCTCGATCGCCGGCGTTGCTGGAACCTCCTGTGTGAGCGCTACGTTCTGCTTTGCCGTCGGTACGGGGACGGTGCTGCACGGGCGCACCAGGCTCACCTCCAACACCGCGCTGATCTGGCGCTACGACGGGCGGTCCTGGCAGCTGAGCAGCCGTGTCCGTGTTGGCCAGAGCAGCCTGGCGTCGATCTCCTGCGTGTCGGGATCTTTCTGCCTGGCGGTCGGCCGGGCGGGAAACCCGGTGAGCCGGGTCCTGGCGTTGCGGTGGAACGGCCGCTCGTGGTCGCAGGTCACCGCCGCCAGCCCTCCGTCGTCCGGCAACGGCGACGCGCTCGGGTCCGTCGACTGCCTCTCGCGCGCGGACTGCTGGGCGGTGGGCGGGACGAACCTGGGTGAGGCCGACGCCAGGGAACTGGTTGAGCGTTGGGACGGCCACCGGCTCCGGGAGGTGGCGGCGCCGCGGTCGGGCAACGCGCTGGTGGCGGTCGCCTGCGCGCGCGCCAACGACTGCTGGGCGACGACTTACCCGAGTGCCGCGCAGCGCTCGACAAACGAAGTCGAGCACTTCGACGGGCGCAGGTGGGTGCGCGCCCGGTTGCCGATCTCGATGAGCGGCGGGGAGGCGGGGATCTCCTGTCGCACGCTGACGACGTGCTGGATCGTCGGCGATCGTGTCGCCGGCGGCCTCAGGCCGGTCGCCGTTCACATCCTCAACGGCTCCTGGAAGAGCACCGCGATGCCCAGTCCCCAGTACCCGGACGTGACCCTGCAGGGGATCGGCTGCGCATCGGCGAGCTACTGCTGGACCGTCGGCGGCAACACGCTGGTTGGTCCCGGCATCAGCCGCCCGTCCGAGGAGGCCCCATTCGCTGAGCAGTGGAACGGCTCCGCCTGGCAGATCGCGAGCATAACGGGCCCACCCGCAGCCCGAAACGGCTTTCTGGACACCGTCTCGTGCGCCGCGGCCGCTTTCTGCATCGCCGGTGGTCAAGCCGCCGACGGCGGACCGCTGCTGGCGATCGCCGAGCACGCGAGCTGACGGCGGGGCCTTCAAGGCGCCACGCGTCGTGTCCTGGCGCGCGGCAGATCGCCGGGCGTGTTGGAGCTTGGGCCGGGCCGGACGCTCCAGCGGCGACGTTGCTTGGGTCAGCCTGGCCTTGCCGGGACCACCCGCGCGTCAACCGCCAAGCAGCCGGACGGCGTGACGATCAGCGGGTTGACGTCAAGCGCCTCGATCGAGCCGGACAGATCCTCGGCGAGCTCGGACAGCGAGGCGATGGCCCGCGCCAGCGCGTCGATGTCGGCCGCCGGCTCGCCCCGGTAGCCGTCGAGCAGCGGGCGAATCTTGAGCCGGTCGATCAGCCGCAGCGCCGCCTGCCGATCAACGGGCGCCAGCGCCAGCCGGCGGTCGCCGATCAGCTCCACGAGGGTCCCGCCTGCCGCGATCACCAGCAGCGGCCCGAAGTCTTGATCGTGGACGATCCCGAGCGCGAGCTCGACGCCGCTTGGCGCCATCGCCTGAACGTTCACGGCCGGGCCGAGCCGACTTGCACACGAGCGGTAGGCGGCTCGCAGCTGCGCCGGCTCGCCCAGCCCGAGGAACACACCGTGCACGTCGGCCTTGTGCGCGCCGCCCGGCTGCGCGGTCTTCAGCGCCACCGGCCACCCGATCTCGTGGGCGGCTGCGAGCGCATCGTCCTCCGAGCCGGCCGTGATCGTCGCGGCCACGGGGATTCCCCAGTCGCTGAGCAGCTCGAGCGCCGTTGCCTCGCCGGGCGCGGCTTGCGTCGCCAGTCGCTTCCGCCAGCGCGTGCGGCGGGCGCGGTTCGTCGGTGCCCGCGGTTGCAGCGGCGGGCGATCTTGGAAGTCACGGTGCGCGAACAGGTGTGCGACGGCGGCAAGGCCAGACGCCATGCCTTCCAACACAGGCACCCCTCGCCCCCGGATCTCCGTTGCCGCATCAAGGTTCATTCCTCCGGGATACGGGACAAGCACCGCGAACGGCTTCGTGGTGATGCCCGCCACCTCGATGGCGACCTTGACGTAGCGCTCGAAGCTCCGCCCGGTGAGATCTACGACCAGCGCCACTGCGCCTATCGCATCGTCGTCGTGCAGGCAGCGCAGCGACTGCACGAACACCTGCGTGGCATCGGCGCCGGTGCCCCATGCGTCGACCGGGTTGACCGGCGCAAGTCCGGGGTCCAGAATCGCCTTCAGCGCCGCCTTCGTCGGGGCGCTCGGCTCGGGCAGCTCCACGCCGGGCGCGAGGTCGACCAGCAGCGAGCGCTCGCCGCCCGAATCGGTCACCGCCCCCAGTCCGCCGCGCACGGCGCGCCTCGGCGCGGCGAACAGCTCCAGCGTGTCGGCCAGCTCTGGGAGGTCGCGCACGCGGTGGATGCCGTGCGCCTCAAAGAACGCCTCATAGGCCCCATCATCACCGGCGACCGCCCCCGAGTGCGTCGCCACCATGTCGGCGGCGCGCGGATCCCGACCCACCTTCAGGACGACCACGGCGATGTCGCGCTCGTGCGCGCTCGCCATCGTGGCGGCAAACCCCTCCGGGTCACGGATCTGCTCCAGGATCAGGCCGACCACGCGGGTGCCGTCGAGGTCGACGGCGTAGCGCAGATAGTCGCTCGCGGTTGTCACCAGCTCAAGCCCCGATGAGACCGCGAGGTTGAACCTCAGGTCACGGTTGTTGTGCAGCAGCGCCGAGAACGACGATCCCGAGTGTGAGATCAGCGCGATCGATCCCGGATCCTTCACCGGCAGCGGGTAGCCGCACACCTGAAGCCGCGCGGCGGCGTTGACGAACCCCATGCAGTTGGGACCGCAGAGGGTCATCCCGCCGCGTCGCGCGATCTGTCCGAGCCGCTCAGTCAGCCCCGATTCGCCGTCACGGACCTCCTCAAAGGCGCTGGCGAAGATCACCGCGGCGCGGGCGCCGGCCTGCGCCGCAAGCTCCAGCTGCTCCTCGAGCTTGGCGTTTGCCACAGCGATCACCACCAGGTCGACCTGCTCTGGGACCTCGGTCAGCGATCGCAGGCAGCGGCGCCCGTGGAGCTGCTCGTAGCGCGGGTTGACCGGGTAGACGCGGCCCGCGAAGCCTCGCTCCAGCAACCCTGCGAGCACGTTAGCGCCGACCGATCCGGGCCGGCCGCTGGCGCCGACCACTGCGACTGAGCTCGCCTCCAGAAGGTGACGCAGCGGCGGCGCATCGCACATCTCTCCCCGGCCCGCCATCGTGCGGCGCTTACGCAACCGGATGCTCAGCTCCAGGGAGCCGCGAGCAGTCCGTCCAGGCCACGCTTGCCGAGGTGGTTGGCGATGATCAGCCGTTGGATCTCCGAGGTTCCCTCCCAGATTCGATCAACGCGCACCTCCCGGGAGAGGCGCTCGACCGCGAACGCGCGCATGTAACCGCGGCCGCCGAAGATCTGCACGGCGCGATCGAGGACACGTCCGGCGGCCTCGGAGGCCGCCAGCTTGACCATCGCCGCCTTCGCGTGCACCAGCTTTCGATCGGCGCCGTCGTCCACCTCGCGGGCGACGTCGTAGAGCAGCGACCGGTTCAGCGCGATGTCGACGGCCGAGTCGGCCAGCATCTGCTGGATCATCTGGTTGTCGGAGATCGGGCGCCCGAACTGGACCCGCTCGTGCGCGTGGGCGTTGCTCTCCTCGAGCGCGCGAGTCGCGGCCCCGACGCAGCGTGCGGCGATCATCAGCCGCTCCTCGACGAACCACGATCGCGTCAGCTCATAGCCCTCGCCGGGTTGTCCCAGCATCGCGCTGCGGTCCAGCTCCACGTCGAGAGCGAAGGTCGGGTGTTCGAATACGTAGGTGTGGGTGAAGAGCGGGATGTCCTTGACGGTCACGCCGGGAAGGTCCTTGTCGACCAGGAAAAGGCAGAACTGATCCTCGCCCTCCAGCCGAGCAAGCACGATCAGGAAGTCGGCGACATCGCCCGAGGTCACAAACCATTTCTCGCCTCGTAGCCGCAAGCGATCGCCTGCCGCCACCGCGACGGTCGAGATGGCTCTCGGATCCGAGCCCGCGTCGGCCTCTGTGATCGCAAACGCGCCCCGTCGTCGCCCTTCGATCGCCGGGATCAGATACCGGTCGCGTTGCTGCGGATCGCAGGCGAGCAACGCGTTGGCCGGGCGCCACGCCAGTGCCCAGAGGGAGTTCGTCAGCCGGCCAAGCTGCTCCTCGACTATCACCTGCTCGAGGACCGAGAGTCCCTGGCCACCGTGCTCGACGGGCATGTTGGTGGCGTTCATCCCAGCTGCGCGAATCTTGTCCTTCAGCCTCTCGATCACGTCGGCTGGCAGGCCGTTCTCCCGTTCGCAGCGCAGCTCGTAGGCCGTGAGCTCGTCGGCGAGAGCCCTCGCCCGAGCTCGAAGTTGCCGCTGCCGATCGGAAAGCCCAACGCGCATCCTCAAATAGTACAATAATATTGTCATGGGCAACGCCGCTCCAGCCGCCTCGCCGCGGCCCTACGGAGCTCTCTCTCGGGAGGAGCTCCTGGCGGCGGCCGCGGACTGCATCGCCGAACGCGGATTTGACCGGACCCGGCTGCGCGACGTCGCCAAGCGAGCCGGCGTCTCGATCGGCATGCTCCAGCACCATTTCGACACACGCGACGCACTCCTGAGCGAGGCGTTCAGGTGGAGCTGCAATGAGCTCATCGACCGGTGGCGCCGCCGCGTCGAGTCCACGGCGACGCCTTGGGCGCGAATCGAGGTTCTGATCGAGGAGCAGACCGGCGACCCGGCACTGCTTCGGCACTGCACGATGTGGACCGAGTTCTGCGCCTGCTCGGCTCGCCATGTGGAGCTGCGCGACGCGGTGGCCGAGGTGTTCGCCGCCTGGCGTCAGCTGATGGCTGCGATTATCGAGGAGGGGATCGCCTCGGGTGACTTCCGGCCCGAGCTTGGGATCGCCGACATCGTCGACATCTTCAACGCGGCCGTCGACGGCTTCGAAATGGCCACCGCTGTCAACGCGCGGCTCGTGTCCCCCGAGCGCTTCCGAACGCTCGTGTTGGAGGTGGCCGCAAGCCTGCTAATGCCGCCCGGTCCCCGTCGGCCGTCGTCGGCCAAGTCGTGATCTACCCGTAGTCAGCGTCGCATCCGACAGGAGGGAGTTAGCCGTGGACACTGCGCTGGATCTGAAGGACCCACAGATGGGGGACGCTGGTGTGCGTGACTCCCAGCAGACGCGCCGCCGTTTCCTCTCCTCGGTCGGGCTGGGCGCCCTCGCGCTCGGCCTCGCTGCCTGCGGCTCCAGCTCCGGCTCACCCACCAGCGGAACCTCCAGCGCGACGTCACACTCCGCCACCGAGGGCGCGCCGAGACGGGGAGGCACGCTCACGGTGGGCCTCACCGGCGGCGGCAGCTCCGACACGCTCAACCCGCTCCAGCCGCTGCTGACCACGGACTTCGCCCGGATCGACCAGCTGTTTGAGCCGCTCGTCGGGTTCACCCCCGAGGCGGGGCTCCAGCTGCTCCTGGCGGAGGAGCTGACGCCCAATCACGACGCCACGGAGTGGACAATCCGCCTGCGCCGTGGCATCACATTTCACAATGGCAAGGACCTCACGGCCGCGGACGTGGCGTACACGCTTCAGCAGATCAGAAGCCCGAAGTACGCCTATGGTGGCGCGAGCGCGATCGAATCGATCGACCTCGCCGGCATGAAGCAGCTTGACAAGCTGACCCTCAGGGTGCCGTTCAAGACGCCGCTCGCCACTCTCAACCAGGTCTTCCCTTGCTACTACTACAGCATCGTCCCGGTCGACTTCGACCCTAAGCGGCCCGTCGGGACAGGACCGTTCAAGTACCAATCGTTCACACCCGGCGAGTCGAGCACGTTCGTCCGCAACGAGAACTACTGGCAGTCAGGGCTCCCCTACCTTGACCAGGTGGTGATCACCGATTTCAGCGACGAAACCAGCCAGCTCGACGCGCTCGGCTCCGGTCAGGTGGATGCGGTCGGCCTGCTGTCGGCCGCTTCGATCGGAACCGCGCAATCGTCCTCCCAGGTCGTCATTTCGCGGGGCGGCGGCTGGACGCCGTTCACGATGCGCGTCGACGTCGCGCCGTTCAGCGATGTCCGCGTCCGCCAGGCGCTGCGCTACGCGATCGACCGCCAGCAGATGCTGGACGTCGTGTTTGCAGGCCACGGAACGATCGGCAACGACCTGTTCGGTATCTGGGATCCCGCCTACGACACTTCGATACCCCAGCGCCCGCACGATCCGGAGATGGCGCGCTCGCTCCTCAGACAAGCGGGTCACAGCGGCCTGTCGATCCAGCTCATCACAGCGGACATCGCGCAGGGGACGATCTCCGCGGCGCAGTTGCTTCAGCAGCAGGCCCGCGCCGCAGGAATCAACGTGTCGCTGCGTCAGATCACGACGACCGACCTTTACGGACCCAACTACCTGAAGTGGGCCTTCGCTCAGGACTACTGGTACTACAACCCGTACATGCCCCAGGTCGCCGCCGCGATGCTCCCGACCTCCCCCACCAACGAGTGCCACTTCGACAATCCGCGCTACATCAAGCTCTACCAGCAGGCGGTGGCGACGACGAACGAGGCCATCAGGACGCAGATCATCCACGAGATGCAGCAGATCGAGTACGAGGAGGGCGGCTACATCATCCCGTACTTCCCGCCGATCATCGACGCGTATGGTCACAACGTTCGCGGCTACCACGCGTCAAACGTCGGGGTGCCACTCGGCAACTACGACCTCAAGCATCTGTGGCTCGTGTAGCCGGCGCTCCCGGGGTCGGTTTGGGCCAAAGTGCGACCGTTCGGGGCGCGGCGTCGCGACAGTAAGCCGCATGCAGGATATCCGGCGAGCGGGAGCGACGGGACCCGGCCTGTCAAGGCGGTTGAGAATTGACCCCCTGCCGGGTTGAGAGCCAAAGCGCCCGTCGGCGACGGGCGCTTGACCGCCTCTCGTCGAGGGGGTACTCGCTTACGCCGTGCTGCTGGGCATGGTGGTATGCCTGAGGATGAACTTTTGCCCGTAGGTAAACATCATGTGGTGGCGCGGCGATCGCTGAGCAGCCGGGCCGCTATCTGGGGTATTTCGAGCACAAGTTCGGCAAGCAGGCGCGTGCGCCGCGTGCCGTAGCCGGTACGACTCCAGGTACGACGCCGCGTGCGCCATCGCTATTCGAACAGCCGAGGCTGCGAGTCCTCCGCCCGTCGCGTCGTCTTTGGACGAACTCGCGGAGCGCTGGGACGCGCGGCACGTGACGCGGATCCTCGGCCTGCACGCCTTCGACAGCCAGCCGCTCGGCGGGTGGTCGTGAACTCGTCCGCCTGATCTTTTAGCGCGCCTGGCTCGACGGGGGCCGGATCGTCGCCGTGCGCCCTAAAGCAGCATTCGCGCCGTTCTCTCGTGGGTGCCAGGACAAAGCCGCCGGACATGGTGTCTAAAAGACAGGACTGGAGCGACGGGACTGGAACCTGAGGCCTCGTCATAGTTGAGCCAAGCCGAGTTCGAGGTCTGCTGCCTTGCTGTCCGGAGCGCCGGACTCATGTGCTACACGTAGTCCATGGCGAGTGTGAGTGTGCGGGAGCTGCGACAGCGGGCGGGCGAGCTCCTTCGCCGGGTTGCGGCAGGTGAGACGATCGAAGTGACCGACCGCGGCCGGCCGGTCGCGCTGCTCGCCCCGATTCCCGAGGCCGGCCCGCTGGAGCGCCTGCGTGCAGCCGGAGAGTTGAGCGGCCCGAGCGGCGACCTCGCGGATCTGCCGGCGCCTCTGCGACTCGAGCCGGGGCAGGAGCCGCCGTCGCTGATCCTGGAGCGGTTGCGCCGCGATGAGCGCTGAACGCGCCACCTACCTTGACTCCTCGGCGATCGTCAAGCTCGGTGTCGGTGAGCCGGAGTCGGCGGCGCTGTGCCGCTATCTGCGCCGGCGACGGCCGCTCGTCTCAAGCGCGCTGGCGAGGGCCGAGGTCGCGCGCGCTGTCCTGCCGCTCGGCGCGCGGGCGGTGCGGCGTGGCCAGGAGGTGCTCGCCCGGCTTGAGCTGATCCGGGTCAGCGATCGCGTCCTCGCCGCCGCAGGGGCGCTCCTTCCCGCGGAGCTTCGTACGCTCGACGCGATTCACCTCGCCACTGCTCAGCAGCTCGGCAGTGATCTCGCTAGCCTCGTCACCTATGACGAACGGTTGGGTACCGCGGCTCGGGCGGCGGGCTGCCAGGTCTCCGCGCCTGTCTGACAGTGACGCGTGGGGCCAGGAGGCCGCACCGGCCCCCTTGGTGTGCACCCCTCGCGTCAGCTGTCGAGCTTGAGTGAGAGGGCGCTCTCCCGGCTGCGGCCGGCGCACTACCGGCGAACTCGACAACGAACTCGGCAACGACTACTTCGAACGGCGCAAGGCCGACTGCCCCGGCGCGACGCGATCCGCCAGCTCGAACGGCTCGCACACCACGTCACCCTCAGCGAGACGCCAACGCCTCAGCCCGCATAGCGTCGACCGTCCCGGCACCCGTCAGTCACGGACTCCGGCTCCAAACGGCTGTGGTCGTTCGGATTGGCGACGCATAGCGTCGACCGTCCCGGCACCCGTCAGTTGCGGGGCAGCAGCAGGTCTTTCTGAGCTTGCCGGTGCGGGGATCGGCGGCTGCGGGCCGGAGCCGGCGGGGGCGTCGTGCGGGAACAGCGCGGGATGCTGGGGCGCGGCGTGCGCGAATCGGCACCCGCCAGCCGCGTCCGAGCAAGGCCGAGGCGACACGTCTCGTCGTCTTTGGCGCCATCCTGCGATTCAACCTCCCGGCTGCTATCGGTGGCTCGGTGCGGGCCCGCTTCGGCGGGTCTCTGCACGTCTTTAGGGTCGCGGTTCCCCGCCGCCTACAAGGGCGCTTGGTCTTACCTCGTGCGCTCAGGAATGGCAACCGGGCCGGTAGTCTTGGGATCGTCGCTGCGCCTTCCCGCTCGGCCGCTGACCGGGGTGGTCCTCGTTCGCTGTGCGCGATCGTCTTGGCTTGTGTCAGCCTGCTTCAGGCGGCGATTAGCTCCGCGGCGGCTTCTCTCGCCGCGGCCGTTTCGCTCCGCTTGCTGAGTGCGATCGCGCTGAGCGCGCCGAGCAGGGCAAGCACCGCGCTGACGACGACCGCTGGACGGAAGCCGTCCGTGACGGCGACGTTCGCGGCCGTGCCCGCGTGGGCGTAGCTCGTTAGGACTGCGCTTTCGATCGCCACGGCGAAGACGCCGCCGAAGCGCTGCATCATGTTGTTGATCCCGGATGCCTTGCCCATCTCGGCGGCTGGGACCGAGCTCAGTACCGCTGTCGGAACGGTCGGGAGCGCCATCGACGTGCCGGCGCCGGCGACGAACAAGGCGAGCAGGAGCTCAAGCAAGCTCGCGCCCGGCGTTCCGATCAGCGCGACCCAGGCGAAGCCGATGGCCTGGAGGGCGAGGCCGGTGACGATCAGCGGCCGGCGGCCGAGTCGGTCCGAGAGCGCGCCCGCGAGCGGCGCGATGAAGATCGGCGTCATCGTGAACGGCAGCAGCCGCACGCCGGTTGCAAGCGGCGAGTAGCCGAGCGTGAACTGGAAGTACTCGGTGACCATGAACGCGCCGCCGAAGATCGCCCCGCTCATCAGGAATGCGGTTGCGTTGCCGGCAACGAACGCGGGCACGCGGAGCATCCCGAGCGGAACGAGCGGGGCGCTCGCGCGCCGCTCCCAGGCGAAGAATGCGCCGAGCAGCAGCGCGCCACCTACCAGGCTGCCGAGGATCTCGGCGCTCGTCCAGCCGACGTCGTTTGCCCGCACGAGACCCCACACGAGGCCGACGACCGCGGCCGAGACGAGGGCGACCCCTGGCAGGTCGAGACGAGCGGCGGCACCGTGGCTCTCGGGCAGCAGCCGTGGAGCGAGCAGGACGGCGAAGGCGCCGAGCGGCACGTTTGCCCAGAAGATCCAGTGCCAGTCGAGCCCCTGCGTCAGAGCGCCGCCGATCAGCGGTCCGCTGGCGACTGCCAGGCCGGCGAGACCGCCGTAGACGCCGACGATCGCGCCGCGCTTCTCGACCGGGAATGCGTTCGTCAGGATCGTGAGGCTGAGCGGCAGTACAGCCGCACCGCCCAGGCCCTGCAAGGCGCGCGCGACGATCAGCAGCGACGCGTCGGGGGCGAGCGCGCACGCTGCCGAGGCGGTGGTGAACACGGCCAAGCCGTAGGTGAAGACGCGGCGCCTGCCGAAGCGGTCGCCGAGCGCGGCCGCGGTTATGATCCCGGCGGCGAACGCGATGCCGTACGCGTTCACCGTCCACTGCAACGTGGCGAGGCCGACGCGCAGGTCCTGCTGCATCCGCGGCAGCGCGGTGATCACGACCAGGCTGTCGAGCACGCACATGAAGAACGAGAGCGAGGTCAAGCCGAGCACCCAGCCCGGATGCCTCTGCTTCGCCAACTTCTGAACGGTCATCGTGTGTCCCCCTTCAGGTCGAGAACGCTTCCTGCCGGTTGAGACACCGCGGCGGGCGGAAACTGGGCGCCGAGCGACCGCCCAGTTTGGAGCTGCATCGGTGTCCACCCGCTTGATGGACGAGAAAGAGCGGTGAACGGGGCAGATGGAAGGATGTGGCGGTGAACCACAACCTGCTCGAGCGGGCACGGGCCGGCGACGCGGCGGCGTTCGCCGAGCTGGTGGCGCCGCATCGGCGCGAGCTGCACATCCACTGCTACCGCATCCTCGGCTCGGTGCAGGACGCCGAGGATGCCGTCCAGGAATCCCTGCTCTCCGCCTGGCGAAACCTCGCCAGCTTCGAGCAGCGCGCGTCCCTGCGTACCTGGCTGTACTCGATCGCAACCAACCGCTCGCTGAACATGCTGCGCGCCGCTGACCGCCGCCCCGTGACGGAGGCGCGACCTTCTTTCGAGCTGCCCGAGCCGACCGACACGGGCGAGGTCGTCTGGCTTGACCCCTACCCCGACGTCCTCCTCGAAAACGCGGTCACGGCACCTACCAGCCCGGAAGCGCGCTACGAGATGAAGGAAGCGATCTCGCTCGCCTTCGTCACCGCCCTGCAACTCATGCCGGCCAGACAGCGGGCCGTGCTCATCCTGCGCGACGTCCTCGGCTTCCACGCCTCCGAGGTCGCTTCCATGCTCGGGACGACCGACGAATCGGTGACGAGCGCGCTCAAGCGCGCCCGCGCCGCGCTCGACCAGCGACTTCCCAAGGCCGAGCCGCCGCCCGAACCGCGCTCAGCCGAAGAACGCCGTCTCGTCGACCGACTCACCGCTGCATTCGAGACTAACGACGTCGAGGGGATCGTTGCGCTGCTCGCCGACGACGTCCGGCTGAGCATGCCGCCGCTTCCGATCGAATACCACGGACTTGCACACGCCGCCAACTTCCTCACGCACATCGCCGCCCTCCACCACGACCGCCGCATCCTCCCCTCGCGCGCAAACGGCCAGCCCGCGCTCGCCATGTACGCTCGCGACCCCGGCGCCGCGATCTACCGCGCGCTCGGCCTACTGGTCGTGAGCATCGCCGGCGACCGAGTCTCGGCGATCACTCGCTTTGACACCACTCTGTTCGCGCGGTTCGGTCTCCCGCGCACGATCCCCGCCGCGTGACTGCACGCGCATCGGGCAACTCGGGTCTGTCTCTTGCTCCTCCGTCGTCCACGAAGAAGCGGGCCTGCGTCAAGGTCACGGACTTCGTGGGTTGGGCGCCTCGCCGCTGGCGACGGCCGGGGCTGTGGCGGTGTCGAAGAAGAGCAGACGACCTCCAGGTTGGGCAGGTCGGCGCAGGCGAAGAAGACCGCCTCCTGCAGCTTCACCTCGCTGTCGGCCTCGACCAGCGGATCGAGCGCCCGATGCGCCTGATCGTCGTCCATCGCCACAAGGCCCGGATCGCGGCGTCCGGCGAGGCCCACTCGGCCGCGGCCAGCTTCGAGCAATGCGACCAGCGCGCGATTGTTGGCGACGAGCGCGAGCAGCACCCGCTCGATGTCGGTCGCGAAGCGGCGCTTGCCGAGCAGCCCTGCTGTCAAGGATCACGAGAAGTCCCCAGGTGTGATCACGGTTTTTCCCCACGTGTGATCGCGGGTCGGAGCGCTCGGCCGGACCGCCTGGGGCTGATCAACCTCAACGGAACCATCGTCGCGCCACGACCCAACCGGCCGTGGCGGTCGGGACACTGAATGCCCACCGGTGAAGAACGTCGGGGAGCCGTGTGCGGGAAAATCGCATGCACGGTTCGATGTCGGCGGCGGGAGGAAACCAGGCCAGTCGGCTCAGCCGTGCGGCTCAGGCGCCTCCCGCCGACCCTACCGCCACCCGACTTCAGAGGACGTGGCCTCGGCGCTCAGATGATCGAAGCCTGCGTGCAGCGCGTCTGGGCCGAGCATCCACAGACCAACGACGTGATCGTGGCGGTGCACGCCAGCAACCGCGCGTCGTGGCGGTCGCTCGAGCGCGCCGACTTTCACCGCATCGCTGAAGGTCCACTCAAGCCCGATAACCCAGAGGACTCCAACGATCACTACGTCTACCACCGCAGCCGCGCATCCATCGGACGTCGTGTGCGAGGCGCGAGGATCAGAACATGAAGCGGCTCGGTCTCCTGGGAGGAATGAGCTGGGAGTCCACAGCCGAGTATTACCGGATGCTGAACGAGGACGTTCTCGCCCAGCTCAGCGGGCTGCATTCCGCCGATTGCGTGCTCCGATCGGTTGACTTCGCAAAGATCGAGCTGCTGCAACGGGAGGGGCGCTGGGAAGAAGCCGGCGCACGACTGGCCGACGAGGCCCGCAGGCTGGTGGCCGCGGAGCGGAGCTGGTCGTCCTGTGCACCAACGCGATGCACAAGGTTGCCGAAGCGGTCAGCTCCGCGGTCGAGATCCCGCTCGTCCACATCGCTGACGCTACCGCCGAGGCCGTTCACGCTCACGGCCTGAGGTTGTCCTGGGACGCGCACTCGCCAAAGGCTGGCTTCCGCCCGCTTCTGCTACAGCTGAGTTCGACACTCCGGGCCGGGACCCGCCCGGGACCAAAGCGAGGCTGAAGGCAAGCGGCCCGTCGCGCCTCGTCCCGCGACACAACCGCGCACGTGATGGGCAGCTGAAGGAGCGATCCGAGTGGTTCCCCGACCCGTAGCTGAGCCCTGCCGAAGCTGCAAGCACGAGAGCAGTCACGACGGCGTCGCTGCCCACACTGTTCCTTGATGCGCAAACCGGTAGCGCGGTCGACATACCCCGAGACCTGCTCCGCGAATGGCACGAGCATCTCGCGCGCGACAGCGACTTCCCCGCAACAGGCAAGTCATCAGAGCGGTGCCGACGTCCGATCCTCCGCGTCGGGCGCCCTGGAACGCCGGCTTACCACGGCGCGCAGCCCTCTTCCCTGGTTCGCGCGGATTCGAGGGTGACTCAGTTAGGCGCGGTGATCACGCGCAGCCCCGGGACACGTTGGAACTCGTCTGCATTGCCGCTCGCGATACCCATTCCGTGCGCTAGTGCTGTTGCCGCGATCCACAGGTCGTGCGCGCCGATGAGCTGACCCTTGGCAGCCAGTTGGGACCAGACGTCTGCGTGAACCCTCGCGATCTGCTCGGTGATCTCGATCGCCCGCATCGCGCCGAGTACGTGCTCGACGAACGCTCGGCGTCGCGTGCGCTGAGCGCCGCGGGCCCGGTGCACGCCGTGCAGCAGCTCGCTGACCGTGATGACGCTGATCGCCCGGTCCTCGTCTCCGATCGCGTTCTCGAACTCAGGATTCCCCACGCCGCGCTCGAGATCAACGAGCATGTCGGTGTCGATCAGGACCGCCACGCGTCCTCGGGCGGTCCAGTCGATTCACGAGCAGCCCGGATGTCGTCAGCGAACTCGGCGTCAGGTGCCGGGGCAGTCCTGATCAACTCTCGGAATCGAGCGGCTGAAATCAGTCGCGACTTCGGCGGGGAGATCACAGCGACCGCTGCGCCGCTGCGGGTGACCTCGATCTCCTCCCCGTTTGCGACTCGATTTAGTAGCTCAGAGAAGCTTCGGGCCGCGTCAGTTGCAGTCATTCGGGTCACAGGAGGAGCATATCAGATAAATCTGATGTGGCTCGCGCGACCTGCTTCTCTCTAGCCACGGGCATCCCGCGTGCGACGGCGACTTCCCTCCAACGCGCGGACAGGAGGAGTCTGCCGCTGGCGCTTACGCGGCGTGGAGCGCCGGGGCCAACTGCTCGGCGCTGGCCTCGACGGTCTCGGGGACCGTCACGATGAGGCGCCCGTCGCGATTGAGGAGATGCCGCGCGTTGATGACGGTCAGGCCGATGATCTGCTGGGTGCCGGGAGCGAACCGAAGGACGTGGCCCTCCGGCGTCTCCTCGCCCTCGCCGGGCTGAGGCGCGCCGACGTGCAGGTGCAGGACGTCGCCGTCAGAGTCGTAGTCGGCGTGGTCGAAGGTCAGCGGTCCGATGCGGATGTTCAGGGCTTCCATCGCTTGGGGTCCTTGCGAATGGCCAGCGCGGTGATGATCCGCGCCGGCTCCTGTTCATAGCTTACGATCGCCATCAGCCAGCGGCTCGGACCGGCCTCGCGCCGATAGAACCTCGCGCGGTCTGAAAGCGCGTCCGGCTCGACGTGATCCGGTGTCGCGACCGTCTGCATCACCGCCTCAAGGTGATCAAGGAGTTCGGGATGGTCGCGCGCGATCTTCCCCTCCCAGATCCGGATGAGGAGGACGACCTCGTGGCCGTCCGGATCGGTGACGCTCGCCGCGCGAGGCTCGTCGATCGACATGCTCGCCAGCGTGCCGTACCGCTCGGACGAGCAGCGCAGTCGCGGCGGCTCGGTTCGAACAACAGCGAGCGTTCAACCCACCCAACGAGGATTCATGGGATCCGTGCTGCTGGACGCCGCAGGTCACCATCGCTCGCCGGCGACCATGCCTGGCTATCACCGAGGCCGCCCGCCTCGCAACAAGGGCGAGAAATACCCGGCCGACCCGCCGACGGTCGAGGAGATCGTCGCTGTCATGCGAGCGGTCGGCGACCGCGCTTTGGGCCACCGCCTCCGCGCGCTGATCATTCTGCTATGGCGAGCTGGACTGCGGATCAGCGAGGCGCTCGCCCTCCAAGGGAGCGATCTCGATAGCGGCCGCGGGGCCGTGCTCGTCCGCCGGGGAAAGGGCGGCAAGCGACGCGAGGTCGGGATGGACCGTTGGGCATGGGAGCAGCTCGACCCATGGCTGGCGATCCGCCGCGAGCTACCGATCGGCGCCGTGCTGTCCGTGATCCACGGGCCAACCGCCGGGCGGCGATCGGAGGCCTGCGCCGCCCGCAAGCCGTTACATCACGCCGCTGCGGCGGCAAGCGTGCGGCGACGGTTCGCGCCGCATCAACTCCGGCATGCTCACGCGGTGTAGATGGCCCACGAGGGCGTCCCGCTGGTGGTGATCCAGCGCCAGCTCGCGCACGCCAACCTGGGCATCACCAGCATCTACCTCCAGGGCATCGACAGCTCGGAGACCATCAGCACCGTCCACGGACGACCTTCGCCGACAATCTCCGCCAACGCTGGCCTGCAGATCAGGCGGTAGCGCAGCAAGCCAGGGTCGGCCGGCTCGTTCCGACCGACCCGCCGCACCTTTGGCTGGGGAGATGCGCAATGAGATCGTCGCGCGGGTTGGACTCTCGCTTTCGTGCCGCGACGCGTATCTTGCGTCTCGGGGCGCGCGACCTCCTAAACTAAGCGCGGACAGCGCATCGCCGCGTGCCGCGGTTCCGGCATAGCGCTCGCGGCTGCGCTGGGGGATAATGTGGCGATGCGGACATTCGCGCTCATAGAAGCCCCAACGAGCGCGGGCGCCTACGCACCTGGCCAGGAGGACGGCCCGGGCGCGCTGCTGGGCGCTGGCCTTGTCGAGAGGCTCGAGGCGGCAGGGGCGACCGTGCACCGCGCCGGGCAGGTGGATCGTTCTCGGTGGAGGCCGGATCCGGAAAATCCGCGGGCCGCAAACGCGAGTGCGGTCATCGATCGCGCAGGCCAGGTCGCTGCGCTCGCCCGATCAGCCCCCGCCGGGGACACGATGCTGGTCCTCGGAGGCGACTGCACAGTTGGGATCGGTGCGGTGGCGGGCGTCCAGCACCGTGTTGAGCAGCTCGGTCTCATCTACCTCGATCGCCACGCCGACCTCACGTCCCCGACAGCACGCCCGACGGTTCCCTGGACTGGATGGGGGTGGCGCACATGCTCGGCATCGACGGCGCCGTGGACGGCCTGGCCGCCCTTGCCGGTCGGCGTCCGATGCTGAGCGCCGGGCAGATCAGCTTTCTCGGACTCGGACCGCATACGGACTTTGAAGCCGAGGTGATCGCTCGCCACGGGCTACCGGCGGTGGACCTGCAGAGCCTTATCTCTGATCCGCTGGGCAGCGCTCAAACCGCGCTGTCTTCGCTTGCCGCCTGTGATGGTTTGGCGGTGCACTTCGACGTCGACCTCGTCGACTTTCTCGACGCGCCGCTGGCAGAGAACACTGACCGTGGCTCAGCCCCGTCGTTGAGCACCTGTGGTGAGATTCTGACCGTGCTGCTCCGCGATCCCCGCGTGCACGCCGTAACCGTGACTGAGTTCAACCCGCACCACGGATCACAGGACGGGGAGACCACCGAACGGCTCGCCGAGGTCCTGGTCACGGCGCTGGCGGACTCTGGATCGGCGGCTACGCCATAGCGAGAGCTGACCGCGCCTGAGACCTGCATCGTTCCCACCACGCAACTTCGCCCGGCCCGACCACGCGTCGTGCAACGCGCGGCAGGCAGGCGACTCGCCGTTACGAGACGCGGGCTGGAGCGCCCCTTCGCACCTCGGCGGACGCGGGCCCTACGTTACGCGTGTGCGTGACACGATTGTCCTGTTGCATGGCGCTGGACGCGCTGGTCGAATGTGGCGGCGAGTCGCGGCTCGACTCGCCGCTCGGTATGACGTGCGTACGCCCGACCTTCCAGGTTTCGGGTCCACCGCTGGACGATTCACACTGGATGGCGCCGCGAGCGCCGTGGCCGACCTGGCGGGTGCCGAGCCGGCTGAACGGGTCCATTTGTGCGGGTTCTCGCTCGGCGGCGCCGTCGCGCTCCGCGCGGTGTCCGCGCATCCCGATCGGTTCCTCTCGCTCGTCATCTGCGCCGCGCCGCTCGCGCCGTCGGTGAATCAGTCGGAAACGCTGCGCCGGTACCGACGCATCCCCGATCGCGTCGCGCGGCTGTTCAGCGACAGCAGCTCCTGGTGCGCGGTCGTCCACGCCGTCTCTGAACTGGACGTCTCCAGCGACCTTCCGCAGGTGCGTGTACCGACTCTGGTCGCTTGCGGTGCACGTGATCGCGGCGCCCTGGCCGACACATATCGAATCGCCCACGGTGTGCCGGGCGCTCGACTGCTGCTCGTGCCCCACCTCGGTCACGGCTGGCCCGTTTTCGCGCCACAGGTCTTCGCCGCTGTCCTCGACGGGTTTCTATCCAGCATCCCGGGCCCCGCCGGCGAGCGGTAGCTGCAACGCCGGGTCCAGGCGCTCCCGTGCGAGCGATCCGTCGACGACAGCCATCGCTTACAAAACGCGAGAACAAACTCCGCGGAGCCCGTGGCGGGACCTGCTTTGGACCGGACGCCGCACTTGGCGCCACTCCCAGCGGAGTCATGCTTCGCGCGGGACGGGGGAGGCGCGTGAGATGTGCAGTACGTGACACAGACTGTGAAAGTTCGAGATCAAAGTAGATAGCCGACGCTGAGTCTCCCGGAGACTCCGCCCTTACCGCCAGCGAGCACACCGCATGGCGGCGCGCTCAGCTGCCGAACCAACCAGGAGACGGCCCCGTCACCGTCCGGCACCACCAAGACAACCGGCCACGCCTCGTAAGGCGCGAGGCGCAAGCTCACCGCCGCACTCCGAGAAGCGGCATGACTGGCACCCCACGTCGCGGCGCCCCCGCGTAGAGGCCATCGCCGGGGGTTACGAGTGCGACAACCGCTGGCGTAAGGACTCACGCCTTTATTACTGTGGGGAAATGGTGTAATTCCATTCGGGGTGGAACTGCTCGCCGTGGATATTGACTGCGCGGATCTGCTCGTCGGTGACCTGGACCTTGGTGGGGTAGGTGTTGGGGTCCAGACGGGCGTAGACCTTCAGGCCGGTGCTGGTCGTGGTCGAGCCGATCAGGTCGATCACGGTCTGCCGGCTCAGCAGCGGTTTGGCGCGCCGGTTGATCGAGATGTATGAGAACAAGCGGTGCTCGATCTTGTTCCACTTCGAGGTGCCGGGCGGATAGTGCATGACCTGGATCCTCAGCCCGGTGCGGTCGGCGAGGCTCTGCAGCTCGGTCTTCCACAACCGGGTGCGGTAGCCGTTGGAGCCGCCGCAGTCGGCTGTGATCCTCAGCACCTTGGCGTTGGGGTAGCGCTTGCGTCCCAGGCTCTGCCACCAGCTTCCGATCGCGGCGACGGCGAACTGGGCGGTGTCGGCGCTGATCCCGACCGACACCCAGCCCTCGTCGCGGCCGACATCGTAGATCCCGTAGGGAATCGCCTTGCCCAGCTCCTTGTCGATGAAGTCGTGGGTGTTGACGAGGATCGGCCTGCCGGTGGGCGCCAACTCCCGGCCGGCGTTCTTGTAGGCGCCGATCAGCTCCTTTTTGTTGGTGTCCACGCTGATCACCGGCTCATCGGCCGCCAGCGCCTTCGCCGTCACCTCAGCGATCCGCTGGAACTGCCCGTCGCGGTCGGGATGATCTGCCCCCTCATGCGTCTTGCGATTGGCCTGCAAGCTGAACCCAAGCCCTCGCAGCTGCCGGCGGACCGTCGTCTCGGCGACATCGAACCCCTGCTCGCGCAGCGCCCCGGTCAAGTTCGCAACGCTGCGGCTCGTCCACAGAAGCGGCGACTCCGGATCGCCGCGCGTCGCGCCTTCCAACAGCCCAAGCAGCGCCTCCCTGAGCCCCGGATGGCGTTCTTGGATCGACGGCCGTCCAGCCCCCAGACGACGCACCCGCCCCTCCGGCGCCCGCCGCCCGCTGTTGACCTCCTTGACCCCGCGACGCACCGTCTCCTGCGACATTCCGGTCGCTCGTGCCACGGCCGCGATCCCGCCACGCCCATGCGACCGCGCCTCGGCCGCAGCCCACATCCGGCGAGCGCGCTCGTCCAGTTCATCGCGCACGACCAGCCACCGCTCCCGGATCGGACCCTCGTCCACCATCGCTCCCAACATGGTGTCCAAGTTCGCCGCCGCGCACCGCCGCCCCTGCACAACTTCCCAACAATAATTTAGGCGTCAGCCCTAAGGCCACATGAGGGCCACGATCCCACCGCGCACCGCAGACGTCGCACGACGAAAACCACGGCCGTGCAGGCGCTTCTAGAAGCGGGAGCGACGGGACTCGAACCCGCGACCTCCGGCGTGACAGGCCGGCGCTCTAACCAACTGAGCTACGCCCCCTTTGCAGGGGGCTCCAGTATGCCAAGAGCTGCGTGCCCGCGCCCGCGGGGCAACGCGGACCGCGGAGCAGGATCAACCCAACGACCGCGCCGGCGATGACCGCTGGGGGCCGACCGCTGGGAGCCGACCGCTGGGGGCCGACGGCTGGGGGCCGACCGGACGAGGACGAACGCCACTTGGCGGGCCTTGCCTGTGCGTCGCCGGCCGCGGCTCGAGCTGGGCCGGCGCGGTGGGCGGGATCGGCGCGGTGCAGCGCAACTTGATGGGGCGTCGTGGGTTCGTGCGGGCGGAAGCGATCCCCCCGGGAGGGGCCCAAACCGGCCGTGGGCCCGCCCGGAGCCCGATCGGCGGCGGGGACCGACCCCTCGGTCCCCGCCGCATTTCCACACCCGGGCACCCGGCTCCGCGTCCCCATCTGAACGGCCTCCGGCGACGGCGTGCCGTAGTGTGAGCGGCGTGATCCCGGTGTTCGACGGCCACAACGATGCACTGACCTGCGAGGACGCGCATCTGCTGGCCTCCGGGAGGCCGGGCGGCCATCTGGATCTGCCGCGAATGCGCGCGGGCGGGATCAGGGGGGCGATCTTCTCGGTGTTCTCGCCCAGCCCCGGGAGCGACGCAGATCCGGTGGCGCGCGCGGACGGCGTGCTCGAGATCCCGATCGCAGCCGAGCTTCCATACACGTCCGCCGTGTCGCACGCGGCTCGCGCGGCCGGCCGCTTGGTCTCGCTCGAGCGCGCCGGCGAGGTCAGGATCGCGCGGTCGGCCGGCGATCTCGACGCCGCCTTTGCGCACGGCGGGCCGCCTGCGGCGGTGCTGCATCTGGAGGGAGCGGAGGCGATCGACGAGCAGCTTGAGTCACTGGACCTGTGGTACGCGGCAGGCCTGCGCTCGCTCGGGCCGGTGTGGAGCCGGTCAAACGCGTTCGCCCACGGCGTTCCGTTCGTCTCGCCGTCGTCACCTGACACCGGTCCCGGGCTGACCGACGCCGGGAGAGCGCTGGTGCGAGCCTGCGCTGAACTGGGGATCGCGGTCGACCTCAGCCATCTAAACGAGGCGGGCTTTTGGGATGTGGCACGCGCGGAGCTTGGTCCGTTGATCGCCAGCCACTCCGCGGTTCACGCGCTGTGCCCGACCTCGCGCAACCTCACCGACCGCCAGCTTGATGCGATCGGCGACTCCGGCGGCCTGGTCGGGATCGTCTACGCCTGCCCGTTCCTGCGTGAGGACTTCTCCGAGGACATCGATACCCCCCTGTCTGCGATCGCCAGACACGCCGCTTATGTGGCCGAGCGGATCGGCGTCGAGCACGTGGGGCTGGGCTCTGACTTCGACGGGGCGACGATCCCGGCGGCGCTCGGCGACGCGGCCGGCGTCCCGCGGCTGCTGGAGGAGCTGCGCAGCGCGGGGATGGATGAGGCGGAGCTCGAGGCGATCGCCTGGCGCAACTGGCGGCGCGTGCTCGGCGCTTGGTGGCACTGAGCCTCCCCGAGCACCGCAACCAGTGGGCGGGTGCGGCGGCCGCTGTGCGGCGCGTCCACCGCTCAGCGCCCACCAGGGCGCGAGCGCCGCTACACGGCCACCGGAGCGCTGCGCCGCGGCCACCGGAGCGCCGCGCCGCGGCCACCGCCGCGCCGCGCCGCGGCCAGCCCGGCATCCCGCTCTCTCATCCGGCCCCGGCCGCCTGTGAGCTCCGGCGATCGGCGCACAGAACGCAGTGCCCCCAGTCGAACGGCCTCTGAAGCTCTCGCAGGCGCCTGTCGTTCTCGCCCCAGCCTCGGTTGATGTGTCGCCCGATCACGACCGCGGCCACCGGCCCCGATCCGGCGGCCTTCAGCGCCGCCGCGGCGCTCTGGGCGTTGGCGCCGGTGGTCCACGTGTCGTCGACTAGCAGCACCGCCTGACCGTCGAGGGCCTGGCGCGCCAGGTACCGCTCGCGGCTGAAGCGGTGCGGCTCGACCTCCGCAGGCGAGCGTTCGAGCAGCTGCTGCAGGCGGTCGCCGATGGGCGCAACGAGCTCCGCCACGAGCGCGTGCAGCGGCTGGCGGCGCGCGTGCCGGGGGTCGCAGGAGGGAACCGTTGTAACGAGCGGGAAGGTGTCGATCCCGGCGGCGCGCGCCACGCAGCACTCGTGCGATGCCAGCCAGCGCCATAGGATCGAGGCCAGACCGAGCGCCAGCTCTCTTGCGACCGGCGCAGCAGCGCGCTTGTAGCCGGCCAGCGCGTGGTGAAGCTGCTCTCCGGCGACGCTGTAGGACACTGGGGCGACCGCGTCAAGCCAGCGCCCGCCGTGAGCGCATGCATAACAGCAGCGCCAGCCGTCGGTGAGGTTCAGGCAAACCCGGCAGACCCCCGGCCCGTGGCGCGGTGCGATCAGAAAGTTCGCATACAACGCGCTTAGCTCATCGACGCTCGGCACCGATGATCACCCCCTCAGCTCGCCGTCGCCGAGTCGCCCCAGCACTCGCGTGACGTCGGCGGGCTCCCGATAGACGTGCACGCCGGGGCGCGCCTGGAGATCGCGCGCCCATCGCTGCGCGAGCAGCCGCTCGCTGAGGAATACGGGTCGCCCGTGCGCCAGCGCCTGGCGCGCCTGGACCCGAGCCCCGCTGCGCTCGGATGCCTCGACGATCACCGAGGCGCGCGCGAGCCCCGACATGGTCGCGTTTCTCTGCGGGAAGCTGTGTCGGCTGGGCGGCGAGTCCGGCCAGAACTGGGAGACCACAGCGCACCGTGCGGCGATCAGCCGCTGCAGATCCGCGTTCTGCGGGGGATACGTCCGCCAAAGACCGGTTCCGACCACGGCGATCGTGCGCCCGCCGGCCACAAGGGCAGCGCGATGCGCGGCCGTGTCGATCCCGGCTGCGAGCCCGGAGATCACCGTCCACCCTAACGCGACCAGATGCTCGGCGAGCTCGCCGGCAGCGCGAATGCCCGCCTGCGACGCGTGGCGTGAGCCGATCACCGCCACCGAGCGCCAGTCGTCCTCCCGCAGCCGGCCGGCTACGAAGATCAGAGGCGGCTGATCCCAGACCAGGCGCAGGTTGTGCGGGTAACCGTCGTCCAGGACCGTGAGCAGCGTCAGCCCCGACCGCTCCCAGCGCGCGATGTCCTCAAGGGCAGCGCTCACCAGCGCCTCCGCATCTCGACGATTGCTTGGCTGAAGCCCGGGCAGGGGCGGCGCCTCGCCCGCCTCATCAGCCAGCGCGCGCTCAAGTGCCGCGCGTACGCTGCCGGCCCGCTCAACCATCTCGCGGTGGGCATGCCAGGGGCGGCCGGCCGTGCGGATCAGCGCCACGAGCGCGGCGCGCTCTGCCGCCGCGTCGGCGGGCGTGCCTGGCGATCCTGCGGTCGCGACCGGACGGTCCGGGTCGCTCAACCGCCTTGCGCCGTCCTGGCTCTCGTGTAGCTCCAGCGATGCGCGATCGCCCGGCGGCGGGCCCGCGCCGCCGTCGATCCGCCGCGACCGCGGACCGGCGAGTTCAGCCGAGCTGGGTCGGTGGTGTGGCGGCGGGGCCGGCCGTCTGTTCAGCGGACGGGGCTCCAGGAGTCGGAGCGGTCGCCGCCTGCCCAGCGAACGCGTAGCCGGGATCGATCGGCTGGGCGGCGGGAGCCTGGTAGCCGTGCGCACCGTCGCCTTGAGCGACGGGGACACCGGCCTGTGCCCAGCCCGGTGGCTGCGCTGCACCCGGGGGTGCCAAAGTCGCCTGAGGGTACTCGGCCGTGGGCTGAGGGGCGATCGCGGGCTCCTCGCGCAGAGGGGTCGGATCCAGCGACACCGACGCCCTGGGGGTCGTCTCGGCGCGCTCGCTTCGCTCGCCGTTGAGCGCGGCGCGGAAGTCGCGCAGGCCGTTGCCGAGCTGGCGCCCGACCTCCGGCAGGCGCTTGGGGCCCAGCACCAGCAGCGCCACCACCAGGATGAAGAGCAGGTGGGTGGGTTGGAGGATGTCGCCGACCATCGCCTAAAGGTACTCCCTGTGGACTCCGGGCGCGAGGGGTGTGAGCCGCGTCGGTGCGACGCCCGTGACCGGCGCGCGTAGCCGGGACTTGAGGGCGGCGAGCCGCGCGGGCGAATGCGGCGCTCGGCCCGCCCGCCTCGCTGCCGCGTCGATCGCATGCGCAAACCCAAGCACGCCGACGCGTCAGGGTGGGGGCGCGTGCCCTGATTGGCACGATGTCGACACGGTCTGAAGCGGTTCCGGCACACCCGGGCCGGGCGCGGGCCATCGCTGTGGCGCCATCAGCTCACGTGCCGGGCCACGGTCCGGGTGCTCGTCGTCAGAAACGGCCAGCCCGCCTCGTGCGGTATCACCGCCTTGAACAGGTACGTGTAGCCACGCGCGCCGAGCGCCACCGGGAACGTGATGCTCCACCTGCCTCGCGCATCGGTCGCGATTGCGTGCTCGAACGGCGCAAAGCCGGTCGGCACCCCGCGAACGCGATACCACAGCTGCACGAGCACGCCGCCAGGCGGCACGAATCCGCCCTCGACTCGGCCGCTGATCCGCAGGTCGGCCCCGGCGCGCACGTTTGCGCCGACCTCGATCGTGCTTCGCCCAACGACGTACACGGCCGCCGTCGCCAGGCTCGGGCGCAGCAGGCTGTCGCCCGAATAGCTGAAGGTGACGGTCCGGCTGGCACCGGGCGGCAGCGTGTAGACGAACCTCCCGTGGGGATCGGTGGTCAGCGAGGCGGATCCGTCAGCGCCCCAGCCATCCGCCTGCGCGCTCACGTGGATCGCCTGATCGCCGAGCGGCGTCCCATCCACGGTCTCAAGCAGGCCCACGAGCGTCGTCCGCTGCCCGTACCCGAGCCTGACGGCGGTGTGCGCCTGCGGGATCCGCTCCGTCGCAGCGGGAACCGCCACCTCCTGGCAGTGCCTCATCAGGAGCGCCCGCGTCGCCCCGTGAGCTCGCCCCCCGCGGGCCGGCTCGGCTCTGCGAAGCACGACACGGCGAAGCGAGCAGCGCCGAGCCTGCACCTGCTCGTGTGCGACCAGCAGCTCGGTCACGATCCGCAGCGGTAGCGTGACCGCCGCAGGGCGGCCGGCGGCCGGTTCGTCAGTGATCGTCGCCTCGTTTCCGGCGACATCCCAAACCAGGGCGCGCAGCTGGTAGGTGCCGTCCGGCAGCGTTCCGTTGTCCGGGACCGTTGCCGTGAGCGTCCCCGCCGTGCCGTCGAACTGCGTGGGCAGGTTCTGCCAGCCGTTCACCGTCTCGATCTGGATTTGACCGCCGGCGACGCCGGAGCCGCTGTCGGCGACCTGCACCGTGATCAGGTCCGGATTGCTCGGGTCAGGCGGCTCAAACGCGCCGGTGGGGGGCGTGTCATCGATCAAGAAGTTCCAGGCCTGCGGCGGCGACCAGTTCCCCGCGTTGTCCTCGGCGCGGCATGTGAGCTCTCCGCCCGGGGGCTGAACCGTTACCCGTGCGTTGTCGCCGGCGTAGGCGGTGGTCTGGGCTCCGAGCGTGCACACTATCTGGTTGACGCCGGAGAGCCCGGGCTGATCGACCGCGCTGACTGTGATCGCCTGGGCGGTGGTGTACCACTGACTCTGGGACGGACCGTCGGAGAACGAGATGCTGGGCGGCTCGGAGTCGATGTGGACCGTATAGCTGGAGGTCGGTCCGGTCACGCCGGCCCCGGACGTCGCCGAGCAGCTCAGGGTGTGCACTCCGTCGCCGGCAATGGTCACGTCCTGTTTGGCGCCGGTGACGGTGTGCGGCAGGCCTCCATCCACCGAGCAAGAAACGGACGCAACCCCGCTGAGCTGCTGCTGCTCGGAGCCGGTGACGGTCACCGTCTGAGCGCCGGAGACCCACTCGGACTGAGGCGGTCCGGAGAAGGCGACCGTCGGCTGCTGGTAGTCGATGTTCACTGTGGCCTGAGCTGTGTTCCCGACGTTCTCGGCGTTGTCGATCGCCTGGCAGGAGACGGTTGTCGAGCCCTGCGCGCTCACCGTCTCGGTGTAGGTCGAGCCCGAGTGGGCGCCGTCGCTGCATCGCAGCTCGCCGACCCCGGAGAAGTTGTCTGAGCCGACGAACGTCACCTGTTGTGGGGTTGAGTACCATCGACCGGGCGCCGGAGCGCTCGCGATCTCGGTGGTCGGTGGCGTGCAGTCGATGTTGATGGTCTGGCCGTTGAGCGGCCCATAGCCGACCATGCCCGCAGGGTTGGTGGCGCTCTCGGACAGGACATATGAGCCATCTGGCAGCGCGCACGGGTTGAGAGCGAAGGTAGTCTGCCTGACAGAGGCACCACACGGCGCGGGTACCGTGTAGTTTGGACTGACGTTCGCTTGCTCGTCCTCCGAGCCCACCGAGATCTCAAACCCGCAGACTCCAGCGGGATCGGAAGCGGTGGTCATGACATACCAGCCTCCACTAGGCGCGTTGGCCGCACTCACCCATGTCGGCCGGCCTGCGAGCGGGCCTTGGTCGATCCCAAAGCTCGGCGGTGCCGGGTCGTCGACGGTGATCGTCGCGTCGTAGACGTTGTCGGAGGCCGCTGGGCCGAACCAGCTGCTGTTGTCGTTGGCCGGGCAGCTGGCGGCGTGGCACCAGATCCCAAAGCCGATCTCGGTGGCGTTTGACACCGGCGCGGTCATGTCTCCCCCCGGCGTGTAGCTGTCGCAGTCCGTGCTCACGCAGTCCCACGAGCCCGGGTACGGGTCTCCGGCACCGCTCTCGCTGGTCGCCCAGTGTGCGACCCATCCGTCCCACGCTGAGACGCGGAAGTTCGAGGAGATCTGGGTGATCGTCGTTCCCGGAGGGGCGTGGAACCACCAGCCACCGGCCTGCGCGCCGCTCACCGATCCCTGCGACCAGACCTGGATCCCCAGGCCCCCGCACCACTGGGCGTAGGCGATGTGGTTGGTGTTCTCCGAGAAGGCGAGCGCGTTGTTCTGGCCAAGCGCTCCGCAGACATACACGGGGAACGTGCCGGCGCGCGCCAGCGCAGCGATCAGGAGCACCAAGACGAGGGTGATGGCGGTCCCAGACGCCCAAAGTAGATGGCGACGAGGAGGACGACGAGTCGCAGGAGCCATAACGCTGATCCGAGATGTGTCAAGAAACGGGTGCGCAATAGACCGCGACGTTGGCGGTGACCACACCGTCAGATGGAGTAAACGAGTTACCGCTCAGCAGGCCTAGTGTCAGTGTGAACGGACCGGGCTGCGCGGCACGACTAACGTAGACCATGGGCGCCGCAGTCCCGAGAGTATTCGCGGTCTCCGGAGTTGCGACCACAGCGCTCGCCTGGTTGGCGCACGGACCACCGGTTATCGTGACGAGTACCGTCCCGACTCCGGTTCTCACAGCACTTAGGTTTTGGCCCGCGTTGACACCGGCGGTCGTCGAGTTCTCCGCAATCAACCCCCACGCCCCAACGGCCTGTGGTCCGGTTGGGCCGGCAGGGCCGGCCGGACCGGCCGGCCCGCGTTGGTTCCAGGTGAGCGAAAACTGGCCGCGGCCGCAGCGCCGCGAGATCAGCAGCTCGTGCGTGCGCCGCACCACGCAACCGTGAATGGGCCGAGGTCCGCGCGCCGCCAGCGCAAGGCCGCCTCCCGTCACCGCGGCGCCCGTGAGCGCGGCTGCCACCAGTTGTGGGATGCGGGATGGGGTGCTCACGTGATCGTTCCTCCTGATCGTTGGGTGATGCGGTCGCGGTCGTGTGGCTTGGGTTAGGCGGTCGTCCTGATTGAGTTGTCGATGGCTGTCGTGCTGCTGGAGTCGTCTTGCTGCGCTCGCCGAGCTGCTGCGCCGAGGGCGAGGCGCGGGCGCCCGCCGGCGGTGTGCCGACGAGGCGTCCTCAGGGAGGCGGTGGCCCGCCGCTCAGTGGCAGGCCGTTCTGATCGGGGGCCGGCGGGGTGCCGGTCCAGTCCGGTGGCGATGACGTCGCGGCCTCGCCGACCGTGGAGCCCCGCGTCGAGCTCGCCTCGTAGGATCCGGTGCTGTCGGTATCGGCGCTGCCGGCGGTTGCGCTGGACGCTGCGCCGGTCGCCGGGCGAGTGGAGTCAGCTGAGGTGGCTGCCGCTGCCCGTGACCTCCCGTCCCTGATCGGACGTTGCGCGGCACCGCCAGCTGCCCCTGAACGGTGGCTGTCGCCGTTGCCGGCGTGACCCCGGCGACCGGACGCCGCGACCCGGTGTCTGTCGGAGGACCGTTGGACCTCGCGCCACGCGCGACGGCCGCCGGACGCGCGCGCCTCGTCCACGCCAGAGCTGAGGGCCGATCCACCGGTGGTCGGGCGTTGGCCGACCGAAGTGCCGGAGCGGGAGCGGGCGGCGGCGCCGCCAGGCTCAGCGGCGCCGGGGAGCCCGTAGTCCTGAGTGGAGGCGGCCGCATCCAGAAGGTGTCCAGCCGCATCCCGAGAGCCCGGGCCCGGAACCAGCCGAGCGATGGCGACCGCCGAGAGCATCAGCGCGGCCGCGACGGCGAGGCCGGTGCGCGAGAGCGGACGGCGCGCGTGGCCGGGGCGCGAGACTGGACGGCGCACGCGGTGAAGGGATGCGCTCGCGCCGGCGTCGTGGACGGCTTCCGCGGGCGTGCCGGCGTCGGCGCCCGCGTGGCCGCGCGCTGCGGGCGGGGCACAGACCGCATCGTGCAGCACGGTCGCGTGCTCGCTCCAGAACGCTTCCGCGGAAGCGGGTACAGGGCCGGCCAGCTCGCGTTTGCCGACGGCCGGGCCGTCGGGCCGCTCGCGCAGGGGAACGGCCCATGACTCTGCGGCCCCAGCGACGGCCGGAGCCTCGTCGCTCAGGTCGATCGGGACCAGCTCATCGCGCGGGCCCAGCCAGTCGCGCGGCAGCCTGACGACCTTGCCCTCACTGCCGATCCCCGCGCGCGCCTCTTCGGTTTGCGAACCCCCCGTTTCCACGGGTTTGCAGACCTTTCCCTGTCCTCAGATGTCTTTCTGTCCTCCCCGGGGGGTACTATAACGTCTAGCAGGAACTCAGTTTGTCTCAATTAGCAAACAGATGAGCGCCGCCGATCCGCAAGACAGCTTCCTGACGGTCGCCGAGGTTGCGGAGACCCTGAAGCTCAACCAGCAGACGGTCCGCAACTGGATCGACCAGGGACGGCTGCCTGCGCTGCGGGTCGGGCGCCGGGTGCGGATCAGGCGCTCGGACTTCGAGCGCATCCTCGAGCGCAGCTACACCGTCGGCGTCTCCGCCGCTCTCGGCGCGGGGCCGAGCGCGGCCGACTTCTGGGGCGGCGAGCCCGTGGGCGTCGCAGAGCCGGCGCCCGACGCAGCGGCGGGCGGGTTGCCGGAGGTCGCCGAGCCGGCTGCCGGAGCCCCGCGGCACGGGGCCGGGGCGCAGGATGCGGAGGGCGCCGACCGGTCGCCTGCGGCGACAGCCGGAGCCGGCCCGCGGCCGTCGCCGGCTCCAGGAGCCGGCCGCTCGTCGCCGCTCGGCATCGGCGGCCCTCGACATCCGGGGGCCAACGGCGCGGACGCCGGATGAGCTTCGGCGACGAACTGGACCGTGAGCGCGCACAGATCATGCGCGCCGTGCGGCGCGCCAGCGAAAGCTGGGCCGAGGCGATGCGAGCGCATCGGATGGCCCCGCCGGACGCCAACTTCGGCGCTCGGCTGCGCAAGCTGGCGCAGGCCGCGGAGACCGAGCAGATCGCCTGGGAGCACGCGCATGCGGCCGGGCTCCTGTGGCGCCCGGTGCCCGGCGCGGAGGGTGCCGAGCCGCCGTACGAGCTTCGGCCCGGCACCGGCAGGCGCGGGCCGGCGCACCTGTGGGAGCGCTTCGACAGGGCGGTCGCCGGTCTAAACCGCGCCATCACCGGCTCCAGCGCCGCCGCGGTCGCGGACGCGTTCGGAGAGCTCAGCGAGGCGGCCGCTGCGCTGGCTGACGCGGTGGACGAGCCGGCTCATCAGGATGCCGCTGGCCGCCACCAGCGCCACGTGGCCTGAGGCCGACGGACGGGCCCGACCGCCAGACAAGGCCACGCGATCGGACCAGCTTCGGTCCAGGCGACCTCCGGTCCGGGCGACTGCTGGCCCAGCCGGTTGGTGACCGAGGCCACTGGTGACTGGTGACCGAGGCAACTGGTGACTTGAGGCGCTGGTGGCTGAGGCGCTGGTGACTGAGGCGCTGGTGACTAAGGCGACTTGTGGCTGAGGCGACTGGTGGCCCAGCCGATCGGGGATCGAGGCGACCCGGCGCGGGCGCCCGGTGCAGGCGATCTGTGCAGGCGACCAGTGGTCCGGGAACCAGCTCAGCGCCGTTCGGCGAGCGTCGAGACGACCGCCTCGTACACGCCCGCCCCGTAGCGCTCCGAGGCGATGCGCAGCGACCGCCGCCCCGCGACCTCCTCGGCCAGCGTCGGGTCCCGCTCAAGCGCGTTGGCCACAAGCCAGAAGCCGCCAACCACCTCGGCCGCCTCCAGGTCCTCCCGCGAGTCGCCCACCGCGATGCAATCCTGCGGCCCATAGCCCCGCGCCTGCATGTGGCGCCTCACCGCGCGCGCCTTGGAGGCACCCGCAGGGATCAGGTGGTAGGCGCGGATCGCGCCGCCGGCGTCCGGGCCGGCCGCCGAGCGCGCCTCGCCCGCGTCTCGCCGCACGCCTTCCTGCCGCCGATCGCCAGCCGTGCGCCGCTCGCCGGCCGAACGGATCACGCCGTTGTCAAGCAGCCGAAGCCAGCCCAGCCCGGCCTGCTCGAGCGTACGCGCCGCCTCCTGCAGGTCGATCGACCCGCGAAACAGATGCGAGACCTCGCGGCCCTCCGACCAGGGCGTGTGGTACTCAAGGCTTCCACTGAAACGCTCCAGCAGCAGCGCGGGCGCGCCGGACGCCTCGATCTGGTCGTAGATCGAGCCGGCCCCGGAGGGCTCAAGGCCGTCGGTCAGCCACTCGAGCTCGCCGTCGATCACAAGCCCGCAGCCGACCTCGAAGATGTAGGCGGAGGCCCCGATCAGGCGGGCGGCGTCGAACACGCTCTGCTGGCGCCGACCGGAGAACAGCACGACCTCCGCGCCGGCCCGCGCGCAGGCCTCGAGCGCCCTCACCCCGAGCAGGCTGAAGCGCCCATCCGCGCCGGTCAGCAGCGACCCGTCGGGGCCCAGCAGGGTGCCGTCCAGGTCCACGTACAGGCAGCGCACGGTCGGCGGCGACGCTAGCAGCGGCGCGCTCGCCGGCGGCGCCGGCCCCGCCATACTCGCTGGCGAGCGTGGCGATCGTCAGCGAGACAGAGCCGTGGGAGGAGCTGCTTGCCGAGGGACGCGCCGACCGGCGGCTGGTGCACGAGGCCTCCTGGCCGGAGCGCCCTGCGCGCCTTGAGCCGATCCCGCCGCAGCTGAGTCCGGCCGTCGCCAAGGCGCTTCGCCAGGCCGGCATCGCGCAGCTGTACTCACACCAGGTGCAGGCGCTGGAGGCCGCGTTCCGGGCCCCCACGATCATCACCACCGGGACCGCGTCGGGAAAGTCGCTGTGCTTTCAGCTGCCGACGCTCCAGGTGCTGGCATCCGACCCCGAAGCGCGCGCCCTGTACCTGTACCCCACCAAGGCGCTTGCGCAGGACCAGGCCCGGTCGCTGACGCGGCTGGGCCCGCGCGGGCGCCTGCGCGCGGCGGTCTACGACGGGGACACGCCGCACCGGGAGCGCGCCGCGATCCGCCGGCGGGCGAACGTGGTGATCACGAACCCGGACATGCTGCACGTCGGCATCCTGCCCCACCACCACGCGTGGGAGCAGATGCTCGCGAACCTGGCGTTCGTGGTCGTCGACGAGGCGCACGTCTACCGCGGGGTGTTCGGCTCGCACGTGGGCATGGTGCTGCGCCGCCTGCGCCGCGTGGCGGAGATCCACGGCTCGCAGCCGCGCTTCCTGCTCGCCAGCGCCACGATCGCAAACCCGCTCGAGCTGGCCGAGCGCCTCACCGGCCTGGACGGCTTTGAGCTCGTCGCGCGCGACGGGGCGCCCGGCGCCCGCCGGCGAATAGCGCTGTGGAACCCGCCGCTGGTGGACGAGGTCCTGGGCGCGCGCGCGTCGGCGCTGTATGAGGCGGCCGAGGTGCTCTCCAAGCTGATCGAGGCAGGCGCGCGGACGATCTGCTTCATGCGCTCGCGCAAGGGCGTCGAGCTGATCCTGCGCCACGCCCAGGACCGCCTCCCCCGGGAGCTGGCCGAGCGCCTCGCCCCCTATCGCGCCGGCTACACCGCCGCCCAGCGCCGCGAGATCCAGCGGCGGCTCACCGACGGGGAGCTGCTGGGCGTGGTGGCCACCGATGCGCTTGAGCTCGGGATCGACATCGGCGAGCTGGACGCGGCGGTGTGCGTCACCTTCCCGGGCACCGTCGCCAGCCTGCGGCAGATGTGGGGCCGGGCCGGCCGCAGGGCACGGGGGCTCGCGGTCTACATCGCCGGCGAGGACGCGCTTGACCAGTACTTCTGCCGCCACCCGGATCAGCTGCTTGGCCGACCGGTGGAGGCGGCGATCCTTGACCCGCACAGCCCCGAGATCCACGCCGAGCACCTGCTGTGCGCCGCGCACGAGGCGCCGCTGGCCGACGGCGACGAGCGCACGCTCGGGGAGGACTGGCGTGAGCAGGCCGAGCGCCTTGAGGCCGCCGGCCTGCTGCGCGAACGCGCGGGCGGCTTCGTGCCAAGGCGCGCGGACGACTACCCCGCCGCGCGGGTGGCGCTGCGCTCCGCCTCGGCCGACACCTTCGCCCTGCTTGACGCCGCCACCGGCGAGGTGGTCGGCGACATCGAGCTCGAGCGCGCCTACGCCAACGTCCACGAGGGCGCCGTCTACCTGCATCTGGGCCGCTCCTACCGCGTTGCGCAGCTGGATCTCGACCGGCGGCGGGCGCTGCTCGAGCGCTTCGACGGCGACTACTTCACGCAGTGCAAGCGCGAGATCGCGGTCCACATCCAGCGCCTGCACGAGCGCCGGCACACCCACGGCGTGACCCTCTCCTACGGCTCGGTGATCTACGCCGAGACCGTGCTCGGCTACCAGCGAAGGCGCCTGCGCGATCAGACGGTGCTGGACTTCGAGGCGCTGGAGCTGCCGACCGTCGAGTTCTCCACCCGCGCGCTGTGGTACGAGCTGGACGAGCTGCTGGCGGAGCGCCCGCCCGCGCGTGCGACCCCGCCGCTCCCGGGGTCTGCGTGTGCGGCTCCGCCCGGACCTGGGGTCTCGGCTGCGCCCGGACTTGCGGGCGCGCCTACGCCCGGGCTTGCGGAGGCGGGTCCGCTTGGACCTGCGGGCGCGGGCACGCCCGGGCCTGCGGGGGCGGCGCTGCCCGCGGCGGACGTGCTCGGCGCATTGCACGCGCTCGAGCACGCTCAGATCGCTGTGCTGCCGCTGATTGCGATGTGCGACCGCTGGGACATCGGCGGGCTGTCGACCGCCGGGCACCAGCAGACCGGCGCTCCGACGATCTTCATCTATGACGGGCATCCCGGCGGCGTGGGCATCACCCGCCGCGGCTTTGAGCAGTTCTCCCGGCTGGTCGATGACGCCCGCCGGGTGATCGGCGAGTGCCCATGCCGCGCCGGCTGTCCCTCATGCGTGCAGTCGCCCAAGTGCGGGAACCTGAACGAGCCGCTGTCCAAGCTCGGGGCGCTGGAGCTGCTTCGCCGCATGGTCGCCGCGCGCTGAGCGCAAGCGCCCCGCGGTTGGGTGGAGCGCGGCGATCCGGCCGCGGTCTGTCAGTCGCCTGAGCCGCCCGTCGCCGCGGTCGTCGTCGAGTCCGTCGACGTGCCCGAACCCCCCGTCGGGCTTGAGGTTGCGCCCGCTGAGCTGGAGGTCGCGGCATCGCCGGAGCCGGTGCCCGAAGCGGAGGCGTCCGAAGTCGTCGTCGAGGGTGTGCCGGTGTCGCTTGACCCGCCCGCCGCCGGCGAGTCCGACGTGCCCGCTTCGTTCGTGTTGCTCTGGTCGCTCGTGCCGCCCGTGGGGCTCCCGTCGCTTGAGCCGGTGGTGCCGCCTGAGTCAGCCGATTGGGTGAGGTCCTGCGACTCGCCGGCGTCGGCGGCCTGGTTGGTGTCGCCCGATCGGCTCTGATCCCCGGCGCCGTCGGCGCCGGCGCCCGGTGCGCCGACAGGGGCGCTGCCGAGCCCGCCGCTCCCCTGGCCGGCCCCTGCGCCGGTGAGAGCGGCGCTGCCGGGCGTCCCCGTTGCGACACCACCGGAGGCCTGGGCGACGATGGCGAGCGTCGGCTCGCGCGGGCGAAGCTCGCGCGCGGATCGCGGTCGCAGGCCATCCCGTGCAGCCGACGTGAAGCGGGCGCCCTCGGAGGCCACGAGCCGGGCCCCTGGAGAGGGGTGGCGCATCCGCCAAGGTGCGGAGCCGAGCCGGGCGGCTGCCGTCCCCCGGCCCGCGTTGAGGTGAGCGTGCGCGTGGTCCAGCTCCCGCCACGCCAGGCCTCCGGCGAGCGCGCCCGCGGCGATGATCGCAGCGCCGCCCTTCACGAGCGCGCCGGTTCCCGCCGCCGAACCGGCCCCGAGAATCTCGAGCAGCCCTGATCGGGAGGCGCTGCTGTGCGCCACGCCGGCCAGGCTCCCGGTCGCGCCCGGCGCGGAACCCCGTCGCGCGACCCAGGTGGCCAGCGGGAACGGAGTGAGCGCCGTGGCGGCGATGCGGACCGTGCTGCGAGCGCGGTGCACCAGCTGGCGCACGGCACCCTCGGTGAGCCCGAGCTCGGCTGCGATCGCCTCCCGCGAGCGGCCCGCAAACTCGGTCTCGACCAGCGCGGTCCGCTGCCTGTCGGGGAGCTCGGCGATCCGGGCGAGCAGATCATGGGCCAGCCGGCGCGCGTCGATCGCATCCGCCAGCGGATGCGGGTCGGCCAGCTCCTGAGGCAGGGGCTCTGAGAGGCCCTGCTCACGGGCGAGCTGACTGACGGCCGTGTTGCGCACGATCCGGTGCAGCCACGCCGGGACGTGCTCGACCCGCGTGCCCGCCGCCAGCGCTCGCCAGGCTCGCAGGAGCGCCTCTTGAACGACGTCCTCGGCGCGCTCGCGGCCCCCCACCCGCACCGCGGCGCGCAGCAGCGGCCCCCGGTGGCGCTCGACCAGCACTGCGAATGCCCGCGGATGCCCAGCGCCGGCGAGCGCGCACAGGCGCTCGTCGGTCTGGGTGCGGAGGAACACCTCCGAGAGGGAGAGGCGCGGGCTCACGGGCGGATCGCTCCCTCCCAGAGCCTACCCGTGCGCTGTGGGGCGGGCGGCAGCTTCAGTCTCCAGCGGTCGGCCCGCCGTCGGAGCTGCCGGTCGAGCCGCTGGCGCTGGTCGTCCCGCCGGTGCCGGCCGTCGCGCTGTCAGAGCCGGTGGTCGACCCGCCGTCCGAGGTGTAGGAGCCGCTGCCGGCGCCCTGATCGCCCTGCTGGCCGGCCTGGTCGCCCTGATCGCCCTGCTGGTCGCCCTGATCGCCCTGGTCGCCCTGCTGGTCTCCCTGGTCGTCGGCGCCCTGCTGGCCCTGGTCGGATGACGAGCCGGTCAGGAGGTAGCTTCCGTCCGGTTGGACCGCGACCGTCAGCTCGACCTCCTGTCCGACGCTGAACAGGGAGATATCGAGCGTGGGCGGGACGTTGACGACGATCGAGCCGGACGCCTGGTCATCGTCGCTTGACGAGACCGTGATCGTGCTGGCCGCCGTGTCGACCGCCAGAACCGTGCCCTCGATGTCGACCGCGCCGGTGTCCATGCCGGTCGTCTGCACCGAGGCGTCGGTCAGATCGCCCTGATCATCCACGCTGCCGGTTGCGGTGACGACGGATCCGACGGCCGGGAGCGCGTCGGTGGCGATGGCCGCCGTGCGGAAGCTGGCCGGGCCGTGAACGATCGCCGATGTCCCACGGGCCGCGACGACCATCGAGACCCCGCGGGCCGACAGCGTGAAGGTCCCGTTCTGGCGATCGATGTAGCTCACGACGCCGCGCAGGCGAACGCGAGCCCGCCGGTGGTATGCGCCGACGCGCAGAGCGCGCGCCGCGTATGTGCCGTTTCGCAGCCGTCGGACCGAGACGGTGACGATCGTCCCCGGCCGTGGCCTGCGCCTGGCGTGGATCGCGTACAGGTGCCCGGCAGAGTCCGCGACCACGAAGGACTGGGCGCGGGCGTTGCGATGAACGACGGTCCCATGGACGGTCGCGGCCTGGGCGGCCCCGACGCACGCGCCGGCTGCGGCGAGGGTCGTGACCCCCACCTGCGTGGTCCGGCGGATTGATGAGAGGATGAAGGACATTAGGTGGCTCCTTTGCAGTAGCTTGCATCGGATCAGACCGCCGGCGCCGGCCAGGGTCACGCGCGCCGCGGACGGATGTTTGACGCCGGGCCGCGCTGCGCCGTGACGTTCGGCTGAGCGGTTCCGTGACGTCCGGCAGAGCGGCCCCATGACGCCCGGCCTGGCTGGGGCGGTTCCGCCTGATGAGCTGCTCCGTGACGCCCGGCCTGGCTGGAGCGATGCCGCGTGGGCTCGGTCCTGCCCGGGCTGCGCGGTTTCTGGCCGGGGGCCAGCACGAGCGGACTCCCCACGCGGCCGGCCATCGGCGCCTGCAGTCGGCCATCGGCGCGTGCAGGAAGCGATCGGCACCGCATTCGCCCATCGGCACCTGCAGCAAGCGACCGGCACCTGCAGCAAGCGCCCGGCACTTGCGTCGCCCATCGGCGCCTGCAGCAAGCGACCCGCGCCCCTGCAGCAAGCGACCCGCGCCAACAGCGATCGATGGTCGATCAGATGGTGGCGAGACCCGGACTCGAACCGGGGACACCACGATTTTCAGTCGTGTGCTCTACCAGCTGAGCTATCTCGCCCTGGCCGCGCGATGCTAGCGCCTGGCGAGTCGAGCGTCGCCGCGCCCGATACCGTCTGCGCGCGATGACGAGCATAGGTCAGCGCCGTGAGCTGCCCCGGTTCAGCTACGTGGTGGGCCGCCTTGACCGGGCGCTGCGTCGCGAGCTGGATAGACGGCTTGAGCCGTTCGGGCTCAGCTGGCCGCAATACACCGCGTTGTCGGTGCTGGAGCGGACGTCCGGCCTGTCCAATGCGCAGCTGGCGCGGCGCTGCTACGTGACGCCACAGTCCATGCACCAGGTGATCGACGCGCTTGAGCGTGCGGGATACGTGGAGCGCGCGCCGTCCAGCGCCCACCGGCGGGTGCTGGAGACGCGGCTGACCGCCAGCGGCCTCATGGAGCTGCAGGCCTGCGACGCAGCGGTTGAGCGCATGGAGGACGAGATGCTCATCGATGTGCCCGAGGACCGCCGCGACGCGCTGGTCGCCGACCTGATGAGCTGCGTGCGCGCGTTGCACGCGGGATTTGCGCAGCGCGCGCGCTCCTCTGCGTCTGGCGGCTGCGCAGGCCCTGGGTAATACGGCGCCCCCGCGGGCCCGGAGGTGTTGCGCCCTGGCGATCCGTCGGTGAGCCGCCCTACGGCCCGTAGGTAAGGCGCCCCGCACGCCGGCGGCGGGCTGGCTGCATGCGGACTCCGGCCACCCGTCGGCGACCCGGTCACTTGCGCTGCGCGCGGCGGTTGTCTAGGCTGGCATGTATCAGTTTCCCTGATACGCGGTCGCGGCGGAGCTGTCCGCGCGATGCGAGGCGAGAGGAGCGGAGATGAGCGATCTTTGGAGCGTTCGCCGGAGCTCGGGCCCACGGCGGCGGTTCGTCCAATCCCGGGTGGCGCGCTGGTGCGTGCGCTGCGCAGCGCTGGGCGCGGCGGCGCTCGCCGCGGCGCTGCTGGCGGTCGGCGGCGCGCCCGCGTCTGCGCAGAGTGCGGGCGCCGGTTCCTACAGCGGCCAGCTTCCCGACGGCGCGCACTGGATCGCGGACGTGCCGGCCAACTGGAACGGGACGCTGGTGCTCTACAGCCACGGCTTCGGTCCGCTGGTTGCGGCGGACGCCCCGGACCCGACGACCAAGCAGGCGCTTTTGAACATGGGCTACGCGCTCGCGGGCTCAAGCTATGACCCCAGCGGGTCCTGGTGGGCGCTGGGCAGCGCGCTGCGAGATCAGTTCGAGACGCTGGCGATCGTCGAGCATTCGGTGCTGCCAAGCCGGCCCACGCATGTGTTCGCCTTCGGCACGTCGATGGGCGGGCTGATCAGCGCGCTCGAGGATCAGAACTCAGACGGCCGGCTGGACGGCGCGCTCACGACCTGTGGGATCGTCGCGGGGGCGCTGAACCTCAACCAGTACCAGCTGGATGGCGAGTACGCGCTCGCCCAGCTGCTCGCGCCCGGCCAGCAGATCCAGCTGACCGGCTTCACGGTCGGGCCGCCCACGTTCTCCGACAGCGCCGCGGCAGCGGCCAAGCTCGTCGCGCTCGCCGACGCCGCCCAGCAGACGCCGCAGGGCCGCGCCCGTCTGGCGCTGGCGATGGCGTTCCTCAACGTCTCGCCCTGGGGCGGGTCCTCGATTCCGAACATCTACGACTTCCCCGGCCAGGAGCAGGGCCAGTTCGACGACTACTTCACGGGGACGCCAAACGCGATCACGTTCATCGTCACCGCCCGCGAGCAGCTGGAGGCGGCCGCCGGCGGCGAGAGCGCCGGAACCGTCGGGGTCGACTTCTCGGCTCTGCTGCACCGGTCCCCGTACTACCCGGAGGTCCGCGCGCTGTACAACGAGGCGGGCCTGAGCCTGGGCGCCGACCTGCGCGCCCTGCAGCAGAACGCGAGCCTGCGCGGGGACCCCGCCGCATATCGGTGGCTGGTGCGCACCTCGGTGCCCGACGGCCAGCTCCAGGTGCCCGAGCTCGACCTGCACACGATCTCCGACCAGCTCGTTCCCGTCCAGCAGGAGGCCTACTACCACGACACCGTGGCCCGCGCGGGCGACGGCGCGCTGCTGCGCCAGGCGTTCGTGCAGGCGCAGGGGCACTGCAACTTCACGCCCGCGGACCTGATCGCCGGGCTGCAGGCGCTCCAGCAGCGGGTCACCACGGGCAGCTGGGGTGATCTGAGCACCGCCTCATCGCTCAACTCGGCGGCCGACGCGCTGCCGTCGAACCTGGGGGGCGGCAACTTCATCGCCTTCTGGCCGGACCGCCTGACGGGCGCGGTGCCCCAGCCTCCGTCGCAGGCCGGGATCGGCATAGGCCGCGGGACGCACGGGCGTCGGCGAGCCGGTAGCGGACGCCGGCACCCGGGCGTGGTCGCGCCGGGCCGGCGCGGCCGCGCGCGAGGCGCGAGGGCGGCCGCGCGCCGAGGATGACCGCAGACCGGCGTGGAGGCTGACGGCCGCCGGACGTCGAGGATGACCGCAGACCGGTGTGGAGGCTGACGGCCGCCGGACGTCGAGGATGACCGCGGTCCGGTGTGCGGGATGACGGCCGCCGGTCGCCGCGGTTGAGCGCCGCCTGATAGACAGGGGCCCCGATGACGACCATCGGGGCCCCCACCGAGGACACTCAGGCGGACGCGCCGCTCGCAAGCGCGGTGCAGCGCTTCCTGGCAGCGCCAGGCGCGGCGTTCACCACACCGGGTCACAAGCGCGCCGCGCATCTGGCAGATCCACTGCTGGCCCTCGACGCGCCCCTGGCGTGCGGCGCCGACGACGCCCAGCTGTCCGGGCGGTTCCTGCAGCGCGCCGAGCGCCTCGCCGCCGAGCTATGGGGGGCCGACGCATGCCGCTTCTCGGTGGCGGGCTCGACGCAGGGAAACCAGGCGTTCGCCCTCTCTGTCGGCGCGCCCGGGGATCGGGTGGCCGTCTCCCGCAACCTGCACAAGTCGCTGCTCTCCGGGTTGATCCTCGCCGGTCTTCAGCCTGTCTGGATGCACCCGGAGATCGACCCAGACAGCGGACTGCCCGCGGGGATGCCGCTGCGGGAGGTCCGCCGCGCGCTCGAGCACGACGTCCGCGCGGTGATGCTGGTCGAGCCGTCCTATGCGGGGGTCGTGTCGGATCTGCCCGCGATCGTCGAGCTGGCGCACGGCGCCGGCGTGCCGGTGATCGTCGACCAGGCCTGGGGCGCGCACCTGGGCCTGGCCCCGGGGCTTCCGGGCGGCGCCATGCGAGCCGGCGCCGACGGGATGGTGATCTCGGCTCACAAGACGCTGGCGGCATTCACGCAGGGCGCGATCGTGCTCGCCCGCGGGGGGCTGCTGGACCTCGGCCGACTCGACGCCGCGTTCGAGCTTCTGAACACCACCAGCCCCAGCGCGACGATGGCGGCGTCGATCGACCGGGCGCGCCAGATCATGGCGCTGCGCGGCGCCGAGCTGCTAAAGGCCACGCTCGCTCTCGCGCAGCGGGCGCGCAGGGAGCTGTCTGCGATCGACGGCCTGCGGTTGCTGGATCCCGAGCGGCTGCGCTCGCTGCCCGCCGTCGGCGACTTCGACCCGCTCAAGCTGGTGCTCCTGCTGCACGGCACGGGCGCGACCGGCTACGAGGTGGAGCAGGACCTCAGGCAGTCGGGCGTGCGGGTGGAGCTGGCCGACCGGGACTCGATCATCCCGCTGCTGACGATCGGCGACGACCAGGCGAGCGTCGAGCGGCTGATCGCTGCGCTTCGGCGTTCGCTTCAGGCGCGCGGGCGCGAGCCACGGCCGATCGCGCCGGCGAGCGCCTGGAGCGTGCGCGCACAGGCCGCGATGACGCCGCGGGAGGCGTTCTTTGCGCCGTCGGAGCGGGTCAGCGCGGAGCGGGCGGCGGGACGCGTGTGCGCCGAGACGGCCGCCCCCTATCCGCCGGGCATCCCGGCGCTTGCCCCGGGCGAGGTCGTCACCGCCGAGCTCCTGTCGCAGCTGCGGTCCGAGGCGGCGGCCGGCACCCGGGTCGCCTACTGCTCGGACCCGACGCTGTCCACGCTGCTGGTCGTCGCGCGCTGAAAGCCCGACCGCCGGTGCGTCCGCGCCGCGAACGTGAGCGCAGCCGCTGCCATGTCCGCGCCGGACGTGAGCGCAGCCGCTGCCGCGTGCGCGCCGGGACGTGAGCGCAGCCGCTGCCGTGTCCGCGCCGGCCGTGAGCGCAGCCGCTGCCGGGCCTGCGGCGGGCTTCGCCCGCCAGACGCCGGGAAGGAAGCCACCGGTCGCGGGGTCAATGTGAGTGCACGCACGGTCCCGCCAAGGCGGGGGCGTGGAGGCTGAGGCCGCCGCCGCGAGCCTCACAACAAACGCAGATCCGCAATCGAGGAGCACAGGATGCACAACACCAAGTCACGCGCCCTCTCCGGCGCTGCGATCGTGGCCGTGGCGCTGACCGTCGCCGCCTGCGGGAGCTCCAGCTCGTCCTCGAGCGCCTCAAGCTCCTCAAGCTCGTCGGCCGCCCCCGCCGCGAGCGCCTCCTCCTCCGGCGCCTCGTCGGCTGGCGCGAAGCTGACGGTCGCCAAGGGCAAGGACGGCAGCTACCTGGCCGGTCCCAATGGCCACGCGCTGTACATGTGGATGGGCGACAAGCCTGGGAAGTCAAACTGCACCGGTGGCTGCGCCGGCGCCTGGCCCCCGCTGACGACCAGCGGCGCGCCCGTGGCGGGCAGCGGGGTGGTGGCCGCAGACCTCGGCACGATCAAGCGCTCCGACGGAAGCATGCAGGTGACCTACAAGGGGCACCCGCTCTATTACTTCTCCGGCGACAGCGCCGCCGGCCAGATCAACGGCGAGGGCAGCGACGGGTTCGGCGCCAGGTGGTGGCTGGTCTCGCCCGCCGGCTCGCCGATCACCACCGGCACGGCTCACTCGTCGTCGTCGAGCTCGGGCGGCGCCTACGGCTATTAGCCCCAGCGCCGGCCGCGGCCATCGGACCCGGATCGTCGAGACCCGGGGTCGAAAGCTGCGCCGGCCGCCGCTGCGGGCGACCTCGCCCGCAGCGCGGCCTGCCGATCAGGCCCCGTGATGCTCCACGGGGTGGCGATCGCCGGTCGCCTCCCGTGGCCGCCCGCGCTCGCCGGCGGCCACGGGAGGCACGGCGTCAGCTGATCTACCGGCCAGGGCGGCTCGCAGCTCCGCCAGCCACGCGGCCGCCGAGGCGTCCGACGGCGCGCGCCAGTCAGAGCGAGGGGAGAGCGAGCCTCCGGAGCCGACCTTTGGGCCGTTGGGCATCGCGGAGCGCTTGAACTGGCTGGTCTGAAAGAAGCGCACCAGGAACGCCTCCAGCCAGCGCGCGATCTCCTCAAGCGAGTACTCGCGCAGCTCGCCGCGCCCGCCCGCCTCAGGCGCGGGCCAGGCCCCCCGCCGGGCATCGCCCCAGGCGCAGTGCGCCAGATACGCGATCTTGCTGGGCCGAAGCCCGAATCGCACCACGTGATAGAGGAAGAAGTCGGCCAGCTCGTAGGGTCCGACCGTGTCCTCGCTCAGCTGCACGGGCCGCTCGCCGGAGCCGTCCCGGTCGGGGATCAGCTCGGGCGAGATCTCGGTGCCAAGCACCGCGCGAAGCGCGTCGCCGGCGGCTGCCCCCAGCTGACCAGTCTGCGCCACCCAGGCCACCAGAAAGCGGATCAGCGTCTTGGGGACCGAGGCGTTGACGTTGTAGTGGGACATCTGGTCGCCCACGCCGTAGGTCGACCATCCGAGCGCCAGCTCGGAGAGGTCGCCGGTGCCCACTACGAGCGCTCCGTGGAGGTTGGCCAGGCGGAATAGGTGCGAGGTGCGCTCGCCCGCCTGGACGTTCTCATAGGTCACGTCGTAGCGGGCCTCGCCCGCGGCGGCCGGATGGCCGATGTCCCGCAGCATCTGCATCGCGGCCGGGCGGATGTCGATCTCGGCGGCGCTGACCCCGAGCGCGTCCATCAGCGCTCGCGCGTTGTCGAGCGTCCGCCGGCTGGTCGCAAACCCCGGCATCGTGTAGGCGAGCACGTTCGTGCGTGGGAGCCCCAATCCGTCGACCGCCCGGACCGCGACCGTCAGCGCATGCGCGCTGTCCAGGCCGCCGGAGACGCCGATCACCAGCCGCTCGATCCCGGTCGCCTCAAGGCGCGTTCGAAGGCCGGCGACCTGGATCGCGTAGACCTCCTCGCAGCGCTCGTCGCGGCGGCGCGGATCGGATGGCACGTACGGGAAGCGCTCGACCTCACGCTCGAGCTCAAGCGGTCCGGTCGGCGGATCAAGCGCAAAGCGCACCCGGCGCACCATCCCAAGCCGAGCGCGCAGGTCGCCGACCGTGTCGCCCCAGCTTGAGGTCGCCATCCGGTCGGCCTGGAGGCGCTCGAGGTCGACGTCGGCGACGACGAGCTGAGGCTCGGCGGAGAAGCGCTGTGACTCGGCCAGCAGGCGTCCGTTCTCGTAGATCAGCGCCTGGCCGTCCCATGCCATGTCGGTGGTCGACTCGCCAAGCCCCGAGGCGGCGTAGAGATAGGCGGCGATCGCCCGCCCCGACTGCGCGCGGCACAGCATCCTGCGGTAGTCGTCCTTGCCGATCGTCACGTTGGACGCCGACAGGTTGACCAGCACGAGCGCGCCCGCCAGCGCCGTGAGGCTGCTCGGCGGAACCGGCGCCCACAGGTCCTCGCAGATCTCCACCGCAAAGCTGAACCCACGGACGGTTTCGCAGTCGAACACCAGCGCGGGGGAGAAGAGCACCTCCTCGCCGAGCACGGTCGCACGCTCGCCGACCAGGTCGCGCGCGGCGCGGAACTGGCGCTTTTCGTAGTACTCGCGGTACTCGGGCACGTAGCTCTTGGGCACCGCTCCCAGGATGCGGCCTCCGTGAAGGACCACCGCGGCGTTGAACAGCCCGCCCTCGGCCAGCACCGGCATCCCCACGACGATCGCCGCGCGCATGCCGGCGCTCGCGTCAAGGAGGGACGCAAGCGCCGCCTGGGCCGCGTCGATGAGGGCGTGCTGGCGGTGCAGGTCCTCGCTGGAGTAGCCGATCAGCCCGAGCTCGGGGAAGGCCACGAGCGCCGCGCCGCGCTCGTCGGCGGCACGGGCGAGCTCAAGCGTGCGCTCCCCGTTATGGCGCGGGTCGCCGATGCGCACGCGCGGCACCGCGGCGGCCAGGCGAACGAAGCCGTGCGCGTAGGGGGAGGCGAACGGCGGCGGCTCGCGGCGCGCGCCCGCGGGCCGGCGGGCGGCCTGCGCCGGGTGCGTCCGCTCGCCGTTGGCGTGGTTGCCCATTGCCTCAGTATCGTCGCGCGCGGCCCGCAGGGCGAGCGTCGGGCGCGCTCAGCTCCTGGCCGGCGCGGGCCGCCACGCGCGCG
>DATGLC010000071.1:0-17025 GCA_035294345.1 Solirubrobacteraceae bacterium
CGAGTGCTCAACGTCAACACCGGGCGCACCGAGCGGATCGGTCGGATCCTGATGATGCACGCAAACGAGCGCGAGGAGCTGCAGCAGGTCTACGCGGGCGACATCGCCGCCGCCGTCGGGATCAAGCAGGTCTACACCGGCGACACGCTCGCGGACCCCGCGCATCCGATCAAGCTTGAGACGATCACCTTCCCCGAGCCGGTCATCAAGGTCGCGATCGAGCCCAAGACCAAGGCCGACCAGGAGAAGATGGCGATCGCGCTCGGCCGCCTGGCCGAGGAGGACCCGACCTTCCGCGTGCAGACCAACGAGGAGACCGGCCAGACGGAGATCTCCGGGATGGGGGAGCTGCACCTGGAGATCCTCGTCGACCGGCTGATGCGCGAGTTCAAGGTGCAGGCCAACGTCGGCCGCCCGCAGGTCTCCTACCGCGAGACGATCCGCGGCACGGCCGAGCACGTGGAGGGCCGCTTCGTGCGCCAGACCGGCGGCTCGGGTCAGTACGGGATCGTCTACATCGACGTCGAGCCGGCGCCCGGGGAGGGCTTCGACTTCGTCAACAAGATCAAGGGCGGCGCGGTCCCCACCGAGTTCATCCCCGCCGTGGAGAAGGGGATCGAGGACGCGATGGAGAACGGCCCCCGGGCGGGCTATCCGCTGGTCGACGTGCGGGTGACGCTCGTCGACGGCAAGTACCACGAGACCGACTCCTCCGAGCTGGCGTTCCGGATCGCCGGGTCGCTGGCGCTGAAGGCGGCCGTCGCGCGCGCCAAGCCGGTGCTGCTCGAGCCGGTGTTCTCCGTGGAGGTGGTGACGCCCGAGGAGTTCATGGGCGACGTGATCGGCGACCTCAACCGCCGCCGAGGGCACATCAGCGGGATGGAGCAGCGCGGCAACGCGCAGGTCGTCTCCGGCCGGGTGCCGCTTGCCGAGATGTTCGGCTACGCCACCGACCTGCGCTCGATCACCCAGGGCCGCGCCACCTCCACGATGCAGTTCGACAGCTACGAAGAGGTTCCCCCGCACATCGCCGAGAAGCTCGTCGGCGGCGAGCAGCAGGCCGCCTAGCGGCACCGGCGGACGGAAAGCTTATATCCTGGACGGGTTCGTCCCCGCGACGAGCGAAACACTTAGAGCTAAAGGAGCAACACCAAAGTGGCGAAGGCCAAGTTCGAGCGCGACAAGCCCCACGTCAACGTCGGGACCATCGGTCACATCGACCATGGCAAGACGACGCTGACCGCGGCCATCACCAAGGTGCTCCACGACAAGTTCGGCGACGGTACCCAGGTCCGCACGTTCGATTCGATCGACAACGCGCCCGAGGAGAAGGCGCGCGGGATCACGATCGCGACCTCGCACGTGGAGTACGAGACCGACAAGCGTCATTACGCGCACGTCGACTGCCCGGGCCACGCCGACTACGTCAAGAACATGATCACCGGCGCCGCCCAGATGGACGGCGCGATCCTGGTCGTCTCGGCCGCCGACGGGGCCATGCCCCAGACGCGCGAGCACATCCTGCTCGCCCGCCAGGTCGGCGTGCCCTACATCGTCGTGTTCCTCAACAAGGCCGACATGGTCGACGATCCCGAGCTGCTGGAGCTGGTCGAGGTGGAGATCCGCGACCTGCTCTCCGAGTACGACTTCCCCGGCGACGACGTGCCGTTCGTGGTCGGCTCGGCGCTCAAGGCGCTGGAGGGCGACGAGGAGTACGCGCAGAAGATCGTCGAGCTCGCCGAGGCGCTGGACACCTACATCCCGACGCCCCAGCGCGACCTTGACAAGCCGTTCCTGATGCCGATCGAGGACGTCTTCTCGATCACCGGCCGTGGCACGGTCGCCACCGGCAGGATCGAGCAGGGCGTGGTCAAGGTCGGCGACACGGTCGAGATCGTGGGCATCCGCCCGACCCAGACCACCGTGGTCACGGGCGTCGAGATGTTCAAGAAGAACCTCGATCAGGGCCAGGCGGGCGACAACGCCGGCTGCCTGCTGCGAGGGATCAAGCGCGATGAGATCGAGCGCGGCCAGGTGCTCTGCAAGCCCGGCTCGATCACTCCGCACACCAAGTTCAAGGCCGAGGTGTACGTCCTCAAGAAGGAGGAGGGCGGCCGCCACACCCCGTTCTTCTCGGGATACCGGCCCCAGTTCTACTTCCGCACGACCGACGTCACCGGCGTGGCCCATCTGCCCGAGGGCACCGAGATGGTCATGCCCGGCGACAACGTCCAGATGGAGATCGAGCTGATCCAGCCGATCGCCATGGACCAGGGCCTGCGGTTCGCGATCCGGGAGGGCGGCCGCACGGTCGGCTCCGGGGTCGTCACCGAGGTAATCGAGTAGTTGTCAGAGGCGGCGGGCCCGCCGGCCCGCCGCCTCGCTGTTTTTGGATACGACCCTCTGGCGCGGGCGCCGGATCGACGGAGCCCGCGCGCGACGCTGAAGGCGACACGCTTCACCCCACCGTGGCAACCATCGCACAGAACAAGATCCGCATCCGCCTCAAGTCCTACGACCACACGGCGATCGAGGCGGCGGCGAAGGAGATCGTCGAGACCGCGACGCGCACCGGCGCGACCGTCTCGGGCCCCGTGCCGTTGCCCACGGAGAAGAACGTCTACTGCGTGATCCGCTCGCCGTTCAAGGACAAGGACTCGCGCGAGCACTTCGAGATCCGCACCCACAAGCGCCTGATCGACATCCACCAGCCGACCCCCAAGACGGTCGACTCCCTCCAGCGGCTCGACCACCTGCCGGCGGGCGTGGACATCGAGATCCGCCTCGCCTCCTGACGAGATGGCCGGGATTCTCGCGACCAAGCTCGGGATGACGCAGCGGTTCACCGACGACGGCCGCGTCGAGCGCGTGACCGTGCTGCAGGCGGGCCCATGCCCGGTGACCGCGATCCGCACGCTGGAGCGCGACGGCTACGACGCCGTGCAGCTTGCCTTCTCGCCCTGTCGCGAGAAGGCGCTCACCCGGGCGCAGCTCGGTCACCTCAGGAAGGCCGGCACCTCCGCGCACCGGCGGCTGGCGGAGTTCCGCGGCGAGGCCGGGGAGCTGAAGATGGGGGACGTCGTGACCGTCGAGGCGTTCGCCGCGGGCCAGCGCGTGAAGGTCTCCGGCCGGTCCAAGGGCAAGGGGTTCGCAGGCACGGTCAAGCGCCACAACTTCAACCGGGGGCCCAAGTCCCACGGCTCCCACAACGTCCGCGCGCCCGGCTCGATCGGCGCGTCGGCAACGCCCAGCCGCGTCCTGAAGGGACTGCGCGGGGCGGGGCGGATGGGCGGCGGCCGCGTGACCCAGCGAGGGCTGACGATCGTCGATGTGCTGCCCGACCGCAACCTGATGCTCGTCCGCGGTGCCGTCCCCGGCCCGGTCGGCTCGACGGTGGAGGTGCGGACCGATGGCTAGCGCGGCGCCCCGGCTCGGGGGTGGCACGGCTGACCTGGACGAGCGAGCGTTCGGCGCCAACTTCAAGATGGCGCTCGTGCACGAGGCGGTCCGCGCCGAGCTCAACGCCCGCCGACAGGGCACGCACTCGACGCGCACGCGGGGCGAGGTCTCAGGCGGCAACTCCAAGCCCTGGCGTCAGAAGGGCACCGGTCGTGCCCGCGCCGGCTCGACGCGCTCGCCGCTGTGGACCGGCGGGGGCACCGTGTTCGGCCCCAAGCCCCGGCGCTACACGGTCAAGGTCAACCGCCGGGCGCGCCGGGCGGCGCTGCGCAGCGCGCTGTCGCTGCATGCGCGCCGCGGCTCACTCGCAGTCTTCGACGCGGGCGTCTTCGACGAGCCGTCAACCAAGCGCGCGCTGGGGCTGCTGGATGAGTGGCTGTCGGCCGAGCAGACCGGGACGACGCTGGTGGTGCTGCACGAGGACGAGTCAAACGCCGGCCTCTCGTTCCGGAATCTGGCTGGCGTGGAGGTGATGGCGGTCCAGGACGCGGGCGTCGCCGACGTGGTCGGCGCCGCCACCCTGCTGGTGTCCGAGGCGGCGCTTGGGCCGCTGGTCCAGCGGGCGGCCGGCGAGGTGCGCCGCGGGCGCGGCCGCGGGGCGGGCTCGGACGGCGAGGCGGTCGCGGGCTCAGCCGGCGAGGCGAGCGCGGGCTCAGCCGACGAGGCGAGCGCGGGCTCAGACGGCGAGGCGGGCGCGGGCTCAGACGGCGAGGCCGGCGCGGGGGCCGCCGGCGAGGGGAGTGCAGACGCCGTGGGCGACGCCGGCGCGCAGGGCGCTGGTGGCCAGGCCGCCGGCGGCTCCGCGCGGCCGAGCGACGAGGAGGAGGCGAGCTGATGGAGCCCAGCCAGGTGATCATCCGCCCGGTCGTCTCGGAGAAGACGTTCGTGCTCGCCGAGACCGGCAAGTACACGTTCCGCGTGCACGACCGGGCTCACAAGACCCAGATCCGCCAGGCGGTCGAGCGGCTGTTCGACGTGCACGTGGTCGACGTCAGGACCGCGTCGGTCAGGCCCAAGCCCAAGCGACGCGGCGGGATCTCGGGTCGGACCCGCCGCTGGAAGAAGGCCGTGGTGCAGGTGCGCGCGGGTGAGACGATCCCGATCTTCCAGACCTTCGAGGCCTCCGAGTAATGCCGATCCGCAAGCCCAAGCCGACCTCGCCTGGTCTGCGCTTCGTCTCCTACCCGGACTTTGCGGAGATCACGCGCTCGACGCCGGAGCGGTCGCTGACCGAGGGGCTGCGCCGCACAGGGGGGCGCAACTCCAACGGCCGCAAGACCTCCCGCCACCGCGGCGGGGGCGCCAAGCGGCTGTATCGCCGGATCGACTTCAAGCGCACCAAGGACGGCATCCCGGCCAAGGTCGCGGCGATCGAGTACGATCCCAACCGCACCGCACGGCTCGCGCTGCTGCACTACCGCGACGGCGAGAAGCGCTACATCCTCGCCCCCGCGCGGCTTGAGGTGGGCGCGACCGTCCAGTCGGGACCGCAGGCTGACATCCGGGTCGGCAACGCGCTGCCGCTGGCCAACATCCCGCCGGGCACCGTGGTGCACAACGTAGAGCTGATCCCCGGTCGCGGCGGCCAGCTCGCGCGCTCGGCCGGCGCCGGCGTGCAGCTGCTGGCCCGGGATGGCGACCACGTCACGCTGCGCCTGCCGTCCGGCGAGATGCGGATGGTGCGCGCCGAGTGCCGCGCGACGGTCGGCACGATCGGCAATGCCGATCACCAGAACGTCAAGATCGGCAAGGCGGGCCGCAAGCGCCACATGGGCGTGCGGCCGCAGACGCGGGGCACGGCGATGAACCCGGTGGACCATCCCCACGGCGGCGGCGAGGGCTCCACAACCCCCGGCCGCCACCCCGTTACGCCCTGGGGGGTCCCGACGCTCGGCTACCGGACCCGCAAGCGCCACAAGCCGTCGGACAAGTACATCGTGAGAGGTCGCAGACGAGGTAAGAAGCGATGAGTCGATCCAGCAAGAAGGGGCCGTTCGTCGACGAGCGGCTGATGGCGCGGATCGAGGCGATGAACGCGGCCGGCGAGAAGCGGATGCTCAAGACCTGGTCGCGCGCCTCGACGATCTTCCCGGAGATGGTGGGGCACACGATCGCCGTTCACGACGGGCGCAAGCACGTGCCCGTGTTCGTGTCGGAGTCGATGGTCGGCCACAAGCTGGGGGAGTTTGCGCCCACGCGTCTGTACCGCGGCCACGCCGGGACGGGCAAGAGGCGATGAGCGGCGAGCAGGACCGCGACGCGGAGGAGGGCGACGTGGCGCCGGAGGGCGCCCCACAGGACTCCCAGGCGCAGCCCGAGCCGGCGGTGGACGCCCAGGCCGGTGAGGCGCAGGCCGAGCCTGGCGCGCCGGAGCAGCCCGAGCCGGCGGCAGACGCCCGGGCTGGTGAGGCGCAGGCCGAGCCTGGCGCGCCGGAGCAGCCCGAGCCGGCGGCGGACGCCCGGGCCGGTGAGGCGCAGGCTGAGCCTGGCGCGCCGGAGCAGCCCGAGCCGGCGGCCGACGCCGAGCCCGATGACGCCCAGCCGACGGCCAGCGCCGGGTCAGCCGCCACGCGCGGGCCGGCCCGCGCCCGGCGCGGGCGCCGGGGCGACCGCGATCCCGACCTGCCGGCGCCGGTCGTGCGCGCCCAGGCGCGCTACGTGCGGTCCTCCGCGCGCAAGGCGCGGCTGGTGTGCGATCACATCCGGGGCAAGTCGGTCCCGGAGGCGCGAGCTATCCTGGCCACGTCCCCGCGGTCGGTGGCGCGTGCCTGGAGCAAGCTGCTTGAGTCCGCGGTCGCCAACGCCGAGCACAACCACGAGCTCGTCGGCGAGGACCTCTACGTCAAGGCGGTGCACGCCGACGAGGGTCCGACGATCAAGCGCTTCCGCCCCCGCGCGATGGGCCGCGCCACGAAGATCCGCAAACGAACCAGCCACCTGACGATCCTGCTCACGCCAAAGGACTGATCACCGCCACATGGGCCAGAAAGTTCATCCCGAGTCGCTGCGCGTGGGCTACATCCACGACTGGAAGTCCAACTGGTTCAACGAGCGCAGCTTCGCCGACTACCTGCACGAGGACACCGAGATCCGTCGCCACATCGTTGGGCGCCTCTCGCACGCCGGGCTGTCGGACATCACGATCCGCAAGAACGCCACCGAGGTGGAGGTCAACATCCACACCGCGCGCCCCGGCATCGTGATCGGCAAGTCCGGCTCGGAGGTCGACCAGCTGCGCCGCGACCTTCACCGGATCACCGGCAAGCAGGTGAAGGTCAACATCCTGGAGATCAAGCGCCCCGAGCTCGACGCCCGGCTCGTGGCCCAGTCGATCGCAGAGCAGCTGCAGAACCGGGTCGCGTTTCGCCGCGCGATGAAGCGCGCCCTGACCAGCGCCATGCGCTCGGGCGCCAAGGGCGTCAAGGTTCAGGTCTCGGGCCGGCTCGGCGGTGCCGAGATGGCGCGCACCGAGGGCTACTCTGACGGCCGCGTGCCGCTTCACACGCTGCGGGCCGACATCGACTACGGCTTCCATGAGGCCCGCACCACCTTCGGCCGCATCGGCGTCAAGTGCTGGATCAACAAGGGCGAGATCATGCCCGAGGGCTACACCGGCGCCGATCTGACGATCATGGACGAGCCGTCGCCGCAGGGCGCCGGCGCCCCGGGCTCCGGCGGTCGCGACGGCCGCGGACGCGCGCCGCGCGACGGCCGCGAGGGCGCCGGGCGCGGGCGCGGCGGGCGCGGCAACGGCGGCCCGGGACGCGGTGGGCCCGGCGCGGGCCGCGGAGCCGGTGGGCCCTCGCGCGGCGGCGCGGGCGCATCCACGCGCGGCGCCGGCGGCGGTGGCCGCGGGCGCTCGCAGGGTGGCGGCCGGGGCCCGGGCTCGCGTGCGCCGTCGGGCGGCGGGCCGGCGCGCGGCCCGCAGGGCGCCCAGGGCGGTGCGGGCGCCGGACAGAGCGGCCAGGGCGCCGATGGGGGCGCGTCCTGATGCTCTCCCCCAAGCGCGTCAAGCACCGCAAGCAGCATCGCGGGCGCCGCGACGGCATCTCGCGCGGTCAGCTGCAGGTCCAGTTCGGCGAGTACGGGCTCAAGGCGCTTGACAGCGCCTGGCTCACCAACCGCCAGATCGAGGCCGCCCGCATCGCCATGACGCGCAAGATCCGCCGCGGCGGCAAGGTGTGGATCAACGTCTTCCCGGACAAGTCCTACACAAAGAAGCCGGCCGAGACGCGGATGGGCTCGGGCAAGGGCTCACCCGAGGGGTGGGTCGCCGTCGTCAAGCCCGGGCGCGTGATGTTCGAGCTGGCCGGCGTCTCCGAGGAGCTCGCCCGCGAGGCGATGCGCCTGGCGGGGCACAAGCTGCCGGTCCGCACGAGATTCGTGACCCGCGAGGAGGCGTGATGCGCGCATCCGACCTGCGCGACCTGTCAGACGCCGAGCTGGCGGAGCACATCGAGACCGCCAGGCGCGAGCTGTTTGGGCTTCGCTTCCAGCACGCCACCGGAGAGCTTGACAACACCGCGTCGCTGCGCAGGGCCAAGCGCGAGGTCGCGCGCGCGCTCACGGTCCTGCGCGAGCGCGAGCTCCTGGCGGCCGCGGACGATCGGGCGCACAGCAGATGACAGACGACAGCGACATCCAGCAGCAGGCCGCCGACGCGGCCCAGGCGGACGACGCGGCCTCGGCCCAGCCGGCCGCCGCGGCCCAGTCCGGCGCGAGCGAGCAGGCGCCCCCGCAGGAGGCGCTCTCGCCACGCGAGCGCCGCGCCCGCGCCAGGGCCGCGAAGGCCGCGCGCACGCCCGTCGGGCCGGCGCTCACCCCCCAGGAACGCCACGAGCGGCGCCTGGCCGAGCGTGCCGCCAAGGCGGCCGCGCGGCGGCTCGCGCGCTCACGGGCGGCCGCCAAGGCCAGGGAGGGCGCCCACGAGCGCGCCGCCACCCCGCCGCGCGAGCGCGTCGCCGGCCGTCAGAAGGAGCGCCAGGGGATCGTCGTCTCCGATCGCGCCGACAAGACGATCACGGTGCGCATCGACACCACCCGTCGCCACCGGCGCTACGAGAAGGTGGTGCGCACCTCGCGCACGCTGCACGCCCACGACGAGCGAAACGACGCGCACATCGGCGACACCGTCGTGGTGCGCGAGTCGCGGCCGCTGTCGCGGACCAAGCGCTGGCGCCTTGTGCGGATCGTGGAGAGGGCGGGCTAGCGATGATCCAGAATGAGACCAGGCTCAGGGTCGCGGACAACTCGGGCGCGCGCGAGCTGCTCGTGATCCGCGTTCGGGGAGGCTCGCGGCGTCGCTACGCGCACGTGGGCGACACGATCACCGCGACCGTCAAGAGCGCCAGCCCGCAGGGGGCGGTCAAGAAGGGCGAGGTGGTGCGCGCCGTCGTGGTGCGCACCAAGAAGTCCTACGGCCGGGAGGATGGGACCTACATCGCCTTTGACGAGAACGCCGCGGTGCTGATCGACTCGCAGAACAACCCGCGCGGGACGCGGATCTTCGGGCCGGTCGCGCGCGAGCTGCGCGAGCGCAACTTCATGAAGATCGTCTCGCTGGCGCCGGAGGTGCTCTGATGCCCGCGCGCGTCCGCTCCGGCGACGAGGTGATCGTGATCTCCGGCAAGGATCGCGGGAAGCGCGGGCGGGTGCTGCGCGTGGACCCGGGCAGGCAGCGCGTCTACGTCGAAGGGCTCAACATGGTCAAGCGCCACCAGCGCCCGCGGCAGACCGCGGCCGGGCCCCAGGGCGGCGGCGTGATCGAGCGCGAGGGGCCGATCCACATCTCAAACGTGATGCCCGTCGACCCCAAGGACGGCCGTCCGACGCGGGTGGGCATCGAGATCGTCGACGGCCGCCGCGTGCGGATCGCGCGGCGAAGCGGCGCGCGGCTGGACTAGGCGGGCGGGCGATGGCTGTTGCGAGGCTCAAGACCCGGTACCTGCAGGAGATCCGCCCGGCGCTGATCGAACGCTTCGGCTACTCCAGCCCGATGCAGGCGCCCAGGCTGGTCAAGGTCACCGTGAACATGGGCTGCGGCGAGGCCAAGCAGGACTCCAAGGTGCTGGACTCGGCCACCGCGCAGCTTGCGACGATCACCGGCCAGCGCCCGAGCGTGCGGCGCGCGCGCAAGTCGATCGCGCAGTTCAAGGTGCGCGAGGGGATGCCGGTCGGCGTGGCGGTCACCCTGCGCGGCGACCGCGCCTACGAGTTCCTGGATCGGCTGATGTCGATCGCGATCCCTCGCATCCGGGACTTCAGGGGGCTGAACCCGCGCTCGTTCGACGGGCGCGGCAACTACTCGATGGGCGTCCGCGAGCAGATCATCTTCCCCGAGGTCGACTACGACGAGGTCGACCAGGTGCGCGGGCTGGACATCACGATCACCACGACCGCCGCCACCGACGAGGAGTGCTTCGCGTTGCTGGAGGCGCTCGGCATGCCGTTCTCCAAGGAGGGGCGCCCGCAGGCGGCGTCCGCCAACTGAAGCTAGAAGGAGCAGAGTGGCAAAGGTCTCACAGCGTGTCCGCCAGCAGCGGACCCCCAAGTACAGGACTCGGGCGTACAGCCGCTGCCGGCGGTGCGGGCGGGCCCGCGCCGTCTATCGCAAGTTCGGCCTGTGCCGCATCTGCCTGCGCGAGCTGGCGCACAACGGCTACATCCCCGGCATGACCAAGTCCAGCTGGTAGGGGGCGCGCCATGTCGATGACCGACCCGATCGCCGACTTCCTCACGCGCCTGCGAAACGCCGCCGCGGCCCAGCACCACGAGGTCACGATGCCCTCCTCCAAGCTCAAGCGCGAGCTGGCGAGGATCCTCAGCGAGCAGGGCTACATCGAGGGCTACGCCGTGCACGAGCCCGGCGCCGGCCACCCCGGCCAGCGGATCACGGTCACGCTCAAGTACTCCAGCGAGCGGCGCCCGGCGATCTCCGGGATCCAGCGCGTCTCGCGCCCCGGCCGCCGGGTGTACGTCGACCACGCGCACATCCCCCGCGTGCAGGGGGGCATGGGCACCGCGATCATCTCCACGTCCAAGGGCGTCATGACCGGCCACGAGGCCCGGCGCGAGGGCGTCGGCGGCGAGCTGGTCGCGCGGGTGTGGTAAACGAGTCCCCTGAGCGATGTCCAGGATCGGCAGACAGCCAATCTCGGTGCCGGACGGCGTCACGGTCTCGATCGAGCCCGGACTGGTGACCGTGCGCGGCCCGCGGGGCGAGCTCTCAGAGCGCATCAGCCGCGACATCTCTCTCCAGCAGACCGACGGCGAGCTGCGCGTGACGCGGCCCACCGACCGCTCCGAGCACCGCGCCCTGCACGGGCTGACCCGGACGCTCGTGGCCAACATGGTCCAGGGCGTCACGCAGGGCTTTGAGAAGCGCCTGGAGATCCAGGGCGTCGGCTACCGCGCGCAGCTGAAGGGCCGTGACCTGGAGCTGGCGCTCGGCTACTCGCACCCGGTCTCCGTGCCGGCGCCCGAGGGCATCGAGTTCGAGGTGCCGTCGCCCACGAGGATCGTGGTGCGGGGCGCCTCCAAGCAGCAGGTGGGGGAGGTCGCCGCCTACATCCGCAAGCAGCGCAAGCCCGAGCCCTACAAGGGCAAGGGGATCCGCTACGAGGGCGAGCACGTCGCCCGCAAGGTGGGCAAGCGAGCATGACCCCCTCTCGGCCACAGGCGCGCCTTCGCCGCCGGCGCCGAGTGCGCGCGAAGGTCTCCGGCACGCCCCAGCGGCCGCGGATCTCCGTGTTTCGCTCAAACCGCGGGATCTTCGCCCAGCTGATCGACGACCGCGCCGGCCACACGCTGGCGGCCGTCAGCTGGACCGAGGAGGAGCTGCGCCCGCTGCGCGGCAAAAGCCAGGCGCAGCGGGCCGGCGAGCTGCTCGCCGAGCGCGCCCGCGCCGCCGGCATCCAGGCCGCCGTGTTCGACCGGGGCGGCTACCGATACCACGGGCGCGTGCGCGCCCTCGCCGAGGGTGCCCGCGCCGGCGGGCTGACGTTCTAGCCGACCGCCAGCCGCTACATTCACCTGCCGATGCCCGATCGCACCGTCTCACCCGCCGGCCTGGATCTCTCAGAGCGGGTCGTCGAGATCAACCGCGTGGCCAAGGTCGTCAAGGGCGGCCGCCGCTTCTCGTTCACGGCGCTGGTCGTGGTCGGCGACGAGCGCGAGGTCGTGGGCGTCGGGTACGGGAAGGCCAACGAGGTCCCGGTCGCGATCCAGAAGGGCGTCGAGCGCGCCAAGAAGAACCTCTACCGCGTCCCCAAGCACGGCACCACGATCACCCACCAGACGACCGGCGTGTTCGGGTCAGGGCGCGTGCTGCTCAAGCCCGCCGCCCCCGGCACCGGCGTGATCGCCGGCGGCGGCGTGCGTGCCGTGCTGGAGCTGGCCGGAATCCACGACATCCTGTCCAAGAGCCTCGGCTCGCAGAACCCGATCAACCTCGTCAAGGCCACGATGGCGGGCCTTGAGTCGCTGCGCACCCCCGACGAGGTGGCCGCGCTGCGGGGCCTGTCGGTCAACGCGGTGCTCGGGCTCACGCCGCCGGGGTCCGAGAACGGCTCGGCGCCCGCGCACGATGCGCCCGCGGACGATGCGCGCGAGGCTGATGCGCGCGAGGCTGATGCGCCCGCGGACGGCGCGTCTGCGCCCGCGGACGGCGCGCCGGCGGATGCGCTCGGCGCGCCGGCGGGCACCGACGAGGCGTCGGCGTCCGCGCGCGCGGACGAGGCGCCGGTGGCCGCGGATACCGCGGAGGGCGGCGGCTGATGGCGACCGTCAGGGTCACCCAGCGGCGCTCGCGCAACGGAGCCAACCGCCGCCAGCTTGACACGCTGCGCTCGCTGGGTCTGCGGCGCATCGGCCACACGGTCGAGGTCGTCGACAACCCGCAGACTCGCGGCATGATCGCCAGGGTCAGCCACCTGGTCGAGGTCCATGAGCAGGAGGCCGGGCGGCGATGACGGCTCAGCAGAGCGCGGGTGAGCTGAGCGCGCAGGAGCCGCCGGAGGAGCGCATCGGGCTTCACAACCTCAGGCCCGCGCCCGGGTCGCGGCGCCCGCGCAAGCGCGTCGGGCGCGGCGAGGGCTCGGGGACCGGAAAGACAGCCGGACGCGGGCAGAAGGGCTACGGCGCCCGCTCGGGCTCCAAGCGCAGGGCCCGCTTCGAGGGCGGCCAGAACCCGATCCACATGCGCATGCGCAAGCTGCGCGGGCCGCACATGAAGAAGTCGATGCCGTTTGAGCCGTTTCGCACGCACACCCAGCCGGTGAACCTGGCCGACCTTCAGGAGCGCTTTGAGGACGGGGAGACGGTGACCCCTCAGACGCTGCGCGAGCGCGGGCTGGCCACGCGCGCGGGGATCCCCGTCAAGGTGCTCGCCCGCGGCGAGCTCACCAGGCCGCTGACCGTGCGCGCGCACGGCTTCAGCGCCGCCGCCCGCGCCGCGATCGAGGCGGCCGGCGGCAGCTGCGGCCCGGTCGAGGACGGCTAGCGCGGGGGCGGCGGGTGCTCACGACGATCCTCGGAGCGTTCAGGGTCGCCGAGATCCGCCGCAAGGTCCTGTTCACCGCGGCGATGCTGTTCCTCTACAGGGTGGGCACGCACATCCCGGCGCCCGGGATCAACTCAAACGCCGTCAAGGCGATCGAGAGCCAGCTGGGGGGCAACAGCATCCTCGGGCTGCTGAACCTCTTCTCCGGCGGCGGCCTGGGGCGGATCGCCCTGTTCGCGCTGGGGATCATGCCCTACATCACCGCCTCGATCATCCTCCAGCTGCTGCAGGTCGTCGTCCCGTCGCTTGAGAAGCTGGCCAAGGAGGGCGAGGTCGGGCAGGCGCGGATCACCCAGTACACGCGCTATCTGACCGTCGGGCTGGCGTTTGCGCAGTCGATCGGCTACGTGTTCCTGTTCCGCAGCTTCGAGCGGTCCGCCAACGAGACGCTGATCTCGAACTTCACGCTCTTCAAGGTCTTCTTGATCGTCATCTCGCTGACCGCGGGCACGGTGCTGCTCATGTGGATGGGCGAGCTGATCACCCAGCGAGGGATCGGCAACGGGATCTCGCTGCTGATCTTCGCGTCCATCGTCGCGCGCATACCGAGCGGGATCAGCGCCTGGTGGACCAACCCGGACCAGGTCTTCCGGGTCGTGATGCCGTTCATCGCGATCGCGGTCGTGGCCGCGATCGTGTTCGTCGAGCTGGGCCAGCGGCGCATCCCCGTCCAGTACGCCAAGCGCGTGATCGGCCGCCGCATGACCCAGGGCGGCCAGACATACATGCCGCTGAAGGTCAACATGGCGGGCGTGATCCCGGTGATCTTCGCCGTGTCGGTGATGACGATCCCGCCGACCCTCGGCCGGCTGATCGGCCAGAACCGGGCCGGCTTTGGCACCAACCTGTATGAGTTCTTCAACCCGGGCGGGTGGCACTACCTGGTCGGCGACTCGATCCTGATCATCCTGTTCACCTACTTCTACACGGCGGTGACCTTCAACCCCGTCGACCAGGCCGACAACCTGAGGAAGTACGGCGGGTTCATCCCCGGCGTCAGGCCCGGGCGCCCGACGGCCGAGTTCCTGGACCGGATACTCGCGCGCCTGACGTTCCCCGGCTCGCTTTTCCTGGCGGCGATCGCGGCGCTGCCGGTGATCCTGATCAACCAGACCAACGCGAACTTCGCGTTCGGCGGGACCTCGATCCTGATCGTGATCGGAGTGGCGCTTGACACGATGCGCCAGCTCGAGGCCCAGCTGATGATGCGCAACTACGAGGGCTTCCTCAAGTAGCCCACCTGAGGCGCGCCGCGCCCGATACAGTGCAGCGGTCACATGGCCGCCGAGCTGAACCTGATCCTGTTCGGCCCCCCGGGGGCGGGCAAGGGGACGCAGGCCGAGCGGCTGCGGGCCGACTTCCAGCTGCCGTTCATCTCGACCGGCGACATGCTGCGCGCCAATGTCCGCGATCAGACGGAGCTCGGCCTCCAGGCCAAGCGCTACATGGACGCGGGCGAGCTGGTGCCCGACGAGCTGATCGTGGCGATGGCGGCCCGGCGCCTCGGCGAGGATGACGCGCGCGACGGCTTCATCCTCGACGGCTTCCCGCGGACCGTCGCGCAGGCGACCGCGCTCGAGCGCAAGCTCGCGAGCATGGGCCGGAGGGTCACCGCAGCGCTGCTGATCGACGTCCCGGACGAGGAGGTGGTCCGCCGCCTCTCCGGCCGCCGGGTGTGCGTCAAGGCCGGGCACAACTACCACATCGAGTTTGACCCGCCCAAGCACGACTCGGTCTGCGACCAGGATGGCTCGCGGCTGATCCAGCGCGACGACGACCGGCCCGACGTGATCGCCAACCGCCTGCGCGTCTACCACGAGAAGACGCGGCCGCTGGTCGACTACTACGACCGGCTGGGCCTGATGCGGCGAATCGACGGCACGCGCCCGCCGGCCGCCGTCCACGACCACATCCGCGCGGTGATCGCGACCCTGCGCATGGAGGAGAGCGCCTGAGCGAGGGCGCCACCTGCGCGCAGGCGCAACCTCCCCTGCCCACGCTAAGTTGATCTCGGCATGATCATCAAGAAGTCGCCGGAGGAGATCGAGCGGATGGCAGCAGCGGGCGCGATCCTCGTTCGCACCCTGAACCTGCTGGCGGGCAAGATCCGCCCCGGCGTGAGCACCGGCGAGCTTGACCTGGCGGCCGAGCGCTTCATCCGCTCGCAGGGCGCAACGCCGGCGTTCAAGGGCTATCGCGGCTTCCCGGGCTCGATCTGCGCATCCCCCAACTCGATGGTCGTGCACGGGATCCCGGGCCCCTACCGCCTGCGCCGCGGCGACATTCTCTCGATCGACGTCGGCGTGGTGCTCGACGGCTGGGTGGCCGACGCCGCGCGGACGTTCCCGGTCGGCCGCATCGGCCCCGTGGCGCAGAAGCTTCTGCGCGTCACCGAGGAGTCGCTGATGGCCGCCGTGCCGCAGTGCCGGGCCGGCAACCGGCTCGGCGACGTCTCGCACGCGATCCAGTCGCACGTCGAGGCCGAGGGGCTGTCGATCGTGCGCTCGCTGGTCGGCCACGGGATCGGCCGCGAGATGCACGAGGACCCCCAGATCCCCAACTTCGGCACGCCCGGGACGGGGATCGTGCTCGAGGAGGGGATGGTGCTGGCGGTCGAGCCGATGGTCACCGCCGGCCGCCAGGCCGTCCGGGTCGCCGACGACCACTGGTCGATCTTCTCCCAGGACGGCTCGCTGGCGGCCCACTTCGAGTTCACGATCGCGATCACCGCCGACGGGCCGCGCATCCTCACGCCCTGGCACGAGGCCTCGGGCGGCCGCGCGGCGGCCTGACCGGCACCGTCGCCCCTGCCCCGGCCGGGCGGGCGTCGCCTCTGCCCCGCCGGGCGGGCGTCGCCTCTTCCTCGGCCAGCGCCCCTCGCCCTGACCGGCGCCCTCGCCCCTGCTAACATCCCCGGTCGCGCCCGCAACGCGGCCTGTTCCGCTGCCCGGGTGGCCTCGGCGGGGTAGCGGCGATCGCAGCGGTCGCCAGAGCCGCGCCGAGGTTCAGGTGAGAACTCCTCCGATATCGAGGCCAGTCAGCGTGAAGGTCAGACCGTCGGTGAAGCCGATGTGCGAGAAGTGCAAGGTCATCCGCCGCCACGGCCGGGTGCTCGTGATCTGCTCCAACCCGCGCCACAAGCAGCGGCAGGGCTAGGGGAGGCGGCATGGCGCGCATCGCCGGGGTCAACATCCCCCTCAACAAGCGGGTCGAGATCGGCCTGACCTACATCTACGGGATCGGGCGCGCGACCTCCAACGAGCTGCTCGCCAAGGTCGGGATCGAGCCCGATCGCAAGGTTCGCGACCTCACCGAGGAGGAGGTGGTCGCGCTTCGCGAGCTGATCGACGGCTCGCTGACGGTCGAGGGCGACCTGCGCCGCGAGCGCTCGCAGAACATCAAGCGCCTGCAGGAGATCGGCTGCTACCGGGGGCTGCGCCACCGGCGCGGGCTGCCGGTCCGCGGCCAGAACACCAAGACCAACGCCCGCACCCGCAAGGGGCCCAAGCGGATGCAGGTCGCCGGCAAGAAGAAGGCGGGCAAGAAGTAGCCGATGCCAGCTCCCCGCAGACCTCAGCGCGGACGCCGCCGCGTCCGCAAGAACATCCCAGTTGGCCAGGCGCACATCAAGACCTCGTTCAACAACACGATCGTGTCGCTGACAGATCGTGAGGGCAACGTGATCGCGTGGGAGTCGGCGGGCGGCGCCGGCTTCAAGGGCAGCCGCAAGTCGACCCCGTTCGCGGCACAGGTGACCGCGGACGCGGCCGCGCGCAAGGGCATCGAGCACGGGCTGCAGAAGGTCGAGGTATTCGTCAAGGGCCCGGGATCGGGCCGCGAGACCGCTATCCGCTCCCTGCAGGCCGCCGGCCTGGAGGTGACCGGTGTGCGGGACGTCACGCCCCAAGCGCACAACGGCTGCCGCCCGCGCAAGCGGCGCCGCGTATAGAGAGGCTTCGTTTCAGACATGGCACGAGACACATCTCCGCAGTGCAAGCAATGCCGCC
>DATGLC010000072.1:0-56621 GCA_035294345.1 Solirubrobacteraceae bacterium
GGCCGGGCTGATCGGCGACGTGGTGATCGATGCCAAGTCGGGAGTCTCGGGGGCCGGGCGCGCCGCGACCGAGAAGACGCACTTCGTCAGCGTGGACGAGAACGTCAGCCCGTACGGCGTTCCGCGCCACCGGCACACGCCGGAGATCGAGCAGGAGCTGGCCGCGCTGGGCGCCGAGCTGCGGGTCACGTTCACGCCGCATCTGGCGCCCCTTGACCAGGGCGAGCTGGTCTCCTGCTACGTGACCCCTGCCGAGCCGGTCCAGGCGAGCGACCTATCAGACCTCTACCGGGAGGCCTACGCCGACGAGCTGTTCGTGGAGGTGGTCGCCTCGCCGCCCGGGGTGCGCGACGTGCGGGAGACCAACATCTGCCGCATCTCGCCCCACGTGGACGAGCGCACCGGCCGCGTGATCGTGTTTTCGGCGATCGACAACCTCTGGAAGGGCGCCGCCTCCCAGGCGGTGCAGAACCTCAACCTGATGTTCGCCCGCCCCGAGGGGGAGGGGATCTCGTGAGGCCGCCGGATGCCGCTGGCGGGAGCGGGGGCGCCGCCGCGCGCCGCGCAGAGCCGGCTTCGCGCAGCGCAGAGCCGGCTTCGCGAAGCGGGGAGTCGGCTTCGCGCAGCGGGGATGCGGCCGTGCGCAGCGAGGGCCGCGCGCCAGCCGGCCCGTTCTTCGCCAGCCGCTGGGTGAAGCGGCCCGAGCACGTCGAAGAGCTGGGGCCCGGGCCGCTCCCCGGCGGGTTTCGCGCGGGGGCGGCCGCCGCGGGGATCAAGCCCTCCGGCGCTCGCGACGTCGCCCTGATGGTGTGCGACGCGCCCGACGTCGCCAGCGCGGCCAGGTTCACCGCCTCGGGCACCCAGGCCCCGCCGGTGCTGCTGTGCCGAGAGCGATGCGACCTGGCCGCGCTGCGCGCCGTGGTCGTCAACTCCGGCAACGCCAACGCCGCCACGGGCCGCGCCGGCTACGAGGACGCGGCGCGGATGCAGGGCGCGGCCGCCGTCGCCGCCGGGGTTCCCGAGGACCGCGTCGCCGTCTGCTCGACCGGTGTGATCGGCGTGCGGCTCCCGATGGACCGGATCGGCCGCGGGATCCTCGACGCCGCCCACGCGCTGTCGGCGGATGGCGCGGACGCGTTCGCCGACGCGATCCGGACCACCGACGCGTTCTGCAAGCGCGCGCGCCTGCGCGTGCGCCTGCCCTCCGGCGAGGTGCTGCTCACGGCACAGGCCAAGGGAGCCGGCATGATCTCGCCGCGGTTTGCGACGCTGCTGGTGTTCGTGCAGTCAGACGCGCTGCTCGACGCCCAGACCGCCAGCCTGCTGCTCTCGGTGTGCCTGAGACGGTCGTTTGAGCGGATCTCGGTCGATGGCCAGCTGTCGACCAACGACACCGTGATCCTGCAGTGCAGCGGGCGCTCGGGCGTGCGGGTGGCGCCCGAGACCGAGGACGAGCTGAGGTTCGGCGAGGCGCTGGACGCGCTACTGCGCCAGCTGGCGCTGATGGTCGTGCGCGACGGCGAGGGGGCGCGCCGCGTCGGGCGCGTGGTCGTGCGCGGGGGCGACGAGCATGACGCCGCGCGCGTGGCGCGGGCGGTGGCCGACTCGCCGCTGGTCAAGACCGCCCTGCACGGCGGCGATCCCAACTGGGGCAGGATCGCGCAGGCGGCCGGCGCGGCTCTGCCCGGCACCGCGCCGCTGGCGGTGGACATCGCCATCGAGGGGGTCCGCGTCTGCTCCGCCGGCGCGCTCGTGCCCTTCGACGCCGAGGCGCTGCGCGCCGCGGTGTCCGGGCAGGAGGTGGAGTACGAGGTCGCCCTCCCCGGCGAGGGAGCCGAGGCGGAGCTGTACTTCTCCGACCTCGGCCACGGATATGTGACGGTCAACGCGGAGTACACGACGTGACGCGGCTGGCGGCCGCCGGCGGGGGGCGGGATCGGTGAGCGCCGCGCGGCCGCCCCGGGACGTCGCCACGCTGCTTGAGGCGCTGCCCTACATCCGCGAGTTCCACGGCCGCACGGTCGTCATCAAGTACGGCGGCGCGGCGATGGACAACCCCTCCCTGCGCGAGGAGTTCGCCCGCGACGTGGTGCTGCTCAAGTACGTGGGCATGAACCCGATCGTCATCCACGGCGGCGGGCCCGAGATCTCAAGCTACATGCGGCGGCTGGATTTGCCGGTGCAGTTCGTCGAGGGGCTGCGGGTCTCCTCGGCCGAGACGGTCGAGGTCGCCAAGATGGTGCTGGTCGGCAAGGTCAACAAGGACATCGTGCTGCGCCTCAACCGCCACGGACAGCCCGCGATCGGCCTGTGCGGGGACGACGGGCTGCTGTTCCGCGCCGCGCGGCGAGCCGCGCCGTCCGGACGCGACATCGGCTTCGTCGGGCGGATCGAGCGCGTGGACGTCGACGTGCTCAACCACGTCGCGCAGGACTACATCCCGGTTGTGGCCTCGATCGGCGCCGACCGCGAGGGCAACTCCTACAACATCAACGCCGACGAGGCGGCGGCCGCGGTGGCCCGCGCGCTGGGCGCCTACAAGATCATGTTCCTCACCGACGTGCCCGGCTGGCTGGCGGACCCCTCAGACCCGAGCTCGGTGATCTCAGAGGCCTCCGCCGACGAGGTCCGCGCGGCGCTGGAGACGGTCGGGGGCGGGATGCGCCCCAAGCTCGCCGCATGTCTTGAGGCGATCGACGGGGGCGTGTCCTACGCGCACATCGTCGACGGCCGGGTGCCGCACTCGCTGCTGCTCGAGCTGTTCACCGACGCAGGCCAGGGCACCCGGATCGGCGGGTCGGCGTGAGCGGCGCCGCGCCCGCGCCCACGCTCGCCGAGCTCCAGGCGCTCGAGCGAGAGCACGCGATCGGCACCTACGTGCGCAGCCCGGTGGCGTTCGTGCGCGGACGGGGCTGCCGCCTGTGGGATGCGGACGGCAACGAGTACCTGGACTTCCTCGCCGGCATCTCGGTGCTGAACGTCGGCCACTGCCATCCGCGCGTGGTCGCGGCCGTGCGCGAGCAGGCGGGCCTGCTGTGCCACGTGAGCAACCTCTACTACAGCGAGCCCGCGCTGCGGCTGTCCGCCGCGCTGGCCCGCAGCAGCCTGGGCGGGCGCGTGTTCCTCTGCAACTCGGGCGCGGAGGCCAACGAGGCGGCGATCAAGCTCGCCCGCCGGGCCCGGCCGCGCGGCCGGGTGATCGTGCTGCGCGACGCCTTCCACGGGCGCACCTACGGGGCCCTGTCGGCCACCCCGCAGGAGGCCAAGCAGGCGCCATTCGAGCCGCTGGTGCCAGGTTTCATGGCCGTCGACAAGGACCCGGCGGCGCTTGAGGCGGCGGTCGGGGAGGACACCGCGGCCGTGCTGGTGGAACCCATCCAGGGGGAGTCCGGGATCCTTCCCGTGTCCGAGGAGCTGCTGGCCGCCGCCCGGCGGGCGTGCGATCGCACGGGGGCGGCGCTGATCTTCGACGAGATCCAGACCGGCATGGGGAGGACCGGGACGCTGTGGGCCTACCAGCAGACCGGCGTGGTCCCCGACGCGCTGACCAGCGCCAAGGCGCTCGGCGGCGGCCTGCCGATCGGGGCGCTGATCACCGGCCCGCGGCTGGCGGGCGCGCTCGTGGCCGGCGACCACGGCTCCACGTTCGCGGGCGGCCCGCTCGTCTGCCGTGCGGCGCTCGAGGCGCTTGAGATCTGCTCTGACGCCGCGCTGCTGGCGCATGTGCAAGCCGCCGGGGAGAGGCTCCGGGAGGGGCTCGCCGAGCTGCCCTACGTGACCGCCGTGCGCGGCAGGGGCCTGATGGTCGGCGCCGATCTGTCGCCGGACCTGGACGCCGGCGAGCTGGCGCTGCGCGCGCTGCTGGAGCAGCGGCTTGTGCTCAACGCGACCGGGCCGTCGACGATCCGCCTGGAGCCGCCGCTGGTCGTATCTGAGGCCGAGATCGACGACGCGCTGCGGCGTCTGGAAGAGCTGGGCCGGTGAGCCGGTGACCGCGGAGCCACCCCGTGGCCAGGGCGCTCTGCCGGCGATCGCGCCCGACCGGCGCGCCGACGCAGCCGCCGCCGCCGTCCTGCGCGCGCTGGCGGCGACCATCGAGGCCAGCATCCCGGGGGCGATCTCCGGCGCCGATCCCGAGCACCTGCACCAGCTGCGGGTCGCGCTGCGGCGCACCCGCACGGTCGCCCGGCAGCTGGCGGGAGTCTTCGAGCCCTCCTCGCTGCCGGGCTTCAGGGCCGACCTGCGCTGGCTTCAGCGCGCGACCGGCCCGGCCCGCGACCTGGACGTGTACGTCGGGCAGCTTGACTCGCTGCTTGAGCTGGTGCCGGCGGGCGACCGTGCGGCGCTGCAGGGGCTTGCGCCCGCGCTCGAGCGCCGTCGGCTGCGGGCCCGCGCCGCGCTGACGGAGGCGCTGACCAGCAGCCGCACCAGCCAGCTGCTGGCGGACTGGGAGGCGATGCTCGAGTCGCTGGTGGCCGCCCCGACGCTCGAGCGCCCGGATGCGCTGCTTGCGATCGGCGATCTGGCCGCCCGGCGCGTTCGCCGCTGCTATGAGCGGGTGATCCGCCCGGGCCGCCGGCTGGGCCCCTCGAGCCCGGCGGCCGACTACCACGAGCTTCGAAAGCGGGCCAAGGAGCTTCGCTACATGCTGGAGCTGTTCGGCCCCGTGCTGCCGGCGTCCGTGGTGGACGCGCTGGTCGGGCCGCTGCGCGCGCTGCAGGACGTGCTCGGCCGCCACCAGGACCGCGAGGTGCAGATCGCGCTGCTGCGCTCGCTGGCCGACGAGCTCGCCCGCACCCCCGGCGGGGGGACCGCCTGCCTGGTGATGGGGATCCTCTGCGCGCGGCTGGAGGCCGACGCGGCCCGCGCCCGCGAGCGCTTCGCAAAGCGGCTGTCGGTGCTGGCCTCCCGGTCCCAGCGCCGTCTGGTCGCCTCCCTGCTTGGCGGGTGAGCCTCGCTCAGGCGCTCCGCGCGCCACCGCGACGGGCTGCGGCCGCAAGGCCGGCAGCGGCCGCGGCGCCCACCGCCGCCAGGGCGATCGGGACCCTCGCTCGCCGCGCGCGGCGGCTGACGTACCACCTCGCGGCACGCCAGACGGCGAATCCAAGCAGTCTGTAGCCCACCCGGCGATCGTAGCGGGCGCCGCCGGCCGCCGCGGGCGCGGGCTCGTATCCTAGGCCGAGCGGCCCGGCGGCGCGCCCCCGGCCCCCGGCGGATCGGGCCGCGCGCGGACGGCCGCGCCGCGCCCAGGCACCCTGAGCGGCCGGCCCGGGGTTGTCGCACGTCAGGCAATTCGGACCTCCAGACGCCACGACCGATCACGCTCCCAGCGACGCCGCGGCCGCGCCGGTCACGATCGACCGGGTCGATCGGCTGCCCGGCGGGGGCGTGCGGGTCAGCGGGCGCCGGCTGCGAGCGGCCACCGACGACGAGCGGGAGCCCATGCTCGTGTTGGAGCGCGGCGGCGCACGCCAGCGGTTCCCCGCCCTGGAGCACGCGGGCGCTCCACGGCCGGCGGGACGAGACCTCTGGGAGGCCAGCTTCGACGTGCCTGCCTGGATGTGGTCCGACGGCTCCTGGCGCGCCTCGCTGTGGATCGGCACGGCGTGCCTGGCGCTCGAGGGCGTCTCCTCGGCCCAGCCGGCCGATGCGGCTCCCGGGGCTGCCGCGTCCGGGCCTCCACCTTCCGTGGCCGCCTCTTGCGGGGTCGCTTCGCCCGGGGCAGCCTCCGGGGGTCCGCCCTGCGCGGTGGCGGGCTCATCGGCCGGCTTGGCAGAGCCGAGCGAGCGCCCTGCGGCGGCGAGCGAGCGCCCTGCGGCGGCGAGCGAGCGCCCCGCGGCGCCGAGCGAGCCTGCGCCCGAGCCGAACGAGCGCCCGCCGGCCCCGCCGCCGCTGGGGGCGGCGACGCCCTGGCCACCAGCGGAGCAGGCCCCCGCCCAGTCGCCGCTCGGAGCCGTCCGCGGGAGCGCGCCCGAGTCTGCGCGGACCGCGGTTCCTGCACTCGCGCCGCATGTGCCCGCGGCCTCGGCGGCCGCGCCCCCGGCACAGTCCGGTCGAGCCGGGCCGCTTGAGGAGCTCCTGCTGAGGGAGAGCACGGGTGCCCTGCGCGGCGAGCTGCAGCGCCGGACGGCCGACGAGGCTCGGCTGCGGGCCGCGCTCGCCGCCGCGGAGTCGCAGCTGCGGGCCCGTGCGTCCGCGCAGGCGGAGCTGGAGGCGACCGTGGGCCAGCTGCGGGGCGAGCTTCAGGAGCTGATCGCCGCCGCCAGCTGCCAGCGGGAGCAGTCCGAGCGCCGGGTCGCTGAGCTGGACGCGGAGCGCCTGCGCCTCCAGGGCGAGCGCGACCGGCTTGCGGCGGAGCGCGACCGGCTGGCAACGGAGCGAGACCGGCTTACGGCGGAGCGCGACCGGCTGGCGGTCGAGCGCGACGAGCTGCGTGAGCGACTGGTGGGCGCCGAGGCCGAGCGTGACCGCCTGCGCGAGCGGCTTGCGGTGACAGAGGCCGAGCGCGGTGCCGCGGTGACCGAGCGAGACCGCCTGCGCGAGCAGCTGGCGGCCGCGACCGTCGCCCGGGAGGCGGCCGCGGGCGAGGCCGAGAGCCTGCGCTCTGAGCTTGAGCGCGTCGGCCTGGAGCTGGCGCTCGCGCAGGAGCAGCTGGCCGCCACGCCCGTGGACCTCACGGAGGCCCAGCGTCTGCTTGCCCGCGCTAGGGAGCTGTCCGCGCAGCTGCGCGGCGGCTGAGGCCGGCGCCGTCGCGTCCGCTCGCGCGCGTGCCGCCGCCGACACTCGCGGCCGGTGCCGTCGCGTCCGCTCGCGCGCGTACCGTCGCGGGCGATGAGCGAGCTTTCCGCAGGCGCGGCCGTGGCGATCGAGGGTGTGCAGTGGGCCCCCGCGGGTGCCGGCCGCCTGACGATCACGGTCACCGGGAGATGGCGCAGGCGGCCGGCGGGCTCGGTCGCACCGGCGCTGCTGGTGGAGGCGGCCGGCCGCCGCCACCGCTACCCCGCCCTGCCGGAGCCGCCCGGGATCGCGGGCGCCCCGCCGGGCGCGTGGCGCCTGCGCTTCTCGGTGCCCGCCGCGATGGCTCCCGAGCTGGGCAGGACGTGGCTGGTGCTCGCCGGGTCGGTGATCGGCCTGCCGCCCGCCATTCCAGCGGGCGACGTCAGCGAGCCGCCGGGTGACCAGCCACCCGAGGCCGCAACGGCCGCCGAGTCGGCGGCCGCAGAGCCGGTGCCCGCCGAGGCGACCAGCGCCGGACCGCGGCCCCCGGTGCAAGCCGGCCCGCGGCCGCCGGTGCAAGCCGGCCCGTGGCCGCCGGTGCAAGCGGGCTCGGCGACCGCAGGCTCCACCGCGCCCTCCACCGTGGAGCGGCGGCGGCTCGCATTGGAGCGTGAGCTCCGCCTGGCGCAGGAGCGACTCAGGCAGCGCACGGCCTCCGAGCCTGGCACTCCCCGAGCGCTGCCCGACGCGCAGCTGGTCGCCGCGCTGCGAGCCGAGCTTGCGCAGCGTGTTCGGGCCGAGGCCGAGCTGCGCGTACGGCTTGCCGGCGTGCAGGCGCGGATCGCCGCGCGGCTGGCGATCGAGCAGCGCGTCGCCGAGCACCACGCCCGGCTGCGCTCGGAGCTTGACGCGCTCGCCCGCGCGCTCGCCGCCGAGCGTGCGAGCCGACTTGACGCTCAGCATCGCGCGTCGCGCCTCGCCGCCCAGCTCACGAGCGCGCGCGCGGCGATGCGCGAGGCGCAGCTGGGGATCGCCGAGCTGCGCGCGCGGCTTGCACGCCTGACACAGGCGCGACCGGCGGCGCCGATCGCGCGGGACGATTCCGCGGAATCGCCCGTGGGGCCAGATGAGCCGGGGTCGGCCGCACAGCTTGACCCGGATCGGCTCGCGGGAGCGCTGCGGAGGCTGCGGGGCGCGATCGCCCCCCCGCCTGAAGCGCCGGCGCCGGCCGCGCCACCGGGGTCCGCGACTTCGGCCGCGGCACCGGAGTCCGCGCGCCCTCCGTCCCGTCGCGCGGCAACGATCGAAGCGGCCTTCCGCCGCCTGGCAGCCCGCAACGCGCGCACCGCCGGCGCCCTGCTGCTGGAGCTCCTGCCGCTGCAGGCGGCGGCCTGGCGGCGGCCGATCGCCTACGACCTGGTGCTGGGCCCGCGGTGGTGCGTGCACGTGACCGCGGCTCACGGCTCCACGGTCGTCCGCCCCGCGCGTGCGCCCAGGCCCGCGAGCCAGGCGCCGACACGGGTGCTCGGGCGGCCCGATCAGATCGCGCGCCTGCTGACCGCCGGGCGGCTGCGGCGGCTGACGGGCTGGGGCATCGCGCGCGTGCGCGGCGAGCGGGAGGCGGTGCGTGCCCTGGGCGCCCTGCTCGGGCTGCCGCTTGACCTGGCCGGCCTTCACGCCGACGGGGCGCGCCTGGACGGTGCCACGGCGCTCGGGCTTGTCGCGGCGGCGATCGAGCCGGGGTGGACGGCCGGCGAGCGCTTCTCGCTTGTCTGCGCGCAGCCCGGCGGGCGGGAGCTTGCGCTGATCGTCGATGACGGGCGCATCCCGCAGGTCGCTGCGGCGGAGAGCGCGCGCCATCCCGTCACCGTGCTGCGCTGCCGGGCCGATCAGCTGCCGCTCCTGCTGTCGGGGGCACCGGTGGCCGGGCCTGAAATCCAGGGCGACGGGCGGCCGCTGCGCCTGGTGCGCGACTGGCTGGCCCGCGCCGGCGGAGCCTGAGCGGGCGTCGGCCGGGCGCTGGTCGTCCGCTCGGGCGCCTACCCTTTCGGAGTCGATGCCGCCCGTCTGCGCACACCTTCATGTGCACTCCGAGTACTCGCTGCTGGACGGCGCCTGCAAGATCGACGCGCTCGCCGAGCGGGCTGCGGCCTTCGAGCAGCCGGCGCTGGCGCTCACCGATCACGGGGTGATGAACGGCGCCGTCGAGCTCTACGAGGCGTGCAACCGGCGAGGGATCAGGCCGCTGATCGGCTGCGAGGTCTACCTGGTCGACGACCACGCTCGCCGCGCCCCAGGCCGCCTGGAGCGCTTCCATCTCACGCTGCTGGCCGCCGACGCCGCCGGCTACCGCAACCTGGTCAAGCTGTCCTCGCTGGGCTTCCTGGAGGGGTATCAGCGCGGCAAGCCGTCGATCGACATGGAGCAGCTGGCGGCGCACGGGAACGGGCTGATCGCGCTCAGCGGCTGCCTTCAATCGCGCTTCTGCCAGCACCTGATCGACGGGCGGACGGACCTCGCGCGGGCACACGCCGAGGAGCTGATCGACGCGCTCGGCGCCGACGACGTGTACTTCGAGCTGCAGCGCAACGGCCTGGCGATCCAGGACGCATGCAACGAGCAGATCGTGCGCATAGCGCGCGAGCTTGGACGGCCGCTGGTCGGCACCGCGGACGTCCACTACCTGCGGCGGGAGGACTACAGGGACCACGCCGCGCTGCTGTGCGTGCAGACCAAGTCCACGCTCGCCGAGCCCAAGATCCGCTTTGAGACCAACGAGTTCTACCTGCGCTCAAGCGAGGAGATGGCGCGCGCTTTCGAACCGTGGCCCGAGGCGATCGCCTCCACGGTCGAGATCGCCGAGCGCTGCGACGTGCAGCTTGAGCTGGGCCGCCAGCTGATCCCCAGCTACCCGACGCCCGACGGCTGCGACGAGGGGGCCTTCCTGCGGAGGCTCGTGGACGAGGGGCTGCGCCGCCGCTACGGCGACCCGGTGCCGGCCGAGGCGGCGCGGCGCGCCGCCTACGAGCTGGACGTGATCGCCGGCATGGGCTTCAACGCCTACTTCCTGATCGTGTGGGACTTCGTCAAGTTCGCCAAGGACCAGGGGATCGCGGTCGGGCCCGGGCGCGGGTCGGCCGCGGGCTCGATCGTCGCCTACTGCCTGCAGATCACCGATGTGGACCCGCTGCGCTACGACCTGCTGTTCGAGCGGTTCCTCAACCCGGAGCGGGTGTCGATGCCCGACATCGACATGGACTTCTCGGTGCGCGGACGCGAGCGCGTGATCCGCTACGTGACCGAGAAGTACGGGCGTGACTCGGTGGCGCAGATCATCACCTTCGGCAAGATGCTTCCGCGGGCCGCCACGCGCGATGCGGCGCGGGTGCTGGGGCACGACTACGGCGTCGGCGACCGGCTTGCCAAGCTGATCCCCGACCCGGTGATGGGGCGGGCGCCGAGCTTCGAGGAGTGCCTCGCTCCGGGCCAGCCGCTGCGCGCGGAGGTCGATCGCGACGGCACGGCGCGTCAGATCATCGAGGTCGCGCGCGGGCTGGAGGGGATCGTGCGCAACTCGTCGATTCACGCCGCGGCGGTGGTGATCTCCGACCGGCCGCTGACCGACATCCTGCCGCTGCAGATCGCCGACGCCGGCGCCGACGAGCAGGGCGAGCGCGTGTTCAGGACCGTGACGCAGTTCTCGATGAAGCCGGTCGAGCGGATGGGCCTGCTGAAGATGGACTTTCTGGGGCTGCGCAACCTGGACGTGATCGAGGACGCGCTGGACATCATCGAGCGCTCCACCGGCGAGCGCCCGGACATGGCGACGCTCCCCCTCGACGACCGCGCGACCTACGAGATGCTGTCCGCAGGCGACTCCGTGGGGGTGTTCCAGTTCGAGTCAGAGGGTATGCGGGAGGCGCTGCGGCGGGTGCGCCCGAGCGAGTTCGACGACCTGATCGCGCTCAACGCCCTCTACCGGCCCGGGGCGATGGACCAGATCCCCACATACGCCCGCGGAAAGCACGACCCTGACTCGATCGTGTACGCCGACGAGCGGCTGCGCCCGATCCTGGAGTCCACCAAGGGCGTGATCCTCTACCAGGAGCAGGCGATGCGCATCGCCAAGGAGATCGCCGGCTTCAGCGGCGCCAAGGCCGACGACCTGCGCAAGGCGATCGGCAAGAAGGACCGCGACGCGATGGCCCGGCTCAGGCCCGAGTTCGTCGCCGGCTGCCGGGCATCGGGGACCAGCGAGGCCGTGATCGAGATGCTCTGGACGACCAACGAGCGGTCGGCCGACTACTCGTTCAACAAGAGCCACGCGGCGTGCTACGCGCTGATCTCATACCGCACCGCCTGGCTGAAGGCCAACTATCCGGCCGAGTACATGGCCGCCCTGATCTCCTCGGTGATGGACACCAAGGACAAGGTGCCGTTCTTCGTCGCCCAGGCCGAGCAGATGGGGATCCAGATCCTCCCCCCGGACGTGAACCTCTCAGACCACGAGTTCGTGGTGGTCGACGGCAACATCCGCTTCGGGCTGGACGCGGTCAAAGGGGTCGGCCACCAGGCCGTGGAGGCGATCAAGCGCGCGAGGGGCGACCACGATGCCGGCGCCACCGGCCACGGCCCGCCGCCGCGACCGTTCACGAGCCTGTTCGACTTCTGCGAGCGCGTCGACAACCGGGCGGTGAACCGCAAGGCGATCGAGGCGCTCATCAAGAGCGGAGCGTTCGGCTCCACCGGGGCGACGCGCAAGGGGATGCTCGCGGTGCTCGAGCAGGCGCAGGCGGCCGGCCAGAAGGCCCAGCAGGACGCCGAGGTGGGCCAGGCCTCGATCTTTGACCTGGATCCGTCGTTCGGCGGCGCTCCCGCCGAGGGGGTGGGCGCGCCCGCGCACGTGCCGATCCCCGCCGGCGAGTTCAGCCGCACAGAGCTGCTGGCCGCAGAGAAGGAGGCGCTCGGGCTGTTCATCTCCGCGCACCCGCTCAAGGAGCTCGGGCCGGCGCTGCGCGTCCGATGCGACAGCACGCTTGCGGAGGTCGCCTCGCGCCGCGACGGCGACTGGGTGACTGTTGGGGGAATCGTCACGGCCGCGCGCCGGGTCAAGACGCGCAAGGGCGACTGGATGATGTTCGCGACCCTCTACGACCTTGAGACGTCGGTCGAGGTGGTGGTGTTCGGCCGGGTGCTGGAGCTGTGCGAGCACGCCCTGCACAACGATTCGATCGTGCTGGTGCGCGGCAAGGTCGACCACAAGGATCGTGAGACCACGTGCCTGATCGCCCAGCAGGTGGAGCGCTTTGAGCCCAGCGACGAGGAGCTGGCCCGGGCCCGCGAGGCCGCTCCCCAGGCGGCGCCTGCGCCGGAGCCTCTGCGCCTGCGTCTGGACGCCGCGGCCCTGCCCGCCTCGGCGCTCCAGCGCCTCAGGGACCTGCTCGCCGGCTTCCCCGGGGACTGCGACGTGCTGATCGAGCTGCACACCGAGGTGGGGCGAAGGCGGCTGAGGCTCGGGCCGAGCTGGCGGGTGAAGCGCAGCGCCGGGCTCTACACGGAGCTCGATGCGCTGCTTGGCCCGGCGTTGCTGCCGGCGCCCGACGAGCGCCGCGAGCTGCGGGCGCACGGCGACGCGGAGCGGCCAGCAGGCGTGGCGGCGGCGGTGGCCTGAGCTCGCGCGCCCGGCCGCGGTTCAGGACGGCAGCCAGGGCGAGCGCCAGCCGCCGAACCGGGCCGTCAGGCGGTTGGCCTGCGGCGGGCCCCAGGAGCCCTGCGGGTAGCGGATCGCTCGCGGCGGCGAGTCAAGCAGCGGCTGCACCACCCGCCAGCACTGCTCGACGCTGTCCTCGCGCGTGAAGTGGCTGGAGTCGCCGACCAGCGCGGCGTGCAGCAGCACCTCGTAGGGGGTGGCGCCCTCGCCGCCCTCCTTGGCGAACTCCATGTCAAGCTCTATCTCGGCCGCGGTCCGCCGGTCGGCGCGCTTTGCGTCCAGCACGATCCGCACGCCCGTGTGCGGGTCCACGCGCACGATCAGCTGGCTGGGCGCCGGCCCGCGGCGGCCGGAGTCGATGAACGCCAGCCGTGGCGCCGGGCGGAACACGAGCCGCAGCTCGGTCTGCGTGACCGGCAGCCGCTTGCCCGCGCGGATGAAGAACGGCACGCCCCACCAGCGCCAGCTGTCGATCTCGAGCCTCAGCGCAACGTAGGTCTCGGTGTCCGAACGGGGCTGGACGCCGTCCACCCGCCGGTAGCCGTCGTACTGGCCGCGCACGCAGCGAGAGGGGTCGGCCGGGGGCATGGCGGCAAACACCGCGTACTTGGCGTCCTTGAGCGCGCGCGCGTCGCCGCTGGCGGGCGGGTCCATCGCCGCGGCCGCCAGCAGCTGCATCAGGTGGTTTACGACCACGTCGCGCAGTGCGCCGACCGGGTCGTAGAAGTGGCCGCGGTCCTGCACGCCGAAGCTCTCGGCCATCGTGATCTGCACGCAGGAGACGAAGCTGCGGTTCCAGACGGGCTCGAGGATCGCGTTTGCGAAGCGCAGATAGATGATCTCCTCAAGCCCCATCTTGCCCAGGAAGTGGTCGATCCTGTAGATCTGGGACTCGTCCAGGTGGCGGTGAAGCTCCTCTGTCAGCTCGCGCGCCGAGCGCAGGTCGCTTCCGAACGGCTTCTCGAACACGACGCGACGACCGTCTGAGACCAGCCTCGCCTCGGCCAGGCCGGAGACCACCAGCCCGAACAGCGACGGCGGTATCTCAAGGTAGAAGACCGGGTTGGACCGCTCGCCGAGCGCGCGCGCCAGGCGCCTGTAGGTGCCGCGGTCGTTGAAGTCGCCGCTCACATAAGACAGCCGCGACGCGAACCTGCGCCAGACCGAGTCCGACACCGTCTCGCCCGCCGCACGCACGCACTCCAGCGCGTGCTCTCGCAGGCGCTCGTCGCTCCACTTCTCGACCGCCACGCCGATCACCGGACAGTCGAGCAGGCCGCGGCGCTCCAGGCGATACAGAGAGCGCAGGGTCATCTTGCGCGCCAGGTCGCCGGTGATTCCGAACACCACCAGCGCGTCTGCGGGCTTTGGGGCGTCGCTCATAGACAGCGCACGCTATCGACTGAGGCGGCGGCTCGCCCCGGGGCAGCCGGCGCGCGGGGGCTCGGCGGGGGGCTCGGCCCGCGGGCGGATGGCCCGCGGCGGCTCGGCAGGGGGCGGCTCGCCTCGGGGGCGGCTCGCCCCGGGGGCGGCTCGGTCGGCGGCGGCGCGATCCGCGGCGCCGCGACCCGCTCAGCCGCGCGGCTCCGGCGTCGTTCGTGCGCCGGCCGCGCGAGCGCGCGCCTCAAGCCCGCGCGCCCGCAGCCGCCGGCAGTGCTCGACCTGCGCGCGCGTCGGGCCCTGCCGGTCCGGGCCGGGCGTCTCGAGCACCAGGGGCAGGCCCTGGAAGCGAGGCTCCGAGAGGAACGCGGCGCAGCCCTCCTCGCCGAGCTCGCCCTCGCCCACGTCGGCATGGCGGTCCCTGTTGGAGCCGAGCGGCGCCTGCGAGTCGTTGAGGTGAAGCGAGCCCAGGCGCGAGAGCCCCAGCCGCCGCTCCAGCTCGTCGACCACGACGCCGAGGCCCTCGGGGGTGCGGATGTCGTAGCCGGATGCCAGCAGATGACAGGAGTCCAGGCACACCCCCAGCCGCGGGCCTTCGCCTGCCGCCTCAAGCAGCGCGGCCAGCTCCGCGAACGAGCGCCCCAATGTGCCGCCGGCGCCGGCGGTGTTCTCCAGGTGAAGCGGGCAGCGTTCGGACTCCGACAGCGCCTGGGCGATCGACCGGCCGGCGCGCCGGATCGCCGCGGCCGTGGCGGCGCCGTCGTCGCGGGCGAGGCGGCCGGCCGAGCCGGGGTGGAGCACCACGCCGGCCGCGCCGATCGCGTCGCCGACGCGCAGCGAGTGGATCAGCGATGCCAGCGACCGCGAGCTGATCTGCTCATCCTCAGAGGCCAGGTTGACCAGGTAGACGGCATGGATCATCACGGCGCGGATCTCACTGTCGGCCAGCGCCGCGCGAAACGCCGCGAAGTCCTCCTCGCCGTAGGCCGTCGGCCGCCAGGCGCGCGGCGACTGGCTGAAGATCTGGATCGCCTCGCACGCTCGCTCGCGACCGCGTGAGACGGCCATGTGAAGGCCGCCCGCCGGCGAGACGTGGGCGCCGATTAGCATGCCTGCTCCATGTCCGTGCGTGTTCGGTTTGCGCCCTCGCCCACGGGCGCCCTGCACATCGGCGGCGCCCGGACCGCGCTCTACAACTGGCTGATGGCCCGCGGCTCGCAGCCCGCGGGCACGCTCGTGCTGCGCATCGAAGATACCGACCGGGAGCGCTCCACCCCGCAGAACGTGGAGCAGATCCTGGACGCGCTGCGCTGGCTGAGGCTCGACTGGGACGAGGGCCCGATCTTCCAGTCAGAGCGCGCCGAGCGCCACCGCGAGATGCTCAAGCGGCTGCTGGACGCCGGGCACGCGTACCGCAGCGCCGCGACCGCCGACGACGTGCGCGCCTACAAGCAGCGCCACGGCTCAGACCGCGGCTTCCGCGGCGAGCCCCAGGACGAGGGCGCGGTGCGCCTGCGCGTGCCCGACGAGGGGGAGACGGTCGTCGACGACGTGATCCGCGGGCTGACCCGCTTCCCCAACGCCAGCCTCGACGATCCGGTGATCGCGCGCGCCGACGGCTCGCCGCTGTACAACTTCGCGGTCGCGGTCGACGACCTGGACGCGGGCATCACGCACGTGGTGCGCGGCGAGGACCACCTGTCCAACACGCCCAAGCAGCTGCTGGTGCTCGCCGCGCTCGGGGCGAGCGCTCCCCGCTACGCCCACCTGCCGCTGCTGCACGGCCCCGACGGCCGCAAGCTGTCAAAGCGCCACGGCGCCGCCTCCGTGCAGGAGCTTCGCGACGCCGGCTACCTCCCGGAGGCGGTCGACAACTACATCGCGCTGCTCGGCGCCGGCTTCTCGGCCGACGAGGAGTTCTTCACGCTGGAGGAGCTGGCGCGGCGCTTCGCGCTCGAGCGCGTGTCGCGCAACCCGGCGGTGTTCGACGAGCTCAAGCTGCGCCATCTCAACGGCCGCCACCTGCGCGCGCTGCCGCTGGAGGAGCTCACCGCGCGCCTTGAGCGCTTCACCGGTCGCTCGGGGCTGCGGCCCGCGGTCGAGATCGCCCACGAGAAGATCCAGACGCTCGCGGACTTCTGGCCGCTGGTGTCGTTCCTGTTCGACGGGCCGGTCGACGACCCGGCCGCGTTTCGGTCCACGCTCGGCCGCGAGGGCGCCGTGGAGGCGCTGAGCGCCGCGCGCGCGGCGCTGGCCGCCGCCGAGCCGTTCGACGTGGCGGGCGTCGAGGCCGCGCTGCGAGGGGTGGTGCAGCGCCTGCAGGTCAGCCCCGCGCGCGTGTTTCAGCCGGTGCGCGTGGCGATCAGCGGTCGCACCGTTTCGCCGGGTATCTTCGAGAGCGTTGCGCTGCTGGGACGGGATGAGACGCTCGCCAGGATCGATGCCGCGCTTGCCCGGGCCGCCGCGGCGGCTAAACCCGGCGACGCCGCCAGCCGATAACCCGGCCGATGGCACGCGAGCAGACCAGTGTTGCCGTACCGGCGCGCCCGAGCGCTGTCGCGGGGGGACGCGCCTGCGATGGCTAGCGCTGCTCTGAAGGCCGTGCCGACCGACCCTTACGCCGCTCGGCAGCGCCACCACAACGAGGGCCACGGCCGGCGGCTGACGCTGGCGTTCGAGGCGCTCGAGGCCTACCCGGTGCTCGTCGAGTCGCGCAACCGGGTGCTGCGGCTGTTCGAGGAGGGCGAGCCGTCGATCGCCCAGATCGTGGCCGCCGTCGAGGCTGACGTCGCGCTCGCGGTCACCGTGATCCGTCTCGCCAACCAGCTGGACGGGCCAAACCGCGGACGGATCGACAGCGTGGTGACCGGCGTGGACGCGCTGTCGCCGCGCACCGTGCACGCGATCGCCAGCCGCGCCCGGACGTTTGACTTCTTCGAGCGCACCGCCGTCTGGCAGGGGATCCCCGAGCGCTTCAGGCTGCACGCCGTCGCCACTCAGCGCGCCGCCGATCGGCTGGCGCGCGAGGTCGGATTCGAGGCGCGTGACCGCCTGATGGTCACCTCGCTGCTGCACGACATCGGCAAGCTGGTCCTGGTGCACGCCTACCCCGGCTACCCGTCGCAGGTGCACGGCGACGCGCGCACGCCCGAGGAGCGCGTGGCGCGCGAGCGCCGCGAGCTGGGGGTCGACCACGCGCTCGTCGGCGGCGTGCTCGCGCGGCGCTGGTCGCTGCCGCGCTCGATCGCCGCCGTGATCGAGCGCCACCACGCCGGCGACGTCGCCGGCGAGACCGCCATCGTCCGCCTGGCGGACATGCTCGCCCACTACGTCCTGGGCGGGTCGATCACCCCGTCGGAGCTTCTGGCGGTGGCCCGCGCGATCTCGCTGAGCCCCGCGAGCCTGCGCCGGGTAATGTACGAGCTGCCGCTGCCGGCCTCCGGTGAGAGGCCCAGGCAGGTGGAGCCCTGCCCGCTGTCGGGTCGCGAGGTGGAGGTCGTGCGGCGCCTGGCCAAGGGCATGGTCTACAAGCAGATCGCGCTCGAGCTGGGGCTGTCGACCAGCACGATCCGCACCCACCTGCACAACGTGTACGGAAAGCTGGGCGCGATGGACCGCGCCCAGGCGGTGCTGATCGCCACCGAACGCGGCTGGATCTAGGGCTGCGGCCGACTCGGGCCGTCGCCGCGGCGTGCGGCGGGCGGAGGTGGCTTTAGGGCCTGTGGGCGCAATGCCTGTGGGCGGCCGGCAGGGCTCGCTCCAGCGCCGCGCCGGCGACCGGGGTCCCGGCCTGCAGCACCAGCCAGATGCATTCGCGCCGGGACAGCAGCGACGGGTCGGCGACCGGGTCTCCGTCGATCACGACCAGGTCGGCGAGCAGGCCGGGGGCGATCGCGCCAACCCGGTCGGCGAGCCCAAGCGCGTACGCGGCCTCGGAGGTGGCGGCCGCGAGCGCCTCGGCGGCGGTCAGGCCGTGCGCGATCATGCGGCGGATCTCGATCGCGTGGTCCCAGATGGGGTGCCAGTCGTGGCCGGCGGCGATGCGCACGCCCGCGGCCCGCGCTGCGCGGAGCGTCAGGTCGGCCTGGGCGAGGTTGTACCGGGCGAGCTCGACGAGCGGCGGCGCCCAGCAGACAGCGGCGCGGCGCGCCGGCCCGATGAAGGGCTTGGGGCCGCCGGCGAGCGCGCTGTGCGCCGTCTCGCCCAGGCCGATCTGATCCTCCAGGCCCGCTACGCCGTACAGGCAGGAGAGCGTCGGCACGAGCACCTGGCCCGAGGCAGCCATCCTCTCAAGCAGGTCCGGACGCTGGTTGAGGTACATGCCGTGCTCGATCGTGTCGACGCCCGCGTCGATCGCCAGCTCGGTGCCGGCCAGCCCCTCGGCGTGCGCGGCGGTGCGGTAGCCGAGGCGGTGGGCCTCCTCGACGACGGCGTCCATCTCCGCACGGGTGACCTGCGCGGGGTCGGGATCCTCAAGCTCGACGCTGCGCGCCCGGTGGACATGATCTTGATGAAGTCCGCTCCGAAGCGAATCTGCTCGCGCGCGGCCTTGCGCATCTCGTCGGGACCGTCAGCCTCACGGTACATCCCGGCGAAGAACCGTCCGCCCGGCGCGGTGGCCGACAGGATCCGTCCGCAGGTCAGCAGCCTGGGCCCGCGCAGCGCGCCGTAGCGCATCGCCTGGCGCGCCGCGACGACCAGGTCGCCGTAGGAGCCGACGTCGCGCATCGTGGTGATCCCGCGCCGCAGCGCCTCGCGCAGATCGGCGGCCACGAGATGGTGCGCGGTACCTCCCAGGAGAACCTCGGCCCCCGGGTCCGGGACGGGCAGATCGGCCTTGACGTGCGCGTGGGCGTCGATCAGCCCGGGCAGCAGCGTCCGCCCCGCCAGATCGATGCAGGCCTCATCCTGTGCCGGTTCATCGCGCTGCCGGACCTCGTCATCGCGCGGCGGGGGCGCATCGCCGTGGCGGCCGACGGCGGCGATCCGCCCGTCCTCGAGCAGCACGGCGCGGCCGGGCGCGACGGCGCGACCGTCGAACACGCTCGCACCGGTCAGCCACATGCGGCCGCGCGCGGCGGCGGGGTCGGCAAGGAGGGCGGGCAGGCGCGGTGGCATCCTGAAACGATCGGCGAACGCTGCGCGGGCAGGCTGAGCTGACGCTCACTGAAGGTAGCCTAGGCGCGGCGGCGAGACCGGGCGGGTCCCGTGCAAGCGCGAGCACCACCTGGAGCGCCCTCGGCTCGCTCCGGGCCGGACTGGCATAGGATCAGCCGCAGGGATGATGTCGATCACCAGCAAGTCCCCGTATGCGCTCAGCGCGCTCGTTGAGCTGCACCTGCAGGGGGGGCTTGAGCCGGTGCCGATCTCAGAGCTCGCGCGGCGGCGCCGGATCCCGGTGCAGTTCCTGGAGCAGCTGTTCGCGACGCTGCGCAGGGCGGGCATCCTGCGCTCGCAGCGCGGGGTTCGCGGCGGCTACAGCCTGGCGCGACCGGCGCAGGAGATCACGGTGCTAGAGCTCGTGGAGCTGCTCGACGGGCCGCTGGGCGCGGGGGCCGAGGGCGTGTTCGCCGAAGCCGCGCGCGCGGCCGCCGAGGTTCTCTCAGCCCAGACGGTGGCGTCGGTCGCCGAGCAGGAGCTGAGCGCCGCGGCGCCGCTCATGTACCACATCTGATGCGACGACCGGCGCGCAGCTGCTCCAACATCTCCCAGCTGGTCGGCGGCACCCCGGTCGTGGAGCTGCGCCGGCTCGGCGACATGGGCGGCGCGCGCCTGTTCGCCAAGCTCGAGGCGCTGAACCCGGGCGGCAGCGTCAAGGACCGGATCGGCGTGGCGATGATCGACGCGGCCGAGCGCGAGGGGCGGATCCAGCCCGGGCGCACGACGATCGTCGAGGCGACCAGCGGCAACACGGGGATCGCGCTGGCGTTCGTGTGCGCCGCGCGAGGGTATGACCTGGTGCTCACGCTGCCCGAGGGGATGAGCCGCGAGCGCGAGGCGTTGCTGCGCCTTTACGGCGCGCGCGTGCAGCTGACCGAGTCGATGGGGGGGATGGACGAGGCGGTTCAGGCGGCGCGCGAGCTGGCGCGCGGCGACGACGTGTTCCTGCCCGACCAGTTCTCAAACCCCGCAAATCCGGAGGCGCACCGGCGGACCACCGGCCCGGAGCTGTGGGAGGCGCTCGACGGCCGCGTCGACGTGCTGGTGGCGGGCGTGGGCACCGGCGGGACGATCACCGGGACGGGCGAGTACCTGAAGGCGAGAAACCCGCGCTGCCGGGTGGTGGCCGTCGAGCCCCGCAGCTCGGCGGTGCTCTCCGGGGGTCGCCCTGGGCCGCACCGGATCCAGGGGATCGGCGCCGGCTTCGTTCCCGCCGTCCTCAATCGCGAGCTGATCGACGAGGTGATCGCCGTCGACGACGAGGACGCGATCCAGACCGCCCGGCTCGTCGCGCGCCGCGAGGGGGTGCTCGCCGGGATCTCGTGCGGCGCGGCGGTGTGGGCGGCGCTTCAGGTCGCCGCGCGCCCGCAGTCCAGGGGCGCGCGGATCGCGGTCATCATGCCCGACTCGGGGGAGCGATATGTCTCGACGCCGTTCTTCGCCCCCGCGCCGGCGGCGCTGGCGGGCACGGGCGGCGGAGGGCGGTGAGCATCGGCCGATGCTGAGAGACGGCCCGATCGCGCGCACGATCGCCGAGCTGCGGCGTGACGTGGCGGCGGCCAAGGAGCGCGACCCGGCTGCGCGCGGGGTGGGGACGCTCGAGATCCTCGCCACCTGGCCGGGGGTGCACGCGCTGCTCGCCCACCGCGTCGCCCACGCGCTGCACCGCGCCGGGGTCCCGCTCGCGCCCCGGCTGCTGGCCGCCGTCGCGCGGTCGGTCACCGGGATCGAGATCCACCCCGCGGCGCGCATCGGCGATGGGCTGTTCATCGACCACGGGATGGGGGTGGTGATCGGCGAGACCGCGGAGATCGGCCGGGATGTCACGCTGTATCAGGGCGTCACGCTGGGGGGCACGGGGTTTGCCACCGGCAAGCGCCACCCGACGGTGCAGGACAACGTCACGATCGGCTCGGGCGCGAAGCTGCTGGGGCCGATCACGGTCGGCCACGGCGCGAAGATCGGCGCCAACACCGTCGTCATCCACGACGTCCCGCCCAACACCACCGTGGTCGGCAACCCGGGCCATCCGGTGCGAGTGGAGGGGCGCCGGGTGGAGGGCCCGGACACCGACTGGATCCACCTGCCAGACCCGGTCGCCGATGCCATCCGCGGCCTGTCGGAGCGCGTCGCCGCGCTGGAGGAGGCGCTGGATGCGAGCGCGCGCTCGACCGGGAGCGCGCGGGCCCCCGCGCGCTCCCGGTCGCCGGACGGACGCACCAATCCATCGGTGGGCCCGAGCCCTGCGGGCGGGTGAGCGGGCCTGCCGGCGATGGCGCAGGCGGGCGCCCGGCCGGTCCCGGTCTCGGTCTCGGTCGCCGGCGCTCTCAGCGCCCGGGTCGCAGGGGCTCTGCGCCCGCCGGTGCTCCCAGCGCCGCCGTGCCGGCTGTGGCGTCCAGCGCCGCCGTGCCGGCTGTGGCGTCCAGCGCCGCTGTGTCGGCTGTGGCGTCCAGCGCCGCTGTGTCGGCTGTGGCGTCCAGCGCCGCTGTGTCGGCTGTGGCGTCCAGCGCCGCCGTGTCGGCTGTGGCTCCCAGCGCCGCCGTTCGCCCTGTCGCGTCCAGCGCCGCCGCGTCGGCCGCCCCGTGAAGCGGCGCGCGGTCCCCGGCCGCGCGCAGCGGCGGAAGCTGCGACGGCCCCGCGACGTGGGCGTCGCTCATGTTGCGCCGCGCGCGCACAAGGTACAGCGGGCGGCCCTTGACCTCGTCGTAGATGCGCCCCACGTACTCGCCGATGATCCCGATCGCGATCAGCTCGATGCCCCCCAGCAGCAGCACGAGGATCGTGACCGAGCCAAACCCGGGCAGGTATGAGCCCATCAGCCTCAGGATCACGACCACCGGGATCGCGATGAACGCAAGCGAGGAGATCAGGAACCCGAGCAGCGTCGCGAGCTGCAGCGGCCGGTGCGAGAAGGACGAGATCGCGTCCAGCGAGAACTTCAGCATCTTCGGCAGCGTGTACTTGGTCTCGCCCGCGTAGCGGGGGTCGCGCCGGTAGGGCACCGCCGCCTGCGTGTAGCCCACCCAGACAGTCATGCCGCGCAGAAAGCGGTTTCGCTCGCGCATCGACAGAAGCGCATCGAGCGCACGCCGGTCAAGCAGCCGGAAGTCCCCAGAGTTGTGCTGCAGCTCGACCTGCGCCAGGCGATCGAACAGCGCGTAGAACCAGCGCGCGGTCGCGAGCTTGAAGCGCGACTCGCCCTCGCGGTGCTCGCGCACGGCGTAGACGACGTCGCAGCCCGCGCGCCAGTGGTCGAGCATCGTGGGGATCAGCTCCGGCGGATCCTGCAGGTCGGCGTCGAGCATCACGACCGCGTCGCCGCGCGCGTGGTCAAGCCCGGCCGTCAGCGCGGTCTGGTGGCCGAAGTTGCGCGACAGGTACACCACACGAACGCGGTCGTCGCCGGCCGCGATTGCGTCCAGCTTGAGCGCCGTGCCGTCGCTTGACCCGTCGTCGACGAGCACCAGCTCGAACGGGAGGCCCTCGAGCGCGCCGCACACGCGCGCGTAGAACTCGTCGATCAGCAGCTCCTCGTTGAACACGGGAGCCACGACGCTGAGCAGCGAAAGCTCGCGCGGGGCGGCGTCGAACACCGGTCGCTGGTCGCTCATGCTCCGATCATGGTATGGGCAGGCGCTGGGCGGTCGCCGCGCACGGGCTCAGAACAGGGGGCTGTAGTGGGGCACGTAGCTGATCATCTGGATGCAGAGCACGGCCGCGGTGAGCGCCAGCGTGGCCCGCGTCAGGCGACGGTCGCGCGCCAGTGCCGCCAGCGGCGCAAGCCAGGACACGTACCAGGGCAGCAGCGATCCGGTAGCCAGCAGCATCGCCACCGTCGCCCACGCGGCCGCGTCGATCCAGTCCAGGCGCCCGCGCCAGACGCGTCGCATGAGCCACAGGCAGACGAGCGCGAACACCCCGGCGAGCGCGAACCCGGCGGCGTGCCCAACGCCGGGCAGCCCGAGCCGCGCGGCGACGAACCCCGGGAAGCTTGCGTCGCCGCCCTGGGCCTGGGCGTGGTCGAGGGTGGCGAACATCTCGAGCAGACCCGCGCCGAAGGCGGAAAACCCGGCAGCCAGGACCACGCCCGCGCCCGCCCCAAGCCCTGCCCAGAGCCTTTGCCAGCGCCCGGCGCCGCGCCGCGCGCGATCCACGCAAGCGAACGGGAGGATCACGCCCGCGGTCAGCTTCAACCCCACGGCGAGCGCCCCCAGCGCGCCGCCCGCGGCGTCGCGCTCCACCAGCAGCGCCCAGAGGGCAGCGGCCATCGCGACCAGCATCACGAGGTCGTTGTGGCCGCCTCCGACCCCGTAGATGACCAGCAGCGGGTTGAGGCCAACGAGCGCCACCGCCCGCAGGACGTCGCGGTCGCGCAGCCTCGCGCACCGCCAGACGATCGCGACCAGCGCGAGGCTGGATGCGGCCGCGAGCGCCTTGTAGGCGAACACGCTGGCGGCGACAGACAGCGCGGCCAGCGGATAGCTGGCGAGCGTGAACAGCGGCCCGTAGACGCTGGGCACGTAGGACCAGCGGTAGCCGATGTAGGGGAACACCGGGTCCAGGTTGATCGCGTAGGGCCCGTGCGTGTAGGGGTTGATCGAGTACACCGAGCCCATCCGGGCGTACGCCTGGTAGCTGAAGATGTCGGTGGACACGAGCGGCGGCGCCAGCAGCACGAGCAGGTTGGCGAGCACGATCGCCCCGATCAGCGTCCTTGCGCCCAGCCGCGCGGCGCCCGCAACCACCGCCGCGTAACAGGCCATCATCACCGCCAGCAGGGCGATCACCCCGCCCGGCGTCAGATCCAGGGAGATCGCGTTGAACGCTCCCCCGAGCGGCGCCGGCACCGGTCGCACGGACTGCGGCAGGAGCACGCCGGTGCGGGCTGCGCCGATCGCGATCAGCGCCACCGACCCCACGAGCCCCGCGATCCCGAGGCGTGCCCGGACCCTGGTGGCGTCCGCCGCCGGCGGTGCGCTGCGCGAGTCCAGGGGGGAGCGATCAGATGCGCCGTCCGCGGTCGAACCGCCGTCCTGCGGCATGGCGGGAGCTGTCAGCGCCCCGTCCTGCGACGAGGCGGTATCCGTCAGCGTCTCCTCCTGCGTCGTGGCGGGAGCCGTCAGCGTCCCGTCCCGCGGCGTGGCGGGAGCCGTCAGCGTCCCGTCCCGCGGCGAGACGGCCACCCCCTCACCGCACCCGGGCGCCGGCGGCGAGAGCTCCTCGCCGGCCGCCACGGCGCGCGTCTGTCCGGTGGCGCTCACCGCGCGCAGGATGCCCGCCAAGCCCCCGGCTTCGATGAGAAGGCGGTTGGCATCGTGTTAAGCGGATCTGGTTTGGCTCACGGCCCGCCGACTCGCACCAGGCCGGCCCGACGGAGCGCGGCGGCGGCGCTGCGCTTGATCACCGGCACCATCAGCATCGCCTCCAGGGCGATGCGGCTCGACATCTTAGAGGTGCCGACGGCCCGGTCCACGAACACGATCGGGACCTCGACCACGCGAAAGCCGGCGAGGATCGCCCGGTAGGTCACCTCGATCTGGAACACGTAGCCGGTGGCGCGCACGCTGGGCAGGTCGATCGACTCCAGCACCTCGCGGCGGATGCACTTGAAGCCGCCCGTCAGATCGTGCACGTCCACGCCGAGGATCGCGCGCGCGTACAGGCCGCCGCCGCGGCTCAGGGCGCGGCGCAGCAGCCCCCAGTTGCGCACACCGCCGCCGTCCACGTAGCGCGAGCCGAGCACCACGTCCGCGTGCTGGGCCGCCTCCAGCAGCGCCGGCAGGTAGCGAGGGTCATGCGAGAAGTCAGCGTCCATCTCGAACACGAACCGCGCCCCGCCCTCGAGCGCTCGCTCAAAGCCCGCCAGGTAGGCCTGGCCGAGCCCCGCCTTGGCGGCGCGGTGGATGACCTCCACCCATTCGTGACGGGCCGCAAGGTCGTCGGCGATCGCGCCCGTTCCGTCTGGCGAGTTGTCGTCGACGATCAGGATCCGGAAGCCGCCTGGGGCCGCGAGCGCAAGCTGCTCGGAGGCGGCCTGGACGATCGACCCTAGATTCTCGGCCTCGTTGTAGGTGGGGATCACGAGCCACGCGTCGGCGCTCATCGTGCTGCGGAGCCTAATCGCAGCGCCCGCCGGCCGCCCGAACCGCGATCGTGCGCGCGGTCGCGCTCGCCCGCATCGCGACTCGCAGGGGCCCGTGGCGGCTGGGTTCGGCGCGCTCAGCGCCGCACGTAGGCGACCCGATCCCAGCTGGGCTCGGGCGCCAGCTCGATCGGCTCGCCGCCGCGGTCGGGCTGAACGTAGAGGAACGTCCGCCCGCGCTCGTCAAAGCGCACGTCCAGCTCGCCCTCCTTGACGCGCTGGTCAAGCCATGCGCCGCGGAAGATCAGCCGCCGCAGCCAGTGCACCAGCGATCGCTCGGCGGGCCCGGCCAGCTGAGCCCAGTACTCGTTGACGTGCTCGCCGAGGGCCGACGCCGGGTCGGTCACCTCGCCGTTGACCACCAGGTTGATGAGATCCTCCGCCTCGTCGGCCTCGATCGACCCCTCCAAGAAGCACAGCCGGCGCGCGGCCTGCTCGCAGCGCTCGCGGAAGTCCCGCTCGTTGAACGTGAAGCGCAGCTCGCCGTACTCGAGCACGAAGTCGTCCCCCGAGCTGTAGTTGCCCCGCCGGTACATGGCGTCGGCATCATATGGGCGAATCCTTCATCGGGGGCGGGGTGAAATCGATGTTGCAGGCCGCCCGTCACAGGCGTGCGACGGGCGCCCAGCCGCTGGGGCGACGGCGGGGGAGGGGGGTGAAAGGCGCCGGCTGCGGGCTCTCTACCGATGTGGGTCCCAAGCCTGAGCACCCGGGTTCTCAATCCGGCGAGGGCTCTCGCCGAGCCGTCGCGATCGTCGAGGACCACGTCGCCACGCGGCGGTTCCTCGCCGACAACCTCGCGGCCGATGGCTACCTGCCGCTCGGCGTCGGGACCCTGGCTGAGGCCCGCGCGCTGATCGCCCAGCGTGCGCCCGCGGCGGCGATCATCGATCTGGTGCTGCCAGACGGCGACGGCCTTCAGCTGGTCGGTGAGCTGCGCGCCCAGGCCGCCGCGGACCAGCCAACGGCGATCCTGGTGCTCAGCGGCCGCGCGACCGAGGTCGACCGCCTGCGCGGATTTGACCGAGGCTGCGACGACTACATCGTCAAGCCGTTCAGCTACGTCGAGCTTCGTGCGCGGCTCGGTGCGCTGCTGCGGCGCGCCGAGCGCGTGCGCTCCGGCGGGCGCCTGCGGGTGGGCCCGCTCGAGATCGACCGTCGGACCCACGGGGTGCACGTGGACGGCCGGCACGTCCATCTGTCGCGCAAGGAGCTTGCTCTGCTGGAGGCTCTGGCGGGCGACCCGTACCGCGTGTTCACGCGCGACGAGCTGCTGCGCGACGTGTGGGGGTTTGCGACGCCGGTGCGCACGCGGACCGTCGACACGCACGCCTCCCGTCTGCGCCGAAAGCTGGGCGGCGAGGGAAGCGGCCTGATCGCCAACGTGTGGGGCGTCGGCTACCGGCTCCTGGGCGGGGAGCCGTCCTGAGGCGATCTGCGCCGGGACGCCCCGCGGCCGATCCGGGGCCGAGCCGCCGCGGAAGCTGAGCCTGGAGGCCCCTTCCTGCGCGATCAGCGTCGCTGCGCTTGATCAGGCCGTGGTCTGCAGCAGCAAGCGCGACATGTCCATCGTCTCGTAGGCCTGGGCGTTGTCGGGGCGACGGCCCAGCCCGCAGGTGGCCGCCACGTCGACCTCGCGGCCGGCCGCCCGTTCGATGGTCGCAAGCAGCGCGCGATGCCCGGCCTCATCTACGTGTTCGTGCACGAAGCCGGCGACCAGACGAACGTGCTCCGGTAGACGCAGCTGCGCGAGGGAGGCGTAGAACTGCGGATCGGTCGGAGGCGGCTCCGAGGCCGCGGCGAACGGCACGTGGATGTAGTCCAACGGCCGCCCATCCGGCCAGCGCTCCACGATGGCATTGGCCACGCGCACGATCGGCTCCACGTTCTCCAGGCGCGAAAACGCCTCGTGGTTGAAGTCACCGAGACAGAGATGGATGCCGAAGTGAGTGTTCTCCGGCGCGCCGTGAGCGAGGGCGGCAAAGAGCCCAGATATACGACCAAGCATCTGGTTGGATTCACCGGTCATCGCGTGGACGTCGCCGCTTGTCTCGCCCGCGCCCGCCGCGGGTATCGCCACGATTGACTCGATCTGGAAGACCACATCCTCCGGGTCAGCGAGTGCCGTGATCGCCCCGATCTCCATGATCTCCGCGCGTAGGAACGCCTCGACCAGCGACGGATCGGCGAACGCCGCAGGCCCACCGAAGACCACGACCGCAAGATCGATGGGGCTCGGCACGCCAACCTGAAAGCGAACGTGATCGTAACCGTGCCGCCTGCGCAGCTCCTTGAACGCCGGGTAACTACCCTCAAACGCGCGGCGGAACCCGAGGTCGATATTCGCGGGATCCAGCGTGCGGCCCTCTCGCACCTTGTACTTCGGAGTCTTGTCGTAGTGCGAGTAATCCCCGTCCTGAGTCATCTCGACGTCCGGGTTGGCGCGCATCCCCTCGACGATCGGCGTGACCCACTGCGATCTCAGGCCGGTTTCGCCGTCGCTTAGCCGATCCAGCCATGGCCCCAACCTCGTGAAGGCGACATCCATGGCGTGAGCCGCAGAGAAGCCGGGCCACGCCCCGACCAGATGTGTACTACGAGACACCTAGCCCCTCCGCTCGTGGAGTATTCGGGGGCGGATCTTAGCGAAGTCAGCCGAGCGAAGCAGGTCACGATTGACTGGGCGAACGCAGCCCGGCTGCCTCAACGAGCGCGGCCGGGAGGCGTCCCAAAAGCGTGTGATCGGCACCGCTCAAATGACGTATTGAGCCCGCTCGCAGTCCGCGACGATACGCTTGACGTTGGCCAGCAGCGCGCACCCGGCGTCGGCCATGTGCACCGCATTGACACGGCGGTCAGAGGGGGTGGCGCTCGCGGCTGACACGTCCGGCCCTGGCTTCATTCCGTCGACCAGGACCGTCATTCGCGCAGCGCTCGCAGGGCAGCTCACGGCCCAGAGGCCCGGCGCAGGCGGTTACATCTAGCGATAGAACTATAGGCAGACACGATCTCCCCGGCGCTCACCCGTTCACAAACGCCGCCGGCGGGCGGTGCCAGATGTCTTGCCGTCGCGCTTCACGACCTCGCGTGGCTGCTGCCTCGGACGCTTGATCCGGAGGTGGAGGAGAGGCTCGATGCGCTGCCGGCCTCTGAGCTTGAGGTCATGCGTCTGCTCGTGCGCCGCCCGGGCCTGAGCGTCGGGGAGGTCGCCCACCAGCTGGGCCTGCGCGTCAGCAACGCGAGCACGACCGTGCGGGCGCTGATCGGCCGCGGGCTGCTGCGGCGCCAGGGCGATCCGGCTGACGGCCGCGTCGTGCGGCTGGCGCCGACCGCCCGCGCGCAGGCGATCCGCCGCCGGCGCGAGGCCGAATGGGAGCGTGCCCTGCGCCGGCGGCTGGCCAGCCTGCCGGCCGATGATCGTCAGCGGCTGCTTGAGGCCTCGACCGCGCTGGCGCTGCTTGCGCGTGAGCTCGCCGCTCCGACGGACGGGCGGCCAGCCGCCGATCGCGAAGGGCGCGATGGCCGCTGAGCACTGGGGCAGGCGGCCCCGGGATTGGGCCGAGTTGGCGGAGCCCTCAAACCACGAGCTGTTCGCTCAGGTGCTGCGCCGGCTGCGGGTGGCACCGGGCACGCGGCTGCTGGATGTGGGCTGCGGCTCCGGATACGCGCTGCGGATGGCGGCCGAGCGCGGGGCGATCGTGACCGGTCTGGACATCACGGCGGAGCTCTTGGCCATCGCGCGCGAGCGTGTTCCCAGCGCGACGCTGGTGGCGGCCGGCATGGATTCGCTCCCGTTCCCCAGCGGGCGGTTCGATGTGGTCGTCGGCTTCAACGCCTTCCAGTTCGCGGACGATCCCCTCGTGGCGGTCGCCGAGGCCGCGCGCGTGGCGCGGGTGCACGGCCTCGTTGCGGCCACCACCTTCGCAGAGCCCGAGCGCAACGAGTCGACGGCTCTGCACCTGGCGCTCGAGCCGCTGCGAGCCTCGGCGTCGGGGCGCAGCGGCGAGGTCGCGCGCCACCTTCCCTATGCCCTCTCCTCGGCGGGCGGTCTGGAGCGGCTGCTCTCCGCCGCGGGGCTGACGGTCGTCGAGCGGGGCGAGGTCCCGGTCGTCTGGGCGCACGCGAGCGCCGACGAGGCCGTCCGGGCGGTGCTCGCCTCGGGTGGGGGCGCGATGGCGATCGACGCGGCTGGGCCGGAGGCTGCGCGCGCCGCGCTGGCCGACGCGGTACGGCCGTTCGTGGCCCCCGACGGACGGGTCACGATGCACAACGTGTTCCGCTACGCCATCGGCCGGCGCGATGATCGGCAGCCGCAGGCGCGCCCGAGGCCGAGCGGCACGCCCCGTGCCGGGGGCCGCGCGGGATGAGCGGGGCCGACCCCGCGGGCCGGCGCTGCGCGGTGGTGACCGGCGGCGCGGGCGCGATCGGCGGCGCGATCGTGCGGGCGCTGTCGGAAGGCGGGCACGCGGTCGAGGTCCTGGACATCGCCGGCCGGCCGCCGGTGGACCTCGGGAGCCCGGATGCGGTCACCGCGGCGGCCGAGGAGATCCTCGCGCGCCGGGGGGCCTGTGACGTGCTCGTGCACGCCGCGGCGCGCTTTGACCAGGCTGCGCTGACAGATCTGGACCTGGATGCGTGGCGGGCGGTGCAGGCCGTCAACGTGGAGTCGGCGCTGCTCCTCGCCCGGGCGTTCCTGCCGGGCATGACGCAGCGAGGGTTCGGGCGGATCGTGTTCGTCGTCTCCGACACGATCTGGGACCCTCCGGCCCCGCAGCTGCTCGCCTACGTCGCGAGCAAGTGCGCGCTGGTCGGCGTGGCGCGCACGCTCGCTCGCGCCCACGGCGCCGACGGCATCACGGTCAACTGCGTCGCCCCCGGCCTCACTCCGACTCCCGCCGCCAGCGCCGGGATGCCGCCCTCAGCGTTCGCGGCGGTGCGCGCACGCCAGGCGATCGACCGTCCGCTTCACCCCGCCGACGTCGCAGCGGCGGTTGCCTTCCTGGCCTCAGACCGAGCCGGCGCGATCACCGGCCAGACGCTGTCGGTCGACGGCGGGCTGGTTCTGCGTTGAGCTGCTGGCTGTCGGCGATCAGGTAGCCGCAGAACAGCCGCTCGGGATCGCGCCGCGCGCGGATCTGCTCCAGCCGGCGGTGGTTGCCGGGGGAGAGGAACCGGTCGGGCCGGCGGGTGAAGTCGGTGTCGCCGAGATAGACGCCCTTGCCGACCGCCGCGGCCAGCGCCCGCGTTCGCTCCACGACCCAGTCGCTGCAGCGCCCGTCGTCGGCGGGATCGTCCCAGATCGCGTAGGTCGCGATGTATGCGTGCCCCTCAAGCGAGAAGGCCATGTCGCGCAACGGGCCGCCCGGCGACCATCCGTACCAGATCGAGAACGAGTGCTCGGTGGGCAGCTCCGACCACAGCGCGCGCAGATGCGGGGCCAGTTCACGGGCGCGCGCGTCCGTCCAGGTGCAGTCCACCGCGTAGCGATGCCCCTCGGGGTTCTGAAGCGCCTGCGCGCGGTTCTCGGCCTCCACCGTGGTCGGGCCGCGCTCGTGGGCGATCGCGCGATCGGCGATCGGGCAGTCGGCGAGCGGCGCCAGCGCGCGCGCGGCGCGCTCGTCGGTCTCGCACATGGCGGTGGTGTGAAGCAACAGCACCGGCGGGCCCTGCGGCCGCGGCAGACGCGTGGCGGCGATCACGGGCTCCACCACCCGCGGAAGGGCCGGCAGCAGCCCGTCGATCCAGCCCAGCAGCGGCTCGAGCTCGGACAGCTCGAACGTCCAGGTGTCGTGCCACATCGCCCTCGGCAGCGGATAGGTCTGCAGGTGGAAGGCGGTGACCACGCCGGGGAAGCCGGGGCCGGCGCCCCGTGCGGCCCAGAGGAGGTCGCTGTTGGTCTGCTCGTCGGCGTGAACGAGTGACCCATCGGCGGCCACCACCTCGATGGCGACCACGCTCTCGCAGGCCCAGCCGCGGCTTCGCGAGTTCCACCCCTGCCCACCCTGCAGCAAGAAGCCGCCGAGCCCGACGGTGGGACAGTGGCCGGCGGGGAACGCCCGGCCGCGAGCCGTCAAGAACGGCGCCAGCTCGGCCCCGCCAGTGACCGCCGGACGCACGCGGGCCACGCCGCTGGACCCGTCGTAGCTGATCTCGCGCATCGCTCCAAGGTCGATGAGCAGCGCGTCGTCACGCAGGCTCCACGCGGCCCAGCTGTGGCCCCCCGCGCGCACCGCGACGCGGAGGCGACGCTCGCGCGCCAGCCGCACGCCGGCCACGACGTCGTCATCGTCTGAGGCGAGCAGCACCGCCGCCGGGTATCGGCCCGGGCGACGGGCGTTGAACTGCCGGCCCACGCGGGCCCGCTCATAGCCGGCGTCGCCGCGCCAGAGGAGCTCACCGTTCAACGCATCCCCTCGGCGCTCTCGAGGCTTTCAGGAGATCAGCGATTGGCCGCCGTCGACGACGATGTCGACGGCGTTCAGGTAGCGGGCGTCGTCTGAGGCGAGGAACAGCGCGACCGAGGCGACGTCCTCGGGGGTCCCCAGCCGGCCGAGCGGATGGCTCTCGCGCATCCGGTGCACCGGGTGCCCCGGCTGATCGAGGAATGGCTGTATCTGCGGGGTCACGATCAGCCCGGGGCTGATCGAGTTGGCCCTGATCCGGTGCCGGGCGCCGGCGGCCGCCAGGTGCCTGGTGATCGCCAGCACGCCGCCCTTCGCGGCGCCGTGCGCGGCCTGTTCGATGAACCTGGCGCCCCGATGCGCCGAGACGGAGGCCGTGTTGATCACGACACCCCCGCCGCGCGCGATCAGGTGCGGCCAGGCGGCGCTCGTGACCGTGAAGATCAGATCGAGCTCGTTGCGCATCGAGAAGCGCCACTGTGCCCAGCCCGTCTCGGAGAACGGGCCGACCCAGGGGGCGGAGGCGTTGTTGTACAGCACGTCGATCCCGCCGGCCGCCGCCACCGCTTCCCGCACCCAGTCGCGCGCCGCGTCCGGGTCGGCCAGATCGACGGGGGCGTGGCAGTGCATCCGCCCACCCGCGGCGCGCACCTGGCTCGCCACTCGCTGCGCGCGCTCGGCGTCGATGTCGGCGCCGCAGACGACGGCGCCCTCCGCGGCGAACAGCCGTGCGGCCGCCGCCCCCTGCCCGCCGGCGGTGCCGGTGATCAGCGCCACCTTTCCGTCCAGGCGCCCCATCAGCGCTGCGCTCGCTCAACGAGCTCGATCAGGTTGCCCTCGGGGTCGGCGAGGAAGGCGAAGCGCACTCCCGGCTGCGGAGAGGGACCGGGCTCAAGGACCGAGCGTGCGCCCGCGTTCACCGCGTGCGCGAACAGCGTCTCGATCTCCGGCGATGCCAGCGCAACGTGACCGTAGCCGCGGACCGCAACCGCCTCGACCGGCGAGCGCCCCGCGATGCCGGGCTGCGATTCGGCGTGCGCGAACAGCTCCAGGCGCATCCCGGAGGGATGCAGCAGCATCCGGCCGGTGACCGGATGCGGAGGCAGATCGAACTCGAGCTCTCGTCGGAATCCAAACGCCCGGCGGTAGAACGCCTCGGCGGCGTCCAGATCTGCGACCGACAGCCCGACGTGATCGAACAGGTCTACGCCCCTCCCGTGAATGGCGGCTGTGGCCTCGCGGGCTTCGGATCCTGGCCACGAGCGACCCCAACATGCATACAGTTATTGTATCAGTCCACAACAATCTAGGATGAGTCCAGTGCGTTGACCAAGCGGTCCGGATCGAGAGAGAGAGAGAGAGGAAGATGCCGCAGCGACCGCCGATCCATCATGTCGGCTACGTCGTAGAGGACCTCGGGTCGGCCGCCGCCGCGTTCAGCGCCACGCACGGCGCCGGCCCGTTCCTGGCGATGATGCACCTGCGCTTCGACGAGGTGAGCTACCTCGGTGGGCCGGCCCGGTACGACCACTCCTCCGCATTCGGACGGTGGGGCCCGATCCTCGTCGAGCTGACGCAGGTCCATTTCGCCGAGCCACCCGAGTTTCGCGACGCGCTCGTCGCGCCGCGCGGCGGCGTGGGCCATGTGGCCTGGCTTGCGGAATCGCTCGACGATGAGGTCGAACGGCTCAAGCGCGCGGGCTTCACCCCCTTCCACGCCGGGCGCACGGGCCCGGCCTGCGCCGTGTGGCTGGACGGTGGGCCTCTGCTCGGCCACCCGGTGGAGGTGCTTGCGAGGTGCGACGAGCTGCTGGGCTTCTACGAGCGCGTGCGTAAGGTCGCCGAGGGCTGGGATGGCAGCGATCCCTTGCGCGTCATCGACCCGCCGGCGTGAGCATTCCCGACGAGGTCGATGGGATCGCCGGTGGATTCGGCCCCGCCGCCGCCGTCACTGCGATCACCCCGCACCGCCGCGCGCTCGTGGTCCAGTCGGCGCGCGTCTGTGGGCCCGACTTGACCGTGCGCGGGAGGGGGTGGATCTCGCTCGCGGGAGGGGGTGGATCTCGCTCGCCGAGCGCTCTCAAGAAAGGGAGCAGAGGATGAGGAGATCCCGGGCAGACGGATGAGGCGATCCCCGAGCATCCACGACCCTGGTGCGCCGGTCCTCGGCGGCGAGGGGCTGGAGTGAGCCACCTGCTCGCCATCGCGGGGTGGCTGGTGGCGGCGGCCGGGCTGACGGCGGCGGTGGCGCTGCGCCGTCGGCTTGACGCGCGCCTTGAGGCGGTCGCGCGGGCCTGCCACGAGCTGCGCGGGCCGCTCACCGCGGCCCGGCTCGGGATCGAGTCGCTGCCCGGCGTGCCGCCGGCGTCGCTGAGGCGGCTGAGGGCGGTGGACGCGCAGCTGGTGCGCGCCGGCGTGATGCTCGAGGCCCTGGCCAACCCGGGCGCCCGCCGCCCGGGCCCGTTGGAGCGCATCGAGCCGCGGGCTCTGCTTGAGGGCTCGGTGGAGGCGTGGCGGCCCGCGGCCCAGGCACGCGGAATGAGCCTGTCGCTGCGCTGGGACGCGGGCGCGGGAGTGCGCGTGTGGGGGGACCCGGTCGGCCTCGCGCTCGCCGTGGAGAACCTGATCCGCAACGCCCTCGAGCACGGTGGCGGCGCGGTTGAGGTGCAGGCACGCCGGCGCGGCTCGAGGCTTGTGGTTGCCGTCTGCGACGAGGGCCCGGGGCTGGCGTGCGATTGGCGGCGCCTCGCCGCCCGGGCCGATCGCGGACGGGGCACCCGGGGACGAGGGCTCGCGATCGCCGCCGCCGTCGCCCGCGCCCACGGAGGGGCGCTCCGCTGCGCGCCCGCGGCACGGGGAGCGCGGGTCGTGCTCGACCTGCCGCTGTCCGGCGCTCCCCGGCGCGCCCGCGGGGCCTGAAGCCCGCTTCCGGCGCCGGACGCCCACTCACGGGGCCTGGGGCCCGCTCCCGGAGGCCGGCCGGGCGCTCGCGCTCGCCCCATAAGCACATCCGCCGGACGGAAACGGGCCATCGCGCGCAATCCGCGTTGCGGCTCTCGCCGGTGCAAGGTGCGTTGCGTGCTCGGCGAGCGCCGGACCTCCAGCAGCCGCGCGGAATCCGGGTTCGCGAGCGGCTCCGGTGCGGCCAGGTGGGGCGCTTGACGAAAGTTGTGTTGCATTGTGGGGCGAAGTGGGATAAGGTCCCCGCCTCAACGACCCGGGTGGCAGGGCTCCTCCCACCCAGCCACCCGGGTCGGACCGATCTCCCGCATGACCGCACGTGCCCTTCCGTGGAACCTTCGAGCACTCGCTGGATGCAAAGCACCGGCTGACGATCCCCGCCGCCTTTCGCAGGCAGCTGGGGACCGAGGTGGTGCTGGCGCCCGCGCCCCGCGTGCGCCCGGACGATCCGCGCGCGCTCTCGATCTGGAAGCCGGAGGTCTACGACGAGTTCGTGCGCCGTTCGCTGGCGGGCCTGAACCCGATGTCCCCGGAGGCGATCGATCTGGTGCGGCTGCTGTCTGGCGACGCGCACGACACCGAGCTGGACTCGGCCAACCGGGTGATGATCCCCGGAAGGCTGCTGACCCTCTGCGGGCTGGAGAAGGACGTGGCGGTGTGCGGCTCCGGCGACCGGATCGAGGTCTGGGACCGAGACACGCACGCGCTCACCATGGAGCGGATCCGCGACCGACTGCCTGAGACGGTGGCCCGAGTTGTCAACACTGCTTGAGATGACCAGGCCGCATGTCCCGGTGCTCGCCGGCGAGCTGATAGAGCTGCTGGCGCCGGCGCCCGGGGAGATCGTCGTCGACTGCACCTTCGGCGCGGGCGGCCACGCGCGGCTGATTGCCGAGCGGATCGGCCCCGCCGGAATGCTGATCGGCATCGACCGCGACCCGGACGCCGAGGAGCGGTTCGCGCAGCTCGCCGCGCAGGTGGCGTGCGAGACGCGCTTCATGCGCAGCGACTGCGCATCCGCGCTCGTCCGGCTTAGCGCCGAGCAGCTGGTGGCCGACGTCGTCTACCTGGACCTTGGGATGTCGTCGATGCAGGTCGACGCGTGGGAGCGCGGCTTCTCCTACGCCTACGACGCGCCGCTGGACATGCGCATGGACCCCGACCAGGAGCTCACCGCGGCCGAGCTGGTCAACACCTGGGATGAGCGGAGGCTGGCGCGGCTGCTGCGAGAGTACGGGGAGGAGCGCTACGCGTCGCAGATCGCGCGCGCCATCGTCCGCGCGCGGCGCCATGAGGAGCTGGCTGGCACCCAGCGGCTGGTGGAGGTGATCCAAAGCGCGGTGCCGGCACCGGCCCGCTTCGGCGGCGGGCATCCGGCGCGACGCACCTTCCAGGCACTGCGGATCGCAGTCAACGACGAGCTCGGGCAGCTGCGCTCATCGCTCCCGGTCGCCTGGCAGCTCTTGGCTCCCGGCGGGCGCCTGGCCGCGATCTCGTTTCATTCGCTGGAGGACCGGATCGTCAAGCGCTTCTTCGCCGAGCGCGCCCGCGGCTGCGTCTGCCCGCCTGACCTGCCCGTGTGCGGCTGCGGCCGGCGCCCGGAGGCAGAGCTGCTCACCAGGCGCGCCGTGGCGCCGACGCCGGGCGAGATCGCGGCGAACCCGCGTTCGCGCTCGGCGCACCTGCGCGCCGCGCGCAAGCTGGGCGGCGGCGCGTGACGCCGTCCGCTCTGACACCGGCTGCGCGCCGGGCCGCGGGCCACCGGCGTGCCCCGCAGCGGGCCGCCGGGCCGCTCGGCGCGCGCCGCGTCTCCGGTCCGGCCGGAGGCGCCGCCGCCGTGCGGGAGGCGCGCGCCGCCGCCCGAGCGGCGGCCGTGCGCGCGCCGCGCTCGTCGGCGTCCTTGCGGGCGCCGCGCTCGCCGACGGCCGTGCGGACGGCCGGCGCGGCAGCCGCCGCCGCGGCGGCCGCGGCACCCGCCGTGGCTCCGCCAGCCGGCCCGCCGCGTCCGGCTCCTGCGCGTCCGGCTCCCGCGCGGCGGACGCCCGCATCGCGGGCTGCCGTTCGGCCGGTGCCCGTTCCCGTGCCACCGGCGCCGATGCGGCCGGCGCCCGCGCGCCCGGCTCCGTCTCGCCGTCCGGCCGACGGGCCGCCGCTGGCCGGGCGCCGCCTGGCCCAGACACTGATCGCGCTGACCGACCTGAACCTCCTGGACCGCCTGATCCGCAGTCGCGTGTGGATCCCGCTGCTGGGCGTGCTTCTGGCCGGCGTTGTCTACATGCAGGTTGAGGTGCTCAAGTTGAACGCCGGCGTGGGGCGGGCGCTCGAGCAGCAGACGGCGCTGCAGGCCGCCGACCAGCAGCTTGAGGCCACCATCGCCTCGATGTCCAGCGAGCAGCGGATCGAGCAGCTCGCCGCCGCCCAGGGGATGGTGATGCCCGCCACCGAGCAGGTGCGCTTCCTTCGAGGCGGCGCCGTCACCCCCGCACAGGCCGCCGCCGCGATCCGTCCTCCAGACCCCAGCGCGTTCGCCGCCGCCGTGGCGGCGCAGGCGGCCGCGGCCTCCGCGGCCGACGTCTCGCAGGGGGGTGTGGCCTCCGGGACGAATGCCAGCGGCGCGCAGGGCGCCGTCGGCACGTCCGCCAGTGTCACGTCCGGGGGTGTCGCGTCCGGCGGTGTCGCGTCCGGCGGTGGTACGTCCGCCAGTGGCACGTCCGGCGGTTGATCGCGCCCATGGCCGTGATCAACCGCCGCATCGGATGGCTGATGGCCGGCTTCTGCGCGCTGCTCAGCTTGGCGGTGCTGCGCGCGGGGCAGTTCGGCGTCCTTGAGGCGGCCACTCTTCGCCGTCAGGCGGTCAGCGAGCATGTGATCTTGCAGCCGCTTCCGGCGGTGCGGGGCTCGATCGTGTCTTCCGATGGAGTGACGCTCGCGATGTCCGAGGCGGCCGACGAGGTGATCGCCGACCCGTTTCTCACCTCGCGCGACGACCTGGCGAGGTACGCGCCAAAGCTCTCGCGGCTTCTCGGCAGCAGTGAGGCCGCGCTGCTGTCGGCACTCACCAGGCCCGGCACCGGCTATGTCGTGCTCGCACGCGAGGTCACCCCGCAGCAGGCTGGTGCCGTGATGGCACTGCACATCAACGGCATCAACGTCACACCGGAGGTCCGCCGCGTCTACCCGCTGCCGTGGACGGCTTCGCAGGTGATCGGCACCGTCAACTCGGCCGGGGCCGGCGACGCGGGCCTGGAGTATGAGTACAACCGGGTGCTAGCCGGCCGCGCCGGCGAGCGCAGGATAGTGCAGGACGCGCTCGGACAGTCGCTGTCGGTCGACGACACGCGCGCAATGAGGCCCGGGCAGACGCTCACGCTGACGCTGAATGCGGCGCTGCAGAGCTACGTGGAGCAGGTGCTCGCCGGCGTCGGTGCCCAGTACCACCCCAAGAACGCGACCGCGATCGTGATAAACCCGGACACGGGCGCGATCCTCGCGTTGGCCAACTGGCCGCGCGTGGACGCGAACGAGCCGGGCAGCCCGTCCGAGCAGGACTGGATGGATCAGGCCGTCGACTTCAGCTACGAGCCCGGCTCGACGTTCAAGGCGATCACCGTGGCGGGCGCCATCCAGGATGGGCTCGTCAACCCGAGCACGGAGATCTACGTGCCCTCCGTGCTGCAGGTCTACAACCGGCAGATCCACGATGCTGAGTGGCACCCGGGCGAGATGATGACCGTGGCGCAGATCCTCAAGGTGTCAAGCAACATCGGCGCGGCCAAGATCGGGATGATGCTCGGCCCGCAGCGCTTCAACCACTGGGTGCGGGCGTTCGGGTTCGGCGCGCCGACCGGCGTGGACCTCCCGGGTGAGCAGGCGGGGATCGTGCCCGAGCCGTCGCAGTACTCGGGCGTCTCGCTGGCGAACATGCCCTTCGGGCAGGGCGAGTCGGTCACCCCCATCCAGATGGCCGCTGCCTACTCGGCGATCGCCAACGGCGGCTGGCTGCGCTCGCCCCACATCGTGTCGGCGATCGGCGGGCGCGCGGTGCCGCTGCCGCCCGCACACCGGATCATCTCGGCCTCCACCGCGGCAGAGCTACGCGACATGCTCCGGGGTGTGTTCGACGACGGAGGCACCGCGTCGGGCGCCGCCATCCCGGGCTACGACCTTGCGGGCAAGACCGGGACCGCGAACGTGGCCGTCAACGGGAGCTACTCGACCACCGAGTACATCGCGTCGTTCATCGGCATGGTTCCCGCCGCCGACCCCAAGCTGGTGGTGGAGGTGATGGTCAACCAGCCGCAGGGCTCGATCTACGGCGGCCAGGTGGCCGCGCCGGCGTTCAAGCGGATCGTCGGCTGGGCGGTGCCCTACTTCGGCATCGATCCGAACCCCGCGGGCGTGAGCACAAGCCAGACGGCCGCGTCGCCAGGCCAGCAGGCCGGTTCGGCCTCCACGCCGGGCGGGTGAGCCGGCGACGGGGCGCGTCGTGTCCGGGCATGCGACTCGGCACCCAACGCCGGGCGGGTGAGCCGCTCGGCGTCCGGGCGCCCGGCTCCGGCGGTCAGCCGCCGAGCTCCCGCGCCAGCCGCGCAAGGCGCTCGTCCCACTGACCGCCCACGCGCGCGATCCAGGAGACGGCGTCGCCAAGCGGCTCGGGCGTGACCCGGTACAGGACGTCGCGGCCCGACCTGCTGCGCTGCAGAAGCCCGGCTCCAACCAGCGCGGCGAGGTGCTTTGCGACGGCCTGGCGGGAGATCGGCAGCTCGCCGGCCAGCTCGGTGGCCGACGCGGGCGCGGCGGCTATCCGCGCGAGCAGGGCTCGGCGCGTGGGGTCTGCGAGCGCCGCAAAGACCGCGTCGGTCCCGGCCGCGCCACCGTCCGCCATCGGTCAGGCGGCGGCGCAGGCCGCCAGCGCCGGCCCGAAGCCCCGACCGCCCGGGCCCGTGAGCGGGATGCCGACGAGCTCCACGACGTCCAGCGGGCGGGTCTCGCACACGCGCAGCAGCGTGCCACCGGCTGCAGGCGCGACGGTCAGCGCCACCCGGGACGCCGGACCGTCGCCCTCGCCCCACCAGAACGCGAGCCGGCCCTCGTGGCGGCCGCCGGCGGGCGCCCTGATCTCCTCCACCCAGCCGCTGAGCGTGCGCCCGTCGACCTTGAACACCGCCTCACCTCCGGGCCAGGGCTCGAAGGAGACCTCGTCGGCCAGCCAGCCGCGCAGCCGGTCGGGCTCGGTCAGCGCCCGCCATACCTCGTCCGGGCTGGCGCTGAGGCGCAGCTCGCGGCGGATCAGATCGGTCATCGTGCCTCCAGTTCAGATATGTGCAACTGTGTGGTTGCGAGTCTGCTATTGTGAGCAACCTAATGGTTGCACAGCATCTTCATCCAAGGAGGAGCCAAGGCCATGACGGTGGTGCCGATGGTCATCGAGCAGACGGCCCGGGGCGAGCGCTCGTTCGACATCTACAGCCGGCTGCTGAACGACCGGGTGGTGTTCCTCGGCGGCCAGATCGACGAGCAGGCCGCCAACCTCGTCGTCGCCCAGCTCGTGCATCTGGAGTCAGACGACCCTGAGAAGGACATCTCGCTTTACATCAACTCGCCCGGGGGCTCGATATACGCCGGCCTTGCGATCTACGACACGATGCAGTTCATCGTCCCGGACGTTCAGACGATCTGCTATGGGATCGCGATGTCGATGGGGTCGCTGCTGCTCGCCGGAGGGGCGCCCGGCAAGCGGATGGCGCTGACCAACAGCCGCATCCTCATCCACCAGCCCTCGGGCGGCTACGAGGGTCAGACCACGGACGTTGAGATCCACGCGCGTGAGATCCTGCAGATGCGCGCCAAGATCGACGAGATCTACGCCCGCCACACCGGCAAGCCGGTGGAGCGGGTCCATGCCGACATGGAGCGCGACCGCTTCTTCTGCGCGCAGGAGGCCATGGCCTACGGCCTGGTGGACCGCGTGCTTGACCGGCGGCCCCGCGCGGCCGGGCGCTCCGGGTTCGCCGGCTGAGCGCCGGGCCGGCGCGAGCGCGCCGCGGGCAGGGGCGCGCCGGCCCAGCCCGCGGCCGCGCCACCCGCCCTCCGCGGCGGCCGCCCCGGCGGCTAGCCTTCGGGCGCGATGGAGTTGGGCAAGCTGATGGCCGGCGCGCCGCGCCACGCTCAAGCGGTGCAGATCACGGACCTGGCCTACGACAGCCGCGCGGTGGGGCCGGGGACGCTGTTCTTCTGCGTGTCGGGCTTTACGCGTGACGGACACGACTTCGCGGCCGAGGCGGTGGACCGCGGCGCCGCGGCCCTGGTGGTGCAGCGGCCGCTTGACCTTGGCGTGCCCCAGGTGGTCGTCCCAAGCGTGCGCGAGGCGATGGCCCCGGCGGCCGCGGCGTTCTTCGGCGACCCGACCGCCGAGCTTGCGACGGTCGGCGTGACCGGGACCAACGGCAAGACCACGAGCGCGTTCTTGATCCGCGCGATGCTTGAGGCGGGCGGGCGTCGCACCGGCCTGCTCGGCACGGTCAAGAGCGTGATCGGCGGCGTCGAGCGCGAGGTCGTGCGCACCACGCCCGAGGCGATCGACCTGCAGCGCGCGCTCGCCGAGATGCTGGCCGCCGGTGATCGGGCGTGCGTGATGGAGGTGTCCTCGCACGCCCTGGCGCTGCACCGCGCCGACTGCATCCATTTCGCGGCGGCGCTGTTCACCAACCTCACCCAGGACCACCTGGACTTCCACCCCACGATGGAGGACTACTTCCAGGCCAAGCGCCGCCTGTTCGCTGACCTGCGGCCCGGCGTGTCGGTGCTCAACCTCGACGACCCCTACGGCCGGCGGCTGGCCGGCGAGCTGCCGGACGCCGTCGGCTACGCGCTGCGCTCCGAGGCTCACTATCGCGCGGTGGACGTGCGGACCGGCCTTCAGGGGTCGAGCTTCAGGGTGCTGGCACCCGACGGCGAGCTGCGCGTGCGATCCCCCCTGCGCGGCGAGTTCAACGTCCACAACGCCCTCGCTGCCATCGCCACCGCCCGCTCGCTGGGCGTCCCGGCGCCGGCGTGCGCGCAGGCGCTCGAGCACGCCGACCAGGTCCCGGGCCGCTTTCAGACCGTCGATGAGGGGCAGCCGTTCGCCGTGCTGGTCGACTACGCCCACACGCCGGACTCGCTTGAGAACGTGCTGCGCGCGGCCCGGGAGCTCACCGCCGGGCGCCTGCACGTCGTGTTCGGCTGCGGCGGGGACCGCGATCGGGGCAAGCGTCCGCTGATGGGCGAGATCGCCCGCCGCCTCGCCGACCGCGCGATCGTGACCTCGGACAACCCGCGCTCCGAGGACCCCGACGCGATCATCGCCGAGATCCTTCAGGGCGCGGGCCCCGATGTCGAGCACGAGGTGGACCGGCGCGCGGCGATCGAGCGGGCGATCGAAGGGGCCGGCCCGGGCGACGTGGTCGTGATCGCGGGCAAGGGCCACGAGCAGGGCCAGGAGCTCGCCGGCGGACGCAAGGTCCCCTTCGACGACGTCACCGTCGCGCGCGAGATCCTCCAAAGCCGCACCGCCGCGGCGCGATGAGGGACTGGGATCCCGCGCGGATCGCTGCGGCTTCCGGCGCGCGGCTGCTGGCCGAGCCGCGCCGATCACACGCCGGCGCGGCCGGGCCGAGCGCCGTGTCGATCGATTCGCGGGCCGTGGGCGCGGGCGCCCTGTTCATCGGCCTGCCGGGCCAAAGCCGCGACGGGGGCGCGTTCGCGCCGCAGGCGATCGCGGCGGGTGCATGGGGGGCGCTCACCGCCACCGCCCACGGGCCCGCAGCTGTCGAGGCCGCCGCGCGGCGCGACGACGGCGCCGCGGTGCTCGTCGCCGACGACCCGCTGGCGGCGCTGCAGCGCCTGGCGGCAGCCTGGCGCGCTGAGCTCGGCGCGCTCGTGATCGGGATCACGGGCTCGACCGGCAAGACCACCACCAAGGAGCTCACGCGCGCGCTGCTCGCGCCGCACGTCGCGACGTTCGCGTCGGCCGCCAACCTCAACACCGAGATCGGACTGCCGCTTGAGCTGCTGCGCGCCGGGCCCGGGACCGCCGTGGTGGTCGTCGAGATGGGGATGCGGGGTCCCGGGCAGATCTCGCAGCTGGCCGAGATCGCGCGGCCGCAGGTGGGGATGATCGTCTCGGTGGGGCCGGTGCACCTGGAGCTGCTGGGCACGATCGAGCGGATCGCCGCGGCCAAGGCGGAGCTGATCGCCTCCCTGGCCCCCGGCGCCACGGCGATCGTCCCGGCGGGCGAGCGCCTGCTCGAGCCCCACCTGCGAGGCGATCTGCGAACCATCACCTTCGGCGATGGCGGGGACGTGCGCATGCTGTCGCGCGACGGCACGCGCGTCGAGATCGACGCGGCCGGCGCCCGCGTGTCGCTGGAGGTCTCATTCCACCAGGCGCATCTGATGGTCGACCTGCTGGCGGCCGTGGCGGCCGCGATCGCCGTCGGGGTCACGCCGTCCGGGGAGGTCGCCTACCGGCCACAGCCAGGGCGCGGCGGGCGCCTGTCGCTGCCCGACGGGATCACGCTGATCGACGACAGCTACAACGCCAACCCGGTCTCCATGCGCGCCGCCCTGGACGACCTGGCCGCCGCGGCCGCCACGCGGCGCGTGGCGGTGCTGGGGGACATGCTGGAGCTGGGGGCGGACGAGGTCGCCTACCACGAGCGGCTGGGGCAGCAGGCGGACGCGGCGGGCGTGGACGTGCTGGTGGCCGTCGGCCAGCTCGCCCGTGCGACCGCCGAGCGCTTCGGGCGCGAGCGCTACGCCGTCGATGATGCCTGTCAGGCGGCCGCGCTGGTGGGCGAGCTGGTGTCGCCCGGGGACGTGGTGCTCGTCAAGGGCTCGCGCGCGGTGGGGCTGGAGCGCGTGTGCGCGGCGCTGCGCGGGCGCGAGGAGCCGGCGTGACGGGCTCCTCCGACGGGCGGATCCTGATCGCCGGGACCGCGTCGCTGCTGATGTGCTTGTTCCTCTCGCCGCGCTTCATCCGCTTCTTGCGCGCGAGGGAGTTCGGCCAGAACATCCGTGAGGAGGGGCCCGAAGGCCACCAGACCAAGGCCGGCACCCCGACGATGGGGGGGATCGTGCTGTTCTTGGCGATCGCCGTCCCATACCTGCTGCTGTCGGACCTGGACTGGCAGTCGATCGGCGTGTTCGGCGCCTCGATCGCCTGCGCGCTTCTGGGCTTCGCCGACGACTACACCAAGATCGTGCGGCGCCGGTCGCTCGGCCTGCGAGCGCGGACCAAGCTCGTGGTCACGGTCGCGATCTCGGTCGGTCTGTGGTGGGTGGCGACCCACAAGGCGGGCGTCAGCTCCACGGTCAAGTTCCGCATCGGCGAGCTCTCGCTGGACCTGGGCCCGCTGTTTCCCGTGTTCATCTACCTTGTCGTCGCCGGCACCACGACCGCCGTCAACTTCACCGACGGCCTTGACGGTCTGGCGGCCGGCTGCACGGCGATCGTGCTGCTGGCCTACATCGGGATCACGTTCATCACCGGCCAGCGGGACCTGTCGCTGCTCGCCGGCTGCCTGGTCGGCGCGTGCGTGGGGTTTCTGTGGTTCAACAGCTTCCCGGCGAGCATCTTCATGGGCGACACCGGCGCACTGGGCCTGGGCGGGGCGATCGCGGGGATGGCGATCATGACCAACACCGAGATCCTGCTGCTGTTGCTTGGGGGCATCTTCGTGCTCGAGGTGCTGTCCGTCGTCGTGCAGGTGGTCGCCTTCCGCCTGTTCGGAAAGCGCGTGTTCCTGATGGCGCCGATCCACCACCACTTCGAGCTGCGCGCCTGGTCTGAGACGAAGATCATCCTGCGCTTTTGGATCGTGGCGGCCGCGCTGGGGGCGGCCGGGTTCGTGGTCTACCAGCTGAGCATCCGCGGTTGAGCGAGCGGCCGGACCCGGACAGGCGCGATCGGCTCTCCAAGCTGCGACCGTCGGCTCGTCTGAGATGAGGGCCAGGCCGCCGCTGACCCCCGGCCCGCACCTGGTGGTCGGGCTTGCCCGCTCCGGCGAGGCGGCGGCGCTGGCGCTGCGTGCCGCAGGGGAGCAGGTGATCGGCTGCGACGCGGGCTCGCCGCAGGACGAGCGCCTGGCGCGCAGCGCGGGCAGGCTTTCGCGCGCGGGCGTCGAAGTCCATCTCGATGCGCCAGGCGACGACCTTGCCGCCCGTGCCCGGACGCTCATCAAGAGCCCCGGCGTGCCTCAGCACGCGCCCGCGGTCGCGGCGGCGCGAGCGCTCGGCGTGCCGGTCATGGGCGAGCTGGAGCTCGCGTGGCGGATGCTGGCCAACGAGTTCGTGGCCGTGACCGGGACCAACGGCAAGACGACCACGACCGAATGGATCGGCCACATCCACCGCTGCGCTGGCGTGCCGGTCGCGGTCGCGGGCAACGTCGGCACCGCCGCCAGCTCGCTGGTTGGCTCGCTGGCGCCTGAGGCCACCGTCGTCTGCGAGGCGTCCTCCTTCCAGCTTGAGGACACGCTGGAGTTCGCCCCCGAGGTGGCGGTGCTGCTGAACCTGGCCCCCGACCATCTGGACCGTCACGGCAGCTTCGAGGCCTACGCCGCCGCGAAGCTGCGGATCTTCGCCAAGCAGACAGCGCAGGACATCTCGATCGTGCCCGTCGACCTTGATCTGGCGCTGCCGGGCGAGGGCCGGCGCGTGCGGTTCGGGGCCGGCCCGCAGGCGAAGCTGCGCCGCGAGGGCGAGCGGCTGCTGTGGGACGGCGAGCCGCTGATCGGCGTCGGTGAGCTGGCGCTCCCCGGCGAGCACAACGTGCTGAACGCGATGGCGGCCGCCGCCGCCTGCATGGCGCGCGGGCTGCCCGCCGGCGCGGTCGCCGAGGGACTAGCCGGCTTTTCGGGGGTGGCGCACCGCCTGGAGCTCGTGTGCGAGCGAGACGGCGTCGCCTACGTCAACGACTCCAAGGCGACCAATGTGGCGAGCGCGCTCGTGGCGCTCGCGAGCTTCCGCCAGCCGGTGCACCTGATCGCCGGCGGCCGCGCCAAGGGGGAGGACTTTGGCGCGCTGGCCCCCGCCGTCGCCGCCCACTGCGCCGGCGTCTACCTGCTGGGGGAGGCCGCGGCCGAGCTGGAGCGCTCGCTTGCCCCCGCCGGCGTGCCCGTCCGCGTGCTGGGCGACCTGGAGCGGGCGGTGCGGATCGCCGCTACGGCGGCCCGCCCCGGCGAGGTGGTGCTCCTCTCGCCCGCGTGCGCAAGCTTTGATCAGTACCGGAGCTTTGAGGAGCGCGGCGAGCACTTCCGCGCCCTGGCCCGCGGCGGCGATGGCTGAGGCGACCCTGCGGGCGGGCGCCCGCGTGGCGCGCCGGGCGCAGGCCCGCAGCGCGCCGCCGCTCGAGCACCGGATCATGATGACCGCCACGCTGTGCCTGCTGGCGTTCGGCTGCGTGATGGTCTACAGCGCGTCCTCTCCGATCGGGATCCTGGGTTCGCGCGGCGGCGCCGGCACGGGCGAGCTCGTGCGCTACGTGGCGTTCGCGGCGGTCGGCGTGGTCGCGATGTTGGTGCTCGAGCGTCGCGGCCTGGCCCTGCTCGACGCCCGGCTTGTGCGCCTGCTGGTGGTGGTCTCGCTCGGCCTGCTGGTGGCGGTGCTGGCGCCCGGGTTCGGGGTCGACGTCAACGGATCGCGCCGGTGGATCGCCGCCGGGCCGCTGCAGTTCCAGCCCTCGGAGGTGGCCAAGCTCGCGCTCGTGCTCTACGTGGCGCGCCACCTGGGCGAGCACCCGCGGTGGCTTGAGCGCGGCCTGCGCCGCGCGATCGCCCCGGTGGCGATCGTGGTCGCGCCGGCCTGCCTGCTGATCGTGGTGGAGCCCGACATGGGGACCGCGCTGGCGATCGCGCTCACCATCGGGGCGCTTTTGCTGGCGGCCGGCATGCCCCTGCGACATCTGGCGCTGCTCGCCGGCGTGGCGGCGGGCCTGGTGCTGGCGCTGGCCGTGGCGCGCCCGTACGAGGGCGCCCGGCTTGCCTCGTTCCTGCACCCCTGGTCGGTGGCGGGCGGCGCCGGCTTCCAGGAGGTCCAGGGCCAGATAGCGGTCGGCTCGGGAGGGCTGTTCGGCGTCGGGCTCGGCCGGTCGGTTCAGAAGGTCTACTGGCTGCCGGAGGCGCAGACCGACTTCATCCTCGCGGTGATCGGTGAGGAGCTGGGGGTGATCGGCATCTGCGGGGTGGTGGTGCTCTACGGGATGATGGCCTACGCCGGGCTGCGCACCGCCCGCCGCGCCTGCGAGCGTTCTGCCAAGCTGCTGGCGACCGGGCTCACCTCGCTGATCCTGTGCCAGGGCATCCTCAACATCTTCGTCGTGCTCGGGCTGGCGCCGCTGACCGGCGTGCCGCTGCCGTTCATCTCCTACGCGCCGACGAACCTGTGCATCATGCTCGCCTCGGTGGGCCTGCTGCTAAACATCTCCCGGTCCCAGAGCGCCCTGCGGGTGCTGACCCCGCCGGCGGACCGGGGTGAGGATCGCGATCGCCGCCGGCGGGACCGGCGGCCACGTCGTCCCGGCCCTGGCGGTCGCCGGCGTCCTTCAAGCTGACGGCGCGCAGGTCGTCTTCATCGGCGGGCACCGCGCCGAGCGGGAGCTGGTCCCGGCGGCCGGCTTTGAGCTTTGCTCGCTGCCGCTGGTGCCGCTGGCGCGCGGCCGGCCGCTTGCGGCGGCGCGCGCGCTGGCGGTCGACCTGGGCGCGGTGCTTCGAGCCCGCGCGCTGCTCGCACGCCTGCGTCCCGCGGCGGTGCTGGGCGCGGGCGGCTACGCGGCCGCGCCGGTCGGGCTCGCGGCGGCGCTCGCAGGCGTGCCGCTGGTGACCATGGAGGCCGACAGCCGTCTGGGGATGGCCAACCGGCTGCTGGCGCCGCTTGCAAGGCGCGTCTGCCTGGCGGTCCCGATCCCCGGGCGCGACGGGCCGCGCTACCTGGTCACCGGTCGCCCGGTCCCCGCGCCGTCGAGCGATCGCGCGCGCGCCCGGGCGGCGCTGCGGGTGGGCGACGACGAGCGGCTGGTGCTGGTCTTCGGCGGCTCGCAGGGGGCGCGGTCGATCAACCTCGCCGCGGTTGAGGCGTTCGCGGACGCTCCCTTCCGGGTCCTTCACGCCGCCGGCGAGCGGGACCTGCCGACGCTCGCCTCCCCGGGCGCCCACTACGACCTGCGCGGCTGGATCGACCGGTTGGCGGATGCGATCGCGGCCGCCGACCTGGTTGTCGCCCGCGCCGGCGGCTCGGTCTGGGAGGTCGCCGCGCAGGGGCGGGCGATGGTGCTCATCCCCTACCCCCATTCGGCCGGCGACCACCAGCAGGCCAACGCGGAGATCCTCAGGCGCGGCGGCGCCGCGATCGTGATCGACGACCACGAGCTCACCGCCGCGCGGCTCGCGCACGAGGTGGGACGGCTGCTGGGCGACCCCGCTGCGCTTGAGGCGATGGGCCGCGCGGCCCGGGCGCTCGCGCGGCCGGATGCGGCGCGCGCCGTGGCCGACGAGGTGCTCGCGGCCGCGGCCCGCTCGGCGGCCGGGCGACGGGCGCTGGCGAGGGGGCGGCGCGCATGAGCCGGGTGACCGGGCGGCCCTCCCCGGCGCGAGGGCCGTGGAGCGGCCGGCGCCTTCATCTCGTGGGGATCGGTGGCGCCGGGATGAGCGGCCTGGCGCTGATTGCCGCGGCCCTGGGGGCGTCCGTCACCGGCTCAGACCGGGCGCCGTCAAGCTACACCGAGCGCCTGCGCGAGCGGGGGCTCTCGCCGGTGATCGGCCACGACGCCGCCAACGTGCCCGCCGGCGCGGAGGTCGTGCACTCGAGCGCGATCGCTCCGGACAACCCCGAGCTCTCGGCCGGCTCGCGGCGGCTTCACCGCTCGGAGCTGCTGGCCGAGATCGCCGCTCTGCGCCGCTGCCTGGCCGTGACCGGCACCCACGGCAAGACCACCACCTCCGGGATGATCGTCCACGCCCTGCGCGCCGCCGGGCTTGACCCCTCCTACGTGGTGGGCGCCGAGCTGCGCGACACGGGGTCAAACGCCGGCTGGGGCAGCGGCGAGTGGATCGTCGTCGAAGCCGATGAGTCCGACCGTTCGCTGCTGCGACTCAGGCCGGAGATCGCGCTGCTCACAAACGCCGAGCTCGACCACCACGCGACCTACGCGTCGCGGCTTGACCTGGAGCGCACGCTCGCCCGGTTCATGGCCCGGGCCGGGCGCGCCGTCGTCTGGGAGCGGCCGGCGCTCCGTGCCCTGTGCCCGGCGGACGCGATCGGCTACGACGCCCCCGACGCGGAGCCGCGCCCCGACGGCGTGCGTTTCAGCTGGCGCGGGATGACGGTGGCGCTGCGCGTCCGCGGCGTCCACAACGCGGTCAACGCCGCCGGTGCGCTGACCGCGTGCGAGCTGGCCGGCGCCGACGTGGCGGCCGCGGCGCGCGCGCTCGGTGGCTTCGTCGGCGCCAGGCGCCGGCTTGAGGAGGTCGGTCGCACTCGCTCGGGCGCAGACGTCTACGACGACTACGCCCATCACCCGACCGAGGTGGCGGCGGCGATCGCTGCCGCCGCCTCGCTTGGGCGCCGGCGGCTGGTGGCAGTCTTCCAGCCGCACCTGTACTCGCGCACGGCGGCTCTGTGGCGGCGCTTCGGCCAGGCGCTCGCGGCCGCCGACGCGGTCTGCGTGCTGCCGGTCTACGCCGCGCGAGAGGACCCCGCCGACTTCCCCGGCGTCGATGGACGACTGATCGCCCGGGCCGCCGCCGATGCCGCCGCCGGGCGGCAGGTGTCGTGGATGCCGAGCCTGGACGAGGCGCGCCAGCATCTGGAGGCGACGCTCAGGGAAGGCGACCTGTGCCTGGTGATGGGCGCCGGCGACGTCGACCGGCTCGCCCGCGCGCTCGTGCACGGGGGCTGAGAGCGGGGGCTGAGAGCGGGGGCTGAGAGCGGCCGGCCGCCGGCGTGCTCGTGCACGGCCGCTCTCAAGACCGCCCGGCGCGCCGGAGCGCTTGTGCGCGGCCGGTGAGGTCGCACCGGGCGCGGGCGCGCATCCGGGTGGGGATCTCTGCGCCGCGCAGGGTGCCGGCTCGGTAGGAGCGCGCGCCCGGGGGTCGAAAACCATCAACGGGGGCCGCCGCCTCAACCTCCCGCCGCCAGCCCATGCAGCCACAGCCCACGATGCCCCGGACCCGCGCGATCCGCTTGCGCCGCGGCCCGGGGGCCGCCGCCCTTCCTGGCGCGCTTGCGCGCTGGTGCGCCCGCGCCCCGGTCGCCCTCGCCGGCGCGTTTGCGCGCTGGGGCGCCCGCGCCGCGGTCGCCGTGGCGCTGCTCGGCGCGCTGGCGACCGGCGGCTGGCTGTACTTCCGGGACTCGCCGCTGGTCGCCGTCCGGCGCGTGCAGATCATCGGCGCTGGCGGACCGAGCGGCGCGCGCATCCGCCGCGCGCTCGAGCTGGCGGCCGGCCAGATGACGACGCTTGACGTCAGCCTCTCGGCGCTGCGCGCGGCGGTCGCCCCGTTTTCAAGCGTCGTGCGCCTGCAGGTGAGCACGAGCTTTCCGCACACGATGCGCATCCGGGTGCTGCAGCGCCGGGCGGTGGCGGTGATCAGCGCCGACGGTGCGCGCGTCACGGTGGCCGATGACGGGGTGCTGCTGCGCGACCAGGCGCCGACCGCTGCCCTGCCGGTCATCCAGCTTGCGGCCGAGCCGCCGGGTGAGCGCGTCACCGGCGCGGCGCTGCAGGAGGTGCTGCTCTTGGCCGACGCGCCGCGCGCGCTGCTGCGCCACGTGCAGAGCGTGTGGAGCGACCCGGTCCACGGGCTGGTGGCGCAGCTCAGAGACGGCCCGCGGGTCTACTTCGGCGCCGCCGCCCAGCTGGCGGCCAAGTGGTCGGCCGTGGTCGACGTGCTGGGCTCTCCGAGCTCGGCCGGCGCGTCGTACATCGACGTAACCGTGCCGCAGCGGCCGGCGGCCGGCGCCGGCAGCGACGGCTCCGCCTCGCCACCCTCCACGAGCAGAGGCTAACCCTCAGGTGAAGCTTTAGGTTGCATCGTAGGCCAACCCTGCGCTATCGTTGAGAGTTGGGCGATCTGCAACGATCGTTGCGGCGGCGTGCGCACAGTTGACTTCGCGCATCGCCAGCTTCTAACGTGGCACACTGGCGGTGCAGGCCGGTTTGGGCGCAAGCCTTCAACCCTAACTAGAGGGTCGGACGAGAACCATGGAAAGCGGCAGTTATCTGGCAGTGATCAAGGTCGTCGGCGTCGGCGGGGGCGGCACCAACGCCGTCAACCGAATGGTCGACGCCGGGCTGCGGGGGGTGGAGTTCATCGCCTGCAACACCGACGCGCAGTCGCTGGCGATGTGCGACGCCGACGTGAAGCTCAACATCGGCCACGAGCTGACCAAGGGGCTGGGCGCCGGTGCCAACCCCGAGGTGGGGCACGGAGCGGCGGCCGAGTCCCGCGACGACATCAAGGAGGCGCTCAAGGGCGCCGACATGGTGTTCGTGACCGCCGGGGAGGGCGGCGGCACCGGCACCGGCGCTGCGCCAGTGATCGCCGAGATCGCCAAGAACGAGATCGGGGCGCTGACCGTGGGCGTGGTCACCCGGCCGTTCCAGTTCGAGGGCACGCAGCGCGCCAAGCAGGCGCAGGAGGGCATCCAGCGCCTGCGTGAGAACGTGGACACGCTGATCGTGATCCCCAACGAGAAGCTGCTCTCGATCGTCGAGCGGCGCACGACGATCCTCGAGGCCTTCAGGGAGGCCGACAACGTCCTGCGACAGGGGGTCCAGGGGATCACCGACCTGATCACGATCCCCGGCCTGATCAACCTGGACTTCGCCGACGTGCGCACGATCATGCGCGACGCCGGCAGCGCGCTGATGGGAATCGGCAGCGCATCGGGCGAGAACCGCGCCGCCGAGGCGGCCAAGATGGCGATCTCCTCGCCCCTGCTGGAGGAGTCGGTGGAGGGCGCGACCGGGATCCTGCTCAACATCACGGGCGGGCACGACCTGGGGCTGTTCGAGGTCAACGAGGCGGCGGAGATCGTGCGCAGCGCCTCGGACGCCAACTCCAACATCATCTTCGGCGCGGTGATCGACGACTCGCTGGGCGACGAGGTGCGCGTGACGGTGATCGCCACGGGCTTCGAGCACCGGCGCGGCGCCTCCGCCCTGGGCGCGCGCGAGGCGGTGCGGCGCGAGCGCCGCGGGCGCGAGGTGACGATGGACGACCGCCAGCGCTCCTCGCTTGAGATCGCCGACGACGAGATCGACATCCCATCCTTTTTGAAGGACCGCTGAGCGTCCGGAGCCCCCCGCGCGCGCCGTGGAGTGACCAGGGCTTGGGCCGTGCCGGCGGGTAGCCCAGAGCCCCCGCGCGCGTGCCGCGGAAGGGGCCCCGGCGTGCCGCCGGAGGGCCGCAACACCCGCCTGCCGCGGCGTGCGCGCCGTTGTTAGGCTGCCGCGGTGCCCACCGCGCTGATCACCGGGATCACAGGTCAGGACGGCTCCTATCTCGCCGAGCTGCTGCTGGAGCGGGGCTACGACGTGCATGGGCTGGTGCGCCGCTCCTCCACCGAGCGATTCGAGCGCATCGAGCATCTTCGAGACCGGATCACGCTGCACCAGGCCGACCTGCTGGACCAGCGATCGCTGGTGGACGCGCTGCGGCTCGCGCGGCCCGACGAGATCTACAACCTCGCCGCGATGTCGTTCGTAGCGGTCTCCTGGATCCAGCCGACGCTCACGGCCGAGTTCACCGGCGTGGGCGTCACGCGCGTGCTCGAGGCGGTGCGGGAGGTGTGCCCGGAGGCGCGCTTCTACCAGGCCTCCTCAAGCGAGATGTTCGGCAACGTGCGCGAGGTGCCCCAGAACGAGTCGACCCCCTTCTACCCGCGCTCGCCCTACGGGGTCGCGAAGGTCTACGGCCACTTCATCACGGTCAACTACCGGGAGTCCTACGGCCTGCATGCCACCAGCGGGATCCTGTTCAACCACGAGTCCCCGCGGCGCGGGCTGGAGTTCGTGACGCGCAAGATCACCTGGCATGCGGCCGCGATCCGCCTGGGGCTGGTGGACACCCTCAGGCTGGGCAACCTCGACGCCGAGCGCGACTGGGGCTACGCCGCCGACTACGTGGAGGCGATGTGGCTGATGCTCCAGCAGGATCGCCCGGACGACTTCGTGATCGCCACCGGGGTGGCGCACTCGGTGCGCGACTGCCTGCAGATCGCCTTCGATCAAGCGGGCGTGCCGATCGACGGCCACGTTGAGATCGACCCTTCGCTCAGGCGCCCGGCCGAGGTCGACCGGCTGATCGGCGACCGCTCCAAGGCCGAGCGGGTGCTGGGGTGGAGGCCGACGACCAGCTTCGAGCAGCTGATCAGGCTGATGGTCGACGCAGACCACCGGCTGCTGAGCGGCCACGGCCGGGCGTGAGGCCCGGGCGCCCCGCCCGTCCCAGCTGGCCCTGCCCGTCCCTCCCAGCCCGCCCTGCCCGTTCGTCCCAGCCCGTCCTGCCCGCCGGCGCGCGTGGACCGGCGATCCACTAGCCTCCCCTTGTGATCGTCGTCGCCCGCACGCAGCGCTCGTGAGCGTCGCCACCGACACGCTCCGCCGCACGCCGCTGCATCGACGACACCTCGCCGCCTCTGCGCGGATGGCCCCGTTCGCGGGCTACCTGATGCCGATCCAGTATGAGGGGATCATCCCCGAGCACCTGGCGGTTCGCCGCGCGGTGGGCGTGTTCGACGTCTCGCACATGGGTCGCGTCGAGATCGACGGCCCGGATGCGATCAGGCTCGCGCAGCGGCTGCTGTCATGCGACGTCGAGCGCGTGCCGCAGGGCGGCGCGCAGTACGCGGTGCTCTGCGACGAGCGGGGCGGGGTGCTGGACGACGTGATGGCCTACCGGCCGCCGCCTGCGGGGATCGTGGCGGGCGAGCTTTTGGTCGTGACCAACGCCGCAAACCACGAGCGGGACCTGCGCTGGCTGTCCGAGCATGCGGCCGGCCTGGACGTCGCCGTGCGCGACCGCCGCGACGAGCTGGCGATGCTCGCCGTGCAGGGCCCGCGCGCCCGCGCGCTGGTCGAGTCGCTCGCCGACGCGCCCGCGCCGCCGCGCGGCCGCTGCGCGCAGGCGAGCGTGGCCGGGGCGGGCGCGCTGGTGTGCGGCACCGGCTACACCGGCGAGCCCGGCGTCGAGCTGGTGCTGGGCGCCGGCGCCGCCGGCGGGGTCTGGGACGCGCTCGTGGCCGCGGGCGCCAGGCCCGCGGGCCTGGGGGCGCGCGACACGCTGCGGCTCGAGGCCGGCCTGCCGCTGTACGGCAACGAGCTTGACCAGTCGCGCAACCCGATCGAGGCCGGGCTGGGGTTCTGCTGCGCGGAGCAGACGGGCTTCATCGGTGCCGACGCGGTCGCCGCCGCGCGCGCCCGCGGGACCGAGCAGCGGCTCGTGTGCTTTGAGATCGCCGGCCGCGGCATCGCCCGTCGCGGCGACCGCGTGAGCGGCGGCGGGGTGGTGACCAGCGGTGGCTACTCGCCGTGCCTCCGCCGCGGGATCGGGATGGCCTACGTTCCCGCGAGCCTGGCGGCGCCGGGAACCGAGCTTGAGATCGACGTGCGCGGAGCCGCCCGCCGGGCGGTCGTCCGCGAAAAGCCCCTGTACCGAAAGAAGGAGCCCTGAGTGGCCGACGCAAGCTACCCGGACGACCTGCTCTACCACCCCGAGCACGACTGGGCGAGGATCGACCCCGACAACCCGCAGGAGGCGACGTTCGGGATCACCTGGTATGCCCAGGACTCGCTCGGCGAGGTGGTGTTCTTCGAGCCGCCGGCCGTCGGCTCGAAGGTGACCAAGGACGAGCCCTACACGGAGATCGAGTCCGTCAAGGCGGTATCGGACGTGATCAGCCCGCTGTCGGGCGAGATCATCGCGGTCAACGAGGCGCTCGCGGACGCGCCGGAGGCGATCAACGAGGATCCATACGGTGCCGGCTGGCTGGTGCGCGTGCGCCTGTCGGACCCCGCCGAGCAGCAGGAGCTGCTGGACGCGGCCGCCTACCGGGCAACCCTTGAGGGCGCCGGGGCCTGAGCGGTGAGCCGCTACACCTCGGTGACCGACGCCGACCGCCGGGCGATGCTCGAGCAGATCGGCGTGGGATCGGTCAAGGAGCTGTTTGCCGACATCCCTCAGGGCCTGCGGCTGGAGCGTCCGCTGGCGCTCGAGGAGGGGCGCTGCGAGCAGGAGGTCTACGCGGAGCTGCGGGCGCTGGCCAAGCGCAACGTCAGCACCGAGGATGAGCTGTGCTTTCTGGGTGGTGGCATGTACGACCACTACGTGCCGGCGCTGGTGGACGCAATCACCTCGCGCTCGGAGTTCTTGACGCCGTACACGCCCTACCAGCCGGAGGTCTCCCAGGGGGGGCTTCAGGCGATGTTCGAGTATCAGACCGCGATCTGTGAGCTGACCGGGCTGCCGGTGTCAAACGCGTCGCTGTATGAGGGGCCGAGCGCGGTCGTGGCCGCCGCCTGGGTGGCGCGCGCCGAGACCGGCCGGCGCCGGCTGGTCGTCTCAAGAGGCGTTCACCCGCACGCGCGCGAGGCGCTGCGCACGCTCGCGCACGCCTGGGAGATGGAGGTCAGCGAGGCGCCGCTGAGCGACGGGTGCACGCGGCTGGGCGAGCTGGACGACGAGGTCGCGGCGGTGATCGTCTCGCAGCCGAACTTCCTGGGGGCGGTCGAGGACCTGCAGGCCGCGGCGGCGGCCGCGCACGACGCCGGCGCGCTGTGCATCGCCTCGTGTGACCCGCTGGCGCTCGCGCTGCTGCGCACGCCGGGGGAGTGCGGCGTGGACATCGCCGTCGGCGAGGGGCAGCCGCTCGGCAACCACCTCGCATACGGCGGCCCGTCGTTCGGCTTCTTTGCCACCACGCAGCGGCTTCTGCGCCGGGTGCCCGGCCGGATCGTCGGCGAGACCCGCGACGTCGACGGCCGGCGCGGGTTCGTGCTGACGCTGCAGACCCGCGAGCAGCACATCCGCCGCGAACGGGCCACCTCCAACATCTGCACCGCCCAGGCGCTCAACGCGCTGGCGGCCGTGATCCACCTCAGCTGGCTGGGGCGGCGCGGATTCGTGGAGCTGTGCGAGCTGATCGTCGCGCGCACCGCGTACGCGCGCGAGCGACTGGCGGCGCTGGACGGGGTCTCGCCGCTTCACGAGCGTCCGGTGGTGCGCGAGTTCGCGCTGACGCTCGACGCGCCGGTCGGCGAGGTGATCGAGCGCTGCGCAGCGGCCGGGGTCAACCCCGGCTACGCGCTCGCGCGCGACTACCCCGAGCACCCCGATGGGCTGCTGGTGGCGATCACCGAGCGGCGCACCCGCGCTGACATCGACCGGCTGGCGGAGACGCTCGGGGCCGCGGTGGCGGCCGCGCGAACGCGATCGGCGACCGGCAGGGGGGCGACGTGAGCTCCACCGCGGCCGACGATCAGCTGACGATCTTCGAGCGCTCGCGCCCCGGACGGCGCGCGTTCTGCGCGCCGGCGCTCGACGTGCCCGCCAGGCCGCTTGACGAGCTGCTGGCGCCCGAGCTGCGCCGGGCGCGCCCGGCGGCGCTGCCGGAGGTCTCAGAGCCCGAGATAGTGCGCCACTACAACCGGCTGTCGCGGCGCAACTTCGACCTGGACACGGGCTTCTACCCGCTCGGATCCTGCACGATGAAGCACAATCCCAAGCTGCACGAGCGGCTCGCCGCGCTTGAGGGAAACGCGTGCCTTCACCCGCTGCAGGACCCGCGTCGCGCGCAGGGCGCGCTTGAGCTGATGTGGCGCCTGCAGCGCGCGCTGGCCGAGATCGCGGGCCTGCCGCACGTCTCGCTGCAGCCGTCGGCCGGGTCGCACGGGGAGCTGGCCGGGGTGCTGCTCACCCGCGCCTACCACGAGGACCGGGGCGAGCGCAGAACCAAGGTGCTGATCCCCGACTCCGCGCACGGCACCAACCCGGCGACCGTGACGATGGCCGGCTGCGAGGTCGTGCACGTCGGCACCGACCCGCGGGGCAACGTCGACCTGGAGGACCTGCGAGCCAAGGCGACCGAGGAGGTGGCCTGCCTGATGCTCACCAAT
>DATGLC010000073.1:0-51860 GCA_035294345.1 Solirubrobacteraceae bacterium
CGGGAAGACCTCGGTGATGGTGGAGCGGTTCGCGCGCGCGGTGCTCGAGGACGGGATCGAGGTGGGAGCGATCCTCGCGATCACGTTCACCGAGAAGGCCGCGGGCGAGCTGCGCAGGCGCGTGCGGGCTCGCCTGCTGGAGCTGGGCGCCGCCGAGCACGCGCGTGCGACCGAGCGCGCCTTCATCTCGACGATCCACGGCTTCTGCGCCCGCGTTCTGCGCTCCGGCGCGCTGACGGCCGGACTGGATCCGGGCTTTGTGATCCTGGACGAGGACCTCACCCAGACGCTCTCGGCGCTCGCCTTCGAGGACGCGCTGGCGCAGCTGCACGCAGATGACGCACGCGCCGTTGAGCTGGTGGCCGCCTACGGAGCGGGCGCGCTGCGCGAGTCGGTCGTGGCCGTGCACGGCCGGCTGCGCAGCGCCGGGTCGCGCGCGCCGCGGCTGCCCGAGGTCGCGCCGGTCGACCCGAGCCGGTTGCGCGAGGCCGCCCGCTCGCTCGCCGGCGCCGCCGAGGTGGTGGTCGCCGAGCTTTCGGCGATCGACTCGCCCGGCACCACCGTCGCCGCGGCGATCGAGCGCGCGGCCTCATGCGCGCGGCTGGCGCGCGCCGCCGACGGCATCGGCATCTGGCCGGTCGAGCTGGACCGCCATCGGCTGCCCGTCTCCGCCGCACCGCTTCGCAGCGGCGCGTGCGAGGCCTACGCGGGGTCGCTGTCGCATCTGCGGGCGCTGTCCGCCGCGTGGGCGGCGAAGCCGGTGCGCGACCTCCTCAACCGGCTGCTCGAGCTCTACGGGGAGCGCTATGAGCGGCGCAAGCGAGCGGCCGGAGGGCTTGACTTCGACGATCTTGAGCTGGTTTCGCTGGGTCTGCTGCGCGACGACCCGCACACACGCCGGCGCTGGTCTGAGCGCTTTGAGCGGATCATGGTCGACGAGCTGCAGGACACAAACGGCGTCCAGCTTGAGCTGATCGACCTGATCGCGCGCGGGAACCTGTTCGTGGTCGGCGACGCCAGGCAGTCGATCTACCGCTTCCGCAACGCGGAGGTGGGCCTGTTCGTCGAGCGCTCGCGGCGGCTGGAGGCGCGCGGCGCGCGGCTGTCGCTGACCGTGAACTTCCGCTCGCGGCCCGAGATCCTCGCGGCGATCAACGCTGCGTTTGCCCGGCTCGGAGACGCTGGGCCGGCGCTGCGCGCGGCGCGACCGCCCGGGTCCCGCGCGGGGCGCGCGCCGGTGGAGCTTGTGCTGGTCGACAAGGGCGGCGAGTCAGACGGCGACGGGCCCGCGGCGCCCTGGCGGCTCGCGGAGGCGCGCGCGCTGGCCGCGCGCCTGGCTCAGATCGTCCAGGATGGCTGGTCGCCGGGTGAGATCGTGGTGCTGCTGCGTGCCACCACCGACATGCGCGTCTACGAGCGCGCGCTCGAGGACCGCGGGCTTCCGACCTACGTGGTCGGCGGGCGGGGCTACTGGCGCCACCCGCAGGTGCTGGACCTCGTCGCGTACCTGCGCGCGCTTCGCAACCCTCGCGACGAGGAGGCGCTGTACGGCGTGCTGGCCTCGCCGATCGTGGGGGCGTCGCTGGACGCGATCGTCATCCTGGCAGACGCCGCCCGGGCGGGCGGGCGCACTCCGTGGGCGGTGCTGCGCGATCCGCGCGGCGAACTCGACCAGCTGGCCGGCGAGGACCGCGAGCGCATGGACCGCTTCGCGTCGTGGTTTGGCAAACAGCGAGCCTGCCTTGGAGACCTGGGCCTCTCGAGCGGGTGGGGCGCCCCCGGCGAGCGAGGCCGCTCGAGCAGGTGGGAGGCCGCGGGCGAGCGGGGCGTCCCGGGCGAAGCGCAGGCCGCGGCCGAGCGGGGCCTTGAGGAGCTGATCGACGCCGCGCTTGAGCTGAGCGGTTACGACGTGGCCATGCTGGCCATGCCGGGCGGCCGGCGGCGGCTGGCCAACGTGCGAAAGCTGATGCGCCTCGCACGCGAGCACGAGGCAATGTATGGACCCGATCTGGCGTCCTTTCTGAGCGTGATCGAGCGCCGCTCGTCGGAGGGTGCGGGCGGGTCGGCCGAGAGCGAGGCTCCCCTGGCGGGCGAGGGCCTTGACGCGATCAGGCTGATGACGATCCACCGCGCCAAGGGGCTCGAGTTCCCGGTGGTCGCGGTCGCCGACCTGGGGCGACAGCCCGGACCGCGGGCCGAGATCGTTCGCCTGGGCGCCGACGGTCGCCTGGGAATCAGGCTAGCGCGCGCGGGTTCGGCCGGCCGCGCCTCGGCGCTGGACTTCGACGCGCTCGGGGTCGAGGAGCGCGCGGAGGCAGAGAGGGAGGAGCGCCGGCTGTTCTACGTGGCGATGACGCGCGCCCAGGACCAGCTCGTGCTGAGCGGGGCGCTGCGCTTTGAGTCGCTGCTCTCGGGCGCAGCTCTCGGCTCCTGCACCGCGGCGTGGCTTGCGCCGGCGCTAGTTCCCAACCTGGCGGACCTGGTGGCGCAGGGGGGAGGCGTCCACGAGGATGGGGACGCGCGGGTCGCGGTGTCCGTCTGCGATTCGGGCCCTGAGCGTGACGGGCCCGCTGCCGGGCGGCCACCCGAGGTGGTGGCGTCGCGCGGCCTCACGGCCTCGCCCACGCCGACCTTCCCGCCAGCGCTCGCCGCCCCGCCCGTCTTCCCGTCCACAGCCAACCCACGGCCTGCGGCTGCGGTACGACCTGGGGCTGCCGCACGACCTGCGGCTGCCGTACGACCTGGGGCTGCCGCACATGCCACGGCTGCCGCACATGCCACGGCCGCCGCACACGCCACCGCTGCCGTGCGCCCCCTGGCTGCCCCAGGCGCGGCCGGCTGGCGCGATCGTGCCAGCGCGCCGCCGCTGCCCATCCTCAGCTACTCAGCGCTCGCCGCCTACCGCGGCTGTGCCCTGCGCTTCTACGCCATCCGGGTGCTCGGCCTGCCAGACGCCGAGTCGCAGGCCACCGCCGCACCGTCAGGTGACGGCGAGCCTGCGGGCGGCGCGGCGCGGGCGCGTGCGCAGCGCGGCCGCTCGGCGGCCGAGCGAGGGGTGCTGCTGCACGCCCTGCTGGAGCGGCTTGACTACAGGCGCCCCATGGTGCCCTCGCCAGAGGCGGTCCGCGCGGCTGCTCTGAGCGCCGCGATCTCGCCGGCGGTCGGGGCCGCGGAGGCCGAGGAGCTGAGAACGATGGTGCGGCGCATCGCGCACAGCGCCCTCTGCGCGCGCCTGGGCCGCGCGCTCGACTGCGCGCGTGAGCTTCGCTTCACGTTCGCCGCAGGAGGCGTGCTGATCGCCGGAGCGTTCGACGTGCTGGCCATCGAGCCTGGCGGCCGCGCACTCGTGGTCGACTACAAGAGCGACCGGCTCGACGCGAGCAGCCCCGCCACCCTGGCGGCAGGCGACGCCTACGCGCTCCAGCGCCTGGTGTACGCGATCGCGGCGCTGCGCGCGCGCCACCGGGTGGCCGAGGTCGTCCACTGCTTTGTGGAGCGACCGGAGGAGCTGGTATCCCACACGTTCAAGGCCTCGGATCTGCCGGACCTGCAGAGGCGCCTCGACGCCCTGCTCGAGCCCGTGCTGCGCTGGGAGTTCCCGGCCTCGCCCGCCCCGCATCGAGCGCTGTGCTCGGGATGTCCCGCGCAGGATGGGCTCTGCACGTGGCCCCGCCGCCTCACCGTTCGTGCATCGCCCGCCCCACGTGGCTGAGCCGTCCCCGGCCGACGGTCTGAGCCCGCTGTCCCGGCGGGTGCCCGGTGCCGGCCCTGCTGGCTTGCGGCCCCGGGCGTCCGTGCTGGCGGGGGTCCCGGGTCGTCGGTGCTGGCTGGGCCCTCGGGTCGTCGGTGCTGGCTGGGCCCTCGGCTCGTCGGTGCTGGCCGGGGTCGTGGGTCGTCCGTGCCGATGGGCGCCCCGGTCGCCTGTGTCGGCGAGCATCCACGGCGCCGGTGCGGGCGCCCACCGGGCGGATTGACGCTCAGCCCCCCGCGGGATCAGCGCCGCCGGCGGAGCCCGGCGGCGGGCTTGCGGGGTCGGCCATCGCGGGCGCATCGAAGCTCACCTTGATGCGCTCCTGCTCGGAGCGCTCCTCGACCTTGGCCAGCGCGGCGAGCGTGCGCCGATCGGCGGGCTCGTCGGGCGGCCCGAGCAGGCTTCGCGGCCACAGGCCGCGAGCGAGCACCACGTTGAGCTCGGCGCACAGCAGGAGCAGCTGCGCGCCGAGGTGCAGCCAGACCAGCAGCGCGATGACCAGTGCGAAGGTGCGCCCGACGGTGCCGCTCTCGCGCGCCAGCACATGGCCCACGTAGAAGCCTCCGAGGGATTGCAGCGCCGTCCAGGCGACCGCTCCGCACGCCGCACCCGCCCGCAGCTGGCGGGTGGGGATCGAGCCCGGCCCCATCAGCCTGAAGGTGGCCATGAACAGGCAGAGGTTGACGACCAGTGCGACCGCCCAACCGGCGATGAGGTCGCCGACGCCCCCGAAGCCGCCGCTGACCAGGCCGGAGGCCGCGGTGGACAGGGAGAAGAGAGCGCCGAGCGCCGCTAGGAGCCCCAGGCCGCGCAGGCGCGACTGCACGAACCCGGGCCGCTGCTTGTAGGGGACCGCCCATACCCGGTCAAGCGCAGCCTGGGCGGCGCCGCACACGCCGAGTCCGGCCCACAGCGACAGCGCAAGCCCTATGATCACCGCCGCCGCGGAGCCGCCCTGTCCCCGCACCGCGATCTGATTGCCGACTATCGGCAGCTGGCGCAGGACGGTGCCCTGCACCGCTCGCTGCGCTGCGACATCGCCGCTCAGCACGAAGCCAAGCAGCGTCGTCAGGGCGAGCAGCAGCGGAAACAGTGAGAAGAACGCGTAGTAGGCCACCTGGGCCGCCAGCCCGCCGCCCTGGTCGTCGGCGAACTTGCGCAGCACCGCCACGGCGATGGCCAGCGGCGCCCGCCGCTGCTGCACGTGATCGAGTGAGCTGAGCAGCCTCCGGAGCATGTGCGAGGTCTACCCAAATCAGGCGTCACCCGCACCAAGGACCGGTGAGCCGATGGCTCGGCCGCTGGGACGGCTGGGCCCTTCGAGGGCTGGGGCTGGGCCCTTCGCGGGCTGGGGCTGGGCCCTTCGCGGGCTGGGCCCTCGAGGGCCCGGCCCCTTTGCGGTCTCAGGTGGCCGGCGGGTGCTGGCCGCGCTCGATGGCCAGCAGCATCCGCTTGCGCTCAAGCCCACCGGTGTAGCCGCCCAGACCGCCGTCGGCGTGCACAACCCTGTGGCACGGCAGGACGATGGGGAGGGGGTTCGCGCCCAGGGCGTTGCCCGCCGCTCGCGCGCCGCGCGGGCTGCCGGCAAGCTGGGCGACCTGTGCGTAGGTGGCGGTCTGCCCGTAGGGGATCCCGGCGGCCGCGTGCAGCACCCGGCGCGCGAACGCGGTCAGTCCTCGCAGGTCTAGCTCAAGCTCAAAGCTCCGCCGCCGGCCGCCCAGGTACTCGTCCAGCTCGCGCCGCGGACGGTCCAGCAGCCGCGGGGCGCGCATGATCCTGGGCGACAGCCGCCCCGCGAGCCGTCGCAGCACGGCGTCCTCGTCGCGCCCGGTGACCTCCTCCAGGTAGGCGACGCACGCGAGCCCAGCCGGTGTGGAGGCGAGCAGCAGCTCGCCCAACGGCGTCTGGATCGTGGCGTAGGCGACGTCCAGCAGCCCCGCGGCGCGGGCGGCTCGCTCGATCGTGGGCGGCTCGCCGCCGATCCGGCCCGCCGCATTGCGCAGCGCCCGCTCGAGCTCCCGTCCGCTTGCGGGCTGTCTCATCGCTCGCCGATCTTTGTGCTGTCGCATCGATCCTCCGTGTGCCCCGCCTGCGCCGCCTGCTGCCGCAGCTGGCGCAGGCCCTCGTGGACGTTGCGGCGCGCCGCCTCGGGGCTGGTTCGCATCGTCTGCGCGATCTGCCGGTAGTCGCAGTCGCCGATGTAGCGAAGCGCCAGCGCCGTTCGCTGCTTGGACGGGAGCGCCGCCACCCGAGCCCACAGCTCGCCGTCTGCGGGCAGGGCCTGCGCCGGGTTCGCGCCGCCGGGCGCCGGTCCGTCTGGCGGTCCGCCGCGCGACGGTTCGCTGCGCGCCTGCGCGCCGATCGTCCCCGGGTCCACCGGCGTGGCGCGGCGCCTGCGTGCCCGGGCAGCGTCGATCGCCTTTCGGTGTGCGATCGTCAAAAGCCAGCCGCGCAGGTTTCCGGCATCCCTGACCCTCGGGTAGGCGCGCAGCGCCGCCAGGAAGGTCTCCTGGTAGCAGTCGTCGGCCTCCATGGCGCCAACCGTCGCGACCAGGAACCGGTGCACCGTGCGACCGTGCGCGTCGATCAGCTCCTGAAACGGGGGCGGGGCGCTCACGGCCGGTTAACGCGCCGGACCGCGACCTCGTGAGATCGGCGGCCGGGTCGCCGAGGGCTGGCCTGGGCTCGGCCGGGGCTGCCGGGGGTTCGCCTGGGGCCGCTCAGGGCTCGGCCGGGGCCGGCTGAGGCTAGTCGGGCGCCAGCTGGGTCTCGCCGGGCGCCGGCGTGGCCCTCCGGCGACTCGCCACAAGCGCCGGTTGGTCGGTGCCGCCCCCGACGGCTAGCCTTGCGGGCATGCAGCAGCGCGCTCTTGGCACCCAGGGCCTGATCGTCTCGGCCATCGGGCTCGGGTGCATGGGCATGTCGGAGTTCTACGGTCAGGCCGACGAGCGGGAGGCGGTCGCGACGATCCACCGGGCGCTTGATCTTGGCATCAACCTCCTGGACACGGCCGACATCTACGGTCCTTACACAAACGAGGAGCTCGTGGGCGGGGCGATCGCCGGTCGGCGCGACCAGGTGGTGCTCGCGACCAAGTTTGGGATCGTGCGGGACCCCTCCGACCCCGCAGCCCGCCAAGTCAACGGACGCCCCGAGTATGTGCGCAGGTGCTGCGACGCCTCGCTTCGCCGCCTGAGGGTCGACCACATCGACCTCTACTACCAGCATCGCGTCGATCCCGCCGTTCCGATCGAGGAGACGGTGGGTGCCATGGCGGAGCTTGTGGATGCAGGGAAGGTCCGCTTTCTGGGGCTGTCTGAGGCGGGACCTGGCACGATCCGCCGGGCGCACGCCGTGCACCCGATCAGCGCGCTGCAGAGCGAGTACTCGCTGTGGACGCGTGACGTGGAGGCCGAGGTGCTGCCCACGCTGCGCGAGCTGGGGATCGGATTGGTCGCCTACAGCCCGCTTGGCCGTGGCTTTCTGACGGGCGCGATCACCTCCGCCGAGGACCTTGCGCCCGATGACTTCCGCCGCACCAACCCCCGCTTTGCAGAGCAGAACCTGGAGCGCAACCTGCGCCTGGTCCAGCGGGTGCGGGAGCTGGCCGAGGAGCACTCGGTGACGGCGGCGCAGCTGGCGCTCGCCTGGGTGCTGGCGCAGGGCCGCGACGTCGTGCCGATCCCCGGCACCAAGCGCATTCGCTATCTGGAGGAGAACGCGCAGGCGGTCGAGCTCGAGCTGTCCGCGTCGGACCTGGCGGCCCTGCAGGAGGCTGTGCCGCCCGACGCCGTTGCCGGCGAGCGCTACGCCGACATGTCACGGATCGGCATCTGAGCGCCGTCTGGAGGCCTCGCCGCCCCCGGGCAGGGGTCGCAGGCGGATGGTCCGCGTGACGTTCCCTCTGCCCCAGTCGTCGTACCCCTCGCACCGCCCGGCATCCCGCGCGCCCGGCCCGGCAGGAACGCTCTCACGGCTTGTCCCTCGGGGCCGCGTCCGCTACAACCAGCTCAATGGCCCGGGCGATCTGGAGCGGCGCGATCAGCTTCGGGCTCGTCAATGTCCCGGTGAAGCTCTACAGCGCGACCTCTCCCAAGAGCGTGCGCTTTCACCAGATCTCGTCGCGCACGGGAGCCAGGATCCGCCAGAAGCGCGTCGATTCGGCGACCGGCGAGGAGGTGCCATTCGACGAGATCGTCAAGGGCTATGAGCTCTCCGCCGACCGCTACGTGCTGGTCGAACCCGAGGAGCTCGACGCGCTTGACCCCAGGGCGACGCGGACGATAGACATCGAGGAGTTCGTCGAGCAGTCTCAGATCGACCCGATCTACTACGACCACTCCTACTACGTGGCGCCGGCCGCCGGCGGCGCCAAGGCGTACAGGTTGCTGCTTGAGGCGATGCGGGAGTCAGGCCGGGTCGCGATCGGCCGGATCGTGCTTCGCTCCAAGCAGCAGCTGTGCGCCCTGCGTCCCGTTGGCGACGTTCTCACATTGTCCACGATGCTGTTCGGCGACGAGGTTCTCGAGCCGCGGCTTGACGAGCTGGACTCGCTTTCGGATGTGGCCACGACCGACCGAGAGCTTGAGATGGCCAAGCAGCTGATCCAGTCCCTCTCGGCCGACTTCGATCCCACCAGATTCCACGACGAGTACCGGGAGCGCGTGCTTGCCCTGATCGAGCGGAAGGCCGCCGGGGAGGAGATCGCCGTCGCTCCCGCGGCCGATCAGCCGCCGTCGGCGCCGGATCTGATGGCGGCGCTGGAGGCGAGCCTGGCGCAGGTCGAGGCTGCCCGCTCGGAGCGGCCGGAGCCCACACGGCGCGCCCAGCGGTCAGGGGCCGCGCGGCGCACCGGCGCGGCGCGCGCCGGGCGCGTCAGCGAGGATCGACGGGAGTCCGGAGAGGGGTCCGGGGAAGGGTCCAAGGAGTCCCGCAGGGCCGGCGAGGGGCCCGGGGAGTCCAAGCGGGGCGGTCGCAGCGCCGTCCGCGCCCGGGCCGGGCGAGCTCGCGCGCGGTGATCGGCGTGCCGCGACCTGTCCCCGGCGCGACTGCCGGCCGGGTCCCGGCGGCGCAGCGCTTTCGGCTTCTTGGCCGGCGGTCGGGCGCCTAGCCGGGGTCGGGCGGCTGCGCGGGTCGGGCGCCGGCTGCCGGGGCGGTCAGGCGGCCGCGAGCGTCCGCCGGGGCGGTCAGGCGGCCGCGAGCGTCCGCGTCAGCGCGTCCTGCGCCTCGCGCAGCGTGACGGCCAGGATCTCGCACATCTCCTCAAGCACCGCGGCGTCGCAGACCAGAGGCGGCGCGAGCTGGACGACCGGATCGTCGCGGTCGTCCAGGCGAACGATCAGGCCGCGCTCGTAAAGGCGCTTTGAGAGGACGTCGCGCAGCAGCCAGCGCGCCTCCTCGGCGCTGAAGGTCGACTTGGCGTCCTTGTCGCGCACCAGCTCAAGGGCCCAGAAGTGGCCCATGCCGCGAACATCGCCGACGATCTCCAGCTCCAGCAGCTCGCGCAGGCGCGCGCGCAGCAGCGGCTCGTTGGCCATCACGTTGTCGAGCATCCGCTCGCGCTCCATGATCTCAAGGTTCTTGAGCGCGATCGCCGAGCCGACCGGGTGCCCGCCGAAGGTGACCCCGTGCATATACATGGAGCCCTCCATGAACGGAGCCGCGACTCGGTCTGAGATCAGGACCCCGCCCATCGCAAAGTGCGCCGACGTGAGGCCCTTGGCGAACGTCAGCAGGTCCGGCAGGTAGTCAAGCCGCTGGCAGCCGAACCAGGTGCCGATCCGGCCCCAGGCGCAGATCACCTCGTCCGAGCACAGCAGGATGCCGTGGCGATCGCAGATCTCCCGCAGCCCCGCCCAGTAGCCCGGCGGCGGGACGAAGCAGCCGCCCGCGTTCTGGACCGGCTCGGCGATCAGCATTGCGATCGTGTCGGGCTGCTCGAACGCGATCACCTGCTCGATCTCGTCCAGCAGCGCCCGGCAGAACGCCGCCTCATCGCCAGCCAGCGGATGGCGGTAACTGTCGGTCGGCGAGACGAAGCTGGTCGGCACCGCGAGCGGCTCAAACGGGGCCCGGCAGGACGTCAGACCGGTGAACGAGAGAGCGCCGAGGGTGGTGCCGTGGTAGGCGACGCGACGGGCGATCGCCTTGCGTCGCTGCGGCTCGCCGCGCGCCGCGTGGTACTGGCGCGCGAGCTTCCAGGCGGCCTCCACCGACTCAGAGCCGCCCGAGGTGAAGAACACGCGGTCAAGCCCCGGCGGCGCAAGCGCGGCGATCCGCGCCGCCAGCTCGATCGCGCGCGGATGCGCGACGGTCCAGTTGGACGTGAACGGCAGCTCGCGCATCTGCTGAAGTGCGGCACGGCCGATCTCCTCGCCGAAGCTGTGGCCGATCTGCGTGCAGTAGAGGCCCGAGAGGCCGTCGATGTAGCGCTTGCCCTCCGTGTCGAACACGTAGGGGCCCTCGCCGCGCGCCAGCACGAGCGGGTCGGCGGCAAACGCGGGCATGTCGGTGAAGTGCAGCAGCATGTGGTCGCGCGCCGCGCGCTTCAGCTCCGCGTCGTCCATATGGGCCTCCTCTCCTCCGCATCGGATAGTTTGAGTGGCCGATCAGGATACGGCATCGCCGCCTGCGTAATTCGCGCCGCGATACGCGCCGTGTGGCCGGAGTGCGGCCGGGGGCGCCCGCTCGGGCCGGCGACCGGCCACGGGAACGAGCGCGCGATGGTCGCGATCGATCAGCGGTGCTGTTGGGCGGGCACCCTCCACGGCCGATCGCGAGGCAGCTCGGCGGCGGCCCAGAGGCCGGATAGGCCGGTGAGCGCAGCGACGATCGCGATCGCCCACCGGTATCCAAGCGCGTCGGCCGTGGCGCCGGCGACCGCGCCGCCGAGCGCGTAGCCGAGGTCGCGCCAGAAGCGGTAGACGCCGACGGTCGTGGCGCGCGCGAGGGGCGGGGTCTGGTCGGAGATCGCGGCGATCAGCGTCGGATAGACGGCGGCCGTGCCGGCGCCGAGCAGCGCCGCCGCCACAAGCGGGGCGCCGAACGCGCCGCCGGACGCCGCCAGCATCGCCAGCGCCGCAGCCTGAACCAGCATGCCGGAGACGATCAGCCGCCGGCGACCGATCCGGTCCGACGCGGCTCCCGCCGGGATCTGGCCGATCGCCCAGACGGCCGGGTACAGCGCCGCAACGGCGGCGACCTGATCGCTCGAGGCCCCTTGCGCGGAGAGGAACAGCGGGGTCAGGCCCCATGCGAGCCCGTCGTTGAGGTTGTTGAACAGGCCCGCCTGAGAGCAGGCTCGCAGCCCCGGCACCCGGAGGCTGGCCTGCTCGAATGCGTGCCTCAGCGTCGGCCTTCGCCGGGCATCGGCTCGTGAGGCGGCATCGGCGATGTGGTCAGCCTGCTCGAGCGCCACGTGCGTGGAGGTGTCCTTGACGAACAGCACCGAGGCGGCGAGCCCGATGAGGGCGATCGCGGCGCCACCGACCTCCACGACGGCTCGGGGCGAAACCGTCGCCACCAGCGCACCGGCCACGGCGGTCGCGATGGCGAGGCCGCCGTAGCCGGCGGCCTCGTTGAGCCCGAGGGCCAGGCCCCGTCGGCGGGGTCCGACAAGGTCGATCTTCATGTTGACGGTCATCGACCACGCCAGGCCCTGGTTGGCGCCGAGGAACAGGTTGGCGGCCACGACCAGCCACCATCCGGGCGCCGCCCAGATCAGCAGCGGCACCGGAAGCGCGAGAGCCCAGCCGACGATGAGCAGCCGCCGGCGGCCGCCGCGGCGTTCGGCGAGCGCGCCGGCGGCGAGGTCCACGAGGGCCTTGCTGGTGCCAAAGGCGATGATGAACGAGAGCACCGCCAGGCTGGAGGACAGGTGGAACTGCTCTCGCCCGGCGAGCGGCAGAGCGGAGCGCTCCAGCCCTACCATCGCCCCGACGAAGGCGTTGATCGCGACCAGCAGCGAGAACTGGCCGAGGTTCTCGCGCAGCCCGAGCCGCACGCGAGTGGAGCTCATGCGGACCTGACGAGTGGCCGGCCCGATCGGTTGGCCGCGATGATCGCGGCCTGGTGGTCGGGCGCCGGGGGGATGTCACGCGGCAGCGTGGCCACGCAGTCGCCCCGTGAGCGCGGCTGCGTTGGTGCGGCGGGGTGACGCGTCGTGGAGACCGCCTCGATGACCGTGCTGCACAGCTTCGGCCGCTCTGCTTCGTGCAATTCCACGACCGCCGGCTGGGGGCGGGTCTTGCACCCGAACAGGTAGGAAGCGCACACGGTTTCGTCGTCGAGCAGCTGCCGAAAGTACATGCCGCCTCCGTTGGAGCAGCGGGTTCAACGTCGTAAACTATCAAGCAAACTATTGAATCTCATGTGCATGCTCCCGATGACGAGGGCCTCAACAGGTGAAGATCGCGAGACCGCCACGGCAGATCGCGGAAAGGCCGCGCTGTTTGAGGCGATCGCGATCATGGGAAGGGCGTTTTCCAGTCCCGTCCGGCTGGAGCTGCTCGACCTGCTCGCACAGGCTCCTCGCACCGTCGAGCAGCTGGCACGCGCCAGCGGTCAATCGGTCGCCAACACCTCGCAGCACTTGCAGACGCTGCGCGCCGCCGGCCTGGTGAGCCGCGCCAAAGACGGCTCGAGAGTCCGCTACGAGATCGCCGGCGACGAGGCGCTGCGAGTCTGGCTTGCGCTGCGGGACGCGTCGGTCGCGCGGCTCGCCGAGGTGGAGCGCGCCGTCCGCGCGCACGTCGGCCCCGCCGTGCAGACGATCGGCCGCGCGGAGCTGCTGTCTGGGCTGCGGAGCGGCGAGGTGGTTCTGATCGACGTCCGGCCCGCCGAGGAGTATGCGGCCGGGCACATCGCTGGCGCCCGCTCGGTGCCGCTGGATGAGCTCGAGCACCGATTGGCGGAGCTGCCGCAGGGACTTGAGATCGTCGCGTACTGTCGGGGCCCATTCTGTGCCTATGCGCACGAGGCCGTGAGGAGGCTGAACGCCGCCGGGCGCCGGGCGCGCCTTCTCGATCAGGGGTGGCCGGAATGGCGGATGCACAGCCGGCGCCGGGAGCGCGCCGGGGGACACGGAGCGAGGAATGGCCAGGGTGGCCGCACGTCAGCTCGACCCGGCGGGCACAAGGGGAGCTGAGCTGTCAGCTGATCGGCGAGCCCGCAAAGTCACCGGCCAGGAGCTGCAGCCCCGGGGCTCTGTCGAGCGGCCCCTGGGCGGTCGTGAGTTCGCAGGGTCGACGGTCACGTGGATTGCGCCCGTGCGAGAGGGGGTGCATCGGCGGACCGCACGGTCCTGTCTTTGTGGCCGGTGTGGCCGGTGTCCATCCGGGGCGAGGAGACGCGGGTCGGTGCACGCGCCGCCCGCCGGCAGAGCCCGGCGTCGAACGTGACGAGGACCGGCTGACCGCAAGACCGGTTGACCGTAAGAGCGTCCGCGCGGCCAACTGCGCGTCTGTCGGCCTTGGCGGTGAGTGAGACCATTGGGTTGGCCGGCGTGACCGCCACCCCGTCGTCCTGAGCGGCGGCGATCTATGCGGGGCAGGGACGCGTGGAGCCGGCCGTGGCGTCCGCGCGTGCCTGGCGTGCGTCGGCGCGCCGGTGAGACCGCAGGTCATGGGCAGCGGACATGCGGACATGTGCCACAAACCCCGCTGAGCGTCGGTCGCTGGTGATCGACCCGACCTCGGGCCAGGAGCCAACCATCTGCGAATCGCGCCCTAACCAAACGTTCACCTGAACCTTCGCACCTTGACCGGCGTAATCCCACTCGCAGGCTTGACAGAGGCGCCAAGAGTTAAGAGTGGGCGTCCAAAAGAAAGGAGAAACCCATGCACCAAGTACAGGTGAGCGACCGGGCAGGCGGATGGCGCCAGCGTCTGAGCGCACGCTCCGGTCGCCTCGGCGCGGCGGCCGCCGGTGCGGCGGTCGCGCTCGGCACGGTGGCCGCCGCCGGCGCGGCGCCCGCGTTCGCCCACAGGGGTGCGTCCATGGCGGCGCGCGGCCACCATGGAATGGCATCGAAGCGGCACCGCGGCATGGCGCAGCCTCCGCTGAAGGTGACCGTCTTCTCGCCGGGCGCCGGCGACCACTCGGGCGCTGGCGGGTTCGGGTTCGTCGTCGACCTCTCGATCGACGCGACCAAGGCCCGCGACAACTACCTGCTGTCGGCGGCGGCCGGTTACCAGCCGTTCTTCAACGATCCCTCGGCGCCCACGTTCCATCCCGGCCCGGACCCCGGAGCGCCCGGTCTCGTCGTCCTGCTGTCCACCACCCCGAGCAGGCCCGGGACTCCGTTCCAGGGTCCGCGCACCAACCTCGCCGGACTGTTTCAGATCAATGGGGTCGCCCGCGTGATGGGTGGCCTGGCCGAGACATGGAACACCTGGCAGGTGGGCAAGCCGCTGTTCGGCACCGGCCCCACCCGGCTCGCCGTCTACGTGGTGAAGGGCACCGCGCCGGCCGTCGTGCCCACAACCGGGCTCAAGCGCATCTCGAACGTCGTCACCGTGCCGTTCGACATCAACGGCTGAGCATCTGGCGTTTCGCGGTAGCGACGGTCTTCGAGCCGCCGCCCTCGCCTTGACGGGCCCGGCTCGGCGCCGGTATTTTCGCTGAATGGCAGTTCGACATTCAGCGGCCGAGGGCAGCCAGTCCTCCGAGCAGCCCGGTGCGGTCGGCGAGCCGGCGGAGGGTCGCTGCCCGCCGCCGGGGGAGGTTGGCCGTGACCTTTCCGCGGCGGCGCGCGTGGGCGTGACGGCGCCGGCGCGCGGCGGCATCCGGGAGCTGGTGCTCCCCCGCTCGGTCGCTGTCGTGGGGGCGTCGCCGCGGTTTGAGCAGACGATCTCGGCGCTCGTCGCCGGCGAGGTTCGGGCGTGGGGCGTGCATCCGCACCGTCGCGAGGTGCTTGGCCTGCGGTGCGTGCCCGACATCGCCGATCTCGACGAGCTGCCGGAGGTCGCACTGCTGCTGGTGGGACACGAGCGGGTCACCGACGCGTTCGAGAACGCGGTCGCGGCGGGCGTGCGCGCGTTCGTGATCCCGGGCCTCGGAGCGGAGGCGGGCCGGGCCGCGGCGCCGATCGTGGCGCGACTTGCCGAGCGCGCGCGGGAGCTGGATGCCGCGATCCTGGGGCCAAACTGCATGGGCGTCGCACGCCCCGGCGGCGGCTCGCTGTGGATCGGCACGGTCCCCGAGACGTTCATCGCCGGGCACGTGTCCGTCGTCGCCCAGTCGGGTTCGGTGGCCGAGGCGCTCCTGGCCGCTGGTCCGCGGATCGGCTTTCGCGCCGTGGTCTCCTGCGGCGGGGAGATGGCCCGCGACGCGGCGGACTTCGTCTCGTTCTTTGCGGCCGACGAGGGCACGAGGGCGATCGGGCTGTTCCTTGAGGCGGTGCGGCGTCCGGCGGCGTTCGCGGATGCGCTCGAGGCCTGCGCGCTGGCGGGCAAGCCCGTCGTCTGCCTGAAGGTCGGCAGCTCCGAGGCCGCCGCCCGGGCGGCGCTCGCGCACACCGGCGCCCTGGTCGGATCTGACCGGGCGCTCGGTGCCGTGCTGCGACGCTTCGGGGTGATCTCGGTCGACGACGTGCACGATCTCGTCGAGACGCTGGAGCTCCTCGGCGCCCGCAGGGCTCTTCCGCGCGGCCGCCGGATCGGCGCGATCTCCGAGTCCGGCGGCGAGGGGGCGCTGCTCGCCGACCGGGCCGCCGACGCGGGCCTGCCGTTTGAGGCGCTGAGCGACCGGCTCGCCCAGCGCCTGCGCCGGGCGTTTGCAAACTACCTGAGCCCGACCAACCCGCTCGACGCCTGGGCGGTCGACGCGGCGGACCGGGTGTTCCCGGCCTCGCTTGAGATGATGGCCGCCTCGGGCGAGTTCGACGTGCTCGTGGCCCAGGTGGACCTCTCTCGCCACCGTGGGGAGAGCGAGAACCGGTGGTGTGAGATGGTCGTGCGGTCGCTGGCCGCCGCGGTCGACGGTCGGGCGATCTTCCCGGTCGTCACCTCCGTCGGCTCAAGCGACCCGCCGGAGGCGATCGCGTCGGCCGCCAGGTCGCTGGACGTTCCCCTGCTGCGCGGCGCGGCGCACGCGATGCGGGCGCTGTCCGCGGCCGCGGCCTGGGCTCCGGCATCGCCGCGGCGGGCGCCCGCCGAGGCGCCGGTGGACCTTGAGGCGCTGGTCGGCCCCGGCGCTGAGGGGCCGCTGCCGGAGCACGAATCGGCGCTGATCCTCGAGGCGCACGGCGTGCCGGTGGCGCCACGGCGCCGCGCCGCGACGCCCGCGCAGGCCGCCGACGCCGCAGCGGAGCTGGGGCTGCCGGTCGTCGTCAAGGTTGACGGCCCGGCGCACAAGAGCGCGGCGGGTGGCGTGGCGCTCGGGCTGGACAGCCTCGATGCCGTGCGTCGCGCGGCGGAGCGGCTCGGCGGGAGGGTGCTGGTCGCGCGCCAGGTGCCGGCCGGCCCGGAGCTTCTGTGCGGGCTTCTGCGCGACCGCGACCACGGGCCCGTGCTTGCGGTCGGGTGGGGCGGCGCTGCGGTTGAGCGCACCCGCCCGGCGCTCTGCCTCGCGCCCGTGGACCGGCAGACCGCCGTCGAGCTCGTGCGCGAGGCCGGGCTGCCGGCGGAGGCGGAAGCCCTGGCCGACGTGCTCGTCGCGCTTGGACGGCTGGCGGCACAGCAGCCCCGGGTGCTGGCCGTCGACATCAACCCGCTGATCCTCGGGCCCGACGGCGTCATCGCCGTCGATGCCCTCGTCGAGATTGGAGCCGTCAGATGACCGACGCCGAAGCGGTCTCCGAGACCGTCCTCGTCCAGCGGCGTGGACCGGCCATGTGGCTCACGCTCAACCGGCCGGCCAAGCTAAACGCGCTCAGCGGCGAGGTCGTGCGTGCGCTGCACTGCGCGCTGGATCGCGCCGAAGGCGACGACGAGGTCAAGGTGGTGGTGCTGACCGGCGCCGGCCGCGCGTTCTGCGCCGGCTACGACCTGGCCGAGGAGGCGGGCGCCGCGGTGTCGGGAGCCGACGCCTGGCACTCGGTGCTGGCCGCTGATGTCGATCTGACGATGCGGCTGTGGGCCCTGGCAAAGCCCACGATCGCCGCGGTGCGGGGCTGGTGTTTGGCCGGCGGGTGCGAGCTGGCGATGGCCTGCGACATGATCGTCGCCACCGCCGACGCGCGCTTCGGCGAGCCTGAGATCCGCTACGGGTCCGGGCCGGTGGCGCTGCTGATGCCGTTCTTGATCGGGCAGAAGAAGACCAACGAGCTTCTGTTCTGCGGCGACACGATCGATGCCGACGAGGCGCGTGCGATCGGGCTGATCAACCGGGTGGTCGCCGCCGATGAGCTCGAGGCGGCCGTCGACGAGATCGTGGCCAGGATCGCGCCGACGCCGCTGGTCGTCCTGCGGCTGACGAAGCTGGCGCTCACGCGCGCCTACGAGGCGATGGGCCTCCGCCAGGCGGTGCATTCAAACCTCGACCTGTCGGCGATCCTCAACGCGGCCGACACCCCCGAGCAGCGGGAGTTTGACCGAATCGTCGCCGAGTCGGGGCTGAGGGCGGCGCTTTCGTGGCGCGACGCCCGCTACGGGCGGTCGCTGAGCGACGGCTGAGATCCGCTTGCCCGCCCGCCGAGAGGCGGGCGGCAAAGCGCCACCGCGATCCGCTTTCCCGCCCGCCGAGACGCGGGCGGCGAAGCGCCAGCGGAGAACCTCGGCGACCCCAGCGCACGCCGGCCCTCGCCTGCCCTGCGCCCAGCCCCCGACCAGCCCAGGTCGACCGGGCGCGTTTGGACGAATTTGCGCTCGGGCCTTGCGGAGCGTGGGGTGGGTGATATAGACTGAGCCGCCATTCAAGGTTCGAGGAGAGAGCGTTGGGTCCGGGCTCGCAGTCCGATGGGCACGTGATCGAATCGTCCGGTGCGCTCCGGGCGCGGGTGCGTCCGAAGAGGTGAGGAGTCGGTCCCAAGAGGTGAGGAGTCAGTGATGCATCCACGTGAGGGATGGTCTGAGGGCGGAATCCGGCGGCGGCCGGACGGCGAGGCCGAGGCGATCTCGCGCCGCCAGCTGCTGGGCGCCGGCGCCGGGATCGCGCTCGGCGCGCTTCTGGCGGGCTGCGGATCGAGCTCCGGGGGCTCCGGGGGCTCCGCTGCGGGGGGATCCGCAGGCGGCTCAACGGCGGCCGCGATCCCGCTGCCGCGCCCGAACAACCCGGTCAAGTGGCCGATCTACGCCGACAACAAGCCGATCGCCTCGGGCCTGGCGCCTGAGCGCGGCGCGACGCTGCAGCTCTACAACTGGGTGGCGTACATCAACGAGGCGGTGATCAAGAACTTCTGCCGCAAGTACGGCTGCCGCTACCAGCTGACGACGTTCAACACGATGTCGGAGGCGATGGCGAAGCTGGGCACGGGGGAGCTCAAGTTCGACGTCTTCTTCCCCACCATCGACGTGCTCGGCCAGCTGGTGGAGTCAAAGCTCGTGCGGCCGCTGAACCAGAGCTACATCACCAACATCTCAAACGTCTGGCCCGACTATCGCAACCCGTTCTACGACGTCGGCTGGCAGTACACCACGCCGTACTCGATCTACACCACGGGCATGGCGTGGCGCAAGGACAAGGTCGACCTGCAGCCGTCGTGGAACATGCCCTGGGAGGGAGCAAAGTACAAGGGCAAGGTCGCCGTGCTCGACGACTATCGCGAGGGCATCAGCCTCGCGCTGCTGCGCGCCGGCAACCTCAACGTCAACACCACCGACACCGCTCAGATCCAGGCGGCCGGCAGGGCGCTGTCGCAGCTTGCCACCCTCACCAACGTCAGGATTGACAACAACGACTACACCGACGTGCCGACCGGCAAGACGTGGATCCACCACGCATGGTCGGGCGACATGGCGTCGTCCTATCAGTACCTGCCCAAGGGCACGCCGGTCGACGTGCTCGGCTACTGGTTCCCCGCCGACAAGAAGGGGCCGGTCGCCAACGACCTGATGGTCAACCTCTCAGGCGGCGCCAACCCGGTGCTCGCCCACCTGTTCATCAACTACATGCTCGACGTGTCAAACGCGCTTGAGAACTACAGCTACGTCGGGTACATGCAGCCCTTGACCGCGGTCACGGCACCGAGGCTGATCGCCGAGAAGCTGCTGCCGCCGCAGCTGTCGTCCACGGTCGTGCTCCCCTCCTACTTCCGGGAGGGGGTGGAGGAGCTGCAGCTCCCGGAGTCCGCCAACCTGGTCTGGGAGAGCACCTGGAACTCGTTCTCCAAGGGCCTGTAGAGGGCTGAATGGGCCGTCAGGCGCACGGCACCGACCGGCGTGCCCGCTGGCTGTGGATCGCCCTGGCGGCGCCTGGCGCGATCTGGCTGCTGGTGCTGTTCGTCGTGCCCTTCTACGCGATGCTGGCCGTCGCCGGGGGCGGGATCAACGCGTTCTTCCAGACCGCGGTTCCCATCTGGGACCCGCTCAGCTGGTCGAGCGCGAACCTCGCCGCGGTGTGGAACGACATCGTGGGCCCCGGGTCATTCATTGGCCCCGCGATCGTGCGAACCCTCCTGTACACGGCGGCGGCATCGGCGCTTGCCCTGGCGATCGCGTATCCCGTCGCCTACTTCGTCTCCAGGTACGCCGGAGCGCGCCGGGGGCTGTTCCTGGTGGCGCTGATCGCGCCGTTCTGGGTCAGCTACATGATGAGGATGCTCGCATGGATCGACCTGCTCGGCCAGGGCGGCTTCGTAAACCACGCGCTGTCGCTGGTGGGGCTGCCCGGCAACACCGACTGGCTGGGCGGAAAGCCGATCACGGTCATCCTGGGGCTCGTCTACGGTTACATCCCGTACCTGATCCTCGTGCTCTACGCGGGGCTTGACCGGATCGATCCAAGCCTGCTGGACGCCGCGCGCGACCTCGGCCTCAGTCGCTGGCGGACCTTCTGGCGGGTCACCGTGCCGCTGTCAAAGCCCACGCTGATCGCCGGAGCCTTCATCACCGTGCTGCCGATGCTCGGCGACTACTACACAAACCAGCTGATGTCGGCTGCGCCCGGCACCACGATGATCGGCAACGTGATCGAGGGGCAGCTTGAGTCGCCCGGCGAGACGGGCCAGGGGGCGGTGCTGTCGATCATGCTGCTGATCGCGCTGCTGGCGCCGATGATCTACTACGTGGTCAGCACCGCGCGCGCCTCCCGGGAGTACGCGTGATGGCGAGCGTCGCGGGCGAGCGCGTCGGTTCGGTGGCGGTCGGCGGTCCGCAGGCGCTTCGCCGCCGCGGCCCGCGCGCCAACCCGTGGCGGCGACCGTGGGGCCTTGAGGCGTTCACCTGGCTGTACATCGCCTGGTCGATCCTGCCGATCGCGGTCGCGGTCCTGTTCTCCTTCAACCGGGGGGCCTCGCAGCAGGCCTGGCAGGGGTTCTCGACCCGCTGGTATGTCGGCGCCACCGTCCAGTCGGTCCTGCACAACCCGGAGCTGCACGAGGCCGTCGTCCAGACGCTCCGGCTCGCCGTGCTCACGACGCTCATCACCGTCCCGATCGGCGTCGGCTTTGCGATCGGCATCGATCGCTGGCGCAGCCGCACCTCCACCGGGCTGAACTTCGTGATGATCTTCTCGTTCGTGATCCCGGAGCTGCTGCTGGCCGTGGCGCTGTTCATGCTCGTCACCCAGCTGCTGAAGTTCATCGCCCTGGGCACGACGGCGGAGGTGGCCGGGCTGGTGGTCTGGAACTTGAGCTGGCCTGCGATCATCGTCAGGGCGCGGCTGGTCACGATCGGGCGAAGCTACGAGGAGGCTGCCGCCGATCTGGGCGCGTCGCGCCTGGAGGCCGTCCGGCGCGTGCTCATGCCGATGCTGATGCCGGCGATCTTCGCCAGCGCGGTCCTGGTCTTCGCGAGCACCGTGGACGACTTCGTGATCGTCGAGCAGCTCTCCTCGACGGCCGCCACCCAGCCGATGTCGGTGCTGATCTACTCCAACGTGCACGGCGGCCTGCAGGGCCCGGCGCTGAACGCGCTGGCGACGATCATGCTGTTCTTCTCGCTGGTGGTCGCCGTGATCGGCTTCTTGGCCTACCGATGGATGACCCGGGGCGAGCGCAAGACCGGCGCCACCGAGGCGCTGACGAGCATCGCCGGGATGTGAGGCGGCCGTGGCGGGCGGACACATCCAGCTGCGCTCGCTGACCAAGCGCTTTGGCGCGGTCACCGCCGTCGACGACTTGTCGCTTGAGATCGAGGCGGGCGAGTTCTTCTCGCTGCTCGGCCCCAGCGGATGCGGAAAGACCACCACGCTGCGGATGGTGGCCGGCTTCGAGCCGCCCACAGGCGGCTCGATCCTGCTGGACGGCGTCGACGTGAGCCGGCTGGCGCCCAACCGCCGCAACGTCAACACGGTGTTCCAGAGCTACGCGCTGTTCCCGTTTTTGACCGTCGAGGAGAACGTCGCCTTCGGGCTTCGCTACCGCTCGGTGCCCAAGCGTGAGATCGCCGCGCGCGTGGGCGAGGCGCTTGAGCTCGTCCGGCTGCGCGGATACGGCAGGCGGCGGCCCAACCAGCTGTCCGGCGGCCAGCAGCAGCGCGTGGCGCTCGCGCGTGCGCTCGTGCTGCGCCCCGCGGTGCTGCTGCTTGACGAGCCGCTCGGCGCTCTGGACGCCAAGCTTCGCCGGACCCTGCAGGTGGAGCTGAACGCGCTGCAAAAGCAGGTCGGGATCACGTTCCTGTACGTGACCCACGATCAGGAGGAGGCGCTGACCATGTCCGACCGCCTCGCCGTCATGCGACACGGACGCATCGTCCAGCTCGGCTCGCCCGAGCAGGTCTACAGCGAGCCGGCCGACGCCTACGTCGCCGACTTCCTCGGCGTCTCCAACCTGATGGACGCGACCGTCGAGGCGGCGAGCGGCCCGGGCGCGTGCCGCGTGCGGCTGGGAGAGTTCGTGCTGGAGGCGACCGCCGGCCGCCGACAGGTGTCAGGCGCTGTGAAGCTGGCGATCCGCCCGGAGCGGGTGCATCTGCATCCGCACGGCGAGCAGGGGCCAAACCGCATCCCCGGGATGGTCGAGCGAATCGTGTTTTTGGGCTCCACCAGCCAGATCTTCCTTCGCCTGGCCAACGGGGCCGCGCTGCAGGCGCTCGAGCGAAACGACGGCGACCAGGGACGACCGGGGCAGGGGACCCCGGTCAGCGTGCAGCTGCCCGCCGACGCGCTGCGCGTCCTGCCCGACGGCGAGGGCGCAGTCGACATCGAGGGCGCCGCAGCGGTGGCGGAGCCCGCGGCGCGGTAGGCCCGGCAGCGCCCTTCAGGTCGCTCGCGCGCGCGCCCTCGGCCGCGGGCCCAGAGGATGAACCGACGCAGCGCCATCGGGGCTGGGACGCCGGCGCGGCACGAACCCCAGCTCGCTTGCGGCCGCCGCCAGGCACAGCCGCGCCATCCGCTCGCTGCTGACCTCCGGCAGGCCGAGCGTCACCTGCACCCCGAGCCCGTCGATCAGGGCGCTGAGCATCGTGGCCACATCATCGGCATCGACGGCGGCGCTGAACTCGCCGGTCTGCTGCCCGCGGCGGATCACCTCGGCGATCAGCGCCTGTTGGCCGCCGCGCTCCAGCCGCTCGTATGCGCCGCGCAGATGCGGGCGGTGGCGGACCTGCAGCCACAGCTCCATCCAGATCGTCCAGTCGTCCAGCGCCTCGGGCGGGGAGCTGGAGCGCTCGATGATGTGAACAAGCTGGGCGCTTGCGCTGTCGAGCGCCGCAAGCTCGGCTCGCAGCCGGCCGTAGAAGCGCTCGTCGGACTCGGTCAGCGCCTCGAGCAGCAGCTTCTCCTTGGACTCAAAGTAGTAGAGGATCGTCGCGGCGCTGGTGCCGGCGCGATCGGCGATGTCGATGATCCGCGTCTCGGAGAACCCGCGCTCGTAGATCGTGGCGAGCGCTGCTTCGATGATCTGCGGCCTGCGGATGTGGCCCAGCTTGGGGCGCGGGCTCACTGCTGACTTTCTCCCCCTGAAAACTGAACTGGCAGCCAGGAAACTACCCCACGGGGCAGCCGCGTGTCAAGCGGCGGGGCACCGGCCCGCCGGGCCCAAGGCGCGGCCGGCCCTCACCAGCCGGTCGCCGATCCCGAGGTCGGCCGCAAGCGAGGCGGAGACGGCGCGCCTGGCACGCTCAAGCGGGACCGCCGGGTCGCCGATCAGCGCGCGCACGCCGAAGCCGTCCAGCAGCGCGAGCGTTCGGTCTGCGACGTCGTCGGGGTCGCAGCGGGCGAACTCGCCGTCGGCCACGCCGGCGGCGATCTCCTGGGCAAACCACGCCCGCATCCGCGCGTAGAGCTCCTCGGCGAAGGGCCGCAGCTCGGGGTGGCGCACGGCGCGCAGCCACAGCTCGACCCACAGCACCCAGTCCTCCTCCAGCGCCGGCGTGGTGGGCAGGCATTGGTCGATCATCGCCGCCAGGCGCTCGGCATGGCTGGCGTCGGGAGGGAGGTCCCCGGCCACGCGCGCGTCGGCGGCCAGCGAGTAGGAGTAGTCAAGCGCCTCGGCCAGCAGCGCCTCCCGGGTGGCGAAGTGGTAGTGGACGAGCGCGGGCGAGACCCCGGCGTCCATCGCGATCCGGGCGATCCGCACGCCGTCGATCCCCTCGCGGGCGATCCGCCGCACGGCCGCGGCGAGGATCCGCTCGCGCGCGCCGTGGTGGAGCGCGGGCGGACGCGGGTCCGCGCGCTCGGCCGGCCGCTGGGCGGACGCGCCGCCGCGCGAAGCGTCCTCATGGATCCCGCCGCGCAACGCCTTCTCCCGTCAGGCCGACCGCGCGAGCGCCGGGTGAAGGTCCCGCCGGATCCGCTCGGCAAACCACGCGACGGCCGTCTCGCGTCCCCCCAGTGGGCCGCACTCGTAGCCGCGCGTCTGAAGCCCCTGCTGCACGTTGTCGACCAGGTCGATGTCCTCGTCGAGCACCAGCGAGTTCAGACGCTGGTTGGCCCACTGCGCCAGGCGGGTGCGCGGGTCCGCGCCGGCGGGGCGATAGCAGGCGAAGCTGTCGCGCGTGCGCGCCACCCCGTCGGGGAGCATCTGCCAGGTGTTGACCTGGTCGGGGTAGAGGTCGATCGTGGTGTTGGGGTAGATGAACGCGTACCGCCACACCCGGCGGTCCGCCTCACCCAGTCCGGGCATCGGCGTCACGAGCCTCGCGTAGAGCCGCTCCAGCCGGTTGCCGGAGGGCCGCTCGCGCAGCGGCGCCTCAAACCAGACGTGGTGCTCGTGCACCTCGGTGCGATAGCGGCTGTAGTCGAGCATCCGCATCAGCCCCGGGTGCGCGATCGGGATGTGGTAGCCCTCCAGGTAGTTGTCGGCGACCACCTTCCAGTTGGCGGGCTGCGTCCCGCCCCCCGGCGCAAACGGCGTCAGCGTCTGGATCCGGTAGGGCGCGAGGCGCTCAGGGAGGTCGCCGACCAGCTCGGCCAGCGGCCGTGCGTCCGGGTCCAGGTTGACGAACACCAGCCCGTTCATCACCTCCACGCGTGCGGGCAGCAGCCCCAGCGACCGCTTGTCGAGCCGCTCGCCGAAGGCCAGGCCCTCGGGCACGCCGATCAGGGTGCCGTCGAACCGGTAGGTCCAGCCGTGGTAGCGGCAGCGGATGGCGGCCTTGCACTGCCCCGAGCCGCTCAACAGCCGCGAGCCGCGGTGGCGGCACACGTTGCGGTAGGCGCGCAGCTCGCCCCGCTCGTCGCGGAGCACCAGCACCGGCTGCGTGCCCGCCTGCGCGGTGATGTAGCTGCCCGGACGCGGCAGCGAGGCGACGTGGCCGGCCAGCTGCCAGGTGCGCTCGAAGATCAGCTCCTGCTCGAGCTCAAGCAGCGCCGGGTCGGTGTACATGCTCGGCCGCAGCGCGGGGCCGGTGAGCGAGATGCCATCGCGCGGTACGCCGGCCGGGGTTCCCGTCACCGGGGTGGCGTCGGTTTCCGGGGTGGCGGGGTCGGTCGTCTGGCCGGTGGCCTCCGTTGCCGGGGTGGTGGGGTCGGTCGCCTGGCCGGTGGCCTCCGTCGTCCGGTGGTCGGCGTCCGTGCCCCGATCGGCGGCGGCGCCCGTCGCCCGTGCGGTTGCTGAGCCGGTGCTGGTCAATGCTCGCTCCATCCTGACTTTGTGATCAGTTTGCTGTAGTCTATCGCCATGCGCGATCTCGAGCCCGGCGGCCGCAGGCCGCACCCGGCGGTCCGGCTCGTCGCCCGCGCGCGCGCCGTCGGGGCCGCGCGCGGCGCGTGGCGGTCCATCACCCCCGAGCCCGAGCGCGAGCTTCCCCGCGCGCTGGCCACGCTTGCGGCGGGCGGCCGGCCCGACGACTCGGCGGTGCAGGCGCAGGAGCGGCGGATACAGCGGCTCGTGCTGGCGGGCCGGAGCCGGCGCTGGCTTGCGTACCTGAGCGACGCGGTGTCGCTGATCGAGCGTCGCGCCGCCTGCGAGGACCCGGAGGTCGCCGCGGCGCGGCGGGTGGCGGTCGAGGTGCTGCGAAACCACCACAGCCTGATGCTCGGACTGCCCGGCCGCGGGTCGGCTCGCACGGAGCTCGAGCGCCGGCGCCTTGAACGCATCGCAGCGGCCCACGAGCTGCTTCGCACGGGCGGCGGCGGGTCCGCTGCGGTCGGTGGCGGGTCCGCGACGTTCGGTGGTGAGCCTGCTGGGGCCGGCGGCCGGGCTGCCCGGACGAAGCCGGTGGTCGCATGACGGACGAAGCCGGTGGTCGCATGACCGTCGAAGCCGGTGGTCGCATGACGGACGAAGCCGGTGGTCGCATGACGACCTCGGCGCCCTTCACCGATCTGACGCCGGCGCAGCTTGAGCTGCGCGAGCGGGCGCGCGAGTTCGTGGATCGAGTGCTGGTCCCGCTGGAGCTTGAGGCGGAGATGGCCGACGGCCGGCTGGCCGAGGAGACCGTGGAGACGATCAGGCGGGAGGCGATCGCCGCTCGCCTGCACGGCGGCAGGGTCGCGCCGTCGCTGGGCGGCCAGGGATGGTCGATGGCCGAGTGGTTCGTCGTCAACGAGACGTTTGGGAGGGTCACCAACGGCCTGCACTGGCACGTTCCCAACGTCTACAACGTGTGGGAGGCCGCGACTGTCGAGCAGCAGCGCCGCTGGGTGACGCCCGCGCTGCGGGGCGAGGGCGGCGACGCCTATGCGGTCACCGAGGCCGAGGCCGGCTCCGACACCTCCGCGATCCGCACCACCGCCGTGGCGACCGACGGCGGCTGGCGGATCGACGGCGAGAAGTGGTTTGTGACCTCCGGCGACGTGGCCCGCATCCTGATCGTGATGGCCAATGTGATCGACGGCCCCGATCGGCTGCCGACGCTGTTCCTGGTCGAGCCGGATGCGCCCGGGGTCCAGTTCGTCGACAGTCCGAGGTTCACCCACAACTATCCCCACGGTCACCCGACGATCCGCCTGAGTGGCGTGGAGGTCGCGCCGGACGCGGTGATCGGCGAGGTCGGCGGCGGCGATGAGCTGCAGCGGCGCTGGTTCACCGAGGAGCGGCTCGGGATCGCCACGCACGGCCTGGGCGCGATGTGGCGCCTGCTCGATGAGACGGTTGGGTGGGCTCTGCGCCGGGTGCAGGGAGGCAGTCGGATCATGGACTACCAGGGCGTCTCGTTCCCGCTGGCGGACTCGGCCACCGACGCGGCCGTCGGCCGGCTGCTGGTGCGCCAGGTCTGCGAGATGGTCGATGCCGGCGCGGACCCGAAGATCGTCCATGCCAAGGCCGCGATGGCGAAGCTGTTCGTCTCCGAGGCGGCCGGCCGCTGCGCCGACCGTGCCGTGCAGGTGTTCGGCGGTCGCGGATACATGCGCTCAAACGTCGCCGAGCGGTTCTCACGGGAGCTGCGCGTCGACCGCATCTGGGAGGGAACAAGCGAGATCCAGCGGCTGATCATCGCCCGCGCGCTGGAGCGGCGGGGGGTGGAGGCGACGATCCATTGACCGCCGGCGCGAGGTCGCGGGCGCCGCGGCACGCCGGGCCGCTTTCGCGACCCGGGCGCCCGTCACCGTCCGACGGGTTGCGGCGGCTTTTGGCGCCGCGGTCGATCGCCGTCGTCGGCGCCAGCGACCGCCCCGGAAGCTACGGCGCGGATGCGCTGCGAAACCTCTCGCTGCTCGGCTTCCCGGGGCCGGTGTGGGGCGTCAACCCTGGCCGGCGCGAGGCGCTGGGCCGCCCGTGCTGGCCCTCGGTGGCCGACCTCCCGGAGCCGGTTGACGCCGTGGTGGTGGCGATCCCCGCCGCCGGCGTGCCAGACGTGATCGAGCAGGCGGGAGCGCGCGGATGCGGCGGCGCGGTCGTCTTCAGCGCCGGCTTCGCGGAGGTCGCGGCGGGCCGTGAGCTGCAGGCGCAGCTGGTCGACAGCGCTCGCCGCCACGGGCTGGCGCTCTGCGGTCCCAACTGCAACGGGATCGTGGTCCCGTCCCGGCGGGTCGCGCTGTGGGGCGATGCCCTTGGACCGCTCGCGCACGACCCGTCCCAGCCGTCGGTCGCGCTCATCTCCCAGAGCGGCAACGTGGCCGTCAACGCGCTGGCGTCGGTGCGCGGCCTGGCGTTCCACACGGTGATCGCCAGCGGCAACCAGGCCGTGCTGGGCGCGTCGGACTACCTGCGCGCGCTGGTCGCCGATGGCCCGGAGACAGCTCCCTTCAACGAGCTCCCAGACGCCATCGCGCTCTACCTGGAGGACGACGGCGGCCCCGAGCTCGTCGACGCGCTCGCCCTCGCCGTCGATGCCCGCGTGCCGGTCGTGGTGCTCAAGGTGGGGCGCTCGCGCGCCGGCGCCAGGGCGGCCGCCGCGCACAGCGGCGCCCTGGCGGGCGACCAGCGGGTGTTCCACGCGCTCGCGCAGGAGGCGGGCGCGGCCTGGGCCGACGACGTGCACGAGCTGCTGGAGCTGGCCGGGGCGCTGGCGGTCCGCCGGCGCTCGACGCCCGCGCGGTCGCACGCTCACGCGCGGGCCGCCCGCGAGGGCGCAGGCCGCGGGGTGGCGATCATGACCTGCTCGGGCGGTGACTCCGCGCAGGCCGCCGACGAGGCCGAACGGCTTGGGCTGTCGCTGGCGGAGCTCGCTCCCGCCACGTTGAGCAGGCTGGGAGAGCTGCTTCCGCCCGCCGCAACCGCCGCCAACCCGCTCGACTACACCTCCATGCTCTGGGGCGAGGTCGACGTGCTCAGCGAGCTGGTGCGGGCGCTCGGCGCGGACGCGGACGTCGACCAGGTCCTCGTTTGCTTCGACCAGCCTCCACGCCTGGACGGCGCACAAGCTGACTCCTGGTCGCGGTCGCTTGCGGGGATCGCGCGGGGCGCCGCTCGCAGCCCGGCGCCGGTGCTCGTGTGCTCGACGCTGCCGGAGCTGCTGGACGACGCCGCGGCGCGCGAGCTGCACCGGCGCGGGATCGCCACCGCCGCGGGACTGCGCACCGGCCTGCGCTGCCTGGCGGCGATCGCGCAGCACACCGTGGATGCCCACGCGGATGTGGTCGCGCGCGCTGCCCGGCTGCGCGAGATCGCGGCCGTCGCGCAGCGCGCCGGGCCCGCCGGCGGCAGAGGGCGCACGCGGCCGGGAGGGCCGGCGTGCCCGGGCGACGGCGACGAGCGCGGCTGGCTGGCCGAGCACGAGGCGAAGGAGCTTCTGGCGGCCGCCGGCGTGCCGGTGCCCTCCGGACGCACCGTGCGCGACCGTGACGACGCCGTCCGCGCCTGGCGTGAGCTCGGTGGGCCGCTCGCGCTCAAGCTGAGCGCACGCTCGGTGCGCCACAAGAGCGAGCTTGGCGGCGTGGCGCTGGGACTGGACTGCGAGCCCGGCGTGCGCGCGGCGTTCGATCGCCTGCGGCACCTGGCCGGCGTCCACGGGGGCGAGGTCCTCGCCGAGCGCACCGCGCCCGCCGGGGTGGAGCTGCTGGTGGCCGCGCACCGCGACGGCGTCGTGCCGGCCCTGGTTCTCGGCCTGGGCGGCGTGCTCGCCGAGGTGCTCGACGACGTTGCGGTGGTCGCGCTGCCGGCGCGTGAGTCGCAGATCCGGCGGGCGCTCGCCGACCTGAGGGCAGCGCCGCTGCTGCTGGGGGCGCGCGGCGGCGCAGGGGTGGACGTGGGAGCGGTCGCGGCGATCGGCCGCCTGCTGGGCGAGCTGCTGCTGGAGCGGGACCTGCGGGTGGTCGAATGCAACCCGGTGATCGCCTGGGCGCCCGGCGCCGGCGCACAGGCTGTGGACGCGACGATCAGGGAGGGAACAGCCGATGGATGAGATGACCGCCGCAGGACGCCAGCACGGCGCCGGCGCGCGATCCGAACGCGACGCGTTCGACGTGGCCGTCGTCGGCGGCGGGTTCGCCGGCCTCACCGCGGCGCGCGAGTGCGCGCTGCGCGGGCGCTCGGTGGTGGTGCTGGAGGCGCGGGACCGGCTCGGCGGCAGAACCTGGAGCGCGCAGTGGGGCGGATTTCGGATCGAGTACGGCGGCGCCTGGGTGCACTGGCATCAGCCCCACGTGTTTGCCGAGCTGACCCGTGCGGGGCTGGGGGTGATCGTCGGCTCGGACCCGGAGCGCGCCCATTGGCGGGTGGGGGCCAGTCGCCGCAGCGGCACGATCGACGAGCGCGACGAGATCGCGCGGCGCGGCTGGGATGGCTTCGTGGAGGGCGTGCGCGACGCGCTGCCCCAGCCCCACGCGCCGCTGGCGGCGCTGGATCGGCTGGCGCGCTTCGACCGGCTGACGATCGCGCAGCGGATCGACGAGCTGGAGCTCTCAGAGGAGGAGCGCGCGGTTCTGACCGCCGAGCTTGAGTCGCTGGCCAGCGCGCCGCTTGCCCAGGCGGGCGCGGTCGCCGTCCTGCGCTGGCACGCCCTGTCGGGCTACAGCCTACGGCTCACACAGGAGACGGGGGGGAGGGTCACGATCGCGGGAGGCACCGGTGCGCTGCTTGAGGCGATCGCGGGTGCCGCGCCGTTCGAGCGCCGCCTGGGCGAGCCGGTGGCCGCCGTCGTGCGCGACGGACGCGGGGTGCAGGTGCAGGCTCGCTCCGGCGCGGGGGTGCGCGCACGAGCGGCGATCGTCGCCGTGCCGCTCAACGCGCTGGGCCGGATCGAGTTCGATCCGCCGCTCAGCGAGCACAAGCGCCGCGCCATCGCCCTCGGCCAGGCCAGCCGGGGGCTGAAGCTCATGTTGAGGGTTAGGGGCGAGAGGGTGCTGCAGAACGCGATCGCGCCCGGGCACCCGTTCGGCTACCTGGGCAGCGACCAGCTCGACGGCGACGGCACCCAGCTGATGATCGGATTCGGCCCGGATGCCGCCCGGGTGGATCCCGAGGACCTGGGTGATGTGCAGCGGCGCCTTGACGAGCTGCTGCCCGGCTACGAGCTGCTCGGCGTCACCAACCACGACTGGACGGCCGACGAGTTCTCTCAAGGGACCTGGGCGATCCATCGTCCAGGCTGGTATGAGCACCACCACGCCCACATGCAGCGGCCGGAGGGTTGCGTGGTGCTTGCGGGGTCGGACCTGGCAAACGGCTGGGCGGGCTTCATCGACGGCGCGATCGAGTCCGGCCTGCGCGCGGCGGCGCTCGCCTGCGAGCTTGCCCGCCCGGGCTGACCGCGCGGCGCGGACGCGCATATGAACCTGACCGCCTGCCATGCGCGCGCGAGCCCGCCCGCCGGGACTCACCATGCGCCCGGCGCCCGCGCGCTCGCGGCACGACGCCAATGCCGCGGGCAACCCCCCGGGGTCCGCGGACGCTCCGCCTTTTCAGCACACTTCGCATGTGGGCTCTCCCCAGACGCTGAGCGCGCGGGAACGAAGGATCGTTGCCGCATGGGCCGCCGATTGCGCGCAGCGGGCGCTCGGATTGTTCGAGGCCGACCGCCCAGGGGACCGTCGTCCCCGCGATGCGATCGCTCGCGCCCGTGCGTTTGCCCGCGGCGAGCTTGACGTCGGCGGTGAGATCCGCCGCCGCTTCGCGGGGGGCGATGCCGCGCGCGGCGCAAACCCGGCCGCCGCCGCGGCGGCGCGAGCGGCCGGACAGGCCTCGGCGGTCGCTCACATGGGCGCCCATGCGCTGGGCGCAGCAGCGTATGCCGCCAAGGCCGCCGGGCTCGCCGAGCCCGGCCGGCCAGAGGCCGTCGGCGAGGAGGTCCGCTGGCAGCTCAGCATCATGTCCGCGGAGGTTCGCGCGGCCCTGCGGAGGCTTCCGCCGGTGGGCGAGGATAAGTCCGGTCCGCTTGGGCCGGGCCTGCTCGCGTCGGGCGTCCTTGGAGAGGTCATCCGCGACCTCCAGGCTTCCGTGCGAGGCTGTCGCTCACAGGGTCAGCTTCGCGAAGCTGCCGATGCGCGTCGGCGTGGTTGTCCTTGAGTTGGCGGTGCGCCCGGCCTGATCGTCTCGGTCAGGGTGGCGTCCAGCCGTGCGAGGGCTGCGGTGTAGGAGTGCTGGGGTGGGGTGCCGTATCCGATGACGAGCGCGCCGGGTTGTGGTGGCTTTCCTGTGGTGAAGCGCGCGAGGCCATCGAGCGCGAGCCCGCGCTTGGCGGCCGCTTCGATGACGGCGGCCTCGCTGACGCCGGTGGGTAGTGTCACGAGCGCGTGCAGGCCGGCGGCGATGCCGCTGATGCGGATGTGCTTTGAGTGGCGTGCCACCGTGCCCAGCAGCTGGTCGCGTCGTCGGCGTTGGGTCTGGCGCGCGCGGCGGATGTGGCGGTCATAGCCCCCCGATGCGATCAGCTGCGCGAGGGTGAGCTGGTCGATGGCCGAGACGCCACCTAGCGCCAGCGCCTGGGCTTCCGCCACGGAGTCGACGAGCTCTGCGGGAAGAACCAGCCAGCCGAGCCGCAGGCCGGGGGCCAGGCTCTTTGATGCGGTGCCGGCGTAGACGACGTGCTCGGGAGCCAGGGCCTGCAACGCTCCGACGGGACGGCGGTCGTAGCGAAACTCGCCGTCGTAGTCGTCCTCGATCACAAATCCGCTGTGCTCTTTTGCCCAGGCGATCGCGTGCGCGCGCCGTGGCGGCGCGAGCGCCATGCCGAGCGGGAACTGGTGGGCGGGGGTGAGCAGGATCGCGCGGGCGTCGTGTGGCTCGATCACGGCCCCGTCGCGGTCGACGGGGAGGTCGCGGATCTGCAGCCGGTGGCTTTCGGCGATCCGCCGATGGTCTGCGACGCCGTGGGTTTCCATCGCGATGCTGCGCACCCCGCGGTTGTGCAGCACGCCGCAGATGAGCCCCCATCCCTGGGTGAAGCCGGCGCAGATGACCACGCGGCCGGGGTCGGCGCGCACGCCGCGGGCTCTCGCGAGGTACTCGGCTATCACCGTGCGCAGCTCGGGCAACCCGCGGGGGTCGGTGTAGCCGAGCGCGTGGGCGGGGGCTGTGGCGAGCGCCCGGCGGGCAGCGGCCAGCCACGCCGATCGCGGGAAGGCCGCAAGATCGGACCGGCCGGGCGTGAGGTCATACCGTGGCGGGCGGCCGGCGATCGCGCCTTGGCCGCTGTGCGGCGCCGCCGCGGCCGTCGCGGCCGGGGCCCGCGAGACCGGGATGAGCTCGGCCACATACGTTCCCGAGCCCGGGCGGGGGAGCAGCCACCCCTCGGCGACCAGCTGGGAGTAGGCCTCGGTGACGGTGTTGCGCGCGATCCCCAGATCGCCGGCGAGCGTGCGCGAGGCCGGAAGCCTCGTCCCTGGCGCCAGCCGCCCCTCGCGCACCGCATCGCGCAACGCCGTCTCAAGCCCTGCGCGGATCCGTGTGCCGGCCGGTTCGAGGTGCAGGTCAAGACCGGAATTGGCCCAGGTTCTCGGCACGAGGGTGGACCTTACAGTCACGCCGCCGCGCCCTTACCGTTGCGGCCATGACAGAGACAAAAGCCCACAGCGAACCGTCCGATCCGGCCGCCGCGCGGCTGGACTTCGACGCCCACGCCCCCGGCTTCGCCAAGGCGCTGGCGCACCTGGACCACGCCGCGGTCAAGGAGCTTGATCGGGTCAGCTTCGACGCCCGGCTGCGGGAGCTGGTTCGCCTGCGCGCCTCCCAGCTCAACGGCTGCGCGTACTGCGTGGACATGCACACCACCGACGCGCTGGCGATCGGCGAGACGCCACAGCGCCTGGCCGCGCTTGCGGTGTGGCGCGATGCGCCGTTCTTTGACGAGCGCGAGCGAGCCGCGCTGGCGTTCACCGAGGCGGTGACGCTGATGGCCTGCGCCGGGCATGTTCCCGACGACGCGTGGCAGACGGTCGCCTCGCAGTTCTCAGAGGAGGAGATCGCGGCGCTGGTGTCGCTGATCTGCGCGATCAACGCCTGGAACGCGGTCGGGGTCTCGACCCGCGCCTGGCGCCCGGGCTCCTACCAGCCCTGACCTCGGGCGCAGGACCCGACGATCACGCGGGCTCGCCAAACCCAGTCAGATGACCCGTTTGTGTTGATCGCCGGCTCCTGGCACGGCGTGATCGCCGGCTCCTGCCGCGGCGGCTGGTGGTATGAGCCGCCGGTGGCGCGCAGGACGCGCGCGTTCCTCACAGGTGTCCACGCTCCGCGGCCCAGCGGGCCGCCACGCTGTCGCCGGAGCGGCCATCCGGCGACGCCGCCGCCGTGCCCCTGCGCGAATCGCCACGGCCGCCCAGCGCGCGCGCCGCGCCGTCCACTGGCCCGCCGTTTTTGCAAATTGAGACGGCCGCCCATCGCGCGCGCCCGCGCCGGCCACCCGCGACGGTGTGCCCGCCGGCTCGGCAAGTCGCCTCTGGTGCCGATCGCTCGCGCCACGCCGCCAACGTCACGGCTCGGCTTTGGCGGCCGAGCCGGTGGTCTGCGGTGGGTCCCCTGCGGCCGCCGGGGCCAACCCCAGCTCAAGCGCGTCTGCGAGCGTCACGAGCTCCTGGCTTCCGACGCGTTCGCAGAACAAGAACGGCAGCTCCAGCGGGGCGCGGGGGATGCCCTCTCTCAGACGCGCCAGCTGGGCGCGCTGCGCGCCCGCGCGCCCGTGATGCCACAGCGCGACGTCGAGCGCCTCCAGCTGCGCCGCGCGCCGCGTGCGGCCGCGCAGCACGGCCAGCTCCCTGGCCTCGGCCGCGGTGAAGCGCTCGGGGTAGAGCGCGTTTACGATCGTCTCCTCCAGGGTGAGGCCCTGGCGCTCGAGCTCGCCCGCCAGCCAGAGCGTCTCGTTGACCGGCATCTCCTCGGCGGTGGTGACCGCGACCACCGCCGTGAAGTCCTGATCGGAGATCGTGCGGGCGATCGTCTGCGCCTGGTGGGCGATCGGTCCCACACGCGCCATCTCGGCGAACGAACGGGGCGTTCTCAGAAGCCCGACGCCGTGTCCGGCCGCCGGCGAGTCGACGATCACCAGGTCGTAGGCGTCGGCTCCACGGGTGCGGCGCTCGAGCTGTGCGAGCTCCCACACCTTGCCGATGCTCAGCAGCTCCCGCATCCCGGGGGTGGCCATCGCCAGCGCACCGAAAAGCCGACTTGAGCCGAGCATCTGGCCCAGCGCGCCGGTCTTGACCCGCAGGTACTCCTCCATCGCCAGCTGCGGGTCGATCGAGATCGCATACAGGCCGTCGGCGACCTCCGTCTCGGCGAAGGGCTCGCTGGGGCGCCTGAAGCTGCCGGCGACCCGGCTCTGGCTGGCGAGCTCGGCGACGATCGTGCGCAGGCCACGGCGCGCGGCAACCAGTCCCAGAGCGGTTGCCACCGTGGACTTGCCCACGCCGCCCTTACCGGTGACGAAGATCAGGCGGCGGTCCAGCAGCTGGCGCATGATGCACCGAAGGTAGCCGCCACGGCCGCGGGCCGCGGAGGATTTCACGCACGGCTTGCGAATAGTGAGCGCGTATGGGTTCCCAATCGCATCGGAGCGACCGGCAGATGCCAACCTGCAGGGTGATCGCGTTCGCCAACCAGAAGGGCGGCGTCGCAAAGACAACGACCACGCTCAACCTCGCGGTCGCGTTCGCCGAGGAGGGGCACCGCGTGCTGTGCTGCGACATGGACCCGCAGGGGAACCTGACCATGTCGCAGGGGATCGATCCGGACACGCTGGAGAAGTCGATGTACGACGTGCTCGTGCACCGCATCTCGATCCGGGAGGTCATCCGCCGCCGAGAGATCGACGTGGCCTGCGCCTCGATCGACCTCGCCGGCGCCGAGATCGCGATGTCGACGATGATCGGCCGTGAGCGCTCGCTTCAGCGCGCCCTGCGGGAGGTCGAGGACGATTACGACTTCGTGTTCATCGACACGCCGCCGAGCCTCGGCCTGCTCACGATCAACGCCCTCACCGCGGCGCACCGCGTGATCGTCCCCGTGCAGTGCGAATATCTGTCGATGCGCGGTCTGATCCAGCTTCAGAACACGCTCGCGATGATCCGTGAGAACCTCAACCCGGACGTGGAGATCGAGGGGATCCTGCCGACGCTGGTGGATCTGCGCACGCTGCACGCCAAGGAGGCGATCGAGCTGTTGGAGGAGAACTTCGGCGACCGTGTGTTCGCGTCGCGCATCCGGAAGACCGTTCGCTTCGCCGAGGCGCCGGTGAAGGGGATGTCCGTCCTGAAGTACGAGCCCGACGGGATGGCGGCTCACGCCTACCGCCAGCTCGCCAAGGAGGTGCTCGCCAATGCCGGCCGCTAGGCGGGCGAGCATGCGGGAGGGGCCGCTTGCGGAGCTGTTCCGCCGCACGGCGGCCGCGGCTGGCCAGGAGGCCGACTCGCCCGAGCGCTCGGCCCAAGCGGACGCCGCGCCGCCCGCGCGCGGCGCCGCCGAGGGCTCGGCTGAGGGTGCGCCCTGCGCGGCCGGGGCCGCACGGCCGCCGGTCGCCGGTGCCTCGCCCCAGCAGACAGCCCCGCAGGACTCGACGGCGCAAGCGCGGGGAAGGCGCCTGCCCCCCGACGACGGCGACCAGGCGCGTCCCCCGCACCCGTCGCTTGACCGCCGGGCCCACAGCCCGGCTCTGGACCCGCCCGACCGGCGGGCACGATCGGCGCAGGAGCGGCTTCGCCAGGCGTTCTCCAGTGACATCCCGGAGGACATCCTCGAGCGTCCGCAACCATCTCCGTCACACGACGTGTACGCGCGCGCGGACCGGCTCGAGCCGGCGGCGCCGGCGGTCGTCGGACGCCCGGTGCTGCGCGTCGTCGGCGTCGGCGGCGCGGGGGTCAACGCTGTCAACCGGATGGTCGAGGCGGGCATCGAGGGGGTCGAGTTTTTGGCGATCAACACCGACCTTCAGTCGCTGCAGCTGTCGGCCGCAGATCAGACGCTGCACATCGGCGACGCGGTCACCCGCGGGCTGGGCTCGGGCTCCGACCCCGAGCTGGGTCGCCGCGCCGCGCGTGACGAGCACGACCGCATCAAGGCGCTGCTGCGCGGCTCGGACATGGTGTTCATCGCCGCGGGCGCCGGCGGCGGCACGGGCACCGGCGCTGCCCCGGTCGTCGCCCAGATCGCGCGCGAGCTGGGTGCGCTGACCGTCGGGATCGTCACGCGGCCGTTCGAGTTCGAGGGCTCCCGCAGGCGCGAGCAGGCCGAGGCCGGGATCGCGGCGCTGGGCGAGGAGGTCGACACGCTGATCGTCGTGCCCAACAACCGCCTGCTGACGGTGCTTGACCGGGGGGTGACGATGGTCGACGCCTTCCGCGTGGCCGACGACGTGCTCCGCCAAGGGGTGCAGGGGATCTCCGATCTGGTGACGCTGCCGGGGCTGATCAACCTGGACTTCGCCGACGTGCGCACGATCATGTCCGACGCCGGCAACGCGCTGTTGGGGATCGGGATGGGGACGGGCGAGCGGCGCGCGATCGACGCGGCCGAGCAGGCCGTCGCCTCGCCGTTGCTTGAGACCAGCGTCGACGGCGCGCGCTCGATCCTGCTGTCGATCACGGGCGGGCCCGACCTGTCGCTCTGGGAGGTCAACGAGGCCGCCAGGGCGGTGGCCGAGGCGGCCCACCCGGACGCGAACATCATCTTCGGGGCGATGATCGACGAACGGCTCTCAGACCAGGTGTGGGTCACCGTCGTGGCCACCGGCTTCGGCGACCGGCGACCCCGCCGCGAGCGCCATGCCGCGGGTGACGCGATCCGTGCCGACGCCCGGATCGTGCGCGAGCCGCTCGGCGAGCCCCGCGTCAGCCGGCTGCGCCGCGGAGCCGAGCTGGACGTCCCCGAGTTCATCCCGCGCCGCTGAGGGCCGGCGCGCGGCGCTGTGCGCCGGGCAGGGACCGGGGCGGGAGCCGAGCTCGGCGTCGTCGCCGCGGGGCATCTGATCAGCGCGCGCGCCGGGGCCGATGCGCTGCGCGACGGCGGCAACGCGGTCGACGCCGCCGTGGCGGCGATGCTCGCCTCGCTGGCGTGCGAGCCGCTGCTGACGGGCCTGGGCGCCGGCGGCTACCTGCTTGCGGTCGCGCCCGAGGGCGATGCGGTGCTGCTCGACTTCTTCGTAGAGGCTCCGGGACGCGCGCTCGTCGGCGCTCCCGGGCAGGCGGCCGTCGAGGCACCGGGGAGCGCACCCGGCGGCCTGCCGCGACCGCGCGCGGAGATGATCAGCGTGCCCGTGTCGTTCGGCGACGCGGTCCAGGAGTTCCACATAGGGGTCGCCTCGGCCGGCACCTACGGCCTGCCTGCCGGCGCCTGCGAGGCCCAGCGGCGGTTCTGCCGGCTGCCCCTGGCGCGGCTGGCCGAGCCGGGCGCGCGGCTCGCGCGCGAAGGCGTCGCGCTCAATGCCGCGCAGGCCTACGTCGTGCGGCTGCTGCGCGAGACGGTCACCTCCACCCCGGAGGCGGCCGCCCTGTTTGCGCCCGGCGGGCGCCTGCTCGCCGAGGGCGACGTCCTGCGTCAGCCGGAGCTGGCCGAGGCGCTAGATCGCCTGGGGGCCGAGGGCCCGGATCCCTTCTACCGGGGCGACATCGCGAGCGCGGTCGCCGCCTGGGTCACCGCGCGCGGCGGGCTGCTGGGCGTCGAGGATCTCGCGGCCTACCAGGTGATCGAGCGCCCCCCGCTTCGCGTCGTCTACCGGGGCCGGGAGGTCGCGATCAACCCGCCGCCGTCGGCCGGGGGGATCCTGGTCGCGCACGCGCTCGCGCTGCTTGACGCCCAGCCCGGCCCACCCGGGGTGGTCGCGCTCGTCGATGCGATGGAGCGCACGCAGCGCGAGCGCTCGCCCGCGTTCCTGCAGGGGTTGTGCGACCCGAGCTTCGTGACCGCCTTCCTGGGGCGCATCGGCGGCCGTCTGGGGTCGACCACCCACATCGCCACGCTGGACCGCGACGGTTGGGCCTGCTCGGTCACCTGCTCCAACGGCTCGGCATCCGGGGTGGTCGTCCCCGGAACGGGTGTACACCTCAACAATATGCTCGGCGAGCAGGACCTCAACCCGCTCGGCTTCCATCGCCATCCGCCGGGCCGGCGCCTGCCGAGCATGATGGCGCCGGCCGTGGTGCTGCGCGACGGCGCGGCGGAGCTGGCGGTCGGCAGCGCCGGGTCAAACCGGATCCGCTCGGCGATCCTGCAGACGATCGTCCGCTGCGTCGACGAGGGGCTGGATGCGCAGGCCGCCGTGCGGGCGCCGCGGGTGCACTGGGAGGATGGGCTGGTCTACGCCGAGCCCGGGATCGACGTCGAGGCGCTGGAGCGCGCCGGCCGCCGGGTGCGACGCTTCCGGGAGCTCAACCTGTTCTTCGGCGGCGCGCAGGCGGTCCGCCGGGACGCGAGCGGGCGGCTCTCCGGCGGCGGCGACCCGCGCCGTGGCGGCGCGGCGTTGGTCGTGGAGGCCTGAGCGGGTGCGCCGGCCGGCCCGTGCGCTTGCGACCGTGGCCGCGGCGATCGCTCTGGCTGGCTGCCTGGACGTGCAATCGCCGGATCTGTTCCTGCTCACGCGCACCGGGGAGGGCGGGAAGCTCACCCTGCTGGTCAACTACGGCGGCACGATCAGCTGCGACGGCCGCCGGGCGAAGACGATCTCCGACGCGATGCTGATCCAGGCCCGGGACCTGGCCGACGACCTGGTGTCGGACGCGAGCCGCAACCTGAGGATCGCCCGCGTGCCCGGCACCGTCGAGTACTACACGATCCGGATGCAGCAGGGGACGATCTCGTTTCCGGACCGTGCCGCCGCCACGCACCCGACGCTGGCGGCCGCGGAGCTGTTTGCCCTGCACGCCGAGCAGGTTGCCTGCGCCCCTCCGAGCTAGCGCCCGCGCGCTGCAGACGACGCGGGCCGCCCGCGGCGCTCGTCGGCTCCGTGGCCGGTCGCCGGCGTCGTTGGCGGATGTCACCGTCGTTGGCGGATGTCACCGTCGACGTCACCGTCGTCGGCGGATGCCGCTCTCGTTGACGGACGTCACCGTCTGCAAGACGGCGTCGGCGCCCCGCCCCAAGCTCGCCGTCGCCGGTCAGCCGATGTGAACCCGGCCGTTTGACCGCGCTCGTGCCTGCGCGCGGTCGATCAGATCAAGGCGCTTGACCGCGGCGCGGAACAGCCGCGTGACCAGCCGCAGGCGCGCCTCCTCGGAGCGCAGGTCCAACAGGCCCTGCTTGGCCTCGGGCCCGAAGTCGACGGTCGCGGCCATCTCGTAGGCCCCCATCCGCTCGAGCTCCAGCTCGCCGGGATCTCGGTCGGTGGCGCGCCGCACGAGCTCCGCGTAGGCCTCGCGCGCGCCGCGCGCCAGCCCCGGGTCCACGCGCGCCTCCTGGTCGGTGACGAACTCCACGACCCCGGCCGGGTAGGGCAGGTGCGACTGGCGCTCCAGCACCCGGAACGGCCTGGTTCCGCGCGCCAGGAGGTTCAGCCGCCCGTCGTCGAGTCGCTCCAGCACGCGCTCGATCGCGCAGGCACAGCCGATCTCCCGCAGCCCGTCCTCCGCCATCCAGACGATCCCGAACTCGCTGCCGGTGCTCAGGCAGCGGGACATCATCTCCTTGTAGCGCTCCTCGAAGATGTGCAGCGGCACGAGCTCCCCGGGCAGCGCGACGATCTGCAGCGGAAACAGCGGGAAGTCCTGCGCGAGCTCGCCGGGCATCGACCGCAGTCTAGGCCCGGCCGCCCGGGCTGGAGCCGGTCTGCCCCGGCTGCCACGATCGTCGGTCTGGCGCGGTTTGCGGCGTCTGCCCGCTTGTGGGCGCGGTCGGCGGTGGCGTCGGTGCCCGCTTGTGGGCGCGGTCGGCGGTGGCGTCGCCGCTCCCGGGCGCGCTCAGCGCCTCCGCCGCGGGCCGGGTCGGCGCCCGTCCTGGCGGTCGGTCACGGTCTCCGAGCCGACAGCAGCAGGTTGTAGAAGGCGCCGGCGGGCAAAAGCGGCTCAAGCAGCGCGCGATCCAGGCGCTGGAGGGCCAGGTAGCCCTCAAACGCGAACCTCCGCCACGGAATCGGGACATCCGCGGGCTCGGCGCTTGCCTCGAGCGCGCGGTTGAACCACCCAAACCAGCTGGCGGTCAGCTCCTCGCCGCGCACGCAGATCTCGCGAAATCCGGCCAGCCTCGCGTGGCGCTCGAGCTCCGCCGGCGAGAAGGTGCGCACGTCCACGAGCGCCTCCAGGGCGTGCGCGCCGTCCGCCGAGCGATCCTGCGCGGGGGCGGCCGCGGCTGCGGGACGGGCGCCCACCAGCCGCCGCCAGGCAGGCGCGGCAAGCACCGCCGCCCGCTTGGGGGCCGCCGCGAGCCGATCTCCCAGCCGCGAGGGCTCGCCCGCGAAGAGGATCCGCCCGCCCGGCGCGAGCACCCGGTGAAACTCGCGAAACGCCCTGGGCAGGTCCGGCAGATGGTGGAGCACCGCGTGGCCGAGCACCACGTCGAAGCTGCCGTCGGCGAACGGCAGCGCGCCCGCCTCGGCCGTGCGGGTGCTGACCTTCACGTGCAGGCGGCGCGCGTTGGCCCGCAGCGCCCGCAGCATCCCGGGCGAGATGTCGGTCGCGGTCGCCCGGGCGACGAGGCCGGCGGCCAGCAGGTTCAGGGTGAAGTAGCCGGTCCCGGCGCCGACCTCCAGCGAGCGGCCCAGCCCGCGGTCAAGCTCCTCGCCCAGCAGCTTTCGCAGCTTGCCGAGCACCTGGGCGCGACCCACCTCGCCGAAGTCGATCCCCCACTTGGCGTCGTAGTGGGAGGCTGCGTGGTCGTGGTAGCGGACGTTGACCTCGCGGATGCGCTCGTCGGTCAGCTGCGGGCACATGGCGGCCACACTACCCTCTGCGCCGTGGCCGCCGCCGGTCAAGCGCACGTGCAGCGCAACCAGCCGCCCGGCGTGCCGCCGCTCGAGCTGACCGGTGAGCGCACGCTCCCCGACGTGCCCGCCGAGAACTACTGGTACCGCCGCCACCTGGCGGTCTATGAGTGGATCGGCGCGCGGGTGATCGGCGCGCGCGTGCTGGACATGGCCTGCGGCGAGGGGTACGGCTCGGAGGTGCTGTCCCGCGGCGCGGCGTCGGTGGTCGGCGTGGACGCCAACCCGCAGGCCCACGAGCACGCGGCGCTGCGCTACCGGCGCCCGAACCTGCGCTTCGAGCGCGGCGCGGCTCAGTCCTGGGGGCGTTCCGGATCGTTCGACGCCGTCGTGTTCCTGCAGACGATCGAGCACGTGCCCGATCCGCACGCGGTCCTCTGCCACCTTCGCGACCTGCTGGCGCCCGGAGGGCTGCTGTACGTCTCCACGCCCAACGTGCGCCGCCTGGCGCCGCCGGGGGCCGCACGCTCGGACAACCCCTGGCATCTGCGCGAGTACCGCGCGAGCGAGTTCGCGTCGCTGTGTCGGAGCTGCTTTGACCGGGTCGAGGTGCTCGGGGTCTTCCACGCGCGGCGGCTGCTTGCGCATGAGATCGCGCTCGCATGCGGCTGGGAGCGCGTGCACCGGGCGCTGCGTCTCACGCGGCCGTTCTACGACCGCTTCGTGCCGGCGATCTCCTCGCGGGACTTCTCCGTGCGCACCGGCAACCTCGAGCGGGCGTTGGACTTCCTGGCCGTCTGCCGTCAGCGGTCGGAGGGCTCGCTCAGGACCAGCGCAGCGTCCGCGGCCTGGGCCGCATCTTGATCAGCCTCGCCGGGACGCCACCGACGATTGCGTTGTCTGGCACGTCGCGTGTCACCACCGCGTTTGTCCCGATCACCGCGTTATCGCCGACCGTCACCCCTCGCAGCACGCAGGCGCCGTAACCGATCCATACGTTGTTCTTGATCGACACATCCTGCTTGCGAATCCCCTGCTCGCGGATCGGCCGCTCGACCTGCTCCATCCAGTGGTCGAAGTCGATCATCATCGCCCGGTCGGCGATCAGGCACTCCCGGCCAACCTCGATGCGCTGATAGACCGAGATCGTGCACTCCTCGCCGAACACCGTCTTTGCTCCGATCGTCAGCTCGCCCTCGTGCACGCGCACCTTGCAGCCGCGCCCGAGCCACGACCAGCGTCCCAGGGTCACGCGTGCCTCCCGGCCGATCTCAAAGCGCACGCGCGCGCACACGAAGCAAAGGCCGTCGGTCTGCAGGCGACCGCGGAAGCGGAGCTTGAGCCACAGCCAGCGGGCGAGCAGGACCGCATAGCCTGGCCGCAGCATGTGGTTTGCGCGGGCGAAGCGAAGCAGCGTGAGCGGCCCGCCGTGAAGCGGCGGCGGGCCGGCGCGGACCTCGGGGGGCACGCGGGGCTCAAGGTCGGGAAGCCCGCGATCGGCGCGAAGCGTCGACGACACGCCGGCATCGTATGCGCCCGCGCGCAGCGTCGCGTCGCGCCCGTGCGAAGGTGCCATGATGGCCCGGCCGCGCCAGGCCGCCTGTGATGATGATGCACAGCCCCAAGCCGCCGACCGATGCCCTCGAGGCCGAGCGTGCCCAGCGAGCCCGCGGTCATGAGGCGTCGCACGAGCCCTCTCGCCCGCCGGTGGACGCCGGCGAGCGCGGCGAGAGCGACGAGCCCTCTCGCCCGCCGGTGGACGCCGGCGAGCGCGGCGAGCGCGTGCCCGACGCGGCCTCTCGACCGCCGGTGGACGCCGGCGAGCGCGTGCCCGACGCGGCTCCGTACGTCGCCGCGCTCGCCGAGCGGCTGCTGGCCGGCGACCGGCGCGCCCTGGCGCGGGCGATCACGCTCGTGGAGAACGAGGATCCCGCCGGGCTTGAGCTCATCCGCCGGGTGTTCCCGTCCACGGGGCGCGCCGAGGTGGTCGGCTTCACCGGCCCGCCCGGCGTCGGCAAGTCGACTCTGATCGGGGCGCTGGTCTCCCATGAGCGCGCGCGCGGGCGCACCATCGGCGTGCTATCGATCGACCCCTCCTCGCCGTTCACGCGCGGGGCGCTGCTCGGCGACCGCATCCGCCTGGCCGACCACTTCCTTGACCCGGGGGTGTTCATCCGCTCGATGGCCAGCCGCGGCGCGCTCGGAGGGCTCAGCGAGGCCGCGCTGCAGGCCGCGCTGCTGATGGACGCCGCCGGGCGCGACCTGGTGGCGGTGGAGACGGTGGGGGTCGGCCAGGCGGAGGTCGACGTGATCGACCACGCGGACAGCATCGTGCTGGTGCTGATGCCCGGGTCGGGCGACTCGATCCAGGCGCTGAAGGCCGGCGTGATGGAGATCCCCGACGTGATCGTCGTCAACAAGGCCGACCACCCGCTGGCCGACACGATGGTGCGCGAGATCCGCGGCGTGCTGGCGCTCGGCGGCCGGCGCGAGGGGCAGGTGCCGGTGCTGCGCACCGACGCGGTTCGGGGCGAGGGCATCGCCGAGCTGGCCGATGCGCTCGCCGCCCACCGGGCTGCGCTGGAGGCACAGGGCACCCTGGCACAGCGCAGGCGGCGCAACCTGCTCAACGAGGTGCTCGGGATCGCCGCCCGCCGGCTGCGGCGCGAGCTGGAGGACTCGGTGCACGGCGACGACACCGTGCGCGAGCTTCTGGACCAGGTCGTCGCCAGGCGCATCGACCCCTCGAGCGCGGCGGCCGCGATCCTCGCACGCCGCAACGGAGCGCCGGCGGCCTAGCCGGCGGCGTTGGGCCCGGCAGACCCGCTCAAGGCTACGATTACCGCCACCGCCCGCTCGACACCGGAGGCTGCATCGATGCCCAAGACAGTGATCCTCTCGGCCGCCCGGACGCCGATCGGCAAGCTCGGCGGGGCGCTGGCGTCCATCGACGCGACCGAGCTGGGCGGCACGGCGATCAGGGCGGCCCTGGAGCGCGCCGAGGTCGCCCCCGAACAGGTCCAGCACGTGGTGATGGGCCAGGTGCTCCAGGCCGGGCAGGGTCAGATCCCCTCCCGTCAGGCGCAGATCAAGGCTGGCATCCCGCGCGAGGTCAGCTCGGAGACGATCAACAAGGTTTGCGCCTCCGGGATCCGCGCGGCCGCGCTGATCGACGCGGCCGTTCGCGCCGGCGACCTGGAGGTGGCCGTCGGCGGAGGCATGGAGTCGATGTCGCGCGCCCCTTACATGCTTAAGGAGGCGCGCTTCGGCTTTCGCATGGGCGACGGCAAGGCGATCGACGCGATGATCTGCGACGGCCTGACCAACCCCTTCAGCGGAAAGCACATGGCGCAGGAGGCCTCGGAGGTCGCCGCCGAGCTTGAGCTGACGCGCGCCGACATGGACCGCTGGGCGCTGCGCTCGCACCAGCTCGCGATCCGCGCCACCGACGAGGGGCGCCTGCCCGAGGAGATCGTCCCGGTGACGGTGCCCGGAAAGAAGGGCGACACCGTGGTGGAGGTCGACGAGGCGCCCAGGCGCGACACCAGCCTCGAGACGCTCGCCAAGCTGCCGCCGATCTTCCTCAAGGACGGGACGCACACGGCGGGCAACTCCCCGGGCGTCAACGACGGCGCCGGAGCGCTGGTGCTCGCCTCCGATGAGTGGGCGCGGGCCAACGGCCGCCGGCCGCTGGCGACGATCGTCGCGCAGGCGCAGGTCGCCGACGACTTCCCCTACCTGGCCCGCACCCCCGCCAGGGCTGCGCAGCGCGCTCTGGAGCGCGCCGGACTGTCCGCCGAGGAGATCGACCTGTGGGAGATCAACGAGGCGTTCGCGTCGGTGACGATCAACTCGATCAGGATGCTCGGCATCGACCCCGAGCGCGTCAACGTCAACGGCGGCGCGGTTGCGCTCGGGCATCCGATCGGCGCCTCCGGCGCGCGCATCCTGGGCACGCTCGTGCACGAGCTGCGCCGGCGCGGGGGCGGCCTGGGGTGCGCTGCGATCTGCTCGGGCGGCGGCCAGGGCGACGCGGTGATCGTGGAGGTCGACGGGGCCTGAGCGATCCGACGGCCCCCTCCGGGGGCGCGGACGGCGCCGCGTTCTTCGACCTGGACAGGACGCTGATCCAGGGGTCGTCGGCGTTCCAGTTCGCCCGCGCCGCGCACCGAGCGCGCCTGCTGTCGAGCCGCCAGCTCGTGGCCGACGGGCTCGCGGACCTGCGCTTCCGCCTGCGGGGGGCGACCGACGCCGACTCGCTCGCGTTGAGGGAGCGCGTCGCCGGGTCGCTGGCGGGGCGGCGCGTCGTCGAGCTTGAGCGGCTCGGCGCCGACGTGCTCGCCAGGATCCTCCCGCGCGTCTACCCGCGGATGTTGGCGCTCGCGCACGAGCACCAGGACGCCGGCCGGCGCGCGTTCATCGTCACCGCGGCCTCCCAGGAGCTGGCCGACATGCTCGCGCGCGTGCTGGCGCTCGACGGCGCTGTCGGCTCGGGCGTCTCGGAGGTCGTCGACGGCGTGTACACCGGCAGGCCCGCGGGCCCGTTCGTGTACGGCGCCGGCAAGGCCGCCGCACTGCGCGCGCTGGCGGCGCGCGAGGGGATCGACCTGCGGCGCTCCTGGGCTTACTCGGACTCGGCGTCGGACCTGCCGATGCTCGAGGCGGTCGGACACCCGGTGGCGGTCAACCCCGACGCGCGGCTTGCCCACGTCGCCGCCCAGCGCGGCTGGGAGGTGATCCGCCTCGACAGGCTCAGGCGCCGCCTGACGGCCGCGGGGGCGCTCGCGGCCGCCGCGGGCGCCGGCGGCGCGGGCGGCGTCGCGCTGGTCCGACGCCTGCGCTCGGACCAGCGCGCCCGGCCGATCGGCGCCCGGTGAGAAGGCTCAGCGCCGCCTAAGGGCTCGGCCTCAGGACCCGGTGAAGAACGTAACGCCGTCCAGGCTTGCGAAGCTTGCTGCGTTGGCGAACCCTCCGCCCTCGTCATAAACGTCAATGGTGCCGTCGGTGAGGATCGCGACGAACACCGGCTTTTGGGCGTTGTATCCCCACGAGACCTCGTAGACGTTGTATTGGGGCCGGTAGCCGACCGGCAACACCGCGACCGTGCTGGCCGACCCGCCCAGCACGCCCCCTCGCAGGTGCACGATGCCGAACCCGTCCCGGGCGTAGCCGACGGGGGATGTGCCGTAGAAGCCGTGGGCGTCCTGCCAGCCGTTCTCCAGGCCCAGCGGCGAGAAGCTGAGCGTCGCCGCCGGGCCGGGCGGCCCCTGCGGTCCGGCGGGGCCCTGCGGTCCGGCGGGGCCCTGCGGTCCGGCGGGTCCGGCGGGGCCAGCCGGCCCGGCGATCTGCCAGCTCAGCCGCCTGTCTCTTCGCGCGCAGCGGCCCACGTACAGCCCGCCCCCGTGGCGGTGGACGCATGCGTCGATCCGCCCGGCGCCGGCGCCGGCCGACAGCGCGTACGCTGCTCCGCCCCCGCCCAGCGACAGCGCGCCGCAGATGACAATGGCCGGCGCGCGCCGGCCTACAGCTCCCAGTCCCTTCATCTTGCCTCCCCGTTCTGGAGAAGATGTACCCGGAGGCGCAACGGTATCCGCGTCCCCGCAGCCCGTCAAACCGGCGCGGTCTAGACTCCGCCTCCCGGTGGCCGAGAGCTCCGACAGGAAGATCCGCGTGGTGGTCGCAAAGCCCGGCCTCGACGGCCACGACCGGGGGGCGAAGATCATCGCCCGCGCGCTGCGCGACGCCGGCATGGAGGTGATCTACACGGGGCTTCACCAGACCCCGGAGCAGATCGTCGAGACCGTGATCCAGGAGGACGCGGACGCCGTCGGCCTGTCGATCCTGTCGGGCGCGCACATGACGCTCGTGCCCCGGGTGCTGGAGCTGCTGCGCGATCAGGGCGCGGGGGACGTCGTGGTGACGGTGGGGGGGACGATCCCCGCCGATGACGCGCAGCGACTCAGAGAGCTCGGCGTCGCCGGCGTGTTCACCCCGGGTGCGTCCACCCAGGACGTGATCGAATTCATCCGCGGCGCGGTGCGTGCCTGACGCGATCGGCGGGTCGGCCAGCGCCGACGGGTGGGCTGGCCGCCGACGCCTGGTGCGCTGGGCGCGGCCGATGCGCGGGCTGGGCGCCGACGAGGGGATGGTCCGGCAGATCGGCGTGCCGGGCCGTGGCGGCCGTCAACCGATTGACTGGTCAGTCAGCTTGTATAGTCTGCTGTCCCGTCGCCGGCCGGCGGACGGGCCGCCCGTGGCCGCGCCGCGCCCGCGCCCCGCGTCTGATATCCCGCTCAGGACACGCGATAGGAGGCCAAAGCTTTGAAGATTTGCGTCCTGGTCAAAGAGGTTCCGGACGCCGCCGTCGAGAAGCGGATCGACCCCGCCACGGGTCGCCTGGACAGGTCCGGCGAGCGGAACCTCAACCCCTACGACACGCACGCGATCGAAGCGGCGATGCAGATCCGCGAGGGCGGCGCGGTCCAGGTGGATGAGATCGTCGCCGTGACCATGGGGCCGCCGAGCGCCACCCGGGCGCTGCAGAAGGCGGTGTCGCTCGGAGCCGATCGCTCCGTGCACCTCTGCGACGATGCGCTCGCGGGCTCCGACGTGGCCGCCACCGGCTACGCGCTCGCCAGGGCGCTGGCCGCCGAGTCCCCGGACCTCGTGCTGCTGGGCCAGCAGTCAGACGACGGCGAGTGCTACACGATCGGCGCGGTCGTCGCCGAGCACCTGCAGATGCCCTCCCTCACCCAGGTGATCAAGCTGGACGTCGCCGGCGACACGCTCACCTGCGAGCGCCAGGCGGAGTACGGCTACGACACCGTGCAGGTCACGCTGCCGGCGGTGATCTCGGTCGGCGACGCGATCAACGAGCCGCGCTACCCGTCGCTGAAGGCGATCATGGGCGCCAAGAAGAAGCCTCTGCAGACCCTGACGATCGCCGACGCGGGGATCGACGCCGCTCGCGTCGGGATCGACGGCTCCCGGGTTCAGTGCGGCGAGTTTAAGGACCCGCCCGCCAAGCCGGCCGGCGAGGTGATCGAGGACGAGGACACCGACGCGACCGTCGCCAGGATCGTCGCCTGGCTTGAGGAAAGGAAGCTCATCTAGCCATGCCAGACGTGCTCACCTACGTCCTGCACCGCAACGGTGCGTTCAACAAGAACTCGCTCGGGGCGGTGTCGGAGGGCGCCGCGCGTGCGGCGGAGATCGGTGGCGCCTGCCACGCCGTCGTGGTCGGGGGCGAGGACCTGACCGACGAGCTGTGCGCATCGCTGGGCGCCTGGGGCGCCGCCCGAGTGTTCCGGGCCGCAGGGCCCGAGGGGCTCGCCCAGCCGGTCGTCGACGTCATGGATCGCGTGATCTCCGAGCACGGGCACCGTTACGCATTGTTCGGCGGCGGGCTGCTGGGGTTCGAGATCGGCGCCGGCCTTGCCGCCCGGCGCAACGCCGGCGTGACGATGGAGGTCACCGCCGTGCGCGCGGTCGACGGCGCGCTGGTCGCCGAGCGGCCGATCCTCCAGGACTCGAAGATCTCGGTGTCTCGCTATCGCGGCGAGCTGGGGATCATCATCGGCCGCATCAACGCATTCGAGGCAGTGCAGCGCGGGTCGGGCGCCGCCGAGGTCGTCGACGTCGAGGTCCAGTACTCGCCGTGGTCACAGCGCGCGCGGATGGTGACCCGGGGCGAGCAGCGGGGCGCCGACGTCGACATCGAGGGGGCCGAGATCCTCGTCGCCGGCGGCCGCGGGCTCGGTCGCCCCGAGGGGTTCCGGCTGGCCGAGGAGCTCGCCGCCGCGTTCGGCGACAAGGCGGCCGTGGCCGCAACCAGGGCGGTGGTCGATGCCGGCTGGTACCCATACTCGGCCCAGATCGGCCAGACCGGCAAGACCGTCTCGCCCAAGCTCTACCTGGCGGCCGGGATCTCGGGCGCGATCCAGCACAAGGTCGGGATGCAGTCCTCGGAGAACATCGTGGCGATCAACAAGGACGCGAACGCCCCGATCTTCGAGTTCTCCGACCTGGGCATCGTCGGCGACCTCAACCGGATCATGCCCAAGCTCACCGAGGCGATCCGCGCGCGGCGCGCCGGCTGAGCGCATGGGCCGCGCGCACGCGCCGAGCGAGTTCCCGCCGCCGGTCGACTCGGTGGCGGAGTTCATCAAGCGCGAGCTGGATCCCGAGGAGGAGCGGATCGAGGTCGGGGTGGCGATCGTCGGCGGGGGCACCGCTGGGCTGTCGTGCGCCAACCGGCTGCTTCAGCTCTTGGGCGATGACCCGCAGCTGCTCGAGCGCCTGGGCGAGGTGCCGGTGGCGGTGATCGAGAAGGCCAAGGCGTGCGGCGGCCACAGCCTCTCGGGCGCGGTCATGCGCCCGCAAGCCCTGCTGTCGCTGTTCCCGGACCTCACCCGCGAGGACTGGCGACGGGAGCGCTTCGCCTTCGGGGAGGTCACGCGCGAGTCCGTCTACCTGCTGACCTCCTCGACGACCAAGCTCCCGGTGCCGATCCCGCTGGTGCCCAACTTCAGAAACCACGGCAACGAGGTGGTGTCGGTGTCTGCGCTCGCGCGCTTTCAGGCGGCGCGTGCCGAGGAGGCGGGCGCATACGTGCTCACCGAGACCGCGGCCACGCAGCTGATCGTCGAGGACGGTCGCGTGGTGGGCGTGCGCTCCGGCGACAAGGGACGGGGCCGCGACGGCCAGCCGCTGTCCAACTTCGAGCCGGGCACGGACATCAGGGCTCGCGTGACGGTGCTGGCCGAGGGCTGTTGGGGCCATCTGACCGGCGCGGCGATTCGCGAGTTCGACCTCGCCGACGGCCGGGAGCCGCAGGTGTGGGAGCTGGGGGTCAAGGAGGTCTGGAGGGTGCCCAGACCGCTTGACCGGGTGATCCACACCTTCACGCAGCCGTGGCCGATGCGCGTCTCGCCGCGCTACGGCCAGCTGGGAGGCACGTGGCTTTACCCGATGAAGGACCACCGCACCGGCGATGACCTCGTGTCGATCGGCCTGGTGGTCGACCTCAACTACCGTGACGCGACCACCTCCCCCCACGACCTGCTGCAGGCATTCAAGCTGCATCCGCTCGTGCGGGGCATCCTGGAGGGGGGCGAGCGCGTCGCCTGGGGTGCCAAGGCGCTGCCCGGTGGGGGCTACTGGTCGATGCCCAAGCTCTCGATGCCGGGGGCGGTGATCGTCGGGGATGCGGGCGGGATGGTCGACACCGCCGCGCTCAAGGGCGTGCACCACTGCATCACCTCCGGCAGGCTCGCCGCCGAGGCGATCTACGAGCACCTGCGCGTCGGCGCGTCGCTTGAGGCATACGAGCAGGCGGTGGAGGACTCCACGATCGGCCGCGAGCTGTGGCAGGTGCGAAACACCCGTCAGGCGTTCCAGCGCGGCTTTCTGCGCGGCAGCCTGCTGGCCGGCCCGTCGATCCTCTCCAAGGGCAGGCTGCCGCGCGGTCGCCAGGAGTGGCACCGTGACGACGCGGAGCCGCTGTTCATCGGCGACACGGCCAGGCGCTACCCCAAGCCCGACGGGCGCTACACGTTCGACAAGCTCTCGAGCGTCTACATCTCGGGCAACGCGACTCGCGACGACGCGCCCAACCACATCCGCGTGCGCCGCCGGGTCCCGCGTGAGGTCGCCGAGGCGTGGCGGTGGATGTGCCCGGCCGGCGTGTACGAGATCGCGGACGGCGCGCCCGCGCAAGGGCCGGTCGACGTCACCGTCAACTACACAAACTGCGTGCAGTGCGGGGCGATCACCGCAAAGGGCGGCCGGCTCACCCCGCCGGAGGGCGGTGACGGTCCGCTCTACACCCTGACCTGATCGCGGGCACCCTGACCGGATCGGGGGCCGGCGCGGGACCAACCGCGATCCAGGCCCAATCGAGCGGCCCGCCGCGCTGCCGATCGGCGCCCCCAACGCTCGAATCGCTATCCGGGCCCAATCGAGCGGCCCGCCGCGCTGCCGATCGGCGCACCCGACCGGCGCGCCGCCCACCTAAAAGCCGGTACGGTTCCGGCAGATCAGACGCTCATCCGAAGGAGGGAGGCGGAGGTGCGAAGTTACTTGCGCTTGATTGTGGCCGGCGCCGTGGTGCTCGCCACGGCCGCGATGGCTTCTCCTGCCGTGGCGAGCGCGCGCGTGGACGGCCATGCGCAGCTGGCCCAGCTGACCGTCGGCCCGGCGGTGTCGCAGAGCCCTGGACAGCCACCGACGAGCGCGCAGTGCGCCGCCGAGACCAGCGGGGCCGTGCTCGCTTGCTACGGACCGCCGGACCTTCAAAGCCAGTACGACTTTGGACCGCTCTACGCGGCCGGGGATCGAGGGGCGGGCCAGACAATCGTGATCTTCGACTCGTTCGGCAGTCCGACGATCCGGAAGGACCTGGCCACGTTCGACGCCGAGTACGGCCTGCCGGCGCCGCCGTCGTTTGAGATCTACGAGCCGGAGGGGCATGTGACCTACAGCTATGCCCACGTGCCCAGCCCGGTCGACTTCCACAACAAGAACGTCTCCACCGAGATCGGATGGGGATATGAGACGACCCTCGACGTGGAGTGGGCGCACGCGATGGCACCGGATGCGAGCATCGCGCTGGTCGTCACCCCGATCCCGGAGACCGAGGGCGTTCAGGGGCTGCAGAACCTGGAGAACGCGCAGCGATGGGCGCTGGAGCACCATCTCGGATCGATCTGGTCAGACAGCTTCGCCGCGACCGAGCAGTCCTTCCACAACGCAGCGGTGATCGAGGGCCTCAACGACCTGTACGCGCAGGCGGCGAGCGAGGGGGTGACCGCGTTCTTCGCAACCGGGGACACCGGTGTCGCCAACGGGGACAAGCAGGGCGCCACGTACCCCTATCCCACGGTCAACTTCCCCGCCTCCAGCCCGGACGTGGTGGCGGTCGGCGGCACCGAGATCCCCAACCCGCCATCGACGATCGCCTCCTACCAGCC
>DATGLC010000074.1:0-9294 GCA_035294345.1 Solirubrobacteraceae bacterium
CGGCAGCCGGGCTACTTCGCGCCGGTCGCCGAGACGCCGGGGTTCGGCGAGGCGCTGTTTCGGCTGGTGCGGGAGCTGCGCGGCGCAGGCTATGACCTCTCCAGCCTTCATGCGCTGCTTGACGGACTGACCGACGCTCCAGAGAAGGCGACGGCGCTTGCGGAGATCCTCGCCGAGTTTGAGTCGCGGCGGACGAGGTTCTACGGCCCCGATGACGCGCTCGCCGCCGCGGATCCGGCGCTGCTTGATGGGCTTGGGCTGCTGGTGTGGGGTGTGCTGGATCTGCAGCCGGCGATGGGGCGGCTGATCGAGGCGCTCGGCGAGCGCATGCCGGTCGACGTGTTCCTTCCCGATGTCCCCGCGGGCGCGGATGCACCGCTTGGCAGGCTGCGCGGGCGGCTGCTCGCCGCCGGCGGGCGGCTGCGTGAGCTGGGGCCCGCCGCAACGTCTGAGAGCACCCTCGCGCGGGTGCGCGAGCGGCTGTTCACCTCGCCGTCGGAGCCGGCGCTGCCCGCCGACGGGACAGTCCGTCTGGTGTCCGCGCCCGATCCAGCGCGGGAGGTGCGGGGGGCCGCCCGCGCGTGTCTTGAGTGGGCGCGGGAGGGGGTTGAGTTCTGGGAGATGGCGATCGCCTACCGGCATGGCGAGGCGTACCGGCCGCTGGTCGAGGCGGTGCTGCTGGAGGCGGGGATCCCGATGTACCTGCACGAGGGCTCACCGCTTTCGGAGCGTCCGGTGGGGCGCCAGACGCTTGGGCTGCTCGATCTCTATGAGTCGGGGCTCTCGCGCCGGTCGGTGATGGACTTCCTCACCGACGCGCGGCTTCCCGATGAGCTGTGGAGGGAGTTCGACGGGATCCCCGCGACCAGGTGGGACTCGATCTCACGAGAGGCTGGGATCGTCTCGGGGGTCGAGCAGTGGGCGCAGCGGCTGAGGCAGCTCCGCGACGACCTCGCCGGCGAGGCGGACGAGGAACAGCCCGAGTGGGTCGCGGAGCGGATCGCCGACGCCGAGAAGCTCGCGCGCTTCATCGCCGACCTCGACCGCCGGCTCAGGGCGCATGCCGAGCGTGCGAGCTGGGCTGAGCAGCTCGACTTCCTCGAGGGGCTTTTGAGCCGCTATGTGCGGGGCGGCGAGGAGGTCGTGGAGGCGCTTCGCGGGCTGGAGCGGTTCACCGCGCTCGAGGACGAGGTCTCCTTCGAGCGCTTCCTCGAGGTCGTCAGGCGGGCGATCGAGACGCTTCGCTCCGAGGATGTGCTCCAGGGCGACCCCGGGGCGTTCGCGCGCCGCGGGGTCAACGTCGTGGCGGTAAATTCGCTGCCCGGGATCGAGTTCGCCCGCGTGTGGATCCTCGGCGCGACCGAGCGTTCCTTCCCGCCGCCCGCGCGCCAGGACCCGATCCTGCTCGACTCAGAGCGCGTGAGGATCTCAGGGCGCGCCGGGAGCGAGCTGGCGTCGCGCGCGGACCGGGGGACCGAGGAGGCGCTGTGGTTCAGGCTCGCCTGCGAGGCGGCTCGCGACCGGCTGGTGGTCTCCTACGCCAGGCGCGCGACGGGTGAGAGCCGCCCGAGGCTGCCGTCGGTGTTCTTCCGCGAGCTTGCCGCTCAGCTCGAGGGCCGCCGCGTGTCGGCCGAGGAGGCGCCGCTGCTTGGACGCGAGGATGTGCAGCGGATCCCCGGCGACGCGATCGGCGCGCCGATTCCCGGCGGCCGCTACGCCGCGGAGCGCAGAGTGGTGAGCCAGGCCGCCGCGACGGCGATCTCCGAGGCCGAGCGCGACCGAACCTATCTGCAGGCGATCGTCACCCAGCCGCTGGCGATCGCGACCTTCGAGCGGGCGGTGCCGGCGTTCGCGCGCGCGCGCGCAGCACAGGCTGAAAAGCGCTCCACGCGCTACTCGGAGTGGGACGGCGCGCTCTCGGAGCGCGCGCTTGCGGCGGCCGCCGCGCTCGTGCGCACGGATCGCGTCTACTCGCCGAGCTCGCTCGAGCGCTACGCCGTCTGCCCGCAGCAATTCCTGATGGGCGACCTGCTGCGGATCAGGGCGGTCGATGAGCCCGAGCAGGTGTTCCAGATCGACCCGCTCAGGCGCGGCAACCTGTTCCACAGGATCTTCGAGCGCTTCTGGTGCGAGTGGAACGGTGTGGGGCCAGCCGCGCTTGCCCCCAACGCCGCGGAGAGGCTGCGAGAGATCGCCGAGGAGGAGTGCGACGCCGCCGAGCGGCGCGGGGAGACCGGTTATGCGGCGATGTGGGCCGCCGAGCGGCTCGAGGTGATCGACGACTGCCTGCGCTGGCTTGAGATGGAGCGCGGGGACCCGAGCACCGTCGCGCTTCCGAACGTGGCGACCGAGGCGCGGTTCGGGCGCCGCCACTTCGCAGAGCACGAGGGGCCGCTGTCGAGGGATGAGCCGATCGAGATCGAGCTGGGCGCGCGCGTGCTGCGGCTTGCCGGCCGCATCGACCGGATCAACTGGAACGACGAGCGGACCCGCTTCCGGGTGATCGACTACAAGACCGGCAAGGTCAGAAGCGAGAAGCCCGGCGAGCTTCAGGGCGGGCGGATGCTACAGCTGCCGCTGTACGTGCTCGCCGGCGCGCAGTTGCTCGGCACCGATCCAAGCGGCGGCGAGGCCGCCTACGTGTATCCGACCCGCAGGGGAGAGTTCCGGACGATCCCGTGGACGGGCGCGGACCTGGCTACGCGTGGCGAGGACGTGAACCGCATCCTGGTCGGGATTCTCGACGCGATCGGGCGCGGCGACTTCATGGTCGCGCCGTGGGATCCGGACAAGGCGTGCCGGACCTGCGCCTTCACCGAGGTTTGCCCGCGGCCGCGCGAGCAGTACGTCTCGCGCAAGGCGGGCGATCCGCGGCTCGCCCCGTTTGGCGAAAACGTGCGGGACATCCTGTGAGCGCGCTCGTCGACCAATCGGCGCGCGAGCGGATCGAGACCGAGCTTGACCGAAACCTGGGCGTCGAGGCCGCGGCCGGCACCGGCAAGACGACGGTGCTCGTGCGCCGCGTGGTCAACCTGCTCGCCACCGGCAAGGCCACCGTCGATCAGCTGGTGGTGATCACCTTCACCGCGAAGGCGGCGGCCGAGCTGTCGACGCGGGTGCGGGACGAGCTCGAGCGGCGGGCCGCCGCCACGGGCGAGGATCAGGAGCGCGAGCTTCTTCACCGGGCTGCGCGCGACCTCCACCGGGCGCACATCGAGACGATCCACAGCTTCGCGACCGCGCTGCTGCGCGAACGGCCGGTCGAGGCGGGAATCGACCCGCTGTTCGAGGTGCTCGAGGGAGTCGCCGCCCAGCTCGAGTTCGACAGGGCCTACGAGCGCTTCCAGGACGAGCTCCTCTCAGAGCCAAAGCCCGAGCTCGAGGCGGCGCTGCGGCGCGGGTTCGGCCTGGCGGAGCTGCGCGAGGCGTGCGAGCACCTGCACGAGCACCGCTACCTGCTGCCGCTCGCACATCCCGCCAGCGAGCCCGACGATGTCGAGGGCGCGATCGAGCGCCTGGGGCAGATCGCGGCCGACCTGCGCGCAAAGCTGGCAGAGCACCAGCCGGGCGAGGACAAGCTGGTGCTGGTGATCGAGGGGATCATCGGGTGGGTCGAGCGGCTGATTGAGCTTGAGGGGCACGAGCGAGAGCGCTATCTGGTCTTTCGCTCGCCGGCGAAGACGAACAAGGGCGTCGGCTCAAACGTCGCCTGGGGCGGGGAGAAGCAGCTGATCAAAGGGCTCCAGGACCGTTATCTGGAGGAGGTCGGCGAAGCCAGCGCGCGGCTTCGCCGCAACGCGCTGCTCGGACTGCTGCCCGACATCGAGCGCTTCGTGCGCGAGTACGCCGAGAAGCGCAAGAAGGACGGCAAGGCCGACTTCGACGGCCTGCTGTTCTGGGCGCGCGACCTGCTGCTCGAAAGCGAGCCCGCCAGGCGCTACTTCCGCGAGCGCTTCAGGGCGGTGCTGATCGACGAGTTCCAGGACACCGACCCCGTCCAGGCCGAGCTCGCGCTGCTGTTGACCAGCGACGATCATCCCGGCGAGGACTGGCGCAAGCTGATCCCAGGGAGGGGACGGATCATGGTGGTCGGCGACCCCAAGCAGTCGATCTACCGCTTCAGACGCGCCGACATCGCCGTCTACGAAGCGGTCAGGGGCGGCGCGCTCGCCGGCGACGACGCGCTGATCGCCACCAACTTCCGCTCAAACCGCGAGCTCCTGAGAGCGCTCAACGCGATCTTCGACGAGGTGCTAAAGGCGACGCCCGGACTCCAGCCGGGCAACGTGCAGCTGCAGGCGCCTCCCGAGGCCGCGCAAGCGAAGCGCCCGCCGATCGTGGTCGCCGAGGGCGCCTTTCAGGGCGGCGCCGACGACACACGCGCCGAGGAGGCGCGCGTGCTGGCCGCGATGCTCTCAAAGCTCCACTCCGAGCGGTGGGAGGTCCGCGAGCGCCGCAGCGAGAGGTGGCGGGCATGCGAGTGGGGGGACATGGCGATCCTGGTGCCCACCCGAACCGGCATCGAGTACTGCGAGCAGGCGCTCGCGTCCGCCGGGATCCCCTACCGCCACGAGGGCTCGCGCGACTTCTTCCAGCGCGACGAGGTCCGCGACCTGATCTGGGTTCTCTCGGCGATCGACGACCCGACCGACCGGCTCGCGCTGGTGGGGGCGCTGCGCTCGAGCGCGTTTGCGATCTCCGACGATGAGCTGGTGATCCACATGTCCTCCGCGCGGGCACTGTCCTACCGCTCAAAGCAGAGAGGCGACAGCCAGCCCGTGAACGATGCGCTCGCCGAGCTCGCCGACCTGCACCTCCTGCGCCGCTCGGTGTCGCTCGCCGAGCTCGTGCGGCGGGTGGTCGAGCGCACGCGGCTGGTGGAGTTCGCGCTGACCCAGGACGACGGCGAGCAGGGCGCCGCCAACCTGCTGGCGATCGTCGACGACGCGCGGCTGTTCGCCGCCGGCGGCGGAGGCGGGCTGAGGCCGTTCATCCGCCACCTGCGCGACTCGCTTGAGAGCGAGGCGATCGAGATCGAGGCCACCGTCGCCGAGGAGACCGACGATGTCGTGCGGATCATGACGATGCACGGCGCCAAGGGGCTTGAGTATCCGATCGTCGCGCTCGCCAACCTCGGCACCCAGTCGAGTCCTTCAGCCGGGCCGGTGCCCCGCGAGGCCGAGCGCTTCCTGCACTTCCGCGTGGGGGCCGACACGCTCGGCCGCCACGGACATTTCGCGACGCCGCGCTACGACGAAGAGTGGGAGGCGGAGAAGGCCTACATCCAGGCCGAGAAGCTGCGCCTGCTGTACGTGGCCGCGACACGAGCCCGCGATCACCTGCTGATCCCCTGCGTCGTCGGAAAGCTGGGCGCAAAGCACCTGCTCGGCACGCTCGTCCGCGCGCTGCCCGACGACGATCAGGCGCTCGTCACGGTCATCCCGACCGACGGGCTCTCCCCGCCGGAGGTCGAGAGCGCGGAGGCGCTCGAGCCGACCGAGGCCGAGATCCAGGCCGGCATCGCCGAGCGCGCCGCGTGGATCGACGCCCGCGAGCAGCTCAAGCGACGGGCAAGCAAGGAGCGCGACATCGAGGTCGCCTCGAGCCGCGAGCGCGCCCAGGGACCGCTCGCCGCGGAGGTCGCAACCTTCGACGCTGCGCTGGTGATCGGCCAGGGCCCGCCGATCCCGATCGGCGACGCCGTCCACATGGTGATGGAGCGCGTGGCGCTGCCCGACGCCGCCGACCTTCAAGCGGTCGCCGAGGACGTGTGCTTCGAGGGCGACATCGCCGCCGACCTCGACGACGTGATCGCGATGTGCCGCGCCTGCCTGAGGGCGCCGTCCGTCCAGCGCGCGCTCGCCGGCGGGCGCTACTGGCGCGAGGTCCCGTTCGTGCTCAGCCGCGACGGAGGTCTTGACGGTGACCGCGGGCCGCTCGTCTCAGGCCGCGTGGACATGGTCCACCGCGACGGCGACGAGCTGGTCGTGATCGACTACAAGACCGACGGGGACGTCACCAAGGACACCGTCGAGCAGTACGCGCTGGGGCACCACGCCGGCCAGGCGGAGGTCTACCGGCAGGCGCTCGCCGCCGCCACCGGGCTGCCGGTGCGCGAGGCCGTGTTCGTCTACTGCAAGGCGGGCGCGGAGGTGCAGATCCGCGACGGCACCGTCACCGGCGTCGCCGAGGTGGTGTAGGGGGATGGCGCAGCAGCAGCCGATCCGCATGGTCGTGGAGCGCAAGGGCGGGTGTTTCAGCGGCTGGGGCACCGCGCTCGCGGTGCTCGTTCTGATCGGGATCGCGATCAGTTCTGGTACGTGTCCGGCGGCCTCATCGTGCTCGCCTTGGTGGTGGGGCTGATCGCGGCGGCAGATGACTTGCGGCCGGCGTCTCGTTCAGAGCCCGGTTAACGTCCCACCAACGCGTCGTCCCGCCACGCCAAAAACCCGGGCGTTTCCCTCATGCTACGGGCAGGGCGCATGGCCAGGATGCACCCCGGTCGATGTGATCCGGCGACGAGCGGGATCCGTGGGCCAGCAGCCGAGATGGTACACGCAGAACGGGAAGGAGAAGAGCTTGGTGATTCATGAAGACCGGTTCTTGCCGCCGCTGAGGCGCAGGGCAGGTGTGGCGCTAGCCGCGGCGGTGCTTTCGCTCGGCGCCGGGCTGGCCAGCGCGTCGATTGGCCAGGCGAGGTCGCATCAAGGGTTTCCCGCGTGCTACTACGAGCACGATTGCGGCCTTCCGCCCGCTCCTCTGGTGCCTCTCACCGGGCGCGGTCGCGTTAGCGTCCACGAGTGGACTGCGGAGAAGGGCCTCGAGGTATCGCTCACGCGCGATTTCAACCTTTGGTACGCACAGCTGCAAGAAGGAGCGCCAGCGGTGTGTGCGGACATCGTCAGTAACGGTGAGCAATCCACTGGGGTGGGCGCTTCCTACCGCAGGGCTATGGAGACCGCGGGCAGGCAACTGTATGTTCTGGGGACCAGGGCCTCTGACGCGCTCAAGTCGTGGGGACGCCGCTTGAAGGCCCGAGCCAGGGCTTATCACAGCCGGGCCGCGCGCGCCCGCGTTCGCGATGCAAGCGGCAAGATCGTGGACGGAGCCAGCCAGATGGCGAGCGGATTGACCGCGCTTGGCGACGCGTATGACCACTTGGCCGCTTGGAGCTGCCATCCCGGGGGAGTGCTCGGTGCACAAGAGCGATTCTCCACGGGCGAAGCGACCGTTCAGGCGGGCTTCGCCGAGATCCCCCTGAGAGGACGGCTCTCCCACTGACATTAGAACGGTGACAGCCAACCAGAGCGGCGGTTGCCCGCCCAACCCGGCCGCGGGGAGCTCCAGCGCCGTCTGCGGGACCTCGACCTCCACCGTGAGGCAGTTCACGTTCCCGTATCTTGGCCAGGAGCCGGTCTGGCTGTCCGGCTATCCGAGCTTGCGCGGTGGCACGGCGTGTCGGTGTGGCCCACCACCTGGGGCTGTGAGACGGCAATCCTGACGGCATCGGCGGCCCGTGCATCAAAGCGTGCGCGAACGGATCTGAGTACAGCGCAGCCCCGACTTCCGCCGCGGTCGAGGGCGCGGGCGTGCTTCGTCGGGGGATTGCCGAGGCCGGTCGACCTTGACCAGACTTGGTTCTGGATACCGGAATGGCAGGCCGGAGAGCGCGAAGCGGCCGCGGACATCGCCGCTGGACGAGGAACTGTCAAGGCCGGACGAAAAGTGGACCACTTGCGCCGGTCAGTTTTTCGTGTGCGCGTTTTTGGCCACGACACCGCCGTCGCGACGGCTGCTTGGACCTCCCCCGGTTTCGTGGAGTCAGGTTGCTGTTGTCGTAGTAGCTGTTGATAACCCTCGGTTATCAACAGCTTTTTCGCGCGCGCCTGCGCGTGTGCCCGCGCGCGCGAGGCCGTCGGGGTCGCCGGCGGCGTGGTCGGCCTCGTACTCGACAGGGGAGCGCATCCCGAGCGTGCTGTGAAGCCGGATCGGGTTGTAGAACCCCTCGATGTACTCGAAGATCGCCGAGCGCGGCTGGGCGCGGGTCGCGCAGCCGCCCGGCGGCGGGTCGTGCAGGAGCCTCTCCTTGGTCAGGGTCGCGAAGAACGTCTCCGCGACCGCGTTGTCATAACAGGTCCCGACGGCGCCCATCGACTGGGCGATGCCGGCGTCGTGGCAGGCCTGGCCGAACAACAGGCCGATGAACTGCCCGCCGTGATCAGAATGGTGGATCGTCCCCTTGTCCGGTTTGCGGGCCGCCACGGCCATCGTGAGCGCGTCGATGACGAGCTCTTGACGCATGTTGGCGTCCATCGCCCAGCCGACGATCCGACGGCTGAACAGGTCCTGCACGGCGGCAAGGTAAAACCAGCCCTCGCCGGTCCGGATCTGCTTGATGTCCGCCGCCCACACCAGGTTCGGCTGATCGGGCCGGAAGTCTCGGCCGACCAAGTCGGGGAACGGCTCTACGCCGGGCACGCGGACCGTGCAGCCGTTCCGACGGCGCTGGTGCGCGCCCTCAAGGCCCGCCAGCGCCATCAGCCTGGCGACCCGCTTCTCGCCGACCCGGATCCCCTCACGCGCCAGCATCGCATGCACGCGCGGGCTCGCCGTACCGGCCGCTGCTCGCCTTATGAATCCGGCGGATCTGGCCGGTCAACCAGGCGTCAGCAAGCTCGCGGTCCGACGGCGGCCGCGTACACCACGCCCAAAAGCCGGACTCAGACACGCCCAGCAGCTCGCACATCAGGGAGACCGGGTGGGCGCAGTGGGCTCGCTCCGCCGAGATATGCCGGTAGATGCTCACCGGGTCTCGGTCTCCCTCGCGAAGAGAGCCGTGGCGCGCTTGAGGATCTCGCGCTCCTGCTCCAAGCGCTTCACCTGCTTGCGCAGCAGGCGCAACTCCTCGCGCTCCGCGGACGTCAGTCCGTCGTCGCGCTCACAGCGATCGAGCCGCTCCTGGCGCACCCAGTTGCGCAACGACTGCCCGGACATCCCCAACGATGAGGCGACGTCCCGGATCGAGCGCCCCTGACGAACCAGCTCGACCGCCTCACGCCGGAACTCCTCCGGGTACGGCGGCTTCGATTTCGGCATCCCAGTCCATCCTTCCAGCGACGCTTGCGTCGCAAGTGCTCAGGACTCCGCAAATACGGGGAACGGGGTATCCATTTTGCTCCGGTTGCTCCGGCTAGGCTGCGAGCTGCCTTTGCCGCCAGGGCCGATCTGCAGCGACGACCACGGGCGGGCGGCCGCGTCGGCGGAGGTGCAGCGGCTGGGGGCGCTCGCGGGGCT
>DATGLC010000075.1:0-17146 GCA_035294345.1 Solirubrobacteraceae bacterium
CGCGTGTCCACGGCCTTGCAGGTCAGCGGGTGGCCGAGCACGCCCCCGTTCTGGTTGATCGCGTTGGTGGCCGCGTCGCAGGAGACCAGGTAGGTCGGGCCAAGCGCGGCGTCAGGGCCAGTGAACGGCGCGACGTCTGCGATCGTCAGCGGCGAGCCCTTCGGCGCGGAGCTGGCCGCCGCCGAGCCGGAGGACGCGGGCGTGCTGGTGGCGCCCGCGCCCGACGAGCCCGCGCTCGACGAGCTCGATGAGCTCGATGAGCTCGACGAGCTCGAGCCGCACCCGGCCACGGCCAGCGCCGCGACCGCGGCGATCAGTGCGAGGGTGCGCCCTCGCGGTGGGTGTGATGCCGATCCAATCTCGATCATCTCTCTCCTCCTCCGGTCCTCGGGTCGCGGCGGCGCTCAGAGCGTCGCCCTGTCGGGCGTGGGGGGTGCCCACGGCCAGTCCTGCAACGCCTCCGTCTCCTCCTCGGCGACCACTCGATTGGCGATCCGACCGATCCCCTCGATCGACACCTCCAGGAGGTCGCCCGGCTTCAGCCACACCGGCGGCTTGCGCGCAAACCCCACTCCTCCCGGGGTCCCGGTCGCGATCACGTCCCCCGGGTGAAGGGTCGTAAACGACGACAGGAACTCGACCGTCTGCGCGATCGAGAAGATCATCTGCGACGTGGAGGCCGACTGCATCACCTCGCCGTTGAGCGTGGTCGTCAGCCTCAGATCGGAGGCGTCCAGCTCGTCGGTGGTCACGATCTCCGGGCCGATCGGCATCGTGGCGTCGAAGTTCTTGCCGGCCGTCCACTGTGACGCCGCGCGCTGCCACTCGCGGGCGCTGCCGTCCATCAGGATCGTGTACCCGAGCAGGGCGTCGACGGCGTCCTGCGCGCGGATGTAGCGTCCGCCGCGACCCACCACGAGCCCGAGCTCGCCCTCGAAGTCGAACCGCTCGCACAGAGCCGGCTTGACCAGGTCGCCGAACGGCGATGCGACCGACTCGGCGCCGCGCACGAATGTCTCCGGCCAGGTGGCCGGCGGGCGCCCGCCCTCGAGCGCATGCTCCACGTAGTTGATGCCCAGGCACAGGATCCTCCGCGGGCTGGGCACCGCGGGCCCCAGCTGCGCCTCCTCGATCTCGCGGCCCTCCATCAGGGCGGCGCGCGCGACCAGCTCAAGCACCTCGGCGCCGCCGGCCAGCACGGCCTCAAGCGCCGACAGGCGCTGGTCGCCAGTGGCCTGGGCGACGTCGACGTAGCCGCCGTTTGAGCCGCGCACGTGCAGACGCGGACCCCGGTCGGTGATCACCGTGGCAAGTCTCACGACCTATGCTTCTCCTCTCTATTGCCGACGGCTTAGCGGACTGATTTGGTCCGATCAGTCGGATTGGTTGCATCGTACACCATGGCTTGGTGCGTATCAACGTCTGTCATCGTCCTGACACCTGGATATGGTGTCATGGAGGCTCCGGGACGGACCGCCGATAAAGGTACGATTGGTTGCAATGGCCTCTGAGTCGGCCGCCCGCAGCGCCGGGCCTCCCTCCTACGGGCGCGAGCTCGCGCGCCTGATCATCGAGCGCTGCGCGGATCCGGCGCTGGCCCCGGGCGGGCGACTGCCGACCGAGCGGGCCCTGGCCAGCGAGCTCGGCGTCACGCGCACGATGATCCGCCACGCGCTCAGCCTGCTGGAGGCGGACGGCCGGATCTCACGTGAGGTTGGGCGCGGCACCTTTCTGCGCTCCGCGCAGGCCGGCCGCGCGCCGACGCCGGCGTCGGGGCTCGCTCCCGCATCCGGCGATGGGCTCTCCCAGGTCGGGCCCGCCGATGTGATGGCCGTGCGGCGGCTGATCGAGCCGCAGGTGCTGCCGCTGGCCGTCGCATGGGCCACCCAGCGCGACTTCGACGAGCTCCAGCGGTGCCTGGAGGGTGGAGCCGCGGCCCAGAACGCGACCGAGTTCGAGGTCTGGGACCTGGCGCTTCACCACGCGCTGGTGGTCGCCGGCCGAAACCCCCTGCTGCTGGCGATGTACGCGGCCGTGGAGGAGGCGCGACGCGGCGAGATCTGGGGCAACCTCAAGCGGCGCAACGACTCGCGAGAGCGCCGAGCCGCCTACCAGGCCGACCACGAGCGGATCGTCGCCGCGCTGCGTGCGCGCGAGGCCGGGGAGGCGGTCCGCGCGATGGAGCGCCACCTGGAGCGGGTGCAGTCCAACCTGCTGGCGCCCGAGTAGGCGCAGCGGGCCGCCTCCGCGCCGCGCAGGCGCGGCGTCTGTAGTGTGAGAGCGCGATGTGCCGCCTGTTCGGCCTCAGCGCAGGGCGCGAGCCGGTGTCGGCCACCTTCTGGCTGCTTGACGCGCCGGACTCGCTGGCGGTGCAGAGCCATCGGGAGCCGGATGGCACCGGGCTTGGGACCTTCGACGAGCGGGGCAGGCCAGTGGTCTTCAAGCAGCCGGTGGCCGCCTACTCGGACCGGGCGTTTGCGGCGCGCGCCAGGGAGGTGCGCTCCCGCACGTTCATCGCCCACATCCGCTTCGCGTCGACCGGCGCCGTCTCAGCGGCCAACACGCACCCGTTCGAGCAGCGCGGCCGCCTGTTCGCGCACAACGGGGTGATCGGCGAGCCCGAGCGGATCGATGCCGAGCTCGGCGCCGAGCGCGCGCTCGTCCACGGCGAGACCGACTCGGAGCGCTTCTTTGCGCTGATCACGCGGGAGATCGAGCGCGGGCGCCCGGTTGGCGAGGCGATCGCTGCCGCGGCGCACTGGGTCGCCAGCCGCCTGCCGGTGCTGTCGCTCAACTGCATCCTGACGACGGCGACGGAGCTGTGGGCGCTTCGCTACCCGGAGGCTCACGAGCTGCACTACCTGCGCCGCCAGGCGGGCGCGGGCGCCGGCGAGCCGCTTGAGCACCGAAGCCGCTCCGCCGCGAGGATCGCCGTCCGCTCCGAGCACCTGCGCCGTCACCCGTCGGTGGTGGTCGCAAGCGAGCCGATGGACGGCGATCCCGGCTGGCGCGCGCTTGACGCCGGCCAGCTTCTGCACGTCGCAGAGGATCTCGCCGTGCGGATCCAGACCGTGATCGACCGCCCGCCGGCGCATCGCCTGACGCTCGCCGAGCTCGAGGGGCGCGCGGCCGAGTCGCAGGCCTAGCCGCGCCCGCTCACTCGAACATTCGTTTACAGACGCCATCGTGGCCGGAAGCTGCCGATCAATCCGGTCGTGAGCGACCTCTCCGACCCCGGAGCGCACGGGCCGTCGCACGACGCCCTCCGGCTCGCGCGCGAGCTCGACGAGTCGCAGGCGGTCGCGGGGATCGGAAGCTGGACGTGGGTGCCCGCAACCGGCGAGGCCTGGTGGTCACCCCAGCAGCTGCGCCTGCACGGCCTGCCGGCGGACGGCCCGCCGCCCAGCTTCGAGCAGCTTTTGGAGATCATCCACCCCGACGACCGCGCGCGCATGGCCGAGGCGATGCCGCGCCACCTGGCCGGCCGCGAAGCGTTCTTTGAGGAGTACCGCGTCGTCCTAGAGCAGCTTGGCTGCCGCACGCTCTGGGTCAGGGGCGCCGGGCAACCGGCCGACCCCGCCACCGGCGCTCCACAGCGCGTGGCGGGGACCACCCAGGATGTGACCGCCGAGCGCGCGGTGGCGCGCGCGCGCGACGAGCTGGCCCACCGGGAGCGGATCCTGCTCGCGAGCCTTCCCGACACCATGGTGGTGCTCTACGACCGGAGGCTGCGCTGCACGCTCGCGCGCGGACGGCTGCTGCACGAGCTTGGCGCCGAGGCCGAGCAGTTCGAGGGACGCACGCTCGCAGAGCTCGTACCGCCCGAGCGCAGGGAGGGCCTGGAAGGGCTCGTGCGCCGCGCGCTGGCCGGCGAGCACGGCTGCATCGAGCACCGGGACGCGCGCGGGCGCAGCTACCGGATCGACGGCGTCCCGTACCGCTCGCAGGCGGGAGAGGTCGAGGGCGCGTTCTGCGTGTGGCGCGACATCACCGCCCAGCGCGAGCTCGAGGACGAGCTGCGCGCAAGCCGGGAGCGGGCGCTTGAGGCCTCGCGCCTGAAGTCGGAGTTCGTCGCCAACATGAGCCACGAGATCCGCACGCCGCTCAACGGGATCGTCAGCATGGCGGAGCTGCTGCTGGACACCGAGCTGACCGCCGAGCAGCGCGAGTACGCACAGGTGGCGCTGACCTCGGCCGAGGCGCTGATGCGCGTGATCTCCGACATCCTTGACTTCTCCAAGATCGAGGCGGGCAAGCTGGAGGTCGTCGCAGAGGACCTCTCGCTGCGCGAGGCGATCGACGACGTGTGCGAGATCATCGGCCCGCGCGTCGCCGAGCGGGGGCTTGAGCTGCGCGTTTCGATCGACCCGCGGATCGCCGACATCGTGCGAACCGACGGCGCCCGGGTGCGCCAGGTGCTGCTGAACCTGCTCTCAAACGCGGTCAAGTTCACCTCCGAGGGCGAGGTCGGACTCGAGGTGCTGCTTGACCCCGCGGCGCGGGACGGCGAGCCGCGGATCCGCTTTGAGGTGGCCGACACGGGGATCGGGATCGAGCCCGCGCGCCTGTCCGGCCTGTTTCGCCCCTTCGCGCAGGCCGACGCCACCACCACGCGCCGCTACGGCGGCACCGGCCTTGGGCTGTGCATCTCAAAGCAGCTCGTCGAGCTGATGGGCGGCGAGATCGGCTGCGAGTCCGCGCCGGGCGCGGGCAGCGTGTTCCACTTCACGCTGCCCTACCGCGTTGGCTTTGGGCCGCCCGCCGCGCCTGCCGAGGTGGACCTCACCGGCACGCGCGTGCTGCTGGTGGACGGGGAGCCGGCGGCCGGGGGCTGCAGCGGCGCACCGGCGGGCGCAGGCGCCGCCAGCGAGGCGGCGGCTGGAGGCTGCAGCGGCGCACCGGCGGGCGCAGGCGCTACCAGCGAAGCGGCGGCTGGGGGCTGCAGCGGCGCACCGGCGGCCGGGGGCGGAGGCGCGACCGGGCGCACGCTGCAGAACTGCCTGGCGAGCTGGGGCATCAGCCCCGATCGGGCGATCGACACCGGCCGGGCGCTGCGCCTGCTTCGCCGCGCGGCGCGCGCGGGGCGCCCATACGAGACGGCGCTGATCCGTGTCGGCTTGCCGGCCGCGCCCGCCGACCAGCTCGCGCGTCTGATCCGCGCCGAGCCGGCCCTGCGGGCGACGCGGCTGGTCGCAGTGGGAGGACGGCAGTCGGATGGGGACACCCTGCGGCTGGCCGGGTTTCACTCGCATCTCAGCGAGCCGCTGCGCTCCTCGCGGCTGTACAACGAGCTGCTGCGCTCGGGGCGCCACGCCGCGGGCTCGCCGCCGGCGGTCCGCGACAGCCGGCAGGGCCTGCGCGACGGCCGGCCGCTGGTGCTCGTGGCCGAGGACAACGACGTCAGCCAGTTCGCCGCGGTCCGGCTGCTCTCGACGCTCGGGTTCAACGTCGACGTGGCGCGCACCGGGCGAGAGGCCGTGGCGCTGTCGGCCCGGATCGCCTACGCCGCCGTGTTCATGGACTGCCAGATGCCCGAGCTCGACGGCTACGCGGCCGCGCGGGAGATCCGCGCGCGCGAGCAGCGGACCGGCGGGCGGGTGCCGATCATCGCGCTGACCGCGCACGCCCTGGAGGGCGACCGCCAACGGTGCCTGCAGGCCGGCATGGACGACTACCTCGCAAAGCCGCTTCGCCTGCACACGCTGCAGGCGCTGATCGAACGCCGGCCGCAGCTGCGCGCGTGCCGCACGGCGCCAAGGCCGGCCGATCTCCTGGACCCCGCGGCGCTGAGCCAGATCGGCGACGCGCAGACCGAGGCGGCGCTCGCCGTGATGTTTTTGGACCAGGCGGCCGAGCGCGTCCCCGCGCTGCGCGGGGCCATCGAGCAAGGCGATGCCGAGCTCGTGCACGAGCTCGCCCACGGCCTGGCCGGGTCGGCGGCAACCGTCGGCGCCACACGCCTGACGAAGCTCAGCCGGAGGCTGTGCGAGCTCGCCAGCCGCGGCGAGCTGTCGCGCGCGGCCGGGGTGCAGGCGGAGCTGGCCGACGCGCTCGGGGCAACCAGCGCGGTGCTGGGCGCCTATGCGCGCGCCGCCGGCGACTGAGGCGCCGGCGCCCGGGCGGCGGTCCGGTGGATCATCTCCACCAGCCGCTCGCGCGCGGCGCCCTTGAGCAGCAGGCCGTCGGCGCCCGCGCGCAGCATCTCCAGGTAGGCGGCCGGGCCATCGCATGCCGTCAGCGCGATCACGCGGGTCGTTGGGCTCGCCTGCCTGATCCGCCTGGCGGCCTCCGGTCCGCCCCCGCCGGGCATCAGGTGGTCGACGACCACGACGTCCGGCCGCTGGGCGGCGACCAGCCCGACGACCTCCTGCACCCCGCAGGCGCTGCCCACCAGCGCAAGCGTCTCGCTGCGCTGGATCATCGCCTCGATCGCGTGCAGCGCCAGCGGATCGTCATCAACCACCGCGACCCGGATCGGCAAGCGCCGCGACTCCGGGCCGGGCTCGGGCCCAGGGCCGGCGGCTGGAGCGGCAGGCGTGGTGGCCGGGACCCGGGCGGGCGCGGGGGCCGCAGCCTCGGCGGAGGGCGCAGCCGCAGCCTCGGTGGATGGCGCAGCCGCAGCCTCGGCGCATGGCGCGGCCGCAGCGCGGGCAGGCGCGGCCGCAGCGCGAGCGGGCGGGGTCGCAGCGCGGGCAGGCGGGGCCGCAGCGCGGGCGGGCGCGTCCGGGCTCGGCGGCTCCTCCAGCGCGTCGGCGGTCTGCGAGATCACATCGCGCAGCGCGGCCACCAGTGCCGCGCAGTCCCCCGGAGATGCGCGGCGTGGCGGGACCTCGATGCACTGGCACAGCGCGGCCAGCCGGGGCGCCCCCACGGCCTGCGCCCGCTGCGAAAGCTCGCGCCCCATCTGCGAAAGCGCGCCCGCATCCCCGCGGTTTGCGGCCCTCCAGAGGGCGGGCAGGTGACGGACCGCCCTCCACAGCAGCTCCTCGCGCAGCCGCGCAACCCGCTCGGCGCCCAGGGCGGGCCCCGGGCCGAGGAGCGGCTCTGCGAGCGCGGGCAGGTCCACGGCGGCCGGCACCATGCGGCCGGGCGCCGTGAGCTGGGGCGCAACGAGGCCAAGCGAGGCCGCGTCGGCCTGAACGCTCTCCAGGCGCATCGGCTTTGCGATGTGGTGGTCCATGCCGGCCGCCAGGCACACGTGCCGTGACTGGCTCGTGACCGCGATCAGCAGCGGCGGCGGTCCACCGGAGGCGCGGGCCCTGATCTGGCGCGCGGCCGCGTAGCCGTCGATGCCCGGCATGAAGCAGTCGATGAAGATCGCCACGTAGGGCCAGGCGCCCGCGAGCTCCAGCGCGTGGCGGCCGCCGGACGCAGCGTCGACCGCCAGCCCAAGCCGCTCGAGCACGGCCTGCTCGGCCACCAGGCAGACCGGCTCGTCGTCGACCACGAGCACTCGCGGCTCCCACCGGAAGCGGTGCATCGCCGAGCCCACGGGGGCGCCCGGAACGTTCTCGGGGGCTGTGCTCATCGCCTGCTCGGCACGGTAATCGGCGCTCGTCGCCGCTTTCTTGACGGCGCGGCGGTCAGCGCCGGGCGCGAGCGAGGGCCGCTGGCGCCACGACCACGACCCGCACGCGCCCGGTCATCGCGGCCGGCAGGCGGATGGCGATCGAGCCGGCGCGCATCCGACGCTGGGGCGTGCAGGCCGGCGGCGCCTCGCCGCGCCCGGCGCCTGAGACCGGGCACACCCAGACGCGCAGCGCGCCGCGCGTACCGCCCGCGCGGCGGACGGTGACGGTGCGCGCGCCGGCTCGCGAGGCCACGCCCGCGGTGGCTTGCGAGGCGACGAGCGCGCCGGCTCGCGAGGCCACGCCCGCACGCGCGCCGCCGGCGCGCTCAGCCCCGCCGCGAGCCGACGCGATCGCGTCGGCGCCGACCACGGCGCCCGCGGACACCTGCGCGACGGCAAGCTCGGCGCCCGTGTCCCCGCGCACCACCGCACGCCCCGACAGCACGACGGCCGAGCCAGCGCCGGGCGCTGCCACCGGGCCGACATAGGAGGCCGACCAGACGACCGTGGCGCCGCCCGCGTTTGACGCCGTCTCGCGGACGCGCAGCACCGCGCCCACGTCCGAGCCCTGGATCGTGTAGGCGCTGCCGGCCGCGACCGCGACGCAGGAGCTCGTGCAGCGCATCACCTGAATCGCGTCTGAGCTGACCGGCGGTCCCGACCAGGTGCCGGGCGTGATCGACAGGGTGTCGCCGACGGCGGCGCCCGAGGCGCTGAGCAGCGGAAGATCGGTCCACCGAGGCGCCGCCGGCAGCACCTCGTCGGAGGTCTCAGACAGGGCGCTGGTCGAGCCGTCCACGTCCGTGGCTGTCACGACCGCGCGAAGCGTGGAGCCGACGTCCGCCGCCACGGGCGTGTATGACGGCTCGGTCGCCCCCGTGATCGCGGCGCACGAACCGCCGCTTGAGTCGCAGCGCTGCCACTGGATGGCGTAGGTGGTGCCCGACGTGGTCTGCCAGGAGCCCTGCGAGACCGACAGCGGCACGTCCTGGCGGACGCCGAGCGCGCTAAGCTGCGGCGGCGTGGTGGAGACCGGCAGCAGACCGCTGACGATCGCGGTCGGCGACGCCTGCGCCGTGGTCGTGCCGGCGGAGTTGCCGGCGGTGACGGCGACGGTGATCTCAAATCCCTCGTCGGCGGCCGTTAGCTGGTAGGCGACCGCGGTGGCGCCGGGGATCGCCGCGCAGGCTGCGCCGGCGTCGTTGCAGCGCTCCCACTGGTAGCTCAGCGAGGTGGGCTCGTTTGTCCAGCTTCCCCCCGAGGCCACGAGCGTGTGCGTGCGCTGCGGGATGCCGCTCACGGTCGGCAGCACCGCCGGCTGGGGCAGCGGCTGGGTCTCGATCGTCAACGGCGCGCTCTGCGCGCTCCCCGAGCGCCCCGGGGAGGTGACGTCCGCGATCAGCACCAGGGTGTGGCCGGCGTCGGCTCCGCTGAGCGTGTAGTGGGAGGTGTCGGCGGCCACCACCGTGCACCCGCTGACACCGTCGGCGTCGCAGCGCTGCCACTCGTAGCTGGCCGTCGACAGCGGCACGCTCCAGGTGCCCGGGTTGGCGTACAGCGTGTTGGGCGGCTGCGGATCGCCGCTGATGCTCGGCGGGGTCGAGTCGGTGAGCGGCTGCCCGCTGACGACGCCCGTCAGGGCGCTGTCGGCCGAGCTTGAGCCGCCCAGCGAGGTTGCCGTGACGGTGACCCCGATCTCATAGCCGATGTCGGCGGTGGTGAGCGTGTAGGTGGAGGCGCTGGAGACGGGCGCGCAGCCGGCGGAGATCGCCGTCGCCGACCCGGGGCAGCGAACCCATGTGTAGGAGAAGGTCACCGGCTCGTTCCAGGTGCCGTTGTCCGGCGTGAGCGTGTGGCCGTCCTCGAGGGTGCCCGAGGGGGCCGCCGGCGCGGTGATGCTCACGGGCGGCTGCGCGATCGCCTGCGTCGGCGCGCTGGTGGCAGTGGCGGTCCCGTCTGCGTTTGAGGCGGTGACCACCACGCGCAGGTTGTAACCGGCGTCGGCGGCGACCGCGGTGTAGCTGGAGGAGGTCGCACCCGCGATGTCGCTGTAGCCGTCGGCCGCGTCGCCCCGCTGCCACTGATACGAGAGCGCCGGGCCCGACGGCTGCCAGGCGCCCCCATCCGTGGACAGGGTTCTGCCCACGGCCGGAACGCCGGTCACCCCCGGGGCCCCGGTCAAGACCGGCGGCGCCGGGGCGACCGCGGTCGTCGGCGCGCTGGAGGCGGTGGCGCTCCCGTCCGGGTTGGTCGCGGTGACCAGCGACCTCACCTCGGCGCCCTCGTCGGCGAGCTGGAGCGTGTAGGCGGCGCCGGTGGCGCCGGCGATGTCAGTCCAGGTCGACCCGCCGTCGGTGGAGCGCTGCCAGCTGTATGAGAGCGTGTCACCGGCGCCGTCCCATGATCCGGAGCTGGTGGTCAGGGTCGCGGTTCGCTGCGCTGTGCCCGAGATCACCGGCGCCGCCGTCGGTGCCGGCGGCGCGGGCGCGACGGTCACGGTCGGCGGGCTGGCGGCGCTCACGCTCCCGTCGGGGTTTGCCGCGGTGACGAGCAGCCGGACGAGATCGCCCTCGTCGGCCGTCTGAAGCGTGTACAGGGGCCCGGTGGCACCGGCGACGTTGGTCCAGCTCGAGCCGTCCGCCGAGCGCTGCCACTGCAGCGTGAGCGTGTCGCCCGTCCCGCTCCAGGTGCCCGACGTCGAGGACAGGGTCTGGCCCCGCCGGGCGATGCCCGCGATCGACGGCAGGGCGGTGTTTGCGGGAGGCGAGGCGGCCACCGGCGCACTGGCGGCGCTGGCGGCGGTGGCGGTCCCGTCGGGGTTCGCCGCTGTCACCTGAACGCGGATCTCGGTGCCCTCGTCGCCGACCGACAGCGTGTAGACGCTGGCGTTTGCGCCGTCGATGTCCGTCCAGGTCGAGCCCCCATCCACGGAGCGCTGCCACTGGTAGGCGAGCGAGTTGCCGATCCCCGCCCAGCTGCCCGGCGTGGCGGTCAGCAGGCTGCCGCGCACCGCGGTGCCCGACACGGCGGGCGGGCTGAGGTCGACCGGCGGCGCGCTGGGGACCACGGCGCTCGGCGCGCTCGCGGCGCTGGCGGTCCCGTCCGCGTTGGACGCGGTGACGAGCACGCGCAGCTGGCTGCCCTCGTCGGCGACGCCGAGCGGATAGGAGCCGCCGATGGCGCCCGGGACGTCCGTCCAGGTGAGGCCGCCGTCGGCCGATCGCTGCCACTGCAGCGAATAGGTGTTGGCGATCCCCAGCCAGGTGCCGTCGTCGGCAAGCAGCGTGGCGCCGCGCGCGGCGGTGCCGCTGATGGTCGGCGCGACCGTGTTCGACGGCGGGCTTGAGGCCACCGCCGCCGTGGGGGCGCTGACGGCGGTCGCGCTGCCGTCGGGGTTTGAGGCGGTGACCTCCAGTCGAAGCTCGTCGCCCTCGTCTGCGACCGCCGGCTCGTAGGTGGGGGCGGTGGCCCCGGAGATCGCCGTCCAGGTGGAGCCGCCGTCGGCCGAGCGCTGCCACTGGTAGGAGTAGTCGTTGCCGATCCCGTCCCAGGCGCCGGTCGCCGAGGTCAGCAGCAGGCCTCGCTGCGGCGCACCCAGAACGGCCGGCGGCGCGGTGTCGGCCGGCGGCGCCGCGGCGACCGGCCCGAGCGCCGCGGTCGCCGCGGTCGCGCTGCCATCCGGATTGGAGACGGTGACCAGCATGCGCACCAGGTCGCCCTCGTCGGCCGTGGTCAGCGTGTAGGCGGGGGCGGTCGCGCCGGAGATCGCCGTCCAGGTGGAGCCGCCGTCGGCCGAGCGCTGCCACTGGCAGGCGTAGGAGTTGCCCAGGCCGCCCCAGCCGCCCTCGGTGGCGCTCAGCGTGTCGCCCCGCAGCGCCGCGCCGGAGATCTGCGGCGCGGCGGTCTCGATCGGCGCGGCCGCGCTCACCGCGGCGGTCGCGGGCGAGGCGGCGGAGACGGTGGCATCGGGGTTTGAGGCGGTGACCAGCGCGCGCAGCTCGTCGCCCTCGTCGGCGACCTGAACCTGATATGTCCAGCTGGCCGCGCCGGCGATCGGCGACCAGGTGGAACCGCCGTCGGTCGAGCGCTGCCACTGGACCGAGTAGACGTTGCCGTTGCCGCTCCATGCGCCGTCCGTGGCGGTCAGGGTGCTGGAGCGCACCGGGGAGCCGCTGATCTGCGGCGCGGCCGTGGCGAGGGGGGGCGTGGCGCTGACCGCAGCGGTCGGGCCGCTGTAGGCGGTTGTCACCCCGTCGGGGTTTGAGGCGGTCACGGCCAGCCTCAGCTCGTCGCCCTCGTCGGCGACCGCGGGGTCATATGTTGGACCGGTCGCCCCGGAGATCGCCGTCCAGGTGGAGCCGCCGTCGGCCGAGCGCTGCCACTGGTAGGAGTAGCTGTTGCCCGGTCCGCTCCAGCCCCCCAGGGTGCCCGACAGCTCAGCGCCGCGCTGGGGCGCTCCGGCCAGCTGCGGCGCGGCGGTCGACACCGGCGGCGAGCTTGGGACCGTCGCGGTCGCTGAGCTGGGCGCCGTGGCGACCCCATCGGGGTTGGACGCCGTCACGAGCACCCGCAGCTCGTCGCCCTCATCGGCCTGCTGAACCTGGTAGGTGGGCCCGGTGGCGGCGCCGATCGCCGTCCAGGATGAGCCGCCGTCGGCCGAGCGCTGCCACTGGTAGGAGTACTCGTTGCCGGCACCGCTCCAGGAGCCGACGCTCGCGGCCAGCGTGTAGGAGCGCTCGAGCGTCCCGGTGACCGAGGGCGCGCCCGTGTTCACGGGCGCAGACGCGGCGATCGCCGCGGTCGGCGCGCTCGCCGCCACGATCGTGCCGTCCGGGTTGGTCGCGCTGACGAGCACGCGGACGGTCGCCCCCTCGTCGGCCAGGCCCAGCGTGTAGCTTGCGGACGTGGCCCCGGCGATGTCCGCGTAGCCCTCCCCGGAGTTGCGCTGCCACTGGTAGGCGTAGAGGTTGTCCGGCCCGGTCCAGGCTCCCTGGGTGGCGGTCAGGGTCGCGCCGCGCTGGGCGCTTCCGCTGATCTGCGGCGGCGCGGTGCTCGCCGGCGGATATGGGGCGACGGGCTGGGTGGGCGCGCTGTCGGCGATCGTCGCGCCGTAGCTGTTGGTGGCCGTCACCTGCACGCGCACCTGGTCGCCCTCGTCTGCCTGCGCGAGGTTGTAGGTCGTGTAGGTGGCGCCAGGGATGTCCTGGAAGCTGACGCCGTCGGGCGAGCGCTGCCACTGAAAGGCGAGCGTCACCCCGGCCCCGCTCCACGAGCCGCCGGTGGCGGTGAGCGTGGCGCTGCGCTGGTCCGATCCGCTGACCGTCGGCGGCGCGCTGCTCAGCGGGGCGTTGTCGGCGACCGGGCCCACGGGCGCGCTCGTGGCCGACGCCGAGCCGTAGGCGTTGGCCGCGTCCACCACCACGCGCACATCGTCGCCGAGGTCGCCGGCCACGGGCGTGTAGGTGGGTGCGTTCGCGCCTGCGATGCTCGACCACGTCGACCCGCCGTCGGTGGACCTCTGCCACTGGTAGGAGTAGGAGGTGCCGGCCGGATTCCAGGTGGAGATCGCGCTCAGGACCTGTCCCTCGTCCGGGTTGCCTGAGATCGTCGGTGCCTGCGTGTCGGCCGGCGCGCCGGAGGCGATCGGGCCCACGGCCGCCGACGCCTGAGCGGCCGAGCCGTAGGCGTCGGTGGCAGTCACGACCACGCGCAGCTCGTCCCCCAGCTCGCCGCTTTGAACCGTGTAGCTGGACGCGGTCGCCCCCGCGATGCTAAACCAAGTCGACCCGCCGTCGGTGGACTGCTGCCACTGGTAGGCGTAGGAGGTCGGCGTCGGGCTCCAGGCGCCGGTCGATGCGCTCAGGGTCTGCCCCTGGTCGGCGATTCCGGAGATCGACGGCGCGACGCCGTTCACCGGCGCGACGTCGGTGACGGCGCTGGTGGTGAACGTGTAGTCGTAGCCGTAGTCGGTTCCGTCGGCGTTGGTGGCGACCAGCCGGTAGTGGTAGGTGGTCCCGGGCGTCAGGCCGCTCAGCGATGCGCTCGCGCCGACGGGACCGGCGGTCGAGCCCGCGTCCACCGGAGCGGTCTGCTGGCCGTAGGCGGTGCTGGTGCCGTACTGCCAGACATACTGGGTGTCCAGCCCGTTGGGGTAGATCCCGCCCACAAGCTGGGCGGTCGTCGTCCCGACGGCCTGCGTGTAGGTGTTGTCGGACCCGCCGCCGACCGGCGGTCCGCCGACGCCCGGCGCCCCGCTCACCAGGTCGCCGGAGATCGAGCCCGCTCCGGTCGGGCCGTCGTAACCCGCCCCGGCGTTGCAGATGTAAGCGATCTGCGCGGCGCAGGTTCCGCTGGAGCCGCTGGTGGGGTCGTTGAGCAGCGAGCTGTCGGAGTAGGCCCACTGCGCGGTCGGTCCTGGGACGCCGGTCAGCGCCTCGAAGGCCGCGACCAGCGGCGCTGCCAGGCTTGTGCCGCCCATCACCAGCCAGCCGCCGTCGCCGGAGTCGTAGACCTGAAGCCCCGTGTCAGGGTCGGCGTCGGCGGAAACGTCGGCGTATGAGCGGCCGCTGCAGCCGGTGTCGCTCTGATAGGCGGGCTTGGGCTCGGAGAGGTCGCATCCCGAGCCTCCTCCCCAGCCGGTCGCGGAGCTGTTCAAAGACCACGCCGACTCGCTGTAGCCCCGCAGGTCCGTCGCGGCGGACGCCTCGCTGAGCATCGTGCCCCCGGCCGCGGTTACGCCCGGCAGGGCCGCCGGGTAGTCGTCGATGCCCGCGCCGGGGTAGCCGTGGTCGCCGGTGGCCGCGATCAGCGCAGCGCCGAACGGCACCGTGAACGGCACCGGGGTGGAGCTGGTCTCGGTCCAGCTTGCGGAGATCTGGTTGGCGCCCAGCGCGGCCGCCGTCTGCACCCCCGCCTGCAGGTCCTGAATCGACGAGCTGTCGGTCTCGACCAGCAGGATGTGGCAGTTGGGGCAAAGCGCCGACACGGCATCGAGATCGAGCGACTCCTCCTGCTCCCAGTCCGAGCCGGCGCTGGGGGGCAGCGGGGAGGCCGCGCCGCTCTGGTTGACCTTCGTGAAGCAGCCGCCCGCGGCGGTGCACGGCGGCAGGCCGAAGTTCGACCTGTACAGGGCCAGGTCCGATGCCGCGTTGGGGTCATCCCCGGCATCGACGATCGCGATCGTGTCGCCCGAGCCGGCCGTCTGCGACAGGTACGAGAGGTCGTAGGCCTGCTGGAGGTAGGCGGGCGAGCCGGCCGTCGGCGGCGAGGCGGGCGCCGATGACATCGAGCCGGCCGGTGAGAGGGAGGCCGGCGAGGCAGAGGCCCGCGACAGGGAGGCCGGCGAGACCGAGGCCCGCGACAGGGAGGCCGGCGTGGCGGAGGCCCGCGAGAGGGAGGCCCGCGAGGCTGAGGCCGGAGGTGCGAACAGCTGCCCGAAAGTACGGTGGCGCGCCACCGGCGGGTGGATCGGGAGGCGGTCCGTTCGGCGCACGAGCACCTGCGCGGCGCAGGCGGCGTCGCCGGGCGCGGGCGCGGCGCAGACGTCCGCGGCCGCCACCTCCCAGGCGGCGAGGCCGGTGGCCTGCTGGACGGCGGCCGCCAGCGAGCGCGCGCTGGGCGCCGGGCCGGCAAGCCCGGCCGGGCCGGCGTGCGGGGAGGGGACCGGGCCCATGCGCAGGTCCGGCGGCGCCCCGGCCACCGGGACCTGGCGCAGGTCCAGCTGGGCTCCGGCCGCTGGGCGCCCGGGCAGGCCCAGCTGGGCTCCGGCCGCTGGGCGCCCGGGCAGGCCCAGCTGGGCTCCGGTCGCTGGGCGCCCGGGCAGGCCCAGCTGGGCTCCGGTCGCTGGGCGCTCACGCAGGCCCTGAGGCTCGCCGGTGGCCTGCGATACACCCAGCGCGAGCATCGCCGCCGCGGCGGCGGCCGCTGCGGGCAGCGCAAGGCGTGAGCGCGGTCGCCTCATGGACCGGTAGTCGGCACCCCGGACTGGCGCGTCCCATCGCGCCTAGACGCATGTACGAACGGGCCGGGCCGGCCGGCGATCAGCGCGCGTCAGGCGGGCGCGAGCACGAGGTCCGCGCGGACCGACACCCAGTCGCCTTCGACGCCGGGGGGAGTCCCGGGCTCGCCGGCGGCATGCTCGACGAACTCGCGCACCAGCGAGGGCTTGACCGCGAACACGGCGTCGGAGTCCAGGTAGGGACTCGAGGCGTCGAAGATGTGCGTGGTCAGCGTCTGAAAGCCCTCGGCGCGAACGATCATGTGGATGTGCGCCGGCCGCCAGGGGTGGCGCCCGGTGAGCTTGAGCATCCGTCCGACCGGCCCGTCGTGGGGGATCTGATAGGGCACCGGTCGCACCGCCACGAACGCGTAGGAGCCGTCCGAGCGCGTCCGGAAGCGGCCCCGGAGGTGGTCCTCGGGCGCCTCCGGCCTCTGCACCGCGTACAGCCGGTCGGCGCCGTTCTGCCACACGTCCAGCTCGGCGCCCGCAATCGGCTCACCGGCGATCGAGGCCACGCGGCCGTGGACGAGGGCGGGAACGCCGGCGCCGGGCTCGCCGGCGATCGACTCGCCGTAGGCGCGCAGCGGCGCGCCGGGCACATAGAACGGGCCCAGCACCGTCGACTCGGTCGCGCCGGCGGGGAGCTCGTGCGCGAGCGCGTCGACGAGCATCGAGACGCCCAGGGCGTCTGACCACAGGATGAACTCCTGGCGGCGCTCGTCGGTGATCTCCCCGGTGGCGCGCAGGATCTCGATCGCGCGCTCCCACTCCCGCGGGGTGAGGCGCGTTTCGGTCACGAACCGGTGCAGGTGCCCGACCAGCGCGCGCATCAGCTCCGCCAGGCGAGCGTCCGGGCAGCGGTCGAAGCTCGCCAGCACCTCGTCGGTCAACTGCCCGGGCGTCTTGGGTGCGGTGGGCGTCCTGGACTCGGCCGGCGTCCTGGAGTCAGCCGGCGTCCTGGAGTCAGCCGGCGTCCTGGAGTCGGCCGGCGTCGTGGACACGGACGGCGTCCTGGAGTCAGCCGGCGTCCTGGAGTCAGCCGGCGTCCTGGAGTCGGCCGGCGTCCTGGAGTCGGCCGGCGGCGTTGGCGCCGGGCCAGGCGCCGGGGGGTCGCTCGGCTGCTTGATCGGCTTTGGCATATCCGTGGGCCTTCAGGGCGCGCCTGCCCAGGCGCCGGACGGGATCCTACGCGCGCCGGCCTGGCAGCGCGGCGGGGTGTGGCAGGCTTCGGTCCCGGCCGGCTCGCTTGGCCAGGTAAAGCGCCTCGTCGGCCCTGCCGTAGAGCTCGGTCGCGCCGGCGGCGTGCTCCAGATCGCAGACCCCGACCGAGATCGTCAGCGTCCCGGCCGGCTGCACGGGCGTCGAGCGCACCGCGAGCCGGGCGCGCTCTGCCGCGGCCAGCGCACCCTGCGCATCGCAGTCGGGCAGCAGCCAGGCGAACTCCTCCCCGCCCACGCGCGCCACCAGCTCGCCCTCGCGCGCGACCCCGGCCAGCCTGCGCGCGACCTCGCGCAGCGCGCCGTCGCCGCTCTGGTGGCCGTGGCGGTCATTGACGTCCTTGAAGTGGTCGAGATCGA
>DATGLC010000076.1:0-40626 GCA_035294345.1 Solirubrobacteraceae bacterium
CCGCAAAGCGCTCGGCGTTGCCGTGCCGGTCCCGACCGACTCCGCGGCCGTGATCGACGCGATCCTCGAAGGTCTGATCACCCGCGGGCAATCCGGCGAGAGCGCGTTTGAGCAGCTCTCGCTCGAGCTCGACGACCGTTCCCGCGCCGCCGAGCAGCGACTCGAGCTGCAGTGGCAGGCCGCCGCAGAGCGCGAACGCAAGACCCGCACGCTGTATGCCCAGCACACGATCCAGCCCGAGGCGGTCCGCCGCGAACTGATCGCCAACCGCGAGGCGACCGGCGCCGGCCTCGAAGTTGAGTCCTTCCTGACCACGGCGCTTGAGGCCTACGGCGCGTCGATCTCCGAATCCCGGCACGGGCGGCTGACCGCGAACCTGGCCGAGGCACCGCTGGCGCTGCGAGAGGCCGTCGGCCTGCGCGCCGGAGAGCACATGCTTGAGCTCCGCCGCGGCGGCCAGCTCACCCTGGAGCGGACCGACCCGACCGTTCAAGCCGTCGCCGCCCACACCCTCGACCAGGCGCTCGACGGCGCCGGCGATCCGATCGCCGCGCGCTGCGCGGCGATCCGCACCCGGGCGGTGGAGCGCCGAACAACGCTCCTGCTGACACGGATCCGCTTTCACCTCACCGTCACGCAACGCAACCGCCCGGAGCGCAGGCTGCTGGCCGAAGAGGCACAGATCCTCGCGTTCACCGGAGGACCCGAGCACCCCGAGTGGCTTGCGGGCGACGCGGCAGAGCAGCTGCTCGCCGCCCAGCCGGAAGCGACGATCTCCCACGAGCAGCGGGTCTCCTTCCTCACCCGCCTCATCGACAGCCTGCCGGCGCTCACCCCCGAGCTTGACCGGATCGCCGGCGAGCGGGCAGCCGCGCTTGCCGGCACCCACGCCCGGGTTCGCGAGGGCGCGGGCGCCAGCGGCCGGGTCACCGTCGAGCCGCAGCTGCCCGTCGACATCCTCGGCGCCTACGTCCTGCTTCCGGCCGGCTGAGCAGGTGCCGAGATGAGACTGCGCTCCCGCGACCTGTTTGCCACCGTTCACACCGAGGGCGGCCTGCTGCCCGCCGACCTGCTCCAGCGCATCGCCGACGGCGACCGCACCCTCGACGGGCTCACCCCGGGCGACTACCACCTCGACCCGGGCGAGCGGCTCAACGAGCGGATCACCCGCGCCTGGACCCGCCTCAGCGCCGCCTGGCGCAACTTCGACCAGGCGCGCCAGCAGCTCCCGGCCGGCGACCCGGCGAGCACGCTGACCCGCGAGCGCTGGCTGCAGATCCTCTTCGACGAGCTCGGGTACGGGCGGCTCGTGCAGCAGCCCGCGATCGAGATCGAAGGCAAGCCCTACCCGATCTTCACCCAGTGGCTCAACACGCCAATCCACCTCGTCGGGGCCGGCATCACCCTCGACCACAGGACCGCCGGCGTCCGCGGCGCCGCCGCCCAGAGCCCGCACAGCCTCCTCCAGGAGCTGCTCAACCGCTCCCCCGAGCGGCTGTGGGGAATCGTCGCAAACGGCCTGATCCTGCGCCTGCTGCGCGACAACATCAGCCTCACCCGCCAGGCGTACGTCCAGTTCGACCTCGAGGCGATGTTCACCGGCGAGGTCTACTCCGACTTCGCGCTGCTGTGGCTCGTCTGCCACCAGTCCCGCGTCGAGGCCGCCACACCCGAGGCGTGCTGGCTTGAACGCTGGAGCAGGACCGCCGCCGACACCGGCACCCGCGCGCTCGACGCGCTGCGCCAAGGCGTGCAGCAGGCGATCGAGACGCTCGGCGCCGGGTTTCTCGCCCACCCCGCCAACCGGCACCTGCACGAACAGCTCGCCGACGGCCGGCTCGGTCCGCTCGACTATTACCGCGCGCTGCTGCGGCTCGTCTACCGGCTGCTGTTCCTGTTCGTCGCCGAGGACCGCGACGCGCTGCTTGACCCTGACGCAAGCCGGCTCGCCAAGGACCGCTACACCGCGCACTACTCGACCGCGCACCTGCGCGAGCTCGCCGGCAAGCGCCGCGGCGGCCGCCACCACGACCGCTACGAGCAGCTCAAGCTCGTCATGGGAGCCCTGCACGAGCACGGCGAGCCCGCGCTCGCGCTGCCCGCGCTCGGCAGCTACCTGTGGGACCCCGCCGCGATCGGCCCGCTTGCCGACGCGAAGCTCGCAAACGAGGACCTGTTCGCCGCCGTCCGCGCGCTCGCGACCGTCGAGCACGAGCACATCCGTCGCGCCGTGGACTTTCGCAACCTCGGGGCCGAGGAACTCGGCTCCGTCTACGAATCACTGCTCGAGCTGCACCCACAGGTCAACCGCGACACCCGCGAGTTCACGCTCGCCGCCGTCACCGGCTCGGAGCGCAAGACCACCGGCAGCTACTACACGCCCACCTCGCTGATCTCCTCGCTGCTTGACACCGCTCTGGAACCCGTCCTCGACGAGGCCGCGCGCAACGCCAACCCCGAGCAGGCGATCCTGGAGCTCGCGGTCGTCGACCCCGCCTGCGGCTCCGGTCACTTCCTGCTCGCGGCCGCTAACCGGATCGCCAAGCGCCTCGCCGCGATTCGCTCCGAGGACCCCGAACCGTCACCCATCGAGACGCGCGCGGCGCTGCGTGACGTCGTCGGGCACTGCCTCCACGGCGTCGACGCAAACCCGATGGCCGTCGAGCTCTGCAAGGTGTCGCTGTGGATGGAAGCGCTCGAGCCGGGCCGGCCCCTGTCGTTCCTTGACCACAGGATCGCGCTCGGCAACAGCCTCCTCGGCACCACCCCAGAGCTGATCGCCGCAGGCATCCCCGCCGAGGCCTTCAAACCGATCCTCGGCGACGACAAGCAGGTCGTCGCCGCCTGGCGCAAACGTAACCAGCGCGAACAAAGCGGACAGCTGAGCTTCGACCTAGCCGGCGACCGCGTCGACGCCGACACCCACGCGCTCGCCGCCCAGGCGGCCGCGCTCGAGGCGATCGACGACCGCTCGCTCGCCGGCGTCCGCGAACAACAGCACCGCTTCGCGGCACTGCTGCACTCGGTGGAGCGCCGCCGCGCGCAACTCGCCGCCGACACCTGGTGCACCGCCTTCATCGCCCCCAAGCGCGGCAGCGCGGTGCCGATCACCCAGGACACGCTCAGCCGAGCCCTGGCCGGCGGTGAAACCGGCCTCTCACCCGACGAGCTCAGCGTGATCAGCGCCGCCAAGCGCGACTACGTGTTCCTGCACTGGCACGTCGCCTTCCCCGCCGCCTGGCAGCGCGGCGGGTTCGACGTCGTGCTCGGCAACCCACCCTGGGAGCGCGTCAAGCTCCAGGAAAAGGAGTTCTTCGCCGCCCTCTCCCCGGAGATCGCGACCGCCCCTAACAAGGCCGCGCGCGACCGTCTGATCAAAGCACTCGCCGCCGATGACCCCGACCTGCTGATCGCCTTCGAGGCGGCCAAGCGCCAGGCCGAAGGCGCCAGCCACCTGATCCGCGACAGCGGCCGCTACCCGCTCTGCGGCCGCGGCGACGTCAACACCTACGCGATCTTCGCCGAACTGATGCGCAACCTGATCGGCCCCACCGGCCGCGCCGGGGTGATCGTCCCGACCGGCATCGCCACCGACGACACCACCAAGCTCTACTTCCAGGACCTCAACGACAAGCGCTCGCTGGTCAGCCTCTACGACTTCGAAAACCGCGACGCGGTCTTTCCTGGCGTTCACCGCAGCTACAAGTTCTGCCTGCTCACGCTCACCGGCACCCGCGCACCGGTCAACGCCGCCGAGTTCGTGTTCTTCGCCCACCAGGTAGAGGACCTCGGCGACCCCGAACGCCGCTTCACCCTCACCCCAGAGGACATCGAACTCCTCAACCCCAACACCCGCACCTGCCCGGTCTTCCGCAGCCGCCGCGATGCCGAGCTCACCAAGGCGATTTACCGCCGCGTCCCAATCCTGATCCGCGAAGGCGACCCCGACGGCAACCCCTGGGGCATCAAGTTCTCGACGATGTTCCACATGTCGAACGACTCGCACCTGTTCCGCACCCGCGACCAGCTCGAAGCCGACGGCTGGACGCTTGAAGGCAACGTCTTCACCCGCGGCGAGGACCGCTACCTACCGCTGTACGAAGCGAAGATGATCCACCACTACGACCACCGCTGGGCGACCTACGACAACGGCGACACCCGAGACCTCACCGACGCCGAGAAGCGAGACCCGGGCTACCTCGTGCTTCCGCGGTATTGGGTGTCGGCAGCGGACGTCTGTGACGTTGCGCCGCAGTGGCGGAGGGACTGGCTATTTTCGTTCCGCAACATCGCTAGGACCACCGACGAGCGCACGTACATCGGGGCGCCGCTCGGCCGAGTCGCCGTAGGTCACTCAGCACCCGTCATGCTTAGCGATGACGCGTCTAATGCGGCGACGCTCGCGGCGATCTGGGCGTCATTCGCCTGCGACTACGTAGCGCGCCAGAAGGTCGGCGGTGTCAACATGACCTATGGCTATCTGTACCAGTTCGCCGTCCCGGATCCCAGTACGACGCCGTTCACCTTCGTTTTGTCGCGCGTGCTGGAGCTTGCCTACACCGCCACCGACCTCGCTGGCTTCGCCGCCGACCTCGGCTACGACGGCCCGCCGTTCCGATGGGACCCGGACCGTCGCGCGCTGATCCGCGCCGAGCTGGACGCCGTGATGTTCCGGCTGTACGGCATCGAGCGGGATGACGTCGACTACATCATGGAGACGTTCCCGATCGTCCGCCGCCGGGACGAGGAACGCTTCGGCGAGTACCGGACCAAGCGCCTGATCCTCGAGCGCTACGACGCGATGGTGGCCGCCGACGCCGAGGGCTGCGAGTATGCGACGCCGCTTGACCCGCCGCCCGGAGACCGCCGGGCGGCCCACTCACCCGGTCCGAGCATGGTTCGGGCGTGACACGACGAGGAGCATGAACCGCTGATGCAGGCCCAGGTCCAGACGATCACCGATCTGCTGTACGCCCCGGGCACACTGGTGGTGCCGATCTACCAGCGTCCGTACGTGTGGAGGCGCGAGACTCAGTGGGAGCCGCTGTGGGACGACATCCAGTGGCTCCTCGACGGACAGCCCGAGAACAGCGCAAAGCGGCATTTCTTGGGCGCGGTCGTGCTCCAGCAGCTGCCGACTCCCCACGGCGAGCCGCCCAGACATGAAGTCATCGACGGCCAACAGCGGATGACCACGCTGCAGATTCTGCTGGCGGCCTGTGCAGCGGCGGCGGCGCAGGTCGGTGAGGAGAATGTGTCGCGGTCGCTCCGGGACCTGGTCCGCAACCCCGACTATCTGGCCACCGGCGACGCCGTCTTCAAGCTGTGGCCGACGGAGTTCGACCGGGCAGCGTTCCGCCAGGTGATGAGTGCAGGCACCGACGGCACCGGTTCCGATACCGGCCTGATCGGGGAGGCGTTCGACTACTTCCTCGGTGCTGCGACTGATTTCGCGCTGGAGGGTGGTCCTGATCCGGAGGTCGTCTCGGGCCGCATGCTCGCGCTCCGGGATGTCCTGATGAAGCAGCTGCAGGTCGTGTCGATCAACCTCAACCATGACGACGACGCCCAGGTGATCTTCGAGACGCTGAACGCCCGGGGCACGCCACTGCTCGAGCTGGACAACGTCAAGAACGCGCTCTTTCACCGTGCCGGTCTCCAAAACGCGGACGTCCAAACCCTCAACGAGTCGGTGTGGGAGCCACAACTCGGCCAACCCTACTGGCGCGAAGAGGTACGGCAAGGCCGGCTGACACGCCCGCGGGCCGAGCTGTTCCTCTTTCACTGGCTCACCATGACCCTTGGCGAGACGGTCCAGGCGACCAAGCTCTTCCCCACGTTCCGTAACAGGGTGATGGACCACCCACCGGACCGCGACGCCGAGGCTCTGGCGGTCGAGCTCTGCGACGACGCGGCGACCATGCGGAGCTTCGACGACAACCCGATCGACTCGCCCGCGGGACGGTTCTTCCGAGCCCTGACGGGCGCTGACGTGACCACCGTGCTGCCGCTGACCCTGTTGCTGTTCAAGCTTGGCCTCACGACCGAACGCCGTGACCGGGCGCTCATGGCCCTCGAGAGCTATCTGGTTCGCCGGATGCTGCTCGGGCTCACCACCAAGAGCTACAACCGGCTGTTCGTCGACATGCTCGATCCGGTCCGCGGCCGGCCGGATGAGGCGGATCAGCTTTTGCTCAACCAGCTGGCGGCGTCGGGCGCGTCCAGCGCCGTATGGCCTGACGACGCGATGCTGCGCGAGCACCTCAGCTCCCGCCCGCTCTATGGCTGGATCGCGCGCGCCAGAATCGAATATGTCCTGTGGGAACTGGAGCTCGTGCTTCGGTCCGGCGGCAAGACGGAGCCGATCGTCGAGAAGCCGCGCAAGCTCTCGATCGAGCACATCCTGCCTCAGCAGTGGTCGACCAATTGGCCGCTCCTCGACGACACGGAAACGGCGAAGGCTCACCGTGAGGGCCTGGTCAACGTGCTCGGCAACCTGACATTGGTCACGGGGGCACTCAACTCGTCGATGTCCAACGCGGACTGGCCGACGAAGCGGGAGCGGCTGCGCAGTTCGATCCTGCTGCTGAACCAGCCGATCAAGCAGGAGGCTCAGTGGGACGAGGAGTCAATCCGCGCGCGCGGACGCGTCCTCGTCGAGCTGATCACCCAGCGGTGGCCGGGACCGGACCAGTTGATCCCGGACTTTGATCCTGGCTTGCGGCCGGCCCGAGGCTCAATCCACGAAGAAAACCCGGGCAACGTGGAAACCTCGCCGGAACAGCTGAGGGCGCTGCTGGGCGGATCCTCCGAGCTCATGCGCGTGCTGTTGGCAAACCTGGCCGAGCATCCCGACGAGCGTCGCCGCTACGCCGACATCGAGGATGTCCTCGGGTGGACGCAGGGTAGGGTCGGCAAGGTCTTCGGCGGCTACGCAAAGTACGCGTCAGCGGCAGCAGACGGAAAGCGCCCGTTCAGAATCGGCAGGGATGAAACCGGGGAGTGGTGGATGTGGCTCGACGCCGAACTGGCGGGCATCGTGCGCGACGTGCTCCAGCCTGGCGCCTCGGGACCAGTTGGCCCCTGACCCGTCATCCCTGGGACTCCGGGCCCCGGGGTGATGAGGCACGCATCCCGCCCCCGGGTCAAGTAAGCGCGTCCAGGCAGGTCTCCCCTCGCGTCCGAGACCGCCGCGCCCCTGATGCCGCGCAGGACGCGGAGCAGGGGATGCCGAATCGTCGCGTGCCGGACGGCTATCGCCAGGACGTCAATTGTCCGATCCGGCCGAGACGGCGATCGGAGAGGCTGGCTGTGGCCGCGTCGCGTCCGCCGTCAGCCCGTTTGGCGGCCGGCATCCCCCTGCCGCAGAGGGATGGACCGGACATCGATCGCATGGCCAGACGATACACAGCAGCCCTGAGCGCATGAAAATGACGAGCTGGTCGTGGAGCGGGCACGTGCAGTCGTGTAGGCCAACGACCGGTATCCCAGCCGCGTGGCAGGCGTTGACCGCACGGTTGACCTGGCGCAGGCCCTTCATCTCCGCACCTCCCACGGGATCCCGGTGCCGTAGCGCCATGGCGGCTGATAGTCGTCGGGAAGTTCTTCACGGCCGCGGTCGGTCAGCCGGAAGTGGATCGCGCTCTCGATCAGGCCGCGGCGCTCGAGCTCATCGAGCAGATCCAGCAGCGATCCGTCGCGGTTCTCGTCCCAGCGGAGCTTGTGGCGGAGTTCGGCCTCGCAGATCTGTAGGCCGCCGCGGTCGATCCGGGCGAGGATCTCCTGCTTGAGCTCGGTCGGGACCCGGCGGCGACGGGTGTTGAGGGCGACGGCGGTCATCGGTTGGCCTCCTTCAGGCCGCGGACCAGGAGGAATGAGCCGCCCGGACCGGTGGCGCACTCGGGACAGCTGACCTGCCGCCCATGTCCGTGGGCGTGCTCGTGGCCGCAGACCACGCACACCTCGATGGCGCACCGCGTGCGCACCGCGGTGGCGTTGGGCGCCGTGCCGGCGCCGGTTGGGTTGCGTCGTACATGCATCTCGTCGGTCTCCTTTCGGGTCATCGCCGTTGTGGCAGGGGGAGGGGCGTCATGGGGAGGCAGGGACGTGGGGCGCATCGGGATCACCTGCTCGCCTTCGTGGTGAGGGGGCGCCGGCTGCTCCGGCGTCCGTGGATGCGGGCGTCGTCGGCTCGGTCGACGAGCGCGGCGATCTCCTCGGCCGGCTGGTCGAGCAGCTGCGCGATCGCGGCTGTCGCCATCAGCCCGACCGGCAGACCGAGCTCGCGCGCCGTGTCGCTGAGCTCGGCGAGCAGTTCGTGCGGGAGGCGGAAGCTGCCGACGCCGGTCAGCCCGCTCCACTGTCGCCACACGCCGTCGCACGGCGCTGCTTCGGTCTGACTCCTCGCGCGCTTCGCGTCCCCGCCCGGGCGTCGGGTCGAGGCCGGCGCCGCCTTGCGGCGGGTGGTCTTGACCGGAGCCGCGCTCGGCGCTTCGGCTGCAGGGGTGGCGCCCGGGCCCAGCGGGTCGTCGATCTTCAGCGCTTGGCGTCTGATCGAGGTCATGCGATCACCCGCTCGCCATCGAGGTGGCTGACGAGCCGCCGGTAGGCCAGCGTCACCGCGCTGTCCGGGGCTGAGAGCGCGATCGGCGTCCGGGCGACGTCCGCCTGTTCGACCGCGGCGCGATCAGGGACCCGGGCGACCAAGACAAGGCCAAGCGATGCGACCGCTTGCTCGATCACGTCGCTCATCACCCGGCGCGGCTTGGCCTTCGTGACGATCACCGAAAGCTCGGGCAGCGGCTGGCGGAGCCGGCCGAGCTTGGCGATCGTGCCGCGCAGCTCGGCGACGCCCTGGGCGGCGCCCTCGTCGTCGGCCGCCACCGGCGCGACGATCACGTCGGCTGCGACCAGCGCGTTGACCGTCAGCAGCCCGAGGTTGGAGGGCGTGTCGAGGACGATCACGTCGTAGTCGAGACCTTCCAACGCGCTCCGCAGCACCGACTCGCGGCCGACCTCGCCCGCCAGCGCGAGCTCCACTCCAGCCAGTTCCCGGGTCGCGGGCAGCACGTCGAGGCCGTGCACGCCGGAGACGATCGCCTCACCGGCGTCGACCCAGCCGGCGAGGACGTCGACGACGCTCCGCTCAAGCGCTCCGACGTCGAGCCCAAGCCGGCGGCTGAGCGCGAACTGCGGATCGAGGTCGACGGCGAGCACCCGCCGGTCGGCGGCGGCGAGCAGCACCGCCAGGTTGATCGCCGAGGTGGTCTTGCCGACCCCGCCCTTCTGCTGCGCGCAAACGCAGATCATCACGACACCTCTCTTGGTTGCTTGTGGACTTGCGTGTAAGCGGGCGTGTCGGCCATCGCGCCGATCATCCGGCCGGGGAGCGACCGATCCGCGGCGATCTGGCCGTTTTGGTGGCGAACCGTGGGCGAGCCGTCACAGAGCCGTGGCGCCCCGTCACGAAGCTGTGCGACGGCCGCCCGCTCGGCCTCGCCGGCGAGCCGCAGCGACCGCCCGACCCGCTCGGCGGCCGCGCCGAGCAGCCGGCCGAACCGGGACCGGACCCAGCCGTCGGTCGCGGCCGGGGCGGCAACGACCAGCGTTCCGGCCCAATCGACGGCGATCAGCTGAAGCGGCGCCAGCCAGATCTCGTACTGGCTCTCGCCGACCGACTCGCGCAGGAGGGCCCGCACCTGCTCCCAGGCCGCACGGTCCGTCCTCCCCGGCGCTGCCAGCTCCGCACGGATGGCGGCGAGGTCGACGGCGACCCGGCGACGGCGCCGACGACCGCGCTCCGTGACGTAGGTCTCCTCGACGAGGACCGAATCGGTGCTGCTCCCCCCGTCAGGGGGGCTGGGGGGGTTGTTGCCGTTTTCTTGACTCGGCGAGCGTCCCGTGCGCGCGGTAGAACGCGAACGCTCAGGACCGCTCAAGGCGGAAAGCCGGGCAGCCGAGTCCTCGCGCTCCGCCTTGGCGGTCCCAACCTTCCGCCTTGCCAGTCCCGGGTTTTCGCCTTGGGGCGAGCGGCCTGGCGCCGTCGCCTGGCCGGGCTCGAGGATCGTGTAGAGGCTCGGCAGGTACCGCCCGCCGTTCGCGCCGCGGCTGCGCTCGACGATCAGGACGCCGGCCGCCTCCAGCGCCCGGTTGCAATCGTCGAGGCTCTCGACGGTGATCCCCGCCCGAGCCGCCAGATATGCCCGCATGAGCCGGGCGCGGTCGCCGCCGAACTCGGCGCGCTGCTCGTTGCAGAGCTCGAGGTAGAGCACCAGCATCCCGAGGTTCCGCAGGAACAGGCGGCGGCCGGCAGCGAACAGGCACGTGCTCGCCGCCACGGTCGGATCAAGCCACGGGTCCTCGCGGACGGATAGGTGCACCTTCAGCCCCAGCCCACCGCCGCCAGCGTCCCCACAACGCTCCATCGCCGCGACCCCCGCGCCAGCCAGCAGATCGAGCATCTGCTTGACCGTCGAGCGCCCGATCCCCGCCCGCTCGGTCAGCACCGAGTAGCTGGCGCGCAGCTTCGCCTTGGCGCCCCAGTGGCGCTGCTCGTTGGCGAGCTGGCAGAGCAGCGCGTAGAACCCGATCGCCCGCGGCCGCCGCTGACCGCCCACCGCAGCGCGGATCTGCCTCAGCGCGCGGACGTGGACCTGGAAGAACGGCAGGTCACGCCGATCACGGATCTCGACGGGGGCGTCGATCTGGGTTTCGGTGCCCATCGCCAGCACCGCCACCAGGGCGGAACTCGCGATGAGTCCGAAACTGAAAGAGGCGCGCACGGGTCCGTCACCGGGCGCCACGACTCCGTCCGCCGCTCCGGTAGGATCCAGCTACAGGTTCAGTTCGACGCTCGTCGCGTCTATGCAGGTTCCGAAGACCGGGCGGCCACCCGGTCTTTCGCTTTAAGCCGGACGGAGCGGAGGGCCCCGCGCCTGTCCCCGCCGCCCAAACGGCGCGCGCTCAGGCGGCCGCCCGGGCGCCCGAAAAGGGAATGAAAAGGGAATGAAACCCCTGAAACGGGGGCCTACGCTGGCCCGCGTTGACCCACCTGACCACCGCTCCGCGACGGTCTCCGAACCTCCCATAACCCCGCCACACGCAGGGGAAACCTCGGAAGTAAACGGAGAGGGGGGGATTCGAACCCCCGATGGACTGAAAGCCCATACCGGTTTTCGAGACCGGCGCATTCAACCGCTCTGCCACCTCTCCGGTCTGCCGGCGAGGCTAGCGAATCTCCGCCAGCGCGACGATCTCGCTGCGGCGCTGTGATGGCGCGGTGGAGCGGGCGGGTCGCGGCCCGGCGATCGCCGCGATCGTGATAGGGCCTCCGCAGACATCGCGATCGTGATAGCGCCTCGGCGGGCGCACGACCACGGCCGCGCCCCGGCGATCGCTGAGATCACGGCCGCGCCCCCGGCGGCCGCTGAGATCAGGGCCGCGGCCTCCGGCAGCCGCTGCTCCGGCAGCCGCTGAGATCACGGCCGCGCCCGTCTCTGCAGGTTTGCTTGCAACCGGGCCGGGGGGATGGAGGCACGGCGAGGCCGTGTTAGCGTGCGGCGGTCGTGTGGCCGGCGGCGATCCAGCGACCGCGGGCCGCGCGCGACGGCGCACGTGTCGTCACCGCGAGCCTGATGTCAACCGAACTGCGAACATGCGCCCGCCGCGCCGCGCTGACGGTCGTCGTTGTGTCGGCCGCGGCCGCGCTCGCTTGGCTGGGCGCGCGATCGCCGATGGCTCGCGCCGCCGACGCGGGCGCGCTGGCGCAGCGAATCAGCGGCGGCGAGAGCCGGGTTGCGGCCCTCTCCAGGGTGGTCGGCGCGGAGAACGTTCGACTGCGACGGCTCGACGCCAGCATCGCCGCGCTTGAGGGTCGGATCGCGCGCATCCAGGCCGACCTTGACGCCAGGCGCGCCGAGCTCTTGCAGCTGCGTCGGCAGCTTTACGCGGCGAAAGCCCGGCTGGCGAGCCTGGAGCGCTACGAGCTGAGGGCCAAGCGCGTGCTGGCTGAGCAGCTGGTCGCCGGCTACGAGGCCCCGCCGCCGAGCATCATCAGCGTGGTGCTCGAATCAAGCGGGTTCTCGGATCTGCTTGATCGCCTGTCGTTCATCGGGCGGATCCGGACCCACGATCAGCAGATCGTCGCCGGGGTGATCCTCGCCCGGGATCGGGTCGCCGCCCAGGCCGTGCGCCTGGCCGTCCTCGAGGGCCGCGCGCAGGACGTCACCGAACGAGTTCTCGCCGAGCGAAACCAGCTCGACGCCGCCAGGTTGACTCTGCTTGACGAGCAGATGTCGGTGGCGAGCGCGCGTGACAGGACCGCCGGCGAGCTCGCCTACGCTCGGCAGCAGGTGGCATCGTTGCGCCGTCAGCTCGCGCAGGTGGAGGCCGAGCAGGCCCAGCAGGCGACGCAGGTGGCCGCCAGCCAGGCGATCCCCGGCGGTGGGGCGACCGCTCCGCCGAGCGGCCACCCGGACGGATCGGACCCGATTCCCGGCTTTGTGATCGGTCGCGACGACATGGGCGTCGATGCGACCGCCTCGCCCGGCGCGGGGATCTATGCGCCGCTCGCGTCCCGCCTGGTGGAGGTGTTGCAGGGCTGGTACGACGGCGAGCCGCTGCTGCTGTTCCAGTTCGATGCTCCCCCGCCCGGCGCGCCGTCGGACTACTGGTATGTGGCCGAGCAGATCGACCCGGTGACGCTCGCGGTCGGGACCAACTTCCAGGCCGGCCAGCGCGTCGCCTCCTACGCCTCGAGCGGCACCGGCATCGAGATCGGGTGGGGGTCGCCGACCGCCGACACGCGCACGCTGGCGGGTTTGACCGATCCCGCGGCCGCCAGCCCGCCCGCCGGTTCCACCACGACCTGGGGCGAGTCGTTCAAGAGCTTCTTCGGGATCCCGTAGCGACTCCCGAACGCTCTGCGCCCTGGCGGTTCGCTTGAGATTGCGGTCGGTGAGCGGGCGTGGGCTGCCGTGGAGAGGTCGCGACCTGGCATCTCCCGCCCGGCGCTTGGCGCCCGGCGCTCGCACCCGCACACACCGGCGCCTCAGCCGAGGCGTCGCATCAGGGCGGCGACCTCCGCCTGCAGGTGGCGGATCTCGCGCCCGTCGGTCCTGAGCGCGCGCAGCTCGCGCTGCTGGCGCTGGACCTGGGCCAGCAGCAGCACCGGGAGCTCCTGGTAGAGGACCGTGTAGGGCCGGCCGCGCGCGTCGCGGGCCACGAGGTTGGGGTAGACGCGGGCGACCTGCTCGGCGATCAGGCCGTACTGGAGCGGGTTTGGTCCGTGCACGTAGGCTGCGCGGTAGCGGTAGGAGACGGGTCGCAGCATCATCAGGCGGCTGAGCGCTCCGCGCCCGAGCGCCCTGATATCGGTCTTGAAGCGCTCGGAGGACGTCGCGACGCCGATCTGCCCGGTCGTCGTGTCGATCTCAAGCGCCGCCGCCTGGGTCGTGCCGACATTGTTCTCGGCTGCCGGGATGTAGAGGGAGCTTTGGGATGATCCACCGATCCGGATCACGCCGGTATCGCCACTCTGGCCGGCGCTGCCAATGTCGATGTTGTCCGAATCCGCGCCGGTGAGGTTGGCGCCGGCGTTCTCGCCGATCAGCGTGTTACCGGAGCCACCCGTCAGCTGCGCGCCCGCGTTCTGCCCGACCACGGCGTTGTTGGATCCGTTGTCGTTCAGCAGCGCGCCGTCGCCCACCGCCACGTCCTGGGACCCCACCGTGTTTGAGCTCAGGGCCGCGCGTCCGACGGCCGTGTTGAGCAAGCCACTGGTGTCGGACACAAGCGCGTTGGCGCCGAAGGCCGAGTTGGGGCCCGTGGTCGCGTTGCCCAGCGCGGCGTAGCCGAACGCGGCGTTGTTGTCGGAGACCTGATTGACATGCAGCGCACCCGAGCCCATGCCGGTGTTGGAGCCGCCCATTGTGTCCGAGCTCAGCGCGCCGAAGCCGGTGGCCGCGTTATCCTGGCCGGAGGTGAGCCCGTACAGGGCGCCGGCTCCCGACGCGGTGTTGGCGGCGCCGCTCGTCACGCTCAAAAGAGCATCGAATCCGACCGCTGTGTTGCCGTGACCGGTGGTGAGCGAGCCGAAGGCCGCGTTGCTGAGCTGGCTTGGCGCGACGCCCACGTCCTCGCCCGAGTCGACGTAGACGCCGGGGCCGCAGCTGAGCACGGCCAGGGGCGAGATCGAGATCAGCGCCTCCCCGTTCTTGCAGCCGCTCGCCCCGTTGTCGGCGCCGGTGATGTTCAGGGTGGGGCCGGGGTAGCTGCCGCTCAGCGCTCCGGTGGCCGGCCCGGCCGCCGGTCCGGCGGGTCCCGCCGGGCCGGTTTTGCCCGGCGCCCCCGCGGCTCCCTGGGCCCCCGCAGGGCCCCTGAAGCTCCACACGACCGGGCGCTCGTCGCGCCTGCACCTGGCCGCCAGCCGAAGCGCGCCGGTGCGCCTGTTGGCGCACGCGTGGATCATGCCGCCGCCGGCAAGCGCCGGCCCTGCGGCCAGCCCAAGCGCGGCAAAGGAGGCGAGCACGGCTGCGAGGGCGGTGCTCCGGTGCGAATGCGATCTCATCTCTCCTCCCGAGTGCACCCGGCCGTTCGCGGCCGCGGGGTTGTGCGACGAAATCCTCGTGGCGGGTCGCGGCAGGCTAGCCGCCCGGCCGGCCGCCCAGCATGAGGAGTTCTCCCCATCGTTTGGGTGAAAGGGCCCGACCGAAGCTCGCGACGGATGTCGGGGCAGATGTCATAGGGGGCACCCGGGCGCCGGGCCGGCCTCAGCGGCGGGCGGCGAAGAACTCGCGCAGCAGCCGCGCGCTCTCTGCCGCAAGCGGGCCGGATCGCACCAGCGGCCGGTGGTTGAGCCGCGCGTCGCCGAGCACGTCCAGCACGCTGCCGGCCGCGCCGGCCTTGGGGTCGGCGGCGGCGAACACGACCTCCGGCACCCGTGCGAGCACGATCGCCCCCGCGCACATCGCGCACGGCTCAAGTGTCACATACAGCGTGCACTCCAGCACCCGCCAGCTCCCCAGGGCGCTCGCCGCGGCGCGCAGGGCGACCAGCTCGGCGTGCGCGGTGGGGTCGGAGCGCAGCTCGCGCTCGTTGTGGGCGGCGGCGAGCACCTCGCCGTGGCGCGCGATAACCGCGCCGACCGGGATGTCGCCGTGCTCGGCGGCAAGCCGGGCCTGGTCGAGCGCCAGAGCCATGAAGCGCTCGTCGGCGGTCACCGGGCGCGCGTCCGCCGTCGCGGAGGGCTCGTCGGCGGTCACGGGGGGCTCGTCGGCGGTCACGGGGGGCTCGTCAGCGGTCACGGAGGGCTCGTCGGTCGGTCGCGGAGGGCTCGTCGGCGGTCACGGACGGCTCGTCGGCGGGCGTTGCGCCCGGGTGCCTCACGGCCCCGACGCTCCATTTGCAGGACCGGTCTTGCGAGTGCGCGATCATTGGCCAGCGCGCGGCCGCGGCTCGGCGGCCTCGCGGTCTCGATCATGCCTAAATCAAGCCCACGTCGACGCCTCCTGCTCGCCGGCCTGCTGGCGGCGGCGCTCGGCGCGCCGGCACTCGGCGACGCGCCGGTCGCCGGAGCGCTGGCTCGTGCGCCGTCGCACGGTCCGGCTGGTCAGGCCGCGGGCGCCGAGAGCGCGCGCGCCACTGTGGCGGCGGGCCGCCTGAAGGAGGGCCGCCTCCGCGCCTTCCAGGAGGGCCGCCTCCGCGCCTTTCAGGAGGAACGCCGTCTGCGCCCGCCGGCGGATCGTCTCCTGCGCCTGCAAGCGGGCCGCCTCGTCGGCCGCGCGCCCCGGTCCCAGCCGCCGGCCTACGTGCCCGGGGAGGTGATCGTCGGCTACACGCACGCGGCGGAGGTGACCGCGGACGCCCTGCGCGTCGGCGCCCGCCGTTGGACGCCCGCCCCGGCGCCTGACAGCCGGCTGCTTCGCCTCCCGCGCGGAGAGAGCGTGCCGGAGGCGATCGCCCGGCTGCGGCGCGAGCCGGGGATCGCCTACGCGCTGCCCAACTACATCGCGCACGCGACCGGCGAGTTCATCCCAAACGACCCCGGGCGCGCGCACCGCCGCGGCGGCTGGGAGCGGATGCAGTGGAACCTGCTCGCCGCCGACGGGATAAACGCCCCACAGGCGTGGGCCAACCTGCGCGCCGACCATCGCGCCGGGGGGCGAGGGGTGGTCGTCGCGGTGCTTGACACCGGCGTGGCCTACCGCAACTGGAAGGGCTTTCACCGATCCCCTGACCTGTGGCGCACGCGCTTCGTGCACCCGTATGACTTCATCGCCCACAACCGCTTCCCGCTTGATCGAAACGGCCACGGCACGTTCGTCGCAAGCGAGATCGCCGAGTCGACGAACAACGGCATCGGGCTGACGGGGATCGCCTACGGGGCGTCGATCATGCCGGTGCGGGTGCTCGACGCAAGCGGCGAGGGGGATGAGACGACGATCGCGCGGGGGATCCGCTACGCGGTGCGACACGGCGCGCAGGTGATCAACCTCAGCCTGGAGTTTTTGCCAAGCCAGGTCAGCTCGGCCGCCGAGATACCGCAGATCGTCAGCGCGATCGCCTACGCCAACAACCACGGCGTGACCGTGGTGGGAGCGGCGGGCAACGATCAGACCAACGAGATCGCCTATCCGGCGCGCGCCCCCGGCGTGATCTCGGTCGGCGCCACCACGAGCGACCGCTGCCTTGCCGACTACTCAAACGGCGGGCCGGGGCTTGATCTCGTCGCTCCCGGAGGGGGGGACGATGCGATCCTCCCGCAGGATCCCGACTGCCATCCTGACCGCAACCTGCCGTCGATCTACCAGATGACGCTGGCCGACCCGCCCCACTGGGCGCGCTTCGGCTACCCGGGCTACTACATCGGGACCTCGATGTCGGCTCCCGAGGTCTCGGCGACGGTGGCGCTGGTGATCGCAAGCGGGGTGATCGGCCACCACCCGAGCCCCGAGGCGATCCTCTCAAGGCTTGAGCTGACCGCCACCCAGCTTCCGCCGATGGGACCCAAGCCCAACCCCACCTACGGCTATGGGCTTGTGAACGCGGGCGCCGCCACCGAGCGCGGCTTTGTCCCGCCGCCGACGCCGTCGCCAGCGCCGGGCGCCGCCGCCGGGACCACGACCAGCACGACGACCACGACCAGCTCCACCACGAGCGGCCCGACGACCGGGCAGCCCGCCCCGCCGACGGTCCTGGTGCCCTGAAGCCGGCGCGTCCTCAGGCGAGCTTGGTGATCGCGATCACGATCCCCGCGACCACGAACACGACGATCAGCACCTGCGTCCAGATCAGGATCCGCGGCAAGCGCATCGCCGACAACGCTAGCGCCTGCGAGGACGAACCGCACACCCGGCGGCCACCCGCCGGAGGCGGTCAGCAGCTTGGCGCGCGCTGCACGGCCCGCGCCAGCTCGCGCGCCCGCGCCCCGACGAACAGCGGGCGCAGCACGCGCTCGAGCGGGCGGGCGAGCGGCCCCAGCGGACCTGGGTCGACCTCCACGCTCCAGGTGGCGAGCGTCATCCCGCCCGGCAGGCTCTGAAGCTCCCAGGTGGCGCGCAGCTCGTCCAGATCCTCGGACTGCAGGCGCGCGAGCTCCAGGCGGTGCGGTGGGTCGTAGGAGACGCTCAGCCGGCAGCGCACGGTCGTAAAGCGCGCGTCGATCACCGCGTCGCACTCGGACACGCGGCCGGCGGCGTCGCGGGCCACGACCTCCACCCGCTCAAGCCCGCTCTGCCAGCGCGGCGCCGAGGCCACATCCTCAAGCACCCGCCAGCAGTGGTCGATCCCGGCCGCGATCTCGGCCTGCGAGGTGCCCTTGAGGACCGTCACCGCTACCGCCCGCTCACCGCGCCCGCCCGCTGTCGGCGCCCGCCCGCTGTCGACGCCCGCCCGCTGTCGGCGCCCGCCCGCTCGCCGCGCCCGCCCGCTCACCGCGCTCGCTCACGGCGCCACCACCATCTCCGCCGCCAGGTCGATCCGCCCGCCCGCGGCATCGAGGATGCTCAGCGCAAGGCGCTCCCCGCCGCTCCCGCCGCGCGCCGCTGGAGACTTGAGCGATGGCGACAGCGCCCGTGAGCCGACGTCCAGCGACAGCCGCAGCTGCCGCGCCGGGGGCTCAAGCGAGACCGAGACCTCCCGTCCGCGCACCGCGTAGGCGGCCTTCGACGGCCGCGTTCCCGTCGCCGCGGCGACCCTCACCGCACCGGCGCCCGGGAGGCGCAGACCCAGGGGAAGGGCGATCGCAAGCCGCGCGAGCGCCGGCGCACCGGCACCGGCGGAGACGACCAGCGACAGCCAGCTCCGCGCGCGGCGGCCGAGCAGGCGGATCGTTGGGCGCGCGCCCACCGTCCAGCGAAAGGCGACCGACGCGGCCGAGCGCTCGTCGTCGCGGGCGATGACGCGCACCGTGTAGCTGCCGCGTCGCGTCGGGCGACCGGCGATCACGCCGTCCGAGGGGTTCAGACGAAGGCCGGGGGGCAGGCCGCTTTCGCTGTAGCTGACCCGTGCCCCGGTCGCGTCGGTGGCGTGCAGCCTGAGCGAGACGCGGGCGCCGAGCGTCGAGCGCTGCGGCCCCGGGTTGCCCAGGCCGACCCGGTATCCGCACAGGGCGCCGACCAGCGCGGCCGCGCGCGGGGTGCCAAGGCCGGTGGCCATGTCGTACCCCGGGCCGGCGGGATACAGCCCGCCGGTGGCGCCGGTGAAGTCGTTGTCTCCGGATGTGACGTCGTTGAAGTACGCCGTGTAGTCGGCGCTCGCCGCCCGGTAAAGGGCCGGGTCGGCGTAGCCGACCGGGGACTGCGAGCAGCGAGCGGAGGCGTCGGCGAGCGCCAGCAGCGCCGCCCAGACCGGGGCCGCCCCGCTGGTGCCCCCCATCGCCTGCCAACCGGCGGGCGAGCCGGCGACCGAGCCCGAGCCGTTCCAGTACACGAGATAGCCGGACGCCGGGTCGGCGTCCGCGGAGACGTCGGGCACCTCGCGGCAAAGGCCGGCGGGGTCCCCGCACGTCGATCCCGAGCTCAGCGGGCTCCGAACGTGCAGGCTGGCCGCGGCGTCCGCCTGGGCCGGCGGCATCGGCCACAGCGTCGAGATCCCGCCGCCGCCCGCCCCCGGCTGCTGCGCGGAGCTCTGCGCGGCGGCGTCGTTCCAGGCGGTCTCGGTGGGCGGCGGACCGAGCGCGCTCAGCGTCGTTCCGCCCACGCCGGTGACAAACGGCTGGCTGGCGGGGTCATCGACCGCGGCGGCGGTCTGCGGGAACGGGCCTGAGGAGCTCAGGCAGTCCTCGGATCCGTCGTCGCCCGACGCTGCGACGACGGACTGCCCCTGCACGGCCGCCTGCTCAAAGAGCGCGTTCTCGGCCTGCGCGTCGGCGGTCCCCAGCGTCGGCTCGCACTGCCCCCAGGAGATCGTGATCACCCGGGCCCGATCCTGGTTTACGATCGCGCTCAGCGTGTCGTAGGGGCCCGAGCCGGGGTTGCCGGAGAGCGAGTTCGGGCCCTGGTAGACCAGCACGTGGGCGTCGGGCGCCAGGGAGATCAGGTTCTCGATGTCCAGCGCCGCCTCGCCCGAGCCCGCCCCGGATCCCGCGCCACCGTCGACGCGCACGTATGAGATCGACGCATGGGTCCCGTAGCAGGCCTGGTAGGCGGCGATGTCGGCGGGATCGTCGCTCTCCAGCTCGTACACCGCCACGGTCACGCCGGCGCCGAGGTCGCCGGCCGCATACAGGTCGGAAAACTCGTAGGCGCCCGCTATCTGGTCGGCGGTGTAGGCGTGCTGCGCGGCGGCCGCCTGCTGGGCGGCGGCGCAGGGCGACGGCGCGCCGGCGCTGGAGGATCCGCCTCCGGGGCTCGGCGCGCCCGCCCCGGCGCTGGGCGACGGGGGCGCTGGGCTTTCCGCGGGCGGCGGCGGGGGCGCTGAGGTTGCCGCGGGCGCGGGCGCTGAGCTTGCCGGGGACGCGGACGCGGCCGCGAGCGGCGTAAGCGGCCCCCACCGGCTTGTGCGCGCGAGCAGGGGCCGTGGTCCCGGGCTTGGCCACAGGCCGATGATCTGCTGGATGGCGACGGTCGCGGCGCTGCCAAGCGCCCGGCTTGCGGCGCGCGCCGCCGCGGCCGCCTGCGGCGATGACGCCGCGGCCTGCGGCGCTGGCGCCGCCTGCCCGAACGCGCGGCGCAGCTGGGCGCTGGTGGCTTCAAGCGAGATCGACAGGCCTCCGGCGCTGACCGTGCCCGGCCCCAGCCCGCGGGCCCGCAGCGCCCCGCGCACTGCTGCGATCGCCGCCGCCGGCGCTCCGAAGCGGCGCGCGAACTGTGAGGGCGTCAGGTAGCGGTGGTACTGCGGCGAGCCGGGCGTCGATACCTCAAGCGCATAGGCGGCCAGCGCGCCGGGGTCACGGGGGCGCAGCACGATCGCGATGTGGCGCGCGGGCGCCCTGGGCGCGCTCGCCTGCGCGTCTGGCGCCCGCACCCGGGCCGCCCCCGCCGCGTGCACCCCGGCCGCCCCCGCCGCGTGCACCCCGGCCGCGGCCGCCGCGCCCGCCAGCGCGCCCGCGACCGAGCAGCCCAGCAGCGAGGCCGCCAGGGCCGCCGTCGCGCATCTGAGCTCGCCGTGGCTCATCGAAGGCCGCCAGGGTAGCCGCCTGAGCTCGCCTTCGGCCGCGCTCACCCGTGCTGCTCGAGCCGCCGCCGCAGGTGCGCCTTGACGCGCGGCCACTCGTCGTCGATGACCGAGTAGTAGGCCGAGTCCCGCTCCCCGCCGTCGCGGACCACCATGTGCTTGCGCAGGATCCCCTCAAAGCTCGCCCCCAGCGCCTCCAGGGCGCGACGCGATCGCTCGTTGCGAGCGTCGGTCTTGAACTCGACCCGACGCAGCCCCACCCGCTCGAACGCCCGCTCCAGCAGCAGCAGCTTGGACTCGACGTTGACCCCGGTCGACCAGGCGGGCCGCGTCACCCAGGTGAAGCCGATCTCCGCTCGCAGATGCTCCAGGCGCAGCTCAAGAAACCGGGTGGAGCCGAGCACCGCGCCCGACCGCGCGTCGAGGATCGCAAACGGCACCTCGCGGCCCTCGGCGGCGGCCGCCAGCGAGCTCGCCAGCCAGTCGCGCAACGCCTCGCGCGACGAGGCCATGTCGACCGGCATCCACGCGAACATCTCCTCATCTGAGGCGGCGCGCGCAAGCCCCTCCTCGTGCTCGGCGGCCAGCGGCTCGAGCCGCACGAGCCGCCCGGTCAGCGGCCCGGCCAGATCCAAGGGGACGATCGTCGGGACGGGAATCGGCTCGGCTGGCGCCGGCGGCCCGCCCAGGCCCGGCCGCCCGCCCAGATCAGCTCGCCCGCCCAGGTCCGGCCGCCCGCCCAGATCAGGTCGCGCGGCCAGATCCGGTCCCGGTGGCTGCGGGCCGTCCGGCCGAGGCTGCGCTTCAGACACGCGCCCGACGATAGTGGCCGTCGCGGCGCGCGGGCGAGCCTCAGCGCGCCGGCGTGCGCCGCAGCGGCTCCCGGCCGGGGGGCTGCGAGGGCTCGGGCGGCGGGCGCAGCGGCGGGATCGGCGCGGTGACCGGCGTGCCCGGGGCGATCAGCAGATGCTCGCCGTGGTGCAAGAGCTCAAGCGACGCCCCGTCGGTCAGCTCGTAGCGCGCGCGCTCGTGATCGATCTGGACCGACAGGCTCGCGCCGCGATAGACCACGCGGAAGCGCAGCGAGCTGAGCGCCGACGGCAGCCGCGGGCGGAAGCTGAGCCTCCCACCGTGGTCTCGCATGCCACCGAAGCCCGCCACGGCGGCGATCCACGTGCCCGCCACCGAGGCGATGTGGATCCCGTCGCGGGTGTTGTGCTCCAGGTCGTCGAGGTCCATCAGCGCCGCCTCGCCGAAGTAGGCGTAGGCCAGCTCCAGGTGCCCGACCTCGGCGGCGATCACCGCCTGGGTGCACGCCGACAGCGACGAGTCCCTGACGGTGAGCGGCTCGTAGTAGGCGAAGTTGCGCGCCTTCTGCTCGTCGGTGAACGAGTCGCCGCACAGGTGCATCGCCAGCACCAGGTCGGCCTGCTTGACGACCTGCCGGCGGTACAGGTCGAAGTAGGGGAAGTGCAGCAGCAGCGGGTAGCGATCCGGCGTGCAGGCCTCGAAGTCCCACAGCTGGTGCGCGGTGAAGCCCTCCGACTGGGGGTGCACGCCGCGGGCCTGGTCGTAGGGGATCGTCATCGCCTCGGCGGCGTCGCGCCAGGAGGCGGCCTCCTCGTCGTCGACGCCGAGCCTGGCGGCCACCTCCGGGTGGCGTGCGACCGCGTCGGCGGCCGCCCGCAGGTTGCGCTGGGCCATCAGGTTGGTGTAGACGTTGTTGTCTGCGATTGCGCTGTACTCGTCCGGCCCGGTGACGCCGTCGATCCGGAACGCGCCGGCGGGGTCGTGGTGGCCCAGCGAGCGCCACAGGCGCGCAGTCTCGACCAGCAGCTCGGTGCCCGCCTCGCGCTCGAAGTCGGGGTCATCGACGGCGTTCTGGTAGCGCACGACGGCGTCGGCGATGTCGGCGTTGACGTGGAAGGCGGCCGTGCCCGCCGGCCAGTAGCCCGAGCACTCCTGCCCGCGGATCGTGCGCCACGGGAACGCGGCGCCGCGCAGCCCGAGCGTCCGGGCACGCTCGCGCGCGAGCTCAAGCGTCGAATGGCGCCAGCGCAGCGCGTCGGCGGCGGCGTGGGGCGCGGTGTAGGTCAGCACGGGGAGCACGAACGTCTCGGTGTCCCAGAAGGCGTGCCCGTCGTAGCCCGGGCCGGTCAGCCCCTTGGCGGCGATCGCGCGCTGCTCGCCGCGCGCCCCCGCCTGCAGGGTGTGAAACAGCGCAAAGCGGACCGCCTGCTGCAGCTCGGCGTCCCCCTCGAGCGCCACGTCGCAGCGCTCCCAGTAGTCGTCCAGGTAGTCGCGCTGGGCCGCCAGCAGCCCTTCGAAGCCGGCGTGGCGGGCTCCCTGCAGGGCCGCGGCGACCTGATCGCGCAGCGCCGGGGTCGAGCGCTCGGCCGACCACCCGTAGGCGAGCAGCTTGACGATCCGAAGCGGCCGCCCGGGCGCCAGGTCGGCGGTGACCTGAACGCGGGCGAGATCCTCGTCGGAGGCCTCCGCGCTCGCCTCGGTGCCCTCGGGGCCGTCGATGAGATGGTCCATCGCGGCGGCGACCCGCAGCTGGCTGCGGCGCGTGCGGTGCACGAGGATCGCCCGCAGATTGCGCGCGCCCGCGAGCTCGCCCACCAGCGGCGCGGCGAGCGCCGCCGCCGCGCGCGGGTCATCCGACAGCTCCGGCATCGACTCGTTGGCGATCAGCTGCGACTGGACGACGACCGGGAAGGCTCCGTCGACCGGCTCCACCACGTACTCGATCGCCGCCACCGCGCGGTGGGTGAACGACACCAGGCGGGTCGAGCGCACGCTCACGGTGCGGCCCGTCGGCGAGGTCCACACGCAGCTTCGCCGCAGCACCCCGGCGCGCAGGTCAAGCATGCGCTCGTGCGACTGAAGCCTGCCGTAGCGCACGTCGAACGGCTCGTCCTCCACCAGCAGGCGCACGATCTTGCCGTTGGTCACGTTGACGACCGTCTGGCCCTCCTCCGGGTAGCCGTAGCCGGCCTCCGCGTAGGGGAGCGGACGCAGCTCGCAGAACCCGCCCAGGTAGGTCCCGGGCAGGCCGAACGGCTCGCCCTCGTCGAGGTTGCCGCGCAGCCCCAGATGCCCGTTGGCCAGTGCGAACACCGACTCGGTCTGGGCCAGCTGCTCGAGCGAGAGCGCGGTCTCGCGCACCGCCCACGGCTCGACGGGAAAGGAGGGGTGGTCGATCACGGCGAGGGGCGGTCGGTGACGGTGGGGTAGTCGATCAAGGCGAGGGGCGGTCGATCACGGCGGGGCGGTCGATCACAGCCGGGGCCCGGGCTCGCTCAGGTCCCCGACAGCAGCTCGGCGAGGTCCTGAACGACCACGCTCGCCCCGTGGGCGCGCAGCGCGTCCGCCTGGCCTGCGCGATCGACGCCGACGACGAAGCCGAAGCCTCCGTCGTGGCCGGCCTTGACCCCGGCGAGCGCGTCCTCGAACACGGCCGCCCGCGCCGGCGCGACGCCCAGCTCCCGCGCGGCGGCCAGGAACGTGTCCGGGGCCGGCTTGCCCTTCAGGTGCTCGCGCTCGGCGACGTTGCCGTCGACCCGGGCGTCGAACAGCTGCTCGATCCCGGCCGCGCGCAGCACCGCCTGGCAGTTGGCGCTGGAGGAGACGACGGCTCGCGACAGCCCGGCGTCGCGCACCGCGTGCAGGTAGCGGACCGAGCCCTCGTAGGGCTCAACCCCCTGCTCGTCGATCAGCCTGAGCACCAGCTCGTTCTTGCGGTTGCCCACCCCGCAGATCGTGTCCGCGTCCGGCGGATCGTCGGGTCGGCCCTCCGGCAGCTGGATCCCGCGTGACTGAAGGAACGAGCGCACCCCGTCGTAGCGCGGCTTGCCGTCCACGTACTCGTCGTAGTCGCGCACGATGTCGAACTCTGGCTGCCCGCGCTGCGCAAGCAGCGGGTCAAACGTGCGCTTCCAGGCCTGCGCGTGAACCTTCGCCGTCTGCGTGAGCACGCCGTCCAGGTCGAACAGGCACGCCCTGATGCCGTCTGGAAGCCCGAGCATCGGGCAGGCAGATTACGGGAAGCGCGCTCGGGGCGGCCGCTCGGCCCGCCGCCGCGTCGGGCGGGGCCGCCGGGTCGGGCGGTGCCGCCGCGTCCGGTCGCCGCGCCCCGCTCAGCGCAGCGGGATGTCGACGCCCCGCTCGGACTCGGGCCGCGGCCCGTGGATCCGCCGCTGCGACTCGCTGATCGGCACGTCGTTGATCGACGACTCGCGGCGGACCATCAGCCCGCGCTCGTCGAACTCCCACAGCTCGTTGCCGTAGCTTCGCCACCACTGCCCCGAGCGATCGCGGCTCTCGTACTGGTAGCGGACCGCGATCCTGTTCTCGTGCCAGGCCCACAGCGACTTTCGCAGCGCGTAGTCAAGCTCCCGCTCCCACTTCTGCGTCAGGAACGCGACGATCTCCTCGCGTCCGCGCAGGAACGTGTCGCGGTTTCGCCACACGGAGCCCTCGCTGTAGGCGAGCGCCACCCGCTCCGGGTCACGGGTGTTCCACGCGTCCTCCGCGAGCTGGACCTTCAGCGCGGCGCTCGCGGCATCAAACGGCGGCAGGGGCGGGCGTTCGGACATTGCCGTGTCTCCTTCTGTCTGTCTGTCTGAGAGGCGGGGAGGCGTTCACGGGATCCTCCCATGCCGCCGCCGAGGCGGCCGCGGCGCGGGGCATCGACTAGCCTGCGGGGTGTGACCCTGAGACGCGCGAGCCTCGCGGCCGCCGTCCTGCTGGGAGTGGCGGCCGCCGGCTGCGGCGCGAGCGCGCCCTCCGCGCAGGCGATCGCGGTGCAGCGAACCGTCAGCGCGGCGCTGCGAGACGTGGCGCGCGCGGACGGGCGCGCGTTCTGCGCGCTGATGACGCGCGCCGGCCGCCGCCGGCTCGCCAGCGCGCTGCACGGCTACTCGTGCGCGCGCCTGATCGCCCTGGTGGCACGCTTCCTGTCCCCGGCTCAGCGTGCGGCGCTCGCTCACGTCCGTGTCTCGGGCGTGCGGATCGAGGGCGACACCGCGCTCGTGTCCGCGGCCGACCTGCACGGCGGGGGAGGTGCGCTGAGCGGCGTGCTCGGCGTTCGCAGCGCCCCGACGAGGCTCGTGCGCATCGCCGACGACACCTGGAGGATCGCCGCTTGAGGATCGTCTACACCTACACCGACGAGGCGCCGGCGCTCGCGACGATGTCGCTTTTGCCGATCGTGCGCGCGTTCGCGTCGCTTGCCGGCATGGAGCTTGAGCTGGCGGACATCTCGCTCGCGGGCCGGCTGCTCGCGCAGTTCCCCGAGCGCCTCGGCGACCGCGCCGTCCCCGACGCCCTGACCCAGCTGGGGAAGCTGGCGCAAACCCCGGAGGCGAACATCATCAAGCTGCCCAACATCAGTGCGTCGATCCCGCAGCTGCGCGCCGCGATCGCCGAGCTGCAGGGCCAGGGCCTGCCGGTGCCCGACTTCCCCGCAGAGCCCCAGGACGCCGAGCAGCGGGAGGTCCGCCGCCGCTACGACCGCGTTCTGGGCAGCGCGGTCAACCCGGTCCTGCGCCAGGGCAACTCGGATCGCCGCGCGCCCGCCTCGGTCAAGCGCTACGCGCGCTCGCATCCGCACCCGATGGCCGACTGGTCGCCTGACTCACGCTCGCGCGTGGCGACGATGGCCGCCGGGGACTTTCGTGACACCGAGCGGTCGGTCACGGTCGCCTCCCCCGGCGAGGTGCGCATCGAGCACGTCTCCGCGGACGGCTCGGTAACGCCGCTGCGCGCGCCCGTTCCGGTGCAGGCCGGCGAGGTGCTCGACGCCGCGGTGATGCGGGCGGCCGACCTGCAGCGGTTCCTCAAAGAGCAGGTCGACGCCGCCCGCGCGCAGGACCTGCTGTTCTCGGTGCACGTGAAGGCGACGATGATGAAGGTCTCCGATCCGATCATCTTCGGCCACGCCGTCCGCGCGTTCTTCAGCGAGCTGTTCGAGCGCCACGGGGCCGCGCTTCAGGCGGCGGGGCTGTCGCCCGACGACGGTCTGGGCTCGCTTTTGGCCGGCCTTGAGCGCCTGTCGCCCGAGCAGCGCGACGATGCCCGGGCGGCCATCGACGCGTCGCTCGCGCGCGGCGCGGGGGTGGCGATGGTCGACTCAGACCGTGGCATCACCACCCTTCACGTGCCCTCTGACGTGATCATCGACGCCTCGATGCCCGCCGCGATCCGCGCAGGCGGCAGGATGTATGACCGGGAGGGCCGCCTCCGGGACACGCTGTTCGTGATCCCCGATCACTCATACGCCGCCCTGTACGCCGAGACGATCGAGGACTGCCGGCGAAACGGCGCGTTTGACCCCAAGACGATGGGCACCACGCCCAACGTGGGCCTGATGGCCCAGGCCGCCGAGGAGTACGGCTCGCACGACAAGACCTTCAGGATCGCCGAGGGCGGGGTGGTGCGCGTCGTCGACGGCGCCGGCCGCGCGCTGTTCGAGCACGAGGTGCGCGAGGGCGACATCTGGCGCATGTGCCAGACCAAGGACGCGGCGATCCGCGACTGGGTGGGGCTGGCGATCGCCCGCGCCCGCGCCACCGGCTGGCCGGCCGTCTTCTGGCTGGACGAGGATCGGCCCCATGACGCGCAGCTGCTGGTCAAGGTGCGCGAGGAGCTCGAGCGCCGCGACGCCGACGGACTGGCGCTGAGCGTCATGCCGGTCGCCGAGGCCACCCGGTACACGCTGTCTCGCGCGCGCGCCGGCCAGGACACGATCTCGGTCACCGGCAACGTGCTGCGCGACTACCTGACCGACCTTTTCCCGATCCTCGAGCTGGGCACGAGCGCCAAGATGCTCTCGATCGTGCCGCTGATGAGCGGCGGCAGCATGTTCGAGACCGGCGCGGGCGGCTCCGCCCCCCGCCACGTGCAGCAGTTCCTGGCCGAGAACCATCTGCGCTGGGACTCGCTGGGCGAGTTTTTGGCGCTCGCTGCCTCGTTTGAGACCTTCGCCGAGAGGACCGCAAACCGTGCCGCCGGCCTGCTGGGCGACGCGCTTGACCGCGCCACGGGCGCGGTGCTCGAGCACGGGCGCTCGCCCTCGCGCCGGGTCGGCGAGCTGGACAACCGCGGAAGCCACTTCTACCTGGCGCTGTACTGGGCGCGCGAGCTCGCCGAGCAGAGCGAGGATCCCGCGCTCGCGCGCAGGGTCAGGCCGCTGGCCGAGCGCCTGGAGCGCGACGAGCAGCGGATCGTCGCCGAGCTGGCCGCCGTCCAGGGGTCGGCGGTCGACATCGGCGGCTACTACCGGCCGGATGAGCGCCTCGCCCAGGCGGCGATGCGCCCCAGCGAGACCTTCAACGCGGCGATCGACTCCCTGCGTGCGGGCCTGTCCGAGCCGGCCGGGCGCCCGTGAGGCCCGGGTCGGAGCCCCCGGCCGCGGAGCCCCCGGCCGCGAAGCCCCCGGCCGCGGAGCCCCCGGCCGCGGAGCCCCCGGCCGCGGGGCTCGCCTGAGCCCGCTCGGGCGCGCCGTCGCCGATCGGCGCGTCGTGGTGGTCCAAGAGGCGCTCCCGCAGCCGCTCGGCGGCCGCCTGGCCCGCGGCGGCCGCGCGCGCGGCGCGCTCCTCCGAGAGCGACACGCCCTGCTCGGCCGCCAGGTCAAGCAGCCGCTGACGCTCCTCGTCCTGGGCGGCGAAGCGGTAGAACAGCCACCCCAGCACGAGCGTGGTGAGGATGATCTGCTCGACCATCATCAGCGCGCCCGCAAGGTTCTGGTCCGACAGGGGGTTGAGCCCGCGCGCCCGGTCGCTGGCGTCGTAGACGGGGTAGAAGACCGTCTGTGCCCAGATCAGCACGTTGGCCAGCACCGCGCCGATGAAGCGCACGAGCACGATGTAGCCCAGGCGGGCCCAGCCGTTGAACCAGCTTGGCTTGGGCAGCGGGCCGATCAGCGCAAGCCACATCAGCGAGCCAAACCAGAACAGGCACGCGTGCTCGGCCGCGTGGACCAGGTCGTGGCGGATCGCGAGCTGGTAGGCGATCGGCAGATGCCACGCGTAGAGGTCCACCGCCCACAAAAGGAGCGCGATCACCGGGCTCGCGGCGACCCGCAGCGGCCTGGTGGTGCGCAGGTGAAGCGCCGGTGCGAGCACCGGTCCGGTCAGCCCCAGCACGACCAGCAGCGAGCAGAGGTCGCCGATCACGATGTGCTGCGCCATGTGCGCGACCAGCAGTCGGTCGCTGAGCGTGTCCAGGGGGCCGACCTGGACGACGGCGAGCAGCAGCACGCCCGTGGCAAACGACCAGACCCTCCAGCGCGCTACCGGCCGGCCCTCGCGCCCGAGCGCGCGGGTGCGCCGCAGATAGGCGGTCAGGTATACGACGGTCGCCAGCAGCGGCGGCGCAAGCTCGCCCCAGTGCTGGCCGCCGAAGGCGGCGCCGATCGCAAGCCCCTGGCTCCACACCGCGCCGGGGATGCCGAGCTCGCCGGACGCGCTCATCGCCGTCAGCTCCCGAGCGCGTAGGCGGCGATGTCGTGGTCAAGCGTCCCGAGCGTCAGATACTGCCCCGTGTGGACGTGCACCACCCGCCCACGGCGGTCGATGAAGATCGTCGTCGGAAGCCCCTCAAGCGGCGCCAGCGACGCAAGCTGCGAGGAGCTGTCCTGGTAGCTGGGGTAGCTCACCGGGTGCTTTTCCAGGAACGCCTGCGCCGCCGGCGCCTGGTCGTCGGTGTCGGCTCCCAGGAACGCCACCTCACGCCCATAGCGCTCGGAGGCCGAGGCAAACAGCGGATACTCGGCCTGGCAGGGATCACACCAGGACGCCCACGCGTTGATCACGACCGGGTAGCCGCGCAGGGCGCGCAGGCGCGCCTGAAGCGCGCTCTGGGACCCCAGAAGCTCTGAGGCCTGCGCGTGCAGGGTGGCCAGCGGCGCGGGCGATCCCGCCAGCGCTGCGGCGGCGGCCGCGGCCGATGGGACCTTCACCTGCGGCACGCGCGCGAGCGCGGCCCTCACCTGGGCGACGAGCGCGCGCTCGCCCAGCCAGCCCTGAGTGGAGACGTCGTAGTACCAGGCGATCCGGCCGGTGGCGCTGACCAGCACCAGCCACGGCTCGTCCTGGACCTCGTAACCGTCAGCGAGCCTGCCGGTGCGGTCGATCGCGACCGGGTAAGCGAGCGGCGACGGTAGCGCGTCAAGGAACGCCCCGAGCGCCGATGGCGACGGCTCCACGCTCGCCTCATCGACCGCTACCAGCGCCGGCAGCCCGCCGCGGCCGGCGGCCCTCGCGTAGGCGTTGAGCCCGTCCAGCTGCCTGGCCAGCCCGGGGAGCACCTCCGAGTCCCAGGTGTCGAAGAACAGGAGCAGCCGGGCGCGGCCGGGCCCGAGCCTGAGCGCCGGGCCCGATGCGCTCGGCACCTGCACGGGCGTGGAGGGCGCGATCCCCGGGATCTGCGAGTAGGCGAGGCTCGAGTGCACCTGAGGGTGGCCCGGCAGCAGCCGGGAGACCTCGTGCGCGAGCAGCTGGCCCAGCTGCGGGACGCTCGCGTAGCTCATCTGCGTCTGGTAGATCATCCGCTCGCGCCCCCGCTGGTCGATCACATAGAGCGCCGGCGTGTGGTCGATCAGCCCGTGGGCGATCTCCACCGCGATGCCATACCGCTGCCAGACCCGCCGCAGCGTCGAGGCGGGCGCGGTCAAGAACCGCCACTGGTAAAGCATCCCGTGCGCCCGCGAATAGGAGCGCACGTCGGCGACCGACGTCGCCTGCGGGTTGGCGTCGATTCCCAGCAGCGCCACCTCCCGGCCGGCTGCGCCCAGAAAGCGGCGGGCGTCGAGCATCGCCGTGGTCGTCAGCGGGCACACCGTCGTGCACTGCGAGTCGTTGAACGCCAGCAGCACCACCCTGCCCCGGTAGTCGCTGAGCGATACGCGGTGGCCGAACTGGTCGGTCAGCGTGAAGGGCGGCGCCTGGCGGTCAAGCGGGGTGCCGGGGTCAAGCTCGGGGTTGGCCGCCAGCCCGTTGGCGGGCTGCGCGCTGACAGCGCGGCCGCCGGAGCCGGAGGTGGCGCTGATCACCACGGCCACGAGCAGCAGGCCGGCGAGCGCGGCGGCGAGCGCGACCCCGATCCCGGGTCGCCGTCTTGAGTGCCTCTCGTGTCGCTCGCCGGTCATCGCCTGCGCCGCCCGCGGGGTGGACGACGCCCCTCAGTATCGCCCACCGGCTGCGGCGAGGGCGCCGGTGCACGCCGTCGGCCCGCGCCCGCTTGCGCGTCTTGCCTGACTCGGCCGTCCCGGGGGACCGGGCCGTCCCGGGGGACCGGGCCGTCCCGGGGGGCCGGGCCGTCCCGGGGGACCGGGCCGTCCCGGCGGATCAGGCCGTCGCGCGGATCAGGCCGCGAGCTCGGCGGGCGCGGACGCCAGCGCCGCCTGGATCGCGGCGACCAGCTCGCGCGCCGACGCTGCGGTCAGCTCCACCGCGACCCGCGCCGCAGGCCCCCGATCCGGCGCGGCGAGGTCGATGTTGAGCGTGTGCTCAGCCATCGCGTGAACCGGGTGGTCGAAGTAGACGGTGGCGTCGGTGACGTGAAACCAGGCGCCCTCCGGGCCCTTGGCGCTGCCGTCGATCTCGGTCTTGATCGTCGCGTAGGTGCACATGCTCAACCTCCGAGATGAGCCTTGTAGAACGCCGAGATCCGCTCCCATCCGTCGTTGGCGGCCGCGACCCGGTAGGAGGGGCGGTCGACGGCGAAGAACGCATGGCCGGCGTCGTCGTAGCGGTGGAACTCGTGCGGCTTTCCGAGCTCTGTGAGGATGCGCTCCAGCTCGTCGACCTGCTCGGGAGACGGATAGCTGTCCTCGTTGCCGAACAGCCCCAGCAGCGGACAGGACAGGCGGGGCAGCTGGTCGACGAGGTTTGAGATCTTGATCGGAAAGCCCTCCGGCGGGGTCCCGGTGACGAACGCGCCGTAGCAGTCGACCGCCGCGTCGAGCTTGAGGTTGCACGCCGCAAGCACGCTCTGACGGCCACCCGAGCAGTAGCCGATGACGCCCACCCGGCCGTTTGAGGTGGGCAGCTCCCGCAGCCACCGGGCGGCGCCGTCGACGTCGCCGACCAGCCGCTCGTCCGGCACGCCGCCCCGCGCTCGTGCGGTGGCGGCCGCATCGTCAGGCGCGGCTCCGGGTGCCTCCCTGTAGTACAGGTTGGGCATGATCGCGTCGTAGCCGAGCTCCGCGAACCGGCGGACGATCTCCTTGGTGGCGCGGTCGTAGCCGGGCATGTGGTGGATGACGACGACGCCGCCGCGCTGGCCCTCGTCGCTGGGGCGGGCCGCGTAGGCCTCGATCGTGTCGCCTCCGTGGCCGATGATCTCGACCGTCTCGGCGCAGAGGGAATCGCTCATGGGCGCGCATTCAAGCAGCGGCGAGCGCAGCCCGGCGTCGGCGGTCAGATCGATGACCCGCGGCAGGTGACGGCGCCCGGCGCTACCTTCGAGCTGCCCGATGATCGCGCAGCGCCTGGCCAACCGCCGTCCCGACGCCGCAGCGCACGACCGTCGGGGGCGAGCGCGACCAGGCGCCCGCGCGCCCGCGGCGGTAGCTCTGCTGGCGGCCGTCGCCGCCGCGGTCGGCGTTGCATTCGCCATCCTCTCCGCGCTGCGCCCCGCGCACGGCGCCGGCGGCGCCGCCTCATCGCTCACGGCGCAGACGGTGATCTCCGGCAGGCCCGTGGGACCTCCGGTGCCGGCCGGCTTCGTGGGCATCTCGATCGAGCTGCGCGCGCTCGAGCAGTACGCGGGCACCGATCCACGCTCGCCTGACCCGGTCCTTTTGGCGCTCATCCGCCAGATCGCTCCAGGGCAGCGCCCCGTGCTGCGCTTGGGCGGCGACAGCACCGACTGGAGCTGGTGGCCGGTGCCGGGGATGGCCAGGCCCGGCGGTGTGAGGTACGCGCTCACCCCGCTGTGGATGCAGGTCGCGCGTTCGCTCGCCGGCGCTCTCGATGCCCGCCTGATCCTGGGCGTCAACCTCGAGGCCGACAGCCCGCGGGTCGCCGCGGCGGAGGGGCAGGCGATGGTGTCTGGGATCGGGCGCCGGTCGATCGCCGCGCTTGAGATCGGCAACGAGCCCGAGCTGTATGGCAGCTTCGGCTGGTACCGCAACGCCGCCGGCCGCGAGGTCCCGGGCCGGCCGCCCGGGTATGACCTGAGCGACTTCATCGGCGAGTTTCACCGCTTCGCGCGCGTGCTGCCGGACGTGCCGCTGGCGGGCCCCAGCAGCGGCGCGCCCGCCTGGCTGGCGCAGCTGAGCCGGTTCGTGGGTGAGGCTCCGCGCCTGCGCCTGGTGACGGTGCACGCCTACCCGCTCAAGCACTGCCGCCGATCGACGGTGGTCACCATCGCCCAGCTGCTGTCGGCCGCCGCGTTCCGCGGCCTGGCCGCGCGGCTTGCGGGGTACGTGCGCGTGGCGGCGCGCGCTCACCTGCCGCTGCGCGTGGACGAGTTCAACGCCGTCTCCTGTGGCGGCACGCGCGGCGTCAGCGACTCGTTCGCGTCGGCGCTGTGGATCCTCGACGCCCTGTTTGAGCTCGAGCGCGCCGGCGTCGCCGGGGTCAACGTCCACTCGGTGCCCAACACGATCAACGAGGTGCTCGGACCCGAGCTGGTCGACGGCTCCTGGCGGATGCGCGTGCACCCCGAGTACTACGGGATGATCATGTTCGCTCAGGCGGCCCCGCCGGGCTCGCGGCTGCTGGCCGTCAGGGCGAGCCTCCCTCGCGGGATCGACGTGTGGGCGACCCGTTCCCCGAGCGGCGGGGTGCACGTGCTGCTCGTCGACCGGCGGCTGCGCGGGTCAAGCACGGTCGCGCTGCGGATCGCCTGGGCGCGCGCGCCGGCGTCCCTCGAGCGCCTGCAGGCGCCGAGCGCGGCGGCCACCTCCGGGGTGACGCTGGGGGGCCGCACCTTCGGCGCGGCGACGGCGACCGGTGAGCTGGCGGGCGAGCCCGCCAACCTGGTCGTCCAGCCGACCGCCGGCCTTTACTCGGTGCGCCTCCCGGCCGCGAGCGCCGCGCTTTTGACGATCCCGCCCTCCTGAGCTGAGCGCTGGCTGGCCATCCCTCGCCCCTGAGCTGAGCGCTGGCTGGCGATCCCGCGCTCCTGAGCTCCGCGGCGGCTGGCGATCCCGCCCTCCTGAGCTAGGCGCTGGCTGGCGATCCCGCGCTCCTGGGCTCCGCGCCGGCGGGCGATCCCGGGCGCCGAGCGCCCGACCCGTCCGGCGGACCCATGCGCCGGCGCCGCTCGACGATGATGTCGCGGTGGACGGCGAAGCGCTTGACCTTGAGGCCTACCTGCGCCGCATCGGCCTGCGCGAGCGCCCGTCGCTGGCCCTGGTCCACCGGGCGCACGTGACCGCGATCCCGTTTGAGAACCTTGATCCGCACCGCGGCATCCCGGTCTCGCTGGAGGCCGAGGCGATCCAGCGAAAGCTCGTCGCGGCCCGCCGCGGCGGCTACTGCTTCGAGCACAACCTGCTGCTCGCGGCGGCCCTGCGCGCGCTCGGAGCGGAGGTCGAGCCGCTGCTTGCGCGGGTGCGGCTCGGCCGGCCGCCCGGCACGCCCCGCCCCCGCACGCATCTGGTCCTGCGGGTGAGAAGCCAGGGGCGGCTGTGGCTCGCGGACGCCGGGTTCGGCGGCGGGACGCTGCTTGAGCCGATCCCGTTCGGGCCGGGAGTGGTGCACGAGCAGTCCGGCCGGCGCTACCGGATCGTCCGGGACGGCGCCGAGCATGTGCTGCTGCGCGCGCTCGGCGCCGATTTCATCGAGCTCTACGGCTTTGAGCCCCAAGCCGTGCCCCGGATCGACATCGAGGTCAGCAACTGGTTTACCTGCACGCATCCGCGCTCCCCGTTCGTGACCGGGCTGGACGTCGCGATCAACCGTCACGACGGCTCGTTTCAGACGCTCAGCGACTGGGGCGGACGCCTGACGCTGTCAGACGAGCGCCCGGGCGCGCGCTTTGGCGAGAGCACCGTCGAGCCCGTGCGGCGGCGAGACCTGCCCCGCCTGCTTGCGGCGCGATTCGGCCTCGACGGCTTCACGGTCGGCCCTGACGGTCGGCTTCGTTGAGCCGCGCGGCGGCCGGGCGCCCGGATGGCCCGTCGGCGCCCCCGGGTGGCCGCCACCCCCGGCTCTATGCTCGCGGGCCGAGATGCGCAGGCTGGCGCGCGGACTGGCCGGGCTCGCGGTCGTGGCCGCGGTCGGGTTCCTGTGGGCGCACTTCGGCCTGACGCGCACCCCCGGACCGCCGCCGCCGCTGGTGCGCCGCGCGACCATCGCCGGGCTCTCGTTTCGCTATCCAGCGCTCTGGCGGCCCCTCCCGACGGGCGCCGGCGGGCCGCTGTCCGCCGAGCTTCGGTTCTCCTCCCCGGAGGCGGCCGGAGCCAGCGTGACCATCGGAGTGGTGTTCGGGGTCCCGGCGGTCGCGCTGCCAACCGCGGTCGCGAGCCTGGTCGCGCGGCTGCCATCCCCTGAGCTTGTCGATCTGGGCGGGCTCACCTTCCGCCGCTACCTGGATGCCGCGCTGCGCGGCGCGCGCGGCGCCGCGTCGCTTTACCTGCTGCCCACCACCGCCGGCACCGTCACGGCGATCTGCGCCTCGGACGCGGTCAGCGACTACCTGACGGCGGAGTGCGAGCGCGTGCTGGCGACAGTCAGGCCGCCGGGCGAGCCGCTCTCGCTGCGCGTCGATCCGGCCTACGCGTTTGCGCTCAACCGGATCCTCGATGCGCTCAACGCGGCCAGGCGCGCCGACGGTCCCGGGCTTGAGTCGGCCCGCGCATCTACCCGGGCCCGGGCGGCCGGGGCGCTCGCCGATTCCACCGCGGCCGCCGCCGCGGCCGTCCAGCGGATCGGAGGTGGCCTGCCCGCCGGGGACGTGAGCGCCGCAAACCCGGCCCTGTCGGCGGCCCTGCAGTACGCGGCCGCCGCCTACCGGCGGCTGTCCGTCGCCTACGGCGGCGGCGATCGGGCGCGCCAGGCGGCCGCCGCGGCCGCTGTGAGCGCCGCCGAGCGATCGCTGGCCGGCGCGCTCGACGAGCTGCGCTCGCTCGGCTACGGCCTGGGCTGAGCGGGCCGCCGCCGCCCTGGACGGTGAGCGCCGACCGGTCGCCCGCTGGACCGCCGACCCCCCGCAGTTCGGGTCGCCAGCCGGACCGCCGACCTCTCGGCGCGCCGACCGGTCGCCCAACGGCCGCCGACCCCGCTCACCAAACCGCCAGCCCGCAGGCCCGCCGGCGGGCTGTGCGCTCCCACACAACCGGGCTGTGCGCTCCCACACAACGCCTGTAGGTTTTGAGAATACGAACTGGTAGGGTCGCGCCCTACACGCCGCGCGGTAGGGACCTCAACCCGTTTCGCTTCCCAGGGCCGCTGGCGCCGGCGGAGATGATCGACCGGGATGCGGAGGCCGAGGAGCTGCTGGCACTGGCCCAGGGCGGCCACTCGTTTCGCCTGATCGGCCCCCGCCGCTACGGCAAGACGACGCTGCTTCGCCGCGTGCTCGAGGCCGCCGAGCGCGAGGGCATGGCGACCGTGCTCGTCGACCTCCAGGACGTGCTCTCGATCGGCGAGATCGTGGTGCGCATCGAGCGCGCCTACGACCGCCTGCGCGGGCTGCTGCGACGGGCCGTCGACAGCCTGTTTCGCAGCTGGAACATCGGCCTGGCCCTCGGCGGCGGCGGGTTCACCGCGACCCTGCAGCAGAACCCGCACGTGGATGCCGAGTCGGTCCTGCTGCGCCTGCTGGAGCTGCCGGCGGCGCTGTTTGACCGCCGCGGGACGACGAGCCTGATCGCCTTCGACGAGGTGCAGGACGTTCTGGCGGTGCCGGGCGCCGACGGGAAGATCCGCAGCGTCATCCAGCATCGGACCGCTGCCGCCACCGACGCCTTCGCGGGCTCGGCGCCGGGGGTGATGCAGCAGCTGTTCGCCGATCCCCGGCGGCCGCTGCTGGACCAGGCGGCGCCCAGGCACCTGGCGCCGCTGTCGCCCGACGACGTCGGCGCCTATGTCGCCGAGCGCTTCAGGCGCACCGGACGCGACGCGGGTAGCGCGCTCACCCCGCTGCTCGAGTTCGCCCGCGGCCATCCGCAGCGCAGCATGATGCTCGCCCACCACCTCTGGCAGCGCACCCCGCGCGGGCGCGCCGCCGACGAGCAGACCTGGGTCCAGGCGCCTCACCAGGCGGCCGCCGACACGGCGCCGCTGATGCGGGCGATCTGGCGAGCGCTGACGGTCAACGGGCGGCGGGTGGCCCGCGCGCTGGCGCTGACGAGCACGCCGCTGTGCGGCGACGACACCGCCGCGGCCGTCGGCATCAAGCGCACGAGCATCCGCAGCGCGCTCGAGCGGATGATCGACAACGCCGCCGTCATCAGGGAGGGGGCCGGCCGCGGCTGACAGACCCGATGTTCGAGCTGTGGCTGAGGGGGCGCGGGCTGCTGCCGCCCGGCGGCGAGGACGCCGAAGATCCGGCGGCCCGTGACGGCGCCCGCCTGGCCGGCGTCAGCTCGTGGTCGCGGCCCCAGCCTTGAGCGCGTCGCCGGCCGTTGCGTTGCTGTCGCCGGCCGGCCCGGCGTCGGTCGCCGCCAGCGGACCGCCTCCGGACACCGACGCACCGCGGTCGGCGCTGGCGACGCCGCCCGCCGCGCCTCCGACGCCGACCGCACGGCCGCCGGCGCTCGGTACGCGGCCACTGTCCGCGGCGCTTGGCGCCCCGCCGGAAGCCGACGCGCTCGCAGCACCGGTCAAGCTGGGTGCGCCGGTGATGTACACCGCCGACGGGGCCAAGGCGGGCGCAAAGGACGTGCCGGTGGCCTGGCCCGCGCCGGCAGCCGAGCCGGTGGCCGCCGGATGACGTGTCGTGCCCGGCGCCTGGGCGGAGCCGAGGGCCGTGGCGGACGGGACCGGTGCGAGCGACACCACGTTGGCGGAGACGGAGCTGGCCGGCAGCGGTGCGGCAGGCCGCAGCCGCGGGGCGCCGTGGGGCAGCGTCGCGGCCCCGGCGACGAAGGCGGCCGCAAACGCCGCCACGGGCAAAAGCCAACCGGTCACGGTCCGGGGCATCGCCGGCAGCCGCGCGGCCGCTCCCGGCTCGGATCGGCCGGCCCCGCTTGGCGGCGCTGCGTCTCCGCTCGGCGCCCGGCCCATCCCGCTGCGCGATGCCGCCGCGGATGTGGCGGCGCGCGACGCGGGCGCACCCGGCCGCGCCCGTCCGGCGGCGCGAGGCCAGCCGAGCAGCCGACCTGCCGCGCCCGGGACATCGGCCGCGACGGGCCCGCCGGCGACAGCTCCGGCGCCCCGTGCCCGCGACGGGCCGCGCGGGCGCCCGCGCGGCCGGTGGCCGTGGGACGGCCGGCCGAGCTGGGAGATCAGGTCCGGGCTGGGGCGCCTGCCGGCGCCCTGCGGCTGGCCGGCCGCGGGGGCGGAATCCGGCGCATCCGGCTGCGGGCCCTGCGATCGGGCCTGTGCCGCGGGATCGACGGCCACCGCAGGCTGCGCCTGCGTCGGCGCCAGGTCCGCGTGCCGCGCCTGCGCGGCCGGCGGCGCGGCTTCGGGCGCCCGCCCGCCCGGCGGCCGAGCGGTGCCAGATGGCCGCGGCGCCGCTGGGCCCGTGCCCTCGGAGAGCTCCCGGCGCGCGGCGTCGAGCATCAGCCCCAGGTTGGTCTCCGCCGAGGGGTGGCCGCGCTCGTCGGCCCGGGCGTAGGCGGCGGACGCCTCCTGCAGAGCGCCCCGCTGCGCCAACAGCCATGCGAGGTGAAACGAGCCGACCGCGTCGCCGCGCGTGTCGGCCCGGCGCAGCGCGGCCTCCGCCTCGGCGAGCTGGTCGCGCTCCAGTAGCAGCACCGCCAGGTGAACCGCCGCTCGCGGATGACCCAGGGCGTCCGCCGCGCGGTACTCCCGCTCGGCCTCGTCGAGGTCCTCCCGCTCCTCCAGGCGGAGCGCGCGCTCGAAGGTCTCAGCGGCCGTCATCTTCGATAGATGATTCGCCGTTTGCGCCGCGATTCCGCCCGCCGCGTCCGCCCCCGCCGCGTCCGCCCCCGCCGGGCGCTCTCACCGGGCGCCGGTTACCGTTGCGGGAATGCGCTTCAACCGCCTGCACCCCCCCGCCGAGCCCGCCGAGGCCGAGTCGATCTACACGCGCATGGCCCTGGGCGAGCGGGCGCCCGACTGGAGGCCGCACGTGGTCGCAAACTTCGTCTCAAGCGCGGACGGGAAGGCGACATTTCACGGTCGCAGCGGGCCGCTTGGGGCAAGCGACGGCGACCGCAGATCGTTTCACCTCCTGCGCACCCAGGTGGACGCGATCCTCGCCGGGACCGGGACGCTCGGCGCCGAGCGCTATGGACGGATGGTGCGCGACGAGCAGCTGGCGCAGATCAGGGTCGCCGAGGGCCTCGAAGCACAGCCGCTGTCGGTGACGATCTCACGCAGCGGCGCGGTCCCGTTCGACATCCCGCTGTTCGCCGACGAGCGATCCACCGTCGCGCTGTATGCGCCCGACGCGCTCCAGGTGCCGCCCGGCTGCGCCGCGTCCGTTCACCTGCACCCGCTGGCCGACGGCCCGGACGCGCTGGCGGGGGTGATGCGATCGCTGCGCGCCGAGCACGGGGTGCGCTCGCTGCTGCTGGAGGGCGGGCCGACCCTGCTGGGCGCGATGGTGGCCGAGGACCTCGTCGACGAGCTGTTTCTCACCGTCGCCACCGCGCTTGCCGGGGGCGCGGAGTCGGCCGTGAGCGCCGGTCCGCCGCTTGCACGGCCGCTTGAGCTTGAGCTCGTCTGGGTGCTCGAGCGCGACGGTCACCTGTTCCTGCGCTATGCACGCCGTCGGTAGCGGCGGCGGTCGATCCGGCCCGCCCGCGGTGGTCGCCGACCTGCGCCAGGGGCGCGTCCGGGAGCCCGCCAGGGAGATCGAGATCGCGCGCCGCGCCGACGTGCTCGTCGTCGGGGGCGGCCCGAGCGGCCTCGCCGCCGCGCTCGCCGCGGCGCGCGCCGGAGCGGACGTGGCGCTGGTGGAGCGGTTCGGCTGCCTTGGCGGCAACCTGACGGCCGTCGGGGTGGAGGGGCTCGCGTGGTACCGCCACGAGCGCACGGTGGAGGCCGGGGGGCTCGCGCTCGAGTTCGAGCGGCGGGCGCGCGAGATGGGGGCGGCGGTCCCCGACAGTCAGTCGCTCTCCTACGAGATCGACTCCGAGGGCTTCAAGGTGGTCGCCGACGCGCTCGTGGCGGAGGCCGGCGTGCGCCCGATGCTGCACCGGCTGTTCGTCGCCCCGGTGATGCACGGCGACGCGGTCGCCGGCGCGATCGTCGAATCCAAGGCCGGTCGGCAGGCGGTGCTCGCCAGGGTGGTGATCGACGCCACCGGCGACGCGGACGTCGCGCACCGCGCGGGTGCGCCCACGGTCAAGACGCCGGTGGAGGAGATGCAGGCCGCCTCGGTGATCTTTCACCTCTCCGGGGTGGATCCCGAGCGCTTTCTGGAGGGCGTGCGCGCCGACCCTCAGACCTACGGCGACTGGTCGTCAGGTGAGTGGCTGGTGCGCACCTCCGGCAAGGAGGACGAGCTCTTCTCACCGTTTCTGCGAAAGCCGTTTCAGCGGGCGATCGATGAGGGCCTGCTGCCCGCCGATCTGGCCACGATCGCCGGCACCTGGGGCGCCGTGCACGACACCGGCGAGCTGACCTACATGAACCTGATCCACCTTGCCGGCTGCGACGGCACCGACCCTGACAGCCTCACGCGCTTTGAGATCGAGGGCCGGCGCCAGGCGATGCTCGCGATCGAGGCGCTGCGGCGCCACACGCCGGGCTGTGAGCGCGCCCGGCTGCGCAACTTCGGCATGACGATCGGGATCCGCGACACGCGCAAGATCGACGCGGTCTACAACCTCACCGAGTCAGACGTCCGCGGGCAGGCGCGCTTCGCTGACTCGGTCGGCATCTATCCGGAGTTCATCGACGGCTACGGCGTGCTCGT
>DATGLC010000077.1:0-159082 GCA_035294345.1 Solirubrobacteraceae bacterium
GCGTTGACGATCCCCATCAGCAGCGGCCGGCCGTCGATCGCAAGCTCCCCGGCGCTGGTGCGCAGCATCAGCGAAGTGCCGCTCATGCCGCGGCGCTCCACGCGCCGTGGCAGGCGGCCGCCTCGAGCACCGCGGCGTGCGCGCGCGCGCACTCGGCGCAGGCGGCCAGGTGCTCGAGCAGCCAGTCGTCCTCGGGGCCGTCAAGCTGCACGCCGTCGCAGCGTCGCTCGATCGCGCTCAGCGCTCGCTCCCGGTCGCCGCAGCGCCCGCCCTCGGGCGGCTCGCCGCGCAGCGCCGCGCGCAGGGAGACCCGCGCGCGCCCCAGAGCCAGCGCCGTCCCGGCCGCGTCGAGCCCCAGCAACGCGCCGATCTCCTCATGCGAGAGCCCGGCGATGTCGCGCAGCGCAAGCAGCGCCCGCTCCTGGAAGGCCAGGCGCGAGAGCGCGTTGCGCAGCTCGCCGGCGACAGCGCCGGCGATGCCGGCGGCCGGCTCGCCCGCGCCCCCAACGCCGGCGCGCGCCTGGCAGGACGCCAGGGCGGCTCGCAGCATCCCGAGCCGCTCCGGACCGCCACGCGCGCGGGCCTCGTCTGCGGCCTCGGCGGCCGCGGGTCCCGCGCCAACCAGCCGTTCGCAGAGTCTGTGCAGCTCGTCCACCTGTGCGGCGAGCTTACCCGCCAGGACCCCGTGCCACGCCGGGGGCACAGTCGCGCGCGGTCCGGCCGCGGGTCGCGCGGACCGGTGCCGCAGGCCAAGCGAACCGGTGGCGCAGGGACGCGCGGGCCGGTGCCGCGGGCCGGTGCCGCAGGGACGCGCGGAGCGGGGCCGCAGAGACGCGCGGAGCGGGGCCGCAGACTGGGCGCGCCCGCTAGCGGCCGCAGGCTGGGCGCGTGCGCTAGCGGCCGCGCCGACCGGCGTTCTCGGTGCCTGTGGCCTGGCGATAGAGCGCCAGAACCACCTGGTAGAAGGCGGGCGAGGTCTGCTGATAGCCGGGGCAGCAGGGCGGGCCCTTGGGGGCGCTGATCCCTATCTCCAGGTGCGGCGCGGAGGAGATGCCGACATCGCCGCAGCCAACCTCGGCGATCGGCTCGCCCGCCGTCACCTGCGCGCCCACGGGCACGAGCGCGGGCGCCGCATGCCCGTAGTAGATGTAGCGGCCCGCAAGCGGACCGCTGCTGACCTTGATCACCGGCGCGTAGGGACCGAACCCGTCGATCCCCTCCTGCACGATCCGTCCCGGCGCCATCGCCACCTCGGTCACCTCCGGGCCGCATGCGTTGCCGACCGTGCCGATGTCGATCCCCTGGTCAAGCGTCCACTCGGCCGGCCCCAGGACGCGAGAGAGGGGCTCGAGCGGGAACACCAGGCCGCTGACGCTCGTCGGCGTGACTTCAAGCGCGGTTGACTTCGCCGAGCGCTGCACCGCGACCAGCAGCGCGGACGCGGTCAGCCGGCCCACGGTCCCGCTCGCCGGCGCCAGTCCCTCCGCCAGCTGGAAGCGTCGCACCTCGCGCCGGGTGATGGGCCCGAAGTAGCCGGTGGTCGGCACCGGGAAGCCGACGGTCGTCAGCCAGGACTGCAGCGTGCTGACGTCGGCGCCCCGCGCGCCGATCCTCAGCACGCGCGTGAACACGACGCTCGCCTGCGGGTCGACGATCCCGCGGGGAGCGCTGGCTCCGACCAGTCCGGCTCCGCCGCTGCTGGCCCCGGCCGGCGCGGTCAGGAGCGCCAGCGCGGCGGCGGCCGCCGCCACCAGCCGCATCAGCCGCGCGCCCGCGCGCCCGTGGGAAGCTGAGGGGTTCGGTTCGGTCACGTTCAGCTAAAGGCCCGCCGGAGCGGCACCGATGTCGCTGCCATGTGCCTGCGGGGTTAGCTGACGGGCTCGCGCTCGCTGTGCGAGCGCTTCTCGCGGATCACCGCGGGACTCGCCCCGGGTTGGATTTGGGTTCCCCGCCCTGCAGGTGGCGCCCGGCAGGTTCGGCGGCGCGCACCCTACCAGAACCGCGCGACGGAATGCGATCAAGCGCGCGCCACCGGCTCGGCGCGCTCGCCTCGCCCGCGCGCCCGCGGCACTACAGCGCCTGCACCTCGGCGGTGATCTCGGTCACGGAGGCCTTCGCGTCGCCGAACAGCATCGCGGTCTTTGGGTCGTAGAACAGCGGGTTGTCGATCCCCGCAAAGCCGGATGCCATCGAGCGCTTGAGCACGATCACCGAGCCCGACCGGTCCACCTCGAGGATCGGCATACCGTAGATCGGGCTTCCCGGCTCGTTCTTGGCCGCCGGGTTGGTCACGTCGTTTGCCCCGATCACGAGCGTCACGTCGGTGCGCGGGAACTCCGGGTTGATGTCGTCCATCTCGCGCAGCAGGTCGTAGGGGACATCGGCCTCGGCCAGCAGCACGTTCATGTGCCCCGGCATCCGTCCCGCGACCGGGTGGATCGCGTATTTGACCGTGACCCCCTTGGCCTCGAGCGCGCGCTGCAGCTCGCGAACGGCGTGCTGCGCCTGGGCGACCGCCATCCCGTAGCCGGGCGCGATCACCACCTGGCGCGCGTAGGCGAGCTGGATCGCGACGTCCTGGGCGCTGGTGGAGCGGACCGTGCCCGCGGACGAGCCCGCAGCCGCCGGTGCGGCGACCGTCCCGCCGAAGCCGCCGGCGACGATCGACGGCACCGAGCGGTTCATCGCCTTGGCCATCTGGTCGGTGAGGATCGTGCCGGAAGCGCCGACGATCATCCCGGCGACGATCATCGCCGGATTTGAGAGCGACACGCCGGTCGCCGCCGCCGACAGCCCGGTGAACGCGTTCAGCAGGGAGATCACCACCGGCATGTCCGCGCCGCCGATCGGCAGCACGACCATGTTGCCCAGCAGCGCCGCCGCGAGCAGGATCCCGAGGATGAACAGAGCCTGCGAATGGGTGCCGGCCGCAAGCGCGATCGCGCTGGCCAGGCAGACCGCCAGCAGCGCCAGGTTGACGATCGACTGGCCCGGCAGCTTGATCGGCCGGCCGGGCAGGAGCTCCTGGAGCTTGCCGAACGCGATGTTCGAGCCCCAGAACGAGATCGAGCCGACGATCGCGCCGAACAGCTCGAAGATCTCCCGGCGCAGCGGGAAGTACCCCGGGGCGAAGTGGTGGCGGTACTCCACCCATGCGATCAGCGCCACGGCGCCGCCGCCCACGCCGTTGAACAGGGCCACCATCTGCGGCATCGCGGTCATGCGCACGTTGCGCGCGGCGGGCACCCCCACCGCGGTCCCGATCGCCAGCCCCAGCAGGATCAGCCACACCGTCCCCGAGCCTGAGAACTCGTGCGAGCGAAGCAGCGTGGCGGCGACGGCGATCGCCATCCCGGCGGCGGCGATCTTGTTGCCGCGCACCGCGGTGCGCGGGCCGGTCAGCCCGCTCATCCCGTAGATCAGCAGTGCGAACGCGACGATGTAGGCGGCGTCGATGAAGTTCTGCGACTGCAGGAAGATCGCCGCGGTCACCGGCGCTCGCCCTCGCCGGCCCGCGGACCTTCGCCTTCGAGCGCGCCCCCGTGCGATGGCGTGCCCCCGCCGGATGGCCCGCCCGCACCGGATGGCGTGCCCCCGCCGGATGGCCCAGCTGCACCGGATGGCGTGCCGCCGCCCTCGCGACCGGGACGCGCCGGGCGGGTCTTGAACATCCCCAGCATCCGGTCGGTCACCAGAAAGCCGCCCACGACGTTGATCGTCCCGAACGCGACCGCGATCACCAGCAGCACCTTCTCAAGCGCCCCGCTGGCCTGCGACATCAGCAGCAGGCCGCCGAGGACGACGATCCCGTGGATCGCGTTGGTGCCCGACATCAGCGGCGTGTGCAGCGTGTTGGGCACCTTGGAGATGACCGAGAATCCGACGAACCCGGCGAGCACGAGCACCGCGAGGTCGATCACCAGCCTGTCCATCGGGCTCCTCCCTCCGGCTTTGGCCCCGGTCCGGCTGCCGTGCCCGGCGCCGGCCCGCCGCCCGCTCGCGTGCGCGCTCTCACGGCGTCCCCTCCGCGGCCTGGCGGGCGCCCGGGTGCACGATCTCGCCACCGCGCGTGATGCACGCCCCGGCGATCACCTCGTCGGAGAAGTCCAGCGCCAGGCCGCCGGAGGCGTCGATCATGAGCTCCAGGAGCGCCGCCACGTTGCGCGCGTACAGCGCCGACGCGTGCTCGGCCATCGTGCTGGGCACGTTCAGCGGCGCGAGGATCCTGACGCGATGGCGCACCACCACCTCGCCGGGGACCGACAGCTCGCAGTTGCCGCCCGCCTCGCCGGCCAGATCGACGATCACCGAGCCGGGCTTCATCCGCCTCACGGCGTCCTCGGTGACCAGGATCGGGGCTCTGCGGCCTGGCACGAGCGCCGTCGTGATCACCACGTCCACCTTGCCGATCGCCTCGGCCATGAGCTCCTGCTGGCGGGCCTGCTGCTCGGCGGTGAGCTCCCGCGCGTAGCCGCCGGCGCCCTCCAGGTCGCCGCCGAGGTCGAACTCCAGGAACGTCGCGCCCAGCGACTCGACCTGCTCCTTGACGGCCGCGCGCACGTCGAACGCCTGGACCACGGCGCCCAGGCGCCGCGCGGTCGCGATCGCCTGCAGCCCGGCGACGCCGGCGCCGAGCACGAGCACCGTGGCCGGCCGAATCGTGCCCGCGGCGGTCATCAGCATCGGATAGAAGCGCCCGAGCTCCTGGGCTCCGATCAGCGCCGACCGGTAGCCGGCGATGTTCGCCTGGGAGGAGAGCGCATCCATCGACTGCGCGCGGCTGATCCGCGGGATCGCCTCCATCGCAAAGCTGGTGGCGCCGGTGGCCGCGATCGCCCGCACCCCCTCCCCGTTGGTCAGCGGCGCCAAGAAGCCGATCAGGACGCTCTCGCGCGCCAACAGCGCGGTCTCCGCAGCCGACGGCGGCGCGACCTTGAGGACCACGTCTGCCCCCAGCGCGGCCGCGGCGTCATCCACCAGCTCCGCGCCGGCGTCGGCGTACTGATCGTCGTCGATCAGCGCCCCCTCCCCCGCGCCGCGCTGCACGAGGATCGTCGGGCGTGCGCCCTCGGCGGCGCTCGTGAGCTTCCTCACGACCTCCGGGACGAGCGCGACGCGACGCTCGCCCTCGGCCGTCTCCTTGGGAACACCGATGCGCATGCGGGCGGAGCAGCCTACAAGTTGCGGCGGCGCGAGGCCAGGCCCACGATCAGCCAAGCCCCGCCGGGGAGAGCGCGAGCGCCTCGAGCGCGCCGATCGCCGCCGCCACCGCCCCGGCGGCCGCCACAGCCCCGGCGTCCGCGCCCGCAGCGGCGGCCGGCCGCGGACGGCCGCCCCGGCCGGCGTGCGCGCGCGGCGCGACGCCGTGCGCGGCCAGAGCGCGCCGCCCCGCGGGCCGGCGTGACGGCGTGGCCACCCGCGCCCGAGCGGAGGGGGGCGCGCCGACGGCAGGGCGGGCGCGGGCCGCCGGGCCGGCGCCGGCGGCACGGCCGCCCCGAGCGGCCACGGGCGCGATCGGCAGCGGCCGGCCCTCCAGGGCCATCAGCGCCTGGGCGGTGACCCACACGGGGGTGATGTCCTCGCCGCGCGAGTACGCGATCGACCCGTCGGGCAGCTCAAGCGAGGCAAGGTACTGGAGCGCGGTGCGGCCCCCACTGCGGTGCACGGAGGCGGCGCTCACGCCGGCCGCGATCAGCCCCTGAAGCGCCCAGGCCGTCGACTGGGCGTCCGACGGCGCTCCAGGCATCGCGGGAAAGCCGCCGTCCGGATGCTGCATGGAGCGCAGGTACGCGACCGCCCGTGCGCGGACCACGGCCGCCGCGGGGTCGCCCGCGAGCGCCTCGAGCACCGCGCCGGTGTCGTCTGGGTCGCTGGTCGCGCCCCTGGCCTCAAACGAGAAGCCGCCATCTTGGTTCTGCTGGGCGGCCAGCCAGCGCAGCGTCCCGGCCGGGGGGCTCACGCCCGCCGCACGCAGCGCCAGCACGGCGAACGCGGTCAGGTTGACCCGCTCGGCGACCGAGCCGTCAGGGCCGATGTCGCGCTCGAGCTCGGTCACAAGCTCGCGGCCGTGAGCGACGGGCGCCACGCCCGCCGCGCGCAGGGCGAGGATCGTCCGCTCCAGGGAGCCCGGATCGGTGGCCGTCCCGGCGCGCAGGTAGCCCACCAGCCCGGGCCCGCGGTCCAGCGTCGCCGGCGGGCGACCCGCCGCGGCCAGGCCGAGCGCCGCCCACCCCGAGAACAGCTCGCTCGACGGCTGCCCGGGCGCCGGCCCGAAGCCGCCGTCGGCGTTCTGGGCCCCGATCAGGTAGCGCACCGCGCCGGCGGCGGCCTGCCCGGCGTCGCCCGGCGCCTGCGCCGCGCGCGCGGCGGATGCGGCGACGGCGTGCGGCGCGGCGGCGGGGTGCGGCACGGGCGCGGCATGCGCTGCGGGGGCGGCTGCCTGCCCGGCGGCCGCCGCGAGCCCGACGCCCACGAGCGCCGCCAGCGCGGCCGGCGAGCGTCCCGCCGGCGGTCGCGAACGCCCCTGCGCCGCGGAAGGCTCCCGGCCCGGGGATGGCCTCCCCGGGCCGCCGGATGGCTCGCAGGGGCCGCCGGAAGGCCACCCCGGGTCGCCGGATGGCTCGCACGGGCCGCCGGGCTCGCGCCGGGCGCCGGATGGCTCGCTCACGCCGGCCGACTGAGCGCGCAGGGCGCTCGGCGCCACCCAGTTGACCTGCAGCCTGCGCGCGAATCGCTGCACCGAGCGCGTCAGCCACGGGCCGATCGCGAGCGCGAACGCCACGCAGCCGGCGGCGTGCACGGCGTCGAAGCCCAGGCCGCTGCCGACGTAAGCCCCGAGCGTCGCCAGGCTGTGGTCGCTGTAGTTGACCCAGTCGCCGACGTCCTGCAGCGCCGTGAACGCAAAGCCGACCGCGCAGCAGACCAGCGCCAGCCGCCAGCGGCCGATCGCCTCCCGCGGGCCCCGGCGGCGCCGAAGCGCCGGCGGCAGGCGCGAAAGCAGCGCGCCGGCCACGCCGGTCGCCCCCCAGCCCGCCATCTGCCATGGCGTCCATGGGCCCTGGCCGAAGAAGAAGTTCGAGCTCAGCGCCGCGATCGCGCCGACCGCGAAGCCCGGCCCGCCGCCCAGAGCGTAGCCGGAGATCAGCACGATGTCAGTGGTCGGCTTGACGTTCGGCACGGCCGCGAACGCGATCCGGCCGAGCGCTCCAAGCGCGCTGAGCGTCGCCACCAGCGCCACGATGCGAGCGTCGGGCCGGCGGCGCTCATACCAGGCGAAGCCGCCGGCCAGTGCCACGGCGAGGATCGCCAGCGACCCCAGCTGCCAGCTCATCTCACGCAGGCCTCCGGCGAGCGCAGCAGAAGCTCGGCGCCCTCCGAGGGCGTCAGCGCGCCGCCGGCGCCCCCGAGGATCCGCGCCGTCTCGGTCGCAAACCAGCTGCCGCCCGCGAGCACCTCCCGGACCGGCGCGTCGGCGATCAGCTCCCCGCCGGCCAGCAGCGCCACACGCTGCGCGAAGGAGGCCGCCAGCTCCGGGTCGTGGGTGGCGACGATCACCGCGCAGCCCAGATCGCGCAGCAGCTCGCACAGCCGGGCGCGGTGCTGGCGGTCCATCCCGCGGGTCGGCTCGTCCAGGCACAGGACCGCGGGCGGATCGCGCAGCTCGCCGAGCACCACCGCCAGCGCCAGCCGCTGGCGCTCGCCGCCCGACAGCTCGCGCGGATGCCGCTCCGCGTAGGGCTCGCCGGCCAGGCCGGCGAACTCCAGCGCCTGTAGATGCGCCTCCTCGGAGACGGTCTCGTGCACGAGGTAGTCGTTTGGATGCTGCAGCAGGAGCGCCACGCGGCCGCTTGCGCGCACCGAGCCGCGCGACGGGACCATCAGCCCGGCGGCGTGGCGCAGCAGCGTGGACTTGCCCGCTCCGTTGGCGCCCATCAGCGCCACGCGCTCCCCCGGCGCCAGGGTCAGCGACACGTCGCGCAGGATCGCGGGCCCGCCGCGCAGCTCACACCAGACGCCCTCCAGCGAAAGCGCGCTCTCCGTCCGCTCCCGGCGCAGGCGGCGCAGCGCCCGGCGGGCCGCCACCCGGTCGCCGGTCCGGTCCCGCGCCGGCGCGTGCGGCGGCGCGACGGGCGGCCGCACGGCCAGCTGCGCCGGCGGCCGCACGGGCAGCAGCCCGTGCGAGCGGAGCGCCGCGCGGGCCGCGCGGACGCCCGGCACGGGCGCCAGGCCCAGCCGGCACAGCAGCGAGCCGCCCGGGGTCTGCAGGCTCGGGGCGCGCTCGGCCGCCCAAGCCAGGAACTCGCCGGGCGCAGCGTCGCAGACTATCTCCCCGTCCTCGAGCGCCAGCACCCGGTCAGCCAGGCCCAGGCAGCGCTCCAGGCGGTGCTCGGCGAGCAGGATCGTCGTGTCGCGATCGTCGTTGGCGCGGCGCAGCAGCCCGATCAGCTCGTCCCCGGCGACCGGGTCAAGTTGCGAGGTCGGCTCGTCGAGCACCAGGATCGCGGGTGCCGCGACCAGCGCGGCCGCGAGCGCCACCCGCGCAAGCTCGCCGCCGGACAGCTGCGCGGTGCGGCGATCGAGCAGCCGCTGCATCGACAGCGACAGCGCGGTCTCCTCGACGGCACGGGCGATCTCGGCGGGCTCGCGGCCGAGGTTCTCCAGCGGGAGCTCCAGCTCGGAGCGGACCGTGCCGGTGACGATCTGCGTCTCCGGGTCCTGGAAGACGGTCCCGACCATCGCCGCCAGCTCGCCGGGCCCGTGGTCGCGCGTGTCCATCCCGCAGACCGTCACCCGCCCGGCGAAGGTGCCGCCGTGAAAGTGGGGCACCAGGCCGCTGATCGCGCGCAGCAGGGTCGACTTGCCAGAGCCCGAGGGCCCGGCCAGCACCACCACCTCGCCCTGCCCCACGCGCAGGTCGACGTCCGCCAGCGCGGGACGCGGCGAGCCCGGATACGAGTAGGTCACACCGTCCAGCCACACCGCGGCCTGCCGCTGGACCGCGGCGGGCGCGGGCGAGCCGCTCATACCCGCAGCCCCCGCCGCTGGGCGAACGGCGCCAGGGCGACCGCGGGCAGCATGCCCGCCAGCGCCAGGGCCCGGGGGCCGGTCGCGACCCGCAGCGCCGGATAGGCGGAGAACGAAGCCCAGCCTCCAAGGCGGGCGGCGATCACCAGCGCCGCGATCGCCGCCGCCGAGGCAAGGAACGCCAGGTCGTGGCGCGAACGCTGCCGCCGGCGGCGCGGCGGGCGCCGCGCGGCGCCGTAGCCGCGAACCTCCAGCGCGGCCGCCACATCCAGCGCGCGGTCCAGGATCCCCGCGCAGGTCGCGCGCAGCAGCGAAAGCCGCGAGGGCGCCGGGCCCGGCCGGCAGCGCTGCGCCTCGGCCAGGCGCCGGCCGTCGCGCGCGAGCATCGGGATGAGCCTGGTGGCGATCGTCGCGGTCAGCGCGGAGCGGAACGACAGGCGGCGCATCAGCCGCAGCACCTCGTCGGGGTCGACCGCGAGCGTGTACAGCACCCCGCAGCAGATCAGCACCATCGCGCGCAGCCCGAGCACCAGGCCGTAGACCGTCGCCTCGAGCGTCACGTCGGTGGGCCCGAGCACCGGCAGGTCGCCGAGCCGCGCGATCACGGTCAGGCCGTTGCGGTCCACCAGCGCGTTGATCGCGGCGATCGAAAGACCGACCGGGATCGCCAGCGCCGCCGTGCGCGCAAGCGGCCTCCACACGCCGGCCGCCGCCGCGCACGCCAGCACGGTCGCGAGCATCGCTGCGAGCTCGAGCGGGTTTGGCAGCGCGAGCCCCGCCAGCGCCAGGGCGGCGCAGTAGCAGCAGCCGGCCGAGGCGGCGGCGCTGTGCAGCGGGCTTGCGCGCCGGCCGCCGAGCTGCAGCTGTGCGCCCGCGCTCACCGTGCGGGATCCAGCGGGACCGGCAGCATGCGCCGCCCGTCGACGGCCAGCGCGAAGTGGTCGTGCAGCGCCCGGGCGTTGAAGCTGCGGGCCGCGTCGAGCACCCCGGCTGGGTCGGTGCCGGTCACCACCCAGGTCGGCACGCCGGAGGGCCCCGCGGTGGCGGCGATCAGGCCGGCGCCCGCACCGAGCGTGCCGGCCACGTCGCCGGCGGGGTCCAGCAGGTCAAGCTCTGAGCCCTGGTGGGCAAAGCGCGCATAGACGCCGCTGGCGCCGGGGCCGCGGGCGATCAGCTGCGCCACGACCTCGGCGCGGATCTGGGTCCAGGTCCCCACCACGACGGTGATCGTGCTCGTCCCAGAGCCGGTGCCGAGCACCTGCGGGCCGGACGGCACGCGCGCCGCCGACAGCACGGCGGTGACCGTCCGGCAGGCCGCCGACACGCCGGAGCCGCACTCGATCGTGACCGGGTAGCGCCTGCCGCCGATGCCGGTGGTGAACGGCTCGGGGAACGAGCCGACCACCGCCGGGATCGACTCCGTCGCCCGCCAGTCGTGCAGATCCCACCAGATGTGGTCGCCTGCGTGCACCGTCGTCGACGCCGCGCCCTCCGGCGCCTGCACCCCGTTCACGTAGTAGAACCAGTCGCGCATCGGGCCGCTGGGGCCGAGCCCGTCGATCGACTCGACGAACCCGCCGCCGTAGCGGGTGCTCAGCCTGAAGTAGCGCTCGAGCATCCGCATCACGGTCTCAGAGCCGGGAACGTGCCTGCGGGTGACGGTCGCCACCGGGATGGAGCCGAAGTCTCGCGTGACCGTCAGGGTCACATCGGAGGCGCCGGGGCCGGGCCCCAGGCCGCAGCCGCTGCAGGCCAGCGCGGCGGCGAGCGCCACGATGGCCGGCCGCCGTCGCAGGCGGCCGGCGACGGCTCGGGCCCGGCCCAGCATCTCAGCGCGTGATCGCGACCGTGGCCTCGTCCCGGATGAAGCCGGCGAGCGTGGCGGTGAGCCTCGCCCTGCCTGGGCGGCGGACCTTCACCGTGGCGTAGCCGCGCGCGTCGGTGCGCACGCCGTCCACGAGCGCCCCGGCCACGGGCCGCTCGGCGCTGCCCGACCCGTAGGTCTCGACGCGCACGGCAAACGGCCGGCCGGCGCGCGCGCGCGCCGGCGCGCTCAGCATGAGCGGGTACTCGGTGCCCTTGTCGGGCACGGCTGCGAACAGCAGCTGCTCGCCGCGGCGAAGCCTCAGGTCGCAGATCCCGAACTGGGCGTAGCGGCCATCGACGAAGATCGCCCAGTAGTAGGGCGAGCTGAACGGGTGGCTCTCGCCGAGGATCGATATGACGCTCAGCCCGTAGGTGCCGTAGGAGCCGCTCCAGCGATGGTGCGTGGCGGCATCCAGGGCGCCGGCCGCACCGCTGGCAGGACAGGAGCCGCGCGGGGCGCCGAAGCGCGTGATCCACCCGCGGCGGGTGCGCACCGTGGTGGCGTACAGGAGCGTGCGCCGAAGCCCCTCCACGCGTACGGTGACGGTCGTGGGCGGGCCGGCAGGCGCCGAGCCGGCGAGCGCCGGCGCGGCCGCGCCTGCGCAGAGGGCCAGTGCCGCCAGCGCTCCGGCGACGGGTGCGGTGCTGCGTTTCATCTGGAGCCACCCCTTTCCTCGAGGGCTTGTCGGCTTGACGGTCGGCGTGTGGTCTCCTGGCTTCCGGGCCTACCGTCCGCGCCTTCCCGAAGGGCCCGTGCCTCAGTGGCATGATGCGGCCGGCGTCCCCGGTCACAGTGGCGGGTCCGCGCCGGTCTCTCACCGGCTTCCCATCGCCACCGACCCTGAACGGAGGGCGATGCTAGCGCGCCGCGCGCCCGGCGCGATCCGCCCGGGGTGCCAGACTGTCGGTGGAGATGGCGCGCGCACGCAAGGGCCCGGACCGATGACGATCAACCTCACGCGGATCTACACCCGCCTGGGCGATGGCGGCGAGACGCACCTGGGCGACATGAGCCGGGTGCCCAAGACGCATCCGCGGATCGAGGCCTACGGCACCGTCGACGAGCTCAACGCGCAGATCGGGGCGCTGCGGGCGCTCGGCGGGCGGCTGCCGGAGCGCTTCGACGAGTGGCTTGAGCGAATCCAGAACGACCTGTTCGACGTCGGCGCCGATCTGTGCGCGCCCGAGGATCCGGCGCGCACCCGGCTGCGCGTGGCGCCCGAGCAGACGCGCTGGCTGGAGGAGCGCTGCGACGAGGTCAACGCCGGCCTGGCGCCGCTGCGGTCGTTCGTGCTCCCGGCGGGCACGCCGGCGGCCGCGCTGTTGCACGTCTGCCGCACCGTCTGCCGGCGCGCGGAGCGCCGCGCGGTCGCCTGCGGGCAGGAGATCAGCCCCGAGGCGGTGCGCTACCTCAACCGCCTGTCGGACCTGCTGTTCATCCTCAGCCGCGCCGCCAACGAGGGATCCGAGTCGCTCTGGCAGCCCGGGCTCGGCCGCAGCTGAGCCCAACGCGCGCAGCCGACCGGGCGCGTGGTGCTCAGGCGCGGCGGCCCGCCGCTGCGCCGCCCGCCAGGCGCGCCACGCTCAGGCGCGGCGGCCCGCCGGTGCGCCGCACGTGGTCGTAGTGGACCAGGTCCTCAGGCGCGGCCACCTGCACCACCACCCCTCCCGCCGGCTCAAACGCGCTCGCCTCGTAGAGCAGCTCCCTGTAGCCGGGCGCGCCGCGGCCGTCGGTGGACCCGGCGGCCGCGCCCGCGCCGGCGCGCGGGCATTCGACGTCGAGGTCGTAGCCGGCGAAGCGCAGCAGCCACCGGCGCCCGCGCGCCAGCCCGTCCGCGGTCAGCTGCAGCGTCTCGCCGCGCCGGCGCAAGCTCGCGCCGGCGCTCGCCGCGTCGCCGCGCAGGGTCGCGCCGCGGGCCGTCAGCGCCCGGGCGAGGCGCTCCAGGTTGCGCGCATAGGGTGCCGGCACGATCGCCACCGGGCCGCGCGCGCCGCGATCGCCGCGGATGGCCTCCGCGACCGGGCCCACCAGGACGAACTGAATCCCGGCCGCCGTCAGCCAGCGCAGCACCGCGAGCGCGCTGCGCTCCAGGTGCTCGAATCCCGCGGCCGGCCCGACCGCGACCACCTGAGGCGCCGGCCCCCGCCGTTTGATTGGCATGGGTGGACGGTTCGATCCCGGCCGTGCGATTCCTGCCGGGCAGCGGTGGCCGCCCTGCGGGGTGGCAAGCTATGCGCATGGACTCAGCCGAGCTGCGCAGACGCCGGGCGGCACGCGCGCGCGAGCGCGCCCGCAGGCGCGCGCGGCGGCGGCTGCTGGCCACCGGCGCCCTGGCGGTGGTGGTGGCGGCGGTCGCGGTCACGATCGCCTCCGCCGGCGGCCGGTCGCCCGCGCCGGGGGCCCATCCCTCGGGGGGCGCGAGCCTGGCCGCATCCGGGCGCCACCGCCGCCGCGCGGGCTCAGCGCGCTCGGGGCGCCTGACCGCCGACGCCGCCGGCCCCTCGGCGCCGCATCGCTCGACGGCCGCCGCGCTCGGGCCCCCGACCGGCCACCCGGGCACCCTCTCGGTGCCGATCCTCATGTACCACGTGATCGCCCCCCCGCCGCCCGGTGCCCCGTTCCCGGGCCTGTACGTGCCGGCGGCGGAGTTCGCCGCGCAGATGCAGGCCCTGCACGCGGCCGGCTGGCACCCGGTGACGCTCGACCAGCTGCGCGCCTACTGGACCGACGGCGCGCGGCTTCCGCCGGGCAGGCCGTTCGTGCTGACCTTCGACAACGGCTACCACTCCCAGTACGCCCAGGCGCTGCCGATCCTGCGCAGGCTCGGATGGGTGGCGGACGAGAACCTGCAGCTGTCGGGGCTGCCGCCCTCCCAGGGAGGGCTGACCTCCGATGAGGTGCGCGCGCTGATCGACGCCGGCTGGGAGCTTGACACCCAGGGCATCAGCCACGCCGATCTGGTCACGCTCGACGCCGCCCAGCTGCACTACCAGGTGGCGGTCGCGCGCCGCCGTCTCCAGCGAGAGTACGGCGTGCCGGTCAACTGGTTCTGCTACCCGTCGGGCGACTACGACGCCGCCGTGATCGCCGCGGTGCGGGCCGCGGGCTTCGTCGGGTCCACCACCGTGGTCCCCGGCTGGGCGTCGCCGGCCAGCGATCCCTACATGCTGCCGCGCCTGCGCGTGCTGGGGGGCACCAGCCCACAGGCGCTGCTTGCGCAGATCGCGGCCGCGCGCGGCGATGGTCCGCCGCCCGCGTCCTACACGGTGGGCTAGCGCGGCATGCGAACGGCGCGCACGGCCGGGATGGGAGCGTGGCGCGATGGCGGCCCTTCGGCCCCCGGTGCCTCCGTGACCGCGCGCCTCGGCGCCCTCGCGCTGCGCCACCGTCGTCCGAGCCGCCTCACCGGCGCGCTGGCCGCCGTTGCCGCGGTGGCGCTCGCGACGCTGACGATCTACCTGCTTCGCACGATCGCGCCCGTGGTCTCGCTGAGCGTCGTCTACCTCCCGGCGGTCCTCTTGATCTCCACCTACTGGGGCCTTGGGCTGGGCCTGTGCACGTCGCTGCTGAGCGCGGCCGCGTTCAACTTCTTTCACCTTCCGCCCACGGGCACCTTCGCGATCTTCAGCGGGCGCAACTGGGTGGCGCTCGGCGCGTTCACGATCGTCGCGGTCTTCGTCAGCACGATCGCCGAGGTCGCCCGGGCGCGCGCGCTGGAGGCGGAGAGCCGCCGCGCGGAGGCCGACCTCGCCGCGGCGCTGGCACGCGAGCTGCTGCTGGGCGTCGACACGAGCACGGCGCTGGCGGGCGCGGCCCGCCGCGTCGCCGAGGGGCTCGGGCTGTCGTCGGCCTCGATCCAGCAGGGCGAGGTCCCGGCCGCCTCGCGCGGCCTGGCGCTGGCGCTGCGCGGCGCCGACGGGCTTCCGGTCGCGACGCTGCTCGTCCCCCCGGGGCTGACGGTCGAGGCCGAGCAGCGGCTGCGCGCCAAGGTGGTCCCGACGCTCGAGGCGCTGGTGGCGATCGCCGACCGGCGCGACGCGCTGCAGGCCGAGCGCGTGGAGACCGAGGCGCTCAGGCGCTCGGACGAGCTCAAGACGGCGCTCTTGCGCGCCGTCTCCCACGACCTGCGCACGCCGCTGACGGCGATCGTCGCGGCCGGCCACGCGCTGTCGGCCAGCTCGCTGACCGACGACGAGCGCGCCGAGCTCAGCGCCGCCGTGGTGGAGGAGGGCAACCGCCTGGCTGGGCTGGTCGACAACCTGCTGGCGCTGTCTCGCCTGCAGGCCGGCGCGGCCACTCCGCGACGCGACTGGGTGTCGGTCGAGGACCTGCTCACCGAGGCCCTCGAGGGCCTCAGACCGCGCCCGTCGCACCTGCGACTCGACATCCAGGAGGGGCTCCCCGAGGTGTCGGCGGACCCCGCGCAGCTGGAGCGGGCGTTCGCCAACCTGCTGGAGAACGCCTGCCGCTACGGGGGAACCGGGCCGGTCACGGTGGCCGCGCGCCGCGACGGCGACCGGATCCGCGTGAGCGTCACCGACCGCGGTCCGGGCATCTCGCACGCCGACCGCGACCGGATCTTCGAGCCCTTCTACCGCGGGCGCGAGGCGGCTCGCGCCGGGTCCGGCTCCGGCCTGGGCCTGGCGATCGCCAGGGGGTTCGTGCAGGCCAACGGAGGCGAGATCCGCGTAGAGCCGGGCCCCGGCGGCGGCGCGCGCTTCGAGGTGCTGCTGCCGGTGGCCGAGCCCGCCTGCACCGCGGCGCTGGGCAGGGGATGAGCGCGCCCGGCGGGCGCCCGCGCGTGCTTGTCTGCGACGACGAGTCGCAGATCCTGCGCGCGCTGCGGGTCATCCTGCGCGACGCGGGGTACGAGGCGCTGCCGGCCTCAAGCGGCGAGGAGGCGCTGGACGTCGCCGCCGTCAGCAGGCCGAGCGCCGCGATCGTCGACCTGCTGCTGCCCGACATCGACGGGGTGGCGGTCTGCAGGCGGCTTCGCGAGTGGTCGGACATGCCGCTGATCGTGCTCTCCGCCGTAGGCGACGAGGACGCCAAGGTGCGGGCGCTGGCGGCCGGAGCCGACGACTACGTCACCAAGCCGTTCGGCCCGCGCGAGCTGATCGCGCGGCTTGAGGCGAGCCTGAGGAGAGTCGGCCCGGATCGAGACGACCCCGTGATCGTGGCGGGCGAGCTGACCGTCGACCTGGCGGCTCGCCTTGTGACCCTCGGCGGCGAGCCGGTCCACCTGACGCCCACGGAGTTCGACCTGCTGCGGATCCTGGCCAGCAACCGCGGGCGGTTGATGACCCACCGGGAGCTCTTGGTCTCCGTCTGGGGCGCCGGCTACGCCGACGACACGCAGGTGCTGCGCGCCCACATCGCCAACCTGCGGCGAAAGCTCGAGCCCCGCGGCGGGCCGGGGCGGGCACCCGCCGGCGAGCAGGGCGCCGCCACGGGCCAGGGCTTCATCCGCACCGACCCCGGGGTCGGCTACCGGTTCTCCGGCTGAGCGGACGCGACGCAACGGGCTTTCTCCCATTGGCATGGCAGCCCGCGGCAGAGGTCGCAGGCGGCCTCGCTGCTGGAGTCAGCCGAGCCGCCTGCGGCATTGCATCCGAGGGCGCGTGGGCGACCGCCGGCTGCCGCCGGCGCGTGGGCGACCGCCGGCGGCAGCCGGCGCGTGCGATCGCCACCGCCGTCGACGCGGATCGGCACGCGCGCCGAGCGGGTAAGCTGCGCCTCGGAAGGACCCTCATCCGCCCGCGCCTGCGCGTCGCCGGCGCCGACGGTCAGTCCCGTGGACCACTCACCCGCCTGCACCGAAGGACGCAGCTCATGACCGCCGAGACCGGCAGCCGCACGGCGCCAGAGTCCGGGGCCCCTGGCGCCCAGGCCGAGCCGGGGTCGATGCGCCCAGCCAAGGCCGAGCCGGGGGCTGTGCGCCGCAACTTCAACGAGGCCGCGCACAAGCTCGGCAGCTGGCCGGTCCAGCCGGCCCCGCGCAGGCGGACCGGCCCGTCCGAAGCGCTGCGCGCCGCCGCCGACGACGAGCGCGACGTCGTGGCGCACGCGGGCCGCGTGGTGCTGGGGCTCGGCGCCCTGGGTGTGGTGTTCGGCGATCTGGGCACCAGCCCGCTGTACACCGAGCAGACGATCTTCAGCCAGCACGCGGACGCCGCGCGCCCGGACGTCGCGGGCGTCTACGGGATCGCCTCGCTGATCTTCTGGGCGCTCGTGCTGGAGGTCTCGGTCAAGTACGCGTGGCTGATCATGCGGGCCCACAACCGCGGCGACGGCGGCGTGATGGCGCTCGGCGCGCTGCTGCAGCGCCGCCGGGTGCCGCGCGCGGCGGTGCTGCTCACGATCGGGCTGGTGGGGGCCGGCCTGTTCCTCGGCGACGGGATGGTGACCCCCGCGATCTCGGTGACCTCCGCCGTGCAGGGCCTGGAGGTGGCGACGCCGAGCCTCTCGCACCTGGTGGTCCCGATCTCGCTGGCGATCCTGGTCACCCTGTTCGCCGTGCAGCGGTTTGGCACCGGCGCGGTCGGATGGCTGTTCGGGCCGGTGATCCTGCTGTTCTTTTCGACGATCGGCGTGCTCGGCGCCCACGAGGTGATCCTGCACCCGGGGGTGATCCAGGGGCTGTCGCCAACATGGGGGATCCGTTTTCTGGCCGACCACGGCGTCGCGGCGTGGATGACGCTCGGCGCCGTGGTGCTGTGCGTGACCGGCGCCGAGGCGCTGTACGCCGACCGGGGCCACTTCGGCGCCGGGCCGATCCGCATGACCTGGTTCTCGGTCGTGCTGCCGGCCGTCCTTTTGTCCTACCTGGGGCAGAGCGCGCTGATCCTCAGCGACCCACACACGATCAGAAACCCGTTCTACCTGCTGGTCCCCTCCTGGGGCCAGCTGCCGATGGTGTTCCTGGCGACGGCCGCGACGATCATCGCATCCCAGGCGGCGCTCACGGGCTCGTTCTCGGTCGCCAAGCAGGCGGTGCAACTTGGGTTCCTGCCCCAGCTGAGCATCCGCCACACCTCCAAGCTGGAGGGTCAGATCTACGTGCCGCTGATCAACTGGCTTCTGTGCGCGGGCGTCGTCACGCTCGTGCTCGTGTTCCGAAGCTCCGGTCGCCTGGCGGACATCTACGGCGTCGCGGTCACCGGCACCTTCATCTGCGACACCACGCTGTTTCTGGCGGTGGCGCGGTCGCTGTGGCGGCTGCCGTGGTGGCGGGTCGCGCTGCTGGGCGGCCTGTTCTACCTGATCGAGATCGCGTTCTTCAGCGCCAACCTGACGAAGGTGACGCACGGCGCGTGGCTGCCGCTGCTGGTGGGACTGACGACCGCGACGGTGATGGTCACCTGGCGGCGCGGACGGGACATCGTCACCCGCAACCGCACCGAGAGCGAGGGCTCGCTGGAGGAGTTCCTGGAGGGCCTCGGGCGCATGACGCCCCCGATCGTCCGCCTCCCGGGAACCGCGATCTTCCTGAACCCGAGCAAGGACACGACCCCGCTGGCGATGCGCGCCCAGGTCGAGCACAGCCACGCGCTGCACGAGCGGGTGCTGATCGTCTCCCTGGCGCCGGTCGGCATCCCCCATGTCGAGCGCGAAGACCGTTTCGAGCTCGCGCTGCTCGGGTCCGGGCGCTTCAAGGTGGCCCACCTCACGGTGCACGTCGGCTACCACGACCCGCGCGACGTTCCCCGGGCGCTGGCGCTGGCTCGCAAGCTCGGATACCTCGACCGCGCCTTCGATCTGGAGCACGCGCACTACTTCGTCTCGCGGATGACGATCATGCTCACCGGGACGCCCGGAATGGCGCGCTGGCGCAAGAAGCTGTTCATCGCGATGGCGCGCAACTCCCAGAGCCCGATCGACCAGTTCCGCCTGCCACCGCAGCGCACGGTGATGACCGGCTCCCAGGTCGCGCTGTAGCGCCTGCCGGCTCGGATCCTGCGCAGGTCGCCGGCGTCCGCGCCTGCGCAGGCTGCGCGCATGCACGCCTGCGCAGGTTGCGCGCATCCGCACCTTCACAGGATCTTGATGCGCCGGGCCTCTTCCTGCACGGATCCTTGATGGTCGCCGCCCGAGCATGGTGCCAGGATGCGGCGACCGGGCACGGACTCGACCACACGCAACGGCAAGCACGCGTTCGCCGGGGCCGGAGGGCACGCGGCCCAGGGCGACCAGGACCGCCTGCGAGCTGGCGCGGCGTCGACGAGAAGCCTGCACGAGGCCGCCCATAAGCTCGGCGAGCGCGCTCTGCCGGCCCCGCCGGTCCGCGGCCCGAAGCGCTCGGCGGCGGCGCGGTGGGCCGAGTCGGCCGACCGGGATGTGGTCGCTCACGGGGCTCGGGCGGCACTGGCGCTCGGCGCGCTGGGCGTCGTCTACGGCGACCTGGGCACGAGCCCGCTGTACACCGAGCAGTTCATCTTCACCGCCCACCGCGACGCCGCGCACGCCGACCTCGCCGGCGTCTACGGGATCGTCTCGCTGATCTTCTGGGCGCTTTTGATCGAGGTCACGCTCAAGTACGCGGCGCTGATCATGCGCGCGCACAACCACGGCGACGGCGGCATCATGGCGCTGACCGCGCTGGTTCGCCGCGTCCGCGCCAGGCACACGGCGGCGCTGGTCGTGCTGGGGGTGTTCGGCGCCGGCCTGTTCCTCGGCGACGGGATGATCACGCCCGCGATCTCGGTCACCTCCGCCGTGGGCGGCCTGGGCGTCGTCAGCCCCCGCCTGGCGCACCTGGTCGTGCCGCTGTCGCTGGGCATCCTGATCGCGCTGTTCGCGCTGCAGCGGTTCGGCACCGCAGCCGTCGGCTGGCTGTTCGGGCCGGTGATCCTCACCTTCTTCGCCTCGATCGCGGCTCTGGGCATGCGCGAGGTCGTCGCTCACCCGGGCGTGGTCGCCGGGCTGTCGCCCGTCTGGGGGATCCGCTTCCTGGTCGACCACGGCGCCGCCGGCTGGCTGACGCTCGGCGGCGTGGTGCTGTGCTGCACGGGCGCCGAGGCGATGTCGGCCGACCGGGGCCACTTCGGCGCCGGGCCGATCCGCATGACCTGGGTGGGCGTGGTGCTGCCCGCGGTCATGATCTCCTATCTCGGGCAGGCGGCGCTCATCCTCTCGCATCCGGGGATCGTCAACAGCCCGTCGTTTAACCCGTTCTTTCAGCTTGTGCCGCGCAGCCTGCTCGTGCCGATGGTCGTGCTGGCAACGCTGGCCACGATCATCGCCTCGCAGGCGGTGATCACCGGCTCGTTCTCGGTCGCCCGCCAGGCCACCCAGCTTGGTCTGCTTCCGCGGCTGCGCACCATCCACACCTCCGAGATCGAGGGCCAGATCTACGTTCCGGCGATCAACTGGCTCCTGGGGGCCGGGGTCGCGACGCTGGTGCTGGTGTTCCGCAACCCGACGACGCTGGGGAACATCTACGGCGTGGCGGTGACCGGGACATTCCTGCTCAACACGATCCTGTTCGTCGCGATCGCGCGAGCGCAGTGGCACACCCCGCGCGTGTGGCTGGTGCTCGTGGCCGTCCTGTTCGGGACTGTCGACCTGGCCTTCTTCAGCTCCAACCTGACCAAGCTCGTGGACGGCGCGTACGTGCCGCTGGCCGTGGGGCTGGCGGTGGCGGTGGTGATGCTCACCTGGCAGCGCGGCGCGCAGATCGTCACGCGCAACCGGACCGAGGCCGAGGGGTCGCTGGAGGAGTTCCTGGAGCGCCTGCGGTTCGCTCGCCCCCCGATCCTCAGGCTGCCGGGCACCGCGATCTACGTCGCACCCGGGGTGCGCACCACCCCGCTTGCGATGCGCACGCTGGTGGAGCACAACCGGGCTCTGCACGAGCGGGTGCTGATCGTCTCCGTGCAGCCGGTCGGCGTGCCTCACGTGGACCGCAGCGAGCGGTTCGCGGCCGAGACGATCGGCAGCGGGCTGTTCAAGGTGACCCACCTGACGATCCGCGTCGGCTACCGTGACCCCTGGCGGGTTCCCGACGCGCTGGCGCTGGCGCGCAAGGAGGGCTACCTTGACCGCGCGCTCGACCTCGAGCATGCCTCCTACTTCGTAAGCCGAATGACGATCGTGCCGACCGACGCGCCCGGAATGGCGCGCTGGCGGAAGCGGCTGTTCGTCGCGATGGCGCGCAACGCCGACAGCCCCGTCGAGCACTTCGGGCTGCCGGTCGCGCGCACCGCGATGACGACCTCCCGGGTCCCGGTCTAGCCTCCGCCCGCGCGGTCCCGCGCGCACCCGCTGGGGCGTCGTCTCCAGCGATTCCCGCGCCGGGCTGCGGAGGGCCGCTACCCTCGGCTGATCGCGCCCGCCGGCCCCATCCGAGCCCCGGAGATCGAGCGCGGCCGGCGGCGGCCGCGAGCACGCCGTGGCTGACCCTGGCCGGATCGCCCGGCGCCTGGAGCAGCTGTGGGCGCTCGCGCGCGGCCCGGAGGGCGGAGCAGACCGGCCCGCCTACTCGAACGCCGAGGCCGACGCGATGCTGCTGGTCGCTGGCTGGGCACGCGAGCAGCAGCTCGCGCCCGCGGTGGACGAGCACGGAAACCTGTGGGCGCTGCCAGCCGATTGGGATGGTCAGCTGATCACCGCCGGTTCGCACGTCGACACCGTGCCCGACGGCGGGCGCTACGACGGCGCACTGGGAACGGTGCTCGGCCTGGAGCTCGCGCGCGACCTGGAGGCCGGCGCGGGCGGCCCGGATCCGCGCAGCGGCGCCCGCGCCGGCGTGCTCGTCTGCGCCGCAGAGGAGGCGCCGCGGTTTGAGGCGGGCACGATTGGCTCCCGGCTGCTGGCTGGCACGCTCACCCACGCCGAGCTTGAGCGGATGCGCGACGCCGCTGGCATGACGGCTGCAGACGCGCTGAGCGCCCACCTGGCGGCGCTCGCCGAGCTGCCGCGGATCGACCCCCCGCTCGGCCGCTGGCTCGCGCACGCGGAGGTGCACGTGGCACCCCGCCGGGAGCTTCGCACGCTCGGCGTGGTCAGCGCGGTGGCCTCGCCGCGCCGGTTCGCCGTCGAGCTGCGCGGGGTTGCCGGACACTGCGGCGAGGTCCCGATGGAGGATCGCCGCGATGCGCTGGCGGCGGCCGCCGAGCTGGTGCTAGCCGTCGAGGCCGCCGCACGCTCGCAGCCGCCCGAGACCGTCGCCACGGTGGGCACGATCTCGGTTTCGCCGGGAGCGCTCAGCGTGATCCCGGCCCGCGCGCGGCTGGGAATCGACGCGCGCGCGATCTCGTCAGGCTCGCTCGCGGAGCTGGAGGCCGAGATCCGTGCCGCGGCCGCCGCGATCGCCGAGCGCCGCGGGGTGCGAGCCGACGTCGAGCTGGTGCGCGGCGGCGAGCCGGTCGCGATGGACCGCCGGCTCGTGCAGGCGGCGCTGTCGGCGGCGTCGCGGCTTGGCATCGCGGCGCGCGAGACGTGGTCGGGCTCGGGCCACGACGCGCAGCATCTGGCGTCGCTGACCCGTGCGCTGCTGGTCTTCGTCCCCCTCCACGGCGGCGAGTGCCACACCCCTCAGGAGGGCGCCGACCTCGGCGAGGCCCTCCAGGCCTGCGCCGTCGTCGCCGAGGTTCTTCGCGGCCTCGCGCTCGCCGAGCCGCCCGCCGGCGCCCGCCACGACCGCGACGGGTGCCCCGGCGGCGCCGGCCTCTAGCCTGGGCTCCGGGGTCTGCGGCGCCGGCGCCCGCCGGCGGCCCGCGGGGCCCCGGGGCTCGCCTCGCGCCGCGATCGCCACCCAGACGGCAATCGCCGCCGACGGGACGATCGCAGTCAGGTACCCCGCGGCCGCGCCTGAGCTCTGCGCAACCGCGCCGGCGATCACCGGCGCGAGCACGGTCGCCGCCGCCCAGGCTCCGTTCAGCAGCCCGAACACGACACCGTCGCCGGTCGCCGAGCCACGCCGCTGGCCGGACGCAAGGCCGTAGGCGACCGTGCTGATCGCCCCGCGCGGGGCGGTGGCGAGCAAGAGCGCCGCGACCAGCGCCACCGCCCCCGGCGAGATGACCGCGGGCGCGAGCCCAACCGCCGCGAGCACCGCGGCCAGCGCGTTGAAGCGCAGCGTGAGCACCCGGCCGCCAAGCCGCACGACCGCGCCGCTGACCGAGATGTAGCAGACCGCTCCGGCGGTGAACGCGAGCCCGATCGCGCTCGTGGACAGACCCGCCCGGTGAAGCCCCGTGCTGATCAGCAGCTGGCTGACGCTCGACACGGCGCCCGAGATGACCAGCGCCCCGGCCGCGGCACCCACCCGCGGGCGGGCGAGCAGCCGGCACATCTCGCGCAGCGACACGCCCGGGTCGGCGAGGATGGCGTCACCCGGCGCCAGCGGCTCCTGCAAGCCGTCGGCCACGCGCCCCGGCGGCTCGGCGACGGGCGGGCGCTGCGGCACGAGGGGATCCACCGCAGGCGCGCCGCCCGCGCCCGAGCCGACGGCCACTAGCGTCGCCGTGACGACGGCGGCCGCGGCCGCCAGCAGCAGGAACGGCGCGCCGACCCCGGCCTGCTGGGCGAGCGCGCCCGAGAGCGCCGGTCCGGCCATCACGCCCACCGACGAGTAGGTCACCGGCGCGCCCAGGCTCGCGCTTCGCGCGCCCTGAAGCTCGGCGAGCCAGGCCATGCCGGTGGTCCAGATCGCGCCGAACGCCAGCCCGAACACGGCCCGTCCCGCGAGCAGGACCTCCAGCGAGGGGACGGCCTGCGCCAGAGAGGAGACGCAGATCAGGCCGCCGGCGACGAGCGTCATCCGCCGGGCGCCCAGCCGGTCTGACGCGATCCCGGCGGGCAGCGAGACGACCAGGCTCGCGAGGCCCGGCAGCGCGAGCAGCAGCGCGGTCTGCGCCCCGGGGAGGTGATAGCGATCCGAGATGCGCGGCAGCAGCGGCACGATCGCCGCCTGGGCGACGCCGGCGACGACGAACAGCACGTACAGCAGCGCGCGCACGCCGCCCACTCCGAGCGCCGGACTCCTCCGCTGACTCGCACCTGTCCGCATCGCTTCCATGCCGTGAACGGATACTACGATTCACACGATGCGTTACAGATGATAGTTTTTGCTCTGAATGAGTACTCAGATCGATCATGCTGGGATTGACATTCCAGCCCTGCGAGCCCTGGTGGCGGTCGCCGACGAGGGCTCCTTCCGCTCGGCGGCGCGCTCGCTGGGCTACACGCAGTCGGCCATCTCCCATCGCGTCGCCGCGCTCGAGCGCGCGCTGGGAGTCGAGCTGTTCACGCGGCCCGGCGGCCGGGCCGCAGTGGCGCTGACGGCCGCGGGCGAGGTCGCCTACCGTCGCGCGCTGCGCGTGCTCGGCGAGGTGCAGACGCTGGGCGCCGACGTCGCCGACCTGGCGAGCGGCGCCCGCCGCCCACTGCGCGTGGGCGTCTTTCAGACCGCCACCACGGGGATCCTCCCCGGCGCGCTGCGCGTCCTGCGCGAGCAGCGGCCCGACGTGCAGGTCGTGCTCGCCGAGGCGCAGGACAACGCCCAGACCTTCGACCGCCTGGCCTCCGGGGAGCTTGAGCTCGCGTTCGTCGTCAACCCGGCGCCCGATGAGCGGGTCGTCTCGATCACGCTGCTCGACGACCCGTTCGTGATCCTCACCCGCCGTGACTCGGAGCTCGCCTCGGCTCCCAACCCCACCTTCGACCTGCTGGACGGCGTCGACCTGGTGGCCTGGAACCTGCGCTGGCGCACCCAGCAGGAGCTTGAGGCGGCGTGGCGCAGGCGCGCGATCAACCCGCGGATCGTCTACCGCACCGACGACAACCTGGCGCTTCAGCGCCTGGTCGCCGCCGGCCACGGCCACGCCTGCCTGGACCGGCTCGGGGCGGCGGGCGCGATCGAGCCCTCGCTCACCTGGCTTGAGCCGCAGGAGACCCTGATCCCCCGGCGAATCGCCGTCTGCCACGCGCGCCACCGCGACCTCAGCGGCCCGGCGCTGATTCTGCTTGGCGCCGTGCGCTCGCAGCTGGGCGCCTGAGCGCCGGCCGCCACATCGCCGCCAGCGCCGCCGCGCCAGCGTCCATCCTGCCACCGGCGCCATCGCGACGGGCGTCCACGTCGCCGTCAGCGCGACGGCGCCAGCCGCCACAGTCGCGCCGGCGCCCGGCCGCTAGGATCGCCGCCTGAAGATGAGGCGCAGATGGCGTTCGTGGTGATCGCGCGCTGGGTCGCGCGGGCGGGCAGCGAGCGGGAGGTGCAGGCGGCGATCGAGGCGCTGATCGAGCCTTCGCGCGCGGAGCCCGGCAACCTGGCCTACGAGCCGCACCGCGACCCGGCCGACCCGCGCGTCTTCATGCTCTACGAGCGCTACGTGGACGAGGCCGCCTACCGCGCGCACGGCGAGTCCGAGCACTTCCGGCGAGCCGCCGAGCGGGCGCTCCCGCTGCTCGAGGCCCGCGAGCGCTCGTTCTACGAGACCTGGTGAGGCCGGGCCCGGTCAGGCCAGCCGCGGGCCCGGCAGGGAGCAGACCCTGGTGCCCTGACCCGGTGAGCGACCGCCTCCCGGTGAGCGACCGCGCCCCGGTGAGCGACCGCGCCCTACCTGTAGGGTAGCTCGGTCCCGATCCCGCGCTCGCGCGCGGCGCGCAGCAGCGCGCACCCCAGCGCGATGTCGCAGATCGACAGCCCCCGGTGCCACAGCAGGATCCGCTCGTCGTCTCGCTCGCGCCCCGGGCGCTCGCCGCAGACGATCTGGCCCAGCTCGGCGTGCACGCGCTCGGCGGTCAGCCGCCCGCTGTCCACGTGCGCCCGCAGCGCGCCGAGCGGTCCGGCGCCGGCCTGCGCCCAGTCGTCGACGACGATCTTGTCCATCACGTCGGTCAGGTCGATCGCGACGGCGCTGACGGTGCCGTAGGGCACGGTCAGCGAGCCGGGAGCCACCCACTCGGTGGCAAGCAGCGCGCATGGCTCGGTCAGGCGGCTTGCCTCGACGAGCACGTCGGCCCCGTCAAGGCACTCGCGCCAGCTGCCGACCGCCGCCACGGGACGGTCCAGATCACGCGACAGGCGGGCCGCGAACGCCTCGCGACTGGCGGGCCGCAGCGAGTGCACGCGGATCTCCTCAAGCTCGGGCAGCACGCGCGCGAGCAGGCGCACGTTCCAGTAGGCGGTGCCGCACGCGCCCACGTGCCCGAGCACGCGCGCCCTGCGCCTGGCCAGGTGCCGCGCTCCGATCGCGGTGACCGCGCCCGTGCGCATCTCGGTGATCGCGGTGGCGTCCAGCACCGCCGTCGGCGCCCCGCAGTCGGGGTCCATCAGCACCAGCAGCGCAAGCTCGGACGGCAGCCCGCGCAGATGGTTGTCCACGTAGTCTCCGACCACCTTGACGCCGGCAACCCCCGGCACCGCCCCGCGCAGCACGTTGAAGTGTCCCTTCGCGCCGTGCGGGAAGATGTGCGTGCGGGGCTCCAGCACGGCCTCCCCCCTTCCCTGGGCCGCGAGCACGCCGCCGACCGCGTCGAGGATCTCCTCGTCGGTCAGGGCTATCGCCTCGACGTCGGCGCCCGAGAGGTAGGTCATCGTCCTCATCGGACGCGACACCTGCCAAGGCGACGCCCGCAGGCGGCCGGCGGGCTGCTGGGGGCCATGGGCGCAAGATACAGCGGCGCCTGGCGCAGCCCCGTCAGCGGCGAAGGCTCCCCGGCTTCACCCCGCGCGCCACCACCGCGGCCGACGCGCAGGTCGCGAGCGCGAGCGGCAGATCGCGCTCCCCGACGCCCGCGAGATCCGGATGGCCCAGATCAAGCTCGACGGTCGCGGGCTCCCCGTCGAGACCGAGGCTGGCGCGGCCGTTGGCCAGCACCCGGCCCCACAGGTCGCCGCCGGCAGCCGCAAGCAGCGCAAAGCGGGTCTGGCCCTCGCGGCGCGCGAGCGTCTCCATCTCCCGCAGCTCCTCGAACGGATCGATCCGCACCTGCTGGTCTGTCCCGATCGCCAGTCGCACGCCCGCGTCTCGGTAGCGCAGGCCGGGCAGGTGGCCGTCACCGAGGTTGCCCTCGGTCGTCGGACAGGTCACGACGATCGTGTCCGACGCGGCGAGCAGCTCGACGTCGTGCTCTGAGACGTGGATGGCGTGGATCACGCTCGTGCGCTCCCCCAGGAACCCGCAGCGGTCAAGCAGCTCGATCGGCGTGCAGCCGTGCTCGGCGCGGCACTGCTCGAGCTCGCGGCGCTGCTCACAGGCGTGAACGTGGCGCACGAGCCCGTGGGCGTCGGCGTGGCTGGCGATCGCCTCAAGCCAGGAGGCCGGCACCGCGCGGACGCTGTGGGCCGCGACCCCCACCGAGATCCCGTCGATGCCCGCGGCCCATTCCCGCAGCGCGTCGACGCGCTCCAGGTAGGCGTCCACGGTCGGGTCGCAGAAGCGCACCTGCCCGGGCTCGGGCGCCAGGTCGCCCCCCTGGGCCCACCCGCCGCGGTGATATGCGGCGGGCAGCAGCGTGATCTCAAGGCCGCAGGCCCTGGCGGCCAGCGCGAGCGCCTTGGCCATCGCGTTGGGGTCCTCGTAGGGGGTCCCGTCCGGGCGGTGGTGGACGTAGTGGAACTCGCCGACGGCGCCGTAGCCGGCGGCGGCCATCTGCGCGTAGGCTCGGCGCCCGACCTCGGCCATCGAATCCGGATCGTGCGAGCCCGCCAGCCTGTACATCTCGGTTCGCCAGCTCCAGAAGTCGTCGCCCGCCCCCGCCGCGCTCACGCGCTCTGCTGCGCCGCGCAGGTCAAGCTGGAAGGCGTGCGAGTGCGCGTTTGCCATCGCCGCGATGCGGGCCGTGGCGCTCACGGCGCCACCCCTGCGCCGGTGATCCGCGGCGCCACCGCTGCGCCGGTGATCCGCGCCGCCGCCCGCTCATCGCGCACGTAGGCGAGCTCGCCGCCGATGAGCGCGATCGCGACCGGGCTGCGCGCAAACCGGTAGGCGATCGCCTCAACCGGTCCGTCGAGCACCAGCAGGTCGCCGCGCTTGCCGACCTCGATCGAGCCGCTGTCGCGCTCGAGCCCCAGCACCCAGGCGGCGTTGAGCGTCGCCGCGCCCAGCGTCTCGCGCGCCGAGAGGCCGTACAGGCGGGCGCCCAGGCCGATCGCGACCGGCATCGAGACCGACGGCGCGGTGCCGGGGTTGGCGTCGGTGGCGAGCACCACCAGCGCACCGGCGTCGATCAGCGCCCGCCCCGGCGCGCGACGCTCGGCGCCGAGAAACTCGGCGATCGGCAGCAGCACCGCGGCGCACTGCGCCCGCGCGAGCGCGGGGATGTCGGATGCCGGCATCGCCGACAGATGATCGACGGAGCGGGCGCCCGCGCTCAGGGCGACCGGCACCGAGCCGTGCGTCGCAAACTGCTCGACGTGGCAGCGCAGGGCAAGCCCCGCGCCGCGCGCCAGCTCGCCCATCGCCTCCAGATGCGAGTTGGAGAACGCGATCGACTCGACGAAGATGTCAAGCGCGGTCACGCCGCCGAGCGCGAGGACCTCGCCGATCATCCCCCGCACGACGTCCATCCACCCGTCCGCTGTCTGGCCCGGTGGCACCGCGTGGGCAAGCAGCGCCGTCGAGGTGGTCCGCTGGCGCACGCGGTGGCCCAGCTCGCGCGCCAGCGACAGCGCGCGCAGCTCCCCGTGGCGCGAGAGCCCGTAGCCGGACTTGCACTCGAAGGTGGTCGTGCCGGCGGCGAGCATCTCGGCGGCCAGCCCCGTCGACTGGGCGAGGACCCGCTCGTCGTCGGACTCTCGCAGGGCGCGCGCCGAGGCGGCGATCCCGCCCCCGCGGCGGGCGATCTCCTCGTAGGGCACGCCGGCGAGCTTCTGCTCGTATTCGCGCTCGCGCCAGCCGGCGAACGGCAGGTGCGTGTGGCAGTCGACGAAGCCGGGCACGACCGCGCAGCCGGACGCGTCGATCCGGACGTCGGCGCCCGGATCGGCCTCAAGCGACGCGATCCGCCCGGCGCGCACCGCCACGCAGCCGGGATCGAGCGTCTGCGCGGCGAGCTCGGCGCCGCGCAGGTGGGGCAGGCCGTCGGACGGCGGGCGCAGAAGCTGCGCGGCGCCCTGGATCGACACCGACGGCGCGCAGGACGCGCCGGTCATCCGGGCAGCTCGCCGCTCACGCGGGCTCGGGGTCGAGCATCGGCATGGCGATCCCGGCGCGGCGGGCGGTGTCCAGCGCCAGCTCGTAGCCGGCGTCGGCGTGGCGCACCACACCCAGGCCGGGGTCGGCGGTCAGGCAGCGGCGCACGCGCTCTGCCCCCTGGGGCGTGCCGTCGGCCACGACCACCTGCCCGGCGTGGATCGACTTGCCCATCCCCACCCCCCCGCCGTGGTGGATCGACACCCAGCTGGCGCCGCAGGAGCACATCAGCATCGCGTTGAGCAGCGGCCAGTCGGCGACCGCATCGGACCCGTCGCGCATCGACTCGGTCTCGCGCTCGGGCGAGGCGACCGATCCACAGTCCAGGTGGTCGCGGCCGATCACGATCGGCCCGCGCAGCTGCCCGGAGGCGACCATCTCGTTGAAGCGCTCTCCGGCGCGGTCGCGCTCCCCGTAGCCCAGCCAGCAGATCCGCGCGGGCAGCCCCTGGAAGCGCACCCGCTCAGAGGCCAGCGAGATCCAGCGCGCGATGTGGTCCTGGTCGCCGAACAGCTCCAGGATCGCGCGGTCGGTGGCGCGGATGTCGGCCGGGTCGCCAGACAGCGCCACCCAGCGGAACGGGCCCTTGCCCTCGCAGAAGAGCGGCCGGATATAGGCGGGCACGAAACCCGGGTAGGAGAACGCCTCCGCGTCGCCGTGCTCGGCGGCCAGGCCGCGCAGCGCATTGCCGTAGTCAAACGCCTCGGCGCCCGCGCGCTGCAGCGCGCGGATCGCGCCGACGTGCGCGACGGCGCTCTCCCCCACCCGTCGCAGGTACTGCTCAGGGTCGCTTCGCCGAAGCGCCTGCGCCTGCTCGACGGTCACGCCCGCCGGGACGTAGCCGTTGAGCGGGTCATGGGCGCTGGTCTGGTCGGTGACCACGTCGACCTCAACGCCACGGCGCACCAGCTCGGGCAGCACCTCGGCGGCATTGCCCGCCAGGCCGATCGACAGCGCCCTGCCCTGCCTGCGCGCCTGCTCCAGGCGCTTGAGCGCGTCGTCCAGATCGGCGGCGCGCTCATCCAGGTAGCCGGTCTGGATGCGCCGCTCGATCCGCTGCAGGTCGACCTCGACGCACAGCGCGGCGCCGCCGAGCATCGTGATCGCCAGCGGCTGGGCGCCGCCCATGCCGCCCAGGCCGGCGGTGACCACCAGCCGGCCGCTCAGCGTCCCGTCGAACCGCTTGCGGGCCGCGGCCGCGAACGTCTCGTAGGTGCCCTGCAGGATCCCCTGGCTGCCGATGTAGATCCACGAGCCGGCGGTCATCTGGCCGTACATCATCAATCCGGCCGCCTCCAGCTCGCGGAACTTCTCCCAGGTAGCCCACTGGGGCACGAGGTTTGAGTTGGCGATCAGCACGCGCGGCGCGCGCTCGTGCGTCTCGAACACCGCGACCGGCTTGCCCGATTGCACCAGCAGCGTCTGATCGCCGCCCAGGCGCTGCAGCTCGCGCTCGATCGTGTGGTAGCAGGACCAGTCACGTGCGGCCTTGCCGATCCCGCCGTAGACCACCAGGTCGCTGGGACGCTCGGCCACATCGGGGTGCAGGTTGTTGCGCAGCATTCGCAGCGCGGCCTCCTGCTGCCAGCCAAGGCAGCTGATCGACTCGCTCACGCGCTCCTCCGTCTGATCGTCTGGGTTGCAGCGGCCGCGAGCGGCGGCCGTGAGGGCTGCGCGCCGAGCGCCTGCGAGAGCTCGCGCGCATGCTCTGCGACCAGGCGCCCCAGCGCGCGCGCACGGCGCTCACCGGTGCGGTAGCTGGGCGCGAGGATCGTCAGCGCGGCGACGATCTCCCCGTCGGCGGCGCGCACCGGCGCTGCGACGGCGGTGATCTCGGGCTCGACGGCGCCGCGCCTGGCCACCCAGCCCTGCGCCGTCACGTCGCCCGCGAGCGCGGCTCCCATCGCGGTTTGCGCGCGCGGGATCGTCCGGCCCGTCCAGGCGGTCGCGCGCACGCGCCGGTGCCCGGCGACCTGTCGCAGGTAAAGCGCGCTGTCGGCATCGACGGCCACGCCGAGGTTTGCGGTCTCGCCGGTCTGATCGGCCAGCGCCTGCAGGTGCGGCCCGGCGAGCTCGTGCAGCGGCTCGCCGCGCATCACCCCCGCCGCCAGCGCCAGCAGCGCCGGGCCCGCGCCGTAGCACCCGCTGGAGTCGCGGCGCAGCAGCCCGCGGTCGACGAGGGTGCCCAGCAGCCGCGACGCGGTGGCCGGCGACAAGGCCGTCGCGCGAGCAAGCGCCGAGAGCGTCTGCCGGGACCGGGCAGCGCCGGCGTCGCCGGCGGCAGCCAGCAGCAGGTCAAGAGCGCGCGACACCGCGCGCGTGGACTCGCCCCCGCGCCGGTCCTCCCGCAGGCCTCCAAGCCCGTCCGCTGGCACGGCGCGGCGCACGACGTCCATGCCGGCGATCCTATCACTGCTCAAAATGGTTTTCCGTAGAGCGGAAGGTCGGCCGTGAACTGGCCCCGCCGGGCCCCGTCAGGCCGCCTGAAACAGAGCGCCGGCCGCCTGGTCGGCCCATTCGACGGCGGCCCGGTAGCGCTCGGTGCCTCCGGGCGCGATCGCCTCCGCCCGCGCAAGCTCACCGCGCTCGAGCGCCACCACGCTCTCAAGCAGCGCGCCCCCTGGCCCCTCGTGGCACGCCAGCGCCCGCCGGGTCTCATCGGCGAACGGCACGCGCCGCAGGACCTCGTCCATCGGCATGTCCATCAGCGCGTCCACGAGCGAGAACAGGCCGAGCGTGAACAGCTCGGCCGCGCTCGGCCACCCCGCGGGTCCGGCAGCCAGCTCGCAGAAGCGCGCGCGCACCAGCGCGGTGACCGTCAGCTCGGCGGGTTTTCGCTCGACGCTGGCGAACACGCTCAGCGCCGCCCACTGGCGCAGCCGCTCGGTCCCCAGCAGCGCCAGCGCCTGGCCGATCGAGCGGATCTGGTGCCGAAGGCCGAAGAACGCGGAGTTGATGTAGCGAAGCAGCCGGTAGCTGAGACCCAGGTCCAGGGCGATCGTGCGCTCCAGCTCGCGCAGGCCGATGTCCGGTCGCTGCAGCGCGGACATCAGCGCCAGCAGCGACAGGCGGCTGGCGTCGATGCTCCGGCCGCCGACGAGCTCGGGGCGGCAGAAGAAGTAGCCCTGGAACAGCTCGCAGCCGAGCCGCTGGCAGCGGTCGAGCTCCTCCGGGGTCTCCACCTTCTCTGCGACCACCGCGGCGCCGCCCGCGCGCACGCGGTCAAGCTCGGCCTGGAAGCTGTCGGGGTCGAGCGCGCGCACGTCCAGCTTGACGAAGTCCACCATTGAAAGCAGCGGCTCGGCGTCGGGGTCGTAGACGAAGTCGTCCAGCGCCAGTACGTGACCTGCACGCCGAAGCTCGCCGACGGCGCTCACCAGCCGCCCGTCGATCAGCTGCTCCTCGAGGATCTCAAGCACCACCCTGCCGGGCGGCAGCGTCGCGGCCAGGCCGTCCAGGATGAACTCGCGTGAGACGTTGATCCACGCCGGGCGCGAGCCGGTCAGCCGATCAAGCCCCAGCTCGGTGAGCGCTCCCAGGGCGACGTGCGCGGTCGCCCGCTCGGCGTCGGCGACCTCCGCGTGCTGCGGCGATGCGCCCCGGAACAGCAGCTCGTAGCCGACCGCGCGCAGCTCGCGGTCAAGCAGCGGCTGGCGAGCGAGCAGCACGTCGCTCACCGGCCGCCCCCCCAGAGCTTGGCAATGCGATCGCGCGCCGCGCACCCGGCAGGACGGGTCCTGGCGCTCATGACCGAGTGATCGGCCGCTTGGCCGCGCGCTTGACATGGCCTGGGCGAGGGCGGCGCGGTGCGCGACCGACGGTCGTGCCGCCGGGCTAGGATCGCCGGCAGGTGACCTCCTTCGAGCATCCGCAGGCGCAGGTGGTCAAAAGCCGCGCAAGGCGGCTGGTGATCCTCGCGATCTGCTCGATGAGCCTCTTGATGATCGGCATGGACTCGACGATCGTCAACGTGGCGCTGCCGGCGATCCACCGCGCGCTGCGCGCGCCGCTGTCGGGGCTTCAGTGGACGGTCGACGCCTACACGCTCGTGCTGGCCAGCCTGCTGATGGTCTCCGGCTCGACCGCCGACCGGCTCGGTCGCCGGCGCGTCTTTCAGTTCGGGCTGGCGGTGTTCTCGGTTGGATCGCTCGCATGCGGCCTTGCGCCGAGCCTGACGGCGCTGATCGCGGCCCGTGTGCTGCAGGCGATCGGCGGCTCGATGCTCAATCCGGTGGCGATGTCGATCATCCGCAACGTGTTCGTGGACCCGCGTGAGCGGGCGCGCGCGATCGGCCTGTGGGGCGCTGTGTTCGGGATCAGCACGGCCCTTGGCCCGGTCGTCGGCGGCGCGCTGATCGACGCGGTCTCCTGGCGGGCGGTGTTCATGGTCAACGTGCCGATCGGCGCGATCGGCCTGGTCCTCACCGCGCTCTACGTGCCGGAGTCCCGGGCGCCCCGGCCGCGCCGGCTTGACCCCATGGGGCAGCTGCTTGTGATCGTGGCGCTCGGGACGCTCACCTATGCGCTGATCGGCGCGCCGTCCGCCGGCTGGGCGTCCTGGCGCACGCTCGCGCTCGGGGCGCTGGCGATCCTCGCGCTGGGAGCGCTCGTCGCCTGGGAGCTCAGGCGCTCTGAGCCGCTTCTGGAGATGCGCTTCTTCAAGTCGGCGCCGTTCGCGGCGGCCAGCGCGATCGCGGTCGCCCTGTTCGTGGCCCTGGGCGGCTTTCTGTTCCTCAACACGCTCTACCTGCAGGAGGTGAGAGGGCTCTCGCCGCTTCACGCGGGGCTCTACACGCTGCCGATGGCCGGGCTGATGGTGCTGGCCGCGCCCCTGGCCGGGGTGATGGTGGCCGCGCGTGGCACCCGCGCGCCGATCGTGTCCGGCGGGCTGGCGCTGATCGCCGGCGGCCTGATCATGACCCGCCTCGACGCCCACACGCCGCTTGGCGTGCTGTTCTCCGCCTACGTGCTGTTCGGGTTCGGCGCCGGGTTGCTGGGACCGCCGATCACCAACACCGCGATCACCGGAATGCCGCCCTCGCAGGCCGGCGTGGCCGGGGCGGTGGCTTCCTCAAGCCGGCAGATCGGCCAGACGATCGGCGTGGCGCTGCTGGGCGCGCTTGCGGGCGGCGGCGCGGATCGCGTCTCACGCGCGTTCCCGCAGGCGACGCACCCCAGCTGGTGGATCGTGGCGGCGCTGGGGGCGTGCATCGCCTGCCTGGGCCTGCTCTCGACCACGGCCTGGGCGCGCGCCAGCGCCCGGCGCACCGCCCAGCGGCTGGCCGAGCCCTCGGAGGCCGCGCCGGCGGCGCGGCCGGCGGCGCCGTCGCCGCTTTCGCCACTGCCCGCCGCGCGAGCGCCCTCGCCTCAGCCGCCGGCCGCCCGGCGGTAGCTCGCGGGCTCTCGCCTCAGCCACCGGCCGCCCATCGGGAGCGCGCGGGCTCTCGCCTCAGCCACCAGACGCCCGGCGGTAGCGCGCCACCGCCGCGGGCGCGAACACGGCCACGATCCCTGCCGCCCACGCCACCGACGCCCACACGTGGTCGCCGGCGGGCGCGCCCACCCACAGGGCGCGCATCGCATCCACGAACGCGGTGAACGGGTTGATCTGGGCGAACGCGCGCAGCGCCGCGGGCATCGTCTGGACCGGCACGAAAGCCGAGGAGATGAACGTCAGCGGGAAGATCGCGATGAAGCCGACCGAGTTGGCGGACTCCGGGGTCGACGCCACGAGCCCCACGAATGCGAACACCCAGGAGAACGCAAAGCCGATCTCAAGCAGCAGCGCGACGCCCGCGAGCACGCGCCAGGCCGGTGCGTTGAACGAGAACCCGATCACCAGACCCGTCCCGACGAGCACGCCGATCGACAGCAGGTTGGTGAGCAGGTCAGCGAGCGTGCGGCCGGCGAGCACGGCCGAGCGCGCCATCGGCAGCGAGCGGAAGCGGTCGATCAGGCCCTTGTGGACGTCGTCGTTGAGCCCCAGGGCGGTCACGAAGCCGCCGAAGGCGATGTTCTGGACGACGATCCCCGGGATCAGGAACTCGGCGTACGGCAGCCCGCCGGTTCGGATCGCGCCGCCGAACACGTAGCGGAACAGCAGCACGAACATGATCGGCTGCACCGTGAAGGCCAGCAGCAGCTCCGGCCGGCGCGGCAGGCGCACCAGGTTGCGCTCCGCCAGCACGAGTGTGTCGGACACGGCGCGGCGCATCAGCTCTCCTCACGCGGTCGCCGGCGCGAGCGCCCAGCGCGCCGCTGCGGCGAGCGCCGAGCCCGCGGCTTAGCCATTTGGACCTCGGCGCCCGGGTCGTCCTCATCCTGCGCCGCGTGGCCGGTGAGCGCCAGGAAAACATCGTCGAGGGTGGGCCGGCGCAGTTCGACGTCATCTATGCCGATCCCGGCGTCGGTCAGCAGCCTGACGGCCTGTGCGATCGCTCCGGCCCGGGTGCGGACCGGCGCTTCCACCACGAGCCCGCGCACGGCCGGCTCCTCGACGACCAGAGGAGCTAGCACGGCCGCCGCCGCGACCGGATCGGCGCCCGCCTCCAGCCCGACCACCAGCCGCTCGCCTCCGACCCTGTCCTTGAGCTCGTCCGCGGTGCCCTGCGCGATCACCCTCCCGTGATCGATGACGGCGATCAGATCGGCGAGCCGGTCGGCCTCGTCAAGGTACTGGGTGGTGAGCAGCACCGTCGTGCCCTCGGCGACCAGCCCCTCGATCGTCTCCCACAGCGCCAGGCGGCTGCGCGGATCAAGCCCCGTCGTCGGCTCGTCGAGGAACACCACCTGCGGCCGGGCGACGAGCGCCGCGGCCAGGTCAAGGCGCCTGCGCATCCCGCCCGAGTAGGTGCTCGTCACGCGGTCGGCGGCGCCGGCGAGGTCGAAGCGCTCCAGCAGCTCGGTGGCACGGCGGCGGGCCTCGGCGCGCCGCAGGCCGTACAGGCGGCCGACCATCGTGAGGTTCTCACGGCCGGTGAGGTCCTCGTCGACGGCCGCGTACTGACCGGCGAGTCCGATCCTGGCCCGCAGCTCGGGCGCGTCGCGCACCACGTCCAGCCCCGCCACCGTGGCGTTGCCCGCATCGGGCAACAGCAGCGTGGTGAGCACGCGCACGAGCGTCGTCTTGCCGGCCCCGTTGGGCCCCAGCAGCCCGAGCACGGTTCCCGTCCGCACCTCCAGGTCCACGCCGTCGAGCGCGCGCACCTCGCCGAAGCTCCGGGCCAACCCGCGCACCTCGATAGCCGCGTTGCCCGCGGCGGTGGGTGGCGAGGCGGCGAGCGGACCGGTGGACATGGCGACAACGCTACGCAATCTGCCGGCCGCGGGCCTCTCTCGCGGTTGGAGCGCGCGGGCACCGAGTGCTCGCGGGACGCCTGGGCGGCGCAGTCAGACGCGCCGCTCGCACCCCGGCGCCGCTTGAACCCAGCGCCGGTGCAGCACGGCGCCGCGCGAGCCCCGGCGCCGCTCAAACCACGGCGCCGCTCAAACCACGGCGCCGCGCGAGCCCCGGCGCGGCTCACGCCCGGACGCGCTCGGCGCCGGTCGCCTCAGGCTCCTGGCGCGGGTGGCGTCGCAGCGCCCGGTCCGGCCGGGCGCTCACGAAGTACGCGCCCCCGATCAGCGCGATCACGATCATCACGATCAGCGTGATCCAGTCGATGTTGAAGTAGGCGCGCGCGCTGGTCAGCCCGCTGGGGTAGACGACGTTCACGAGCATCAGCGCCAGGTAGGCCGCGGCGATGATCGACACCGTCCACCCCCAGCGTCCCAGCCGGAAGGCTCCCTCCGGAGCCCACCCGCGGGCGCGAGCGATCATCGACGCGACCACGGTCAAAAGAAACGACAGGTAGATACCGCTGACCCCGAAGGAGACCAGGGACGTGAGCGCGTTGGTGTTGGCCGGGTAGGTGAAGAACAGGATGTTGATGTTGCTCTTTGGCGAGACGAACACCAGCAGGCAGAAGAGCACCGTGACGGCCGCGCCGCCGAGCAGCGCGTTGACGGGCGTCCTGAAGCGCTCGTGCACGCGCGCGATCCAGCGGGCGCCGGGCAGCGCCCCGTCGCGCGCGTAGGAGAACGCCAGGCGGCTTCCGGCGCCCTGCACCGAGGTGCCGCAGGAGACGAAGGCGTAGATGATCAGCACCAGCAGGAAGTCCTGCACGCCGGTCGACAGCTGCCCGAGGATGAACGGCACCCCGCCTCCCTTGACGGTCGCGCCGACCGCGTTGTGGGCGGGCATCGCCAGGATCAGACCGCCGGTCAGCACGATCGAGGCGACGCCGCCCCAGATCAGCGCCAGTCGCATCGCACGCGGGATCTGGCGGCTGGCCTGCCTGGTCTCCTCGGCGATGTCTCCGGCTGACTCGAATCCGTAGAAGATGTAGACGGGCGCGAGCACCGCGATCAGAGCCGCCCCGGTCGCCCAGTTGCCGTGGAAGTTGAGGCCCAGCGGGTTGTGGGCCGGATTCTGCACCCCCTGGGTGCTGAACAGGAAGCCCAGTCCATGGTGAAAGCCGTTGATGCCCAGGATGACGGCGATCCCGAACGTCCCCACCAGCTCCACGTACACGCCGAAGCGGGCGATCTGCCCCATCACCTCCGCGCCGGTGATGTTCAGCGTCGTCTGGATCGCCAGCAGGATCAGCGTGATCACGAGGATCGTGGAGTGGCTTGCGGGGTTGAGGTTCCAGCCGAACCAGTTGTGCGTCAGGGCGGTCACGTAGCCGACCACGCCGGTGTCGACGGCCGCGACGGTCACCAGCAGCGCCACGCCGTAGAACCAGCCCACGAACCATCCGTAGGCGGGCCCGACCGAGAACTTGCTGTAGTTGTAGAGCGCCCCCGCCACCGGGTAGTGGCTGCCCAGCTCGCCGAACACCAGCGCCACGAACAGCATCCCCACAAGCGGCACGAACGTCAGCCAAAGGTACGCCGGCCCGCCCGTCCCCACGCCGAGCGCGAACAGCGAGTAGATGCCCACCATCGGCGACAGGTAGGTGAAGGCGACGGCGAAGTTCGAGAACAGCCCCAGGACGCGGCTCAGCTGCGGGCTGTAGCCGAACTGCGCAAGACGACGATCGTCTTCGGACAGGGCGACCCCGCCGCCCGCCTGCTGATCTTCGGCCATCCCCTTCCTCCTGTCCAAGACCCCGGTGCCGCAAATGCTAGGCCCGCGGCGCCGCCGGGTCAATCTCGACCCTCAGCCCTTCGCCGTCGCGCCTCGGGGGCCCGTCGCTCCGCGTCGTGCGGCGAGCGCGGGGGCGAACGCTCGCGCGCACGGGCGCGCATCGACGGGGCGCCCCCGTCCGGGCGTCGGGGGCGGGCCTGTGCCCGCCCCCGACGTCCTCGCTACTCGACCGGGATCTCGCCGTAGACGAGCGACAGGTCCATCCCCTGCCGTCGGCGAACGTACTTGGAGACCGCGTAGATCACGATCGCCAGCACGTACAGCGCGCCCATGAAGATCAGCGACGAGCTGTTGTTGACGCCGTAGGCGGAGTCCTGCAGCCACTTGTACAGGCAGAACACCAGGAAAACGATGAACAGGCCGGAGGCCACCGTGATCAGTGGAAGCCCGGCGATCTTGTAGCGCGCGATCGGGGAGGCGTTGTAGATCTCCGGCTTGCGGTACGGCAGGACCATGGCCGCCACGGCAGAGCCCAGGAAGGTGACCGCGATCACGAGGGTCGCGTCCAGCGTGTAGGTGGCGAACTTCGTGTTGTACGCGTACAGCGCCGAGACGCCCAGGCCCGGGATCAGCATCAGCGCCAGCGCTGGGTAGGGCACCCCGTTGCCGCTGACCCTGGAGGCGACCTCCGGCAGCACGCGGTCAAACGCGGTAGCGAACACCACCCGGGTCGAGGACAAGAACAGCGTCCCCACCCAGCCGAAGAACCACAGCGACATGATCGCGATGAAGATGAACGACAGCACCCGCGAGTGGAAGAAGGCGGCCGCCAGCGTCGCCGGGTAGTACCAGCCGCCCGTCGGCGAGGTACCCGCCCAGTAAGCGCTGTTGGACGCCTCGTAGAAGCGCCAGCCGAACGTCTTTGAGAACAGCAAGAACAGGATCAGCGCCGCGATCGTGGTGGCGATCAGCGCGCCGCCCATCGCGTAGATGTTCTTGCGGAAGTCAGACGCCCCGCGCACCTCGCCATACAGCGTCGCGCCCCAGTTGCACCAGAGGTTGAAGAACGCCATCATCGGGATCAAGAAGAACGTCGACCCGATCGCGAACGTGGTCAGCCCGGGCGGCACATAGCCCTTGGTTCCGGCGACCAGCGTCTTGTGGTAGGCGTCGGAGACGCCGTACAGGCTCTGTGACTGCTGGTTGAACGCGGAGATGAAGCCCGTGCGCGAGTTGACCAAGAGCACGATCATCATCACCGCCAGGCCGAACAGCCCGCCGTAGAAGCACCAGCGCTGGATCTTGGCGTAGGTGCGCATCCCCAGCGAGATCAGCACGGAGGCGACCAGCGCCGTGATCACAGACAGCACGAAGGTCCCGTTGTGCGACGCCCAGAAGGTGACGCCGCTGTGCCAGCCCACGATCGCCGACAGCGGGCCCGCGACTTCGACGTTGAGGATGTTGGCGTAGATCGGCACCCACAGCCACAGGATGAACCACCATCCGGCGACCGCGAGCACGAACCCCAGGCCGCCGCCGAGCACGCGGCTTATCCACACATAATCGCCGCCGGCGCGCGGCATCGCCGCGATCAGCGCCGCGTAGGTGATCGCCTGCACCACCAGGTAGGCGCCGCCGATCAGCACCGACCACAGCAGGCTGCCGCCCGGGATGAAGGGCTGGTAGGAGAAGATGTAGAGCCCGAGCGTGATGAGGTTGATCGACAGCGTGGCGTAGATGAACGCGTCACGCACCGACCAGCCGCGCACCAGGCCCGTGGCCTTTCGCACGAACAGCTGGCGTTCGGCGAACGCCGGCCCGTCCGCGGTTTGCTGTATTGCCATCGAGAATCCCCCTTTTCACCCAGCGGCCGCTCAGCCGCTGGTTAGGACGAAACGCTTGACCTTCTTGCCGCCCTCGACGTCGATGACCGCGCCCATCAGCTGGCCCTGCTCGTAGGAGCTGCCGGGGTTGATGCACAGCGTCCTGCCGATTCGCTTGCTGGCGCGCGCCTCGTGGATGTGGCCATGGAGCGAGAGCGCCGGCTGGAAGGACTCGATCGCCTCGCGCACCGCCGTGGAGCCGACGGGCTTCACCGCGTGGCCCGCATCCTTGAGGTCCATGTCCTTGGTCAGCTCAGGCGCGTCGTCCAGGCCGCTTGCGTAGGGCGGGCAGTGGAGGCTGAAGATCGTCCGCTCCGCGGGGGCCGTGACCTGCGAGATCATCGCTCCGATCCGCTGCGCCAGCTGCGGCTCATCCTCCTCGCGGTAGGTGTCCCACGGCGTGCGGTTGGCCCAGCCGCTTGAGAGCAGCTGGTAGCCGCCGAGGTCGATCACGCGCCCCTCCCCCAGCTCGACGTGCTTGGCGCGGGCGACCACCTCGTCGACCTCCAGCTGGTCGTCGTTGCCGGGGCACACGAAGCAGCGGATGCCGCTGCCGGCGAGCTTGTCGTCGGCCATCGCCATCCACCGCTCGACGGTCTCAAGCATCTTCTCCTCAAACAGCGCATGCCAGCGCGGCTCGTCCTGGGAGAGCTCGGCCAGCTCGTCGGGCGACACCCGGAAGGGGTAGTAGCCGCGGCGGATGACCGCCTGCTCGAAGGCCGCCACCTCCTCCTCGCCGTGCAGCTCGGAGCGGTTCTCAAGCAGCGTGGCGTGCCAGCGCCCGCCGCCGTCGTCGACGATCGGCACGAGCGCCTTGCCGGTCATGTCGCCGCCGAGGATGATCACGTCGGCCTTGTAGTGCTCGCCGCTGTTTAGGAACTTGCGCCAGCAGACCTCGGAGCCATGGACGTCGGTCGCAAAGAAGATCCTCACCTGGCCACCTCCTCGGGCAGCTCATACCAGCGCTTTCGCTCGCCGATGCGCGCCCTCAGGCGCCATCCGCGGCTCTTGGGCTCCGACTCGATGCGCTCCAGAAGCTGCGTCAGCCGCGCGCGGACGCGCTCGGCGTCGGCGGTGGGCAGCTCGTAGTCGGATGCGTGCTCCAGGCAGCGCTTCAGGTTGTGGGTGATCGTGCGCCAGAGCCCCCAGTCGGCGGCGCACAGCTGCGCGATCCGTGCCCCGTTGATCGCCTCGCCGTCCTGCTCTGCGACCTCGTGGCCGTGCATCAGCAGCACCGTGTCGCGCACGTCCTTCTCGTTGAGCTCCACGATCTGCAGCTTCGTCAGCAGCAGCTCGGCAAGCGGCACGGTCGGCTCGCCCGGGCTCAGGCGGCCGTCGAACGGGATCTCGTGGCACATGCGGAAGGAGCCGATGAACAGGTCGACCTGGCGCCCGTGCTCGGTGTCGTGGAAGAGCATCCGCTCCTTGCCGTTCATGGCGTTGAACATCACCTGCGGCTCATAGCCGCAGGCGCGCATCAGCCGCTCCGCGTCTCCGCCGCGGCCGCGCGGGACCGCGAAGTCCAGGTCCTTGTACTCCCGCGCGAGCGCCGGCGGGACCTCCGGCGCCCGCAGGCGGACGGCCACCCCGCCAAGCAGCGACAGGCCGACGCCCTGATCGCGGGCGAGGCCGAGCAGGCGCTCGCCCTCGGCGACCACGTCGGCGAGGATCTCGGTCATCGCATCCCCGCCCGGGTTGTCGCGACTATTGGCATCGAGGGCTCTCCTCGCCTCCGGGTGCACACTTGCTATGCGACTTGTATATCAGACTCGGGCGCGGGCGCCGAAGATGCCGCCGAACCATGCCTGTAGAACGGCAGGCGCAGCGGCTCAAGCGGCGTGTTGCCGCGGATCAGATCCGCGGCGCGCTCGGCCACCATCATCGTCGGCGCGTAGATGTTGCCGTTGGTGATGTAGCGGAGCACCGAGGCATCGACCACGCGGATCGCGTCCAGGCCGTGCACGCGCATGCTCGACGGGTCGACGACCGAGTCCTCGCCCACGCCCATGCGGCAGGTGCACGACGGATGTAGCGCGGTCTCGGCGTCGCGCGCCACCCAGTCGAGGATCTCCTCGTCGGTCTGCACCGCCGGGCCGGGCGAGAGCTCGCCGCCGTTGTAGGGGTCAAACGCGGGCTGGTTGAGGATCTCGCGGCTGAGCCGAACCGCCTCCACCCATTCGCGCCGGTCGGTCTCGGTCGAGAGGTAGTTGAAGCGCAGGGCGGGGTGGGCGCGCGGATCGCGCGAGACGATCTTCACGCTCCCGCGCGAGTCCGAGTACATCGGCCCCACGTGCACCTGGTAGCCGTGCCCCTGCGCCGCGCTTCCGTCGTAGCGGATCGCGACCGGCAGGAAGTGGTACATCAGGTTCGGGTAGGCGACCTGGTCGTTTGAGCGGATGAAGCCGCCCGCCTCGAAGTGGTTGGTGGCGCCCGGGCCTCGCCGCCCCAGAAGCCACGCGGCGCCCACCCAGGGCCGGTTTCGCCATTTGAGCGCCGGGGCGACCGACACCGGCTGCCGGCAGCGGTACTGGATGTAGACCTCCAGGTGGTCCTGCATGTGCTCGCCCACGGCGGGCAGGTCGGCGATCACCTCGATCCCGAGCGCGCTGAGCTCGCGGGCCGGCCCGACGCCGGAGAGCTGCAGCAGCTGAGGCGAGTTGAACGCGCCGCCGCAGAGGATCACCTCCCCCGCCTGGATGCGCTCCCGCCGGCGCCGGCGAACGACGTCGACGCCGACCGCCCGGGTGCCCGCAAACGCGATCCGCTCGACGAACGCGCCGGTGCGCACGTGCAGGTTGGCGCGGTGCATCACCGGGTGCAGGTAGGCGCGCGCCGCGCTCAGCCTGTGCCCGCGATGGATGTTGCGGTCAAAGGCCGCAAAGCCCTCCTGGCGGTAGCCGTTGACGTCCTCGGTCAGCGGGTAGCCGGCCTGCTGCACGGCCGCAAAGAAGGCGCGAAACAGCGGGTTCACCGCCGGGCCGCGCTCGAGCACGAGCGGCCCGTCGTGGCCGCGGAACGGGTCGTCGGGACGCGCCGCAAGCGCGTTCTCCATGCGCTTGAAGTACGGCAGGCAGTGCGCGTAGTCCCAGTCCTGCATGCCCGGGTCGGCCGCCCAGCGCTCGTAGTCAAGCGGGTTGCCGCGCTGGAAGATCATCCCGTTGATCGAGCTTGAGCCGCCGAGCACGCGGCCGCGCGCGTGGTAGATGCGCCGTCCGTGCATGTGCGGCTCGGGCTCGGAGCGATAGCGCCAGTCATAAAGGCGGTTGCCGATCGGAAACGACAGCGCGGCGGGCATGTGGATGTAGACGTCCCAGCGCCAGTCAGGCCGCCCCGCCTCCAGCACCAGCACGGTCGTCGACGGGTCCTCGCTGAGGCGGTTGGCCAGGCAGCAGCCGGCGGAGCCCCCGCCCACGATCACGTAGTCGTAGCGCAATCTGTGCCTCCTCACAGGACCGCGCGGATCTCGCGCTCGAACTCCTCGACGTGGCCGACCAGCACCTCGCGCGCGCGCTCGGCGTCGCCGTCGGCGATCGCGCGCAGCAGCTCGGCGTGCTCGTGCACCGACGCGAACAGGTGCGGCAGGCGGTCCAGCGCCAGATGCCAGATTCGAAGCGACAGGTTGAAGTAGCGCCCGAGCGTCTCCTCCAGATAGGGGTTGCCGGCGGCTGCGTGCACGAAGCGGTGCACGCGCGCGTCGAGCGCCATCAGCGCGGCGGTGTCGTCGCTGCCGCGGCTGGCGTCAAGCTCGGCCTGCAGCTCGGCCAGCTGGGCGCGAAGCGTGGGCGTCAGCCGCTGGGCCGCCCGGTAGGCGGCGTGCCCCTCAAGCTGCACGCGCACATCGCAGATGTCGGCCAGATCGGTGATGTTGATCTCCGATGCAAACGTTCCGCGCCGCGGGAACACCGTGACGAGGTTCTCGAGCGCCAGCCGCTTGATCGCCTCGCGCACCGGCGTGCGTCCGATGCCGAGCTCGCCGCCGATCCGGTCCTCGTCGATCGGCTCGCCGGGGGCGATCTGCAGCGTCACCAGCCGGTCGCGCAGCTCGGCGTAGGCGCGGTCGGCCATCAGCTCCCGATCGGCGCCAGCCTGGGTGCGCCCGGCCGCCATCGCCCTACGCGGACCCCGAGGCGCCGCGCGTCCCCGAAAGCGCGTCGGGCCCGGGCTGCGCGGCCGCGCCGCCGAAGCCCCCGATGACTTCTGATATATGAGTCATCGGCCACGAGTCTAACATCCGCGTTCAACATGCGCCAAGCGGGCATCATTGGGCGCTGCATGCGCTCATCCACCGCCAGGCACCGCGCGGGGTCGCGCGGAGGATGACGCCCCCGGCCCGCAGGGGAGCGTCGCCGCGGCGCCCCATCGCCGGCTCGCGCTCGGGCCAGGCGCCGGCCAGCGCAGCGGCGCCCGGCGTCGCCGGCGCGGCGCCGCCGCTCGGCGTCCCCGGCCCGCCGCTCGGCGTCCCCGGCGCGCCGCTCGGCGTCCCCGGCGCGGACGAGGTCCTCCGCCGCCTTGCCTCAGGCGGCGCGCAGGTGGCCCGGCGCACCGTGCGCGAGGTTGCCCGCCACACCCCCATCCTCAGCTCCACCTCGCTGTCGGAGCGCTGTGGCGGCCGCGTCGTGCTCAAGGCCGAGAACCTCCAGCGCACCGGCTCGTTCAAGATCCGGGGCGCGATCAACAAGCTCTCGACGCTTCAGGGCGCGACCCTGGTGGTCGCGGGCAGCGCGGGCAACCATGGGCAATCGCTCGCCTACGCCGCGCGGGCGCGGGGGCTTGACTGCGAGGTGTTCATGCCGATCGAGGCGCCGGTCGCCAAGGTCGCCGCCGTGGAGGCGTTCGGTGGCGTCGTGCACCTTCAGGGCGAGTCAGTCGATGAGTGCGTCGCGGCCGCCCGCGCGCGCTCGGCGCAGGCCGGCGCCGTGTTCGTGCATCCGTTCGACGACGTGGACGTGATCCTCGGCCAGGCGACGCTGGGCCTGGAGCTGCTGGAGGACGTCGAGCAGCTCGCGCAGGTGGTGATCCCGGTCGGCGGCGGCGGGCTGATCGCAGGCGTGGCCGGCGTCGTCAAGCAGGCCTCGCCGGCCACCCGCGTGGTCGGGGTGCAGGTCGATGCGTGCGCGCCCTACCCGCAGGCGCTGCGCGAGGGCGCGCCGGCCACGTTCCAGGCCCGTCCCACGATCGCCGACGGGATCGCGATCAAGCGCCCGGGCGAGATCACGCTGGCGCTCGTGCGCCGCCTGGTGGACGAGATCGTGGTCGTCAGCGAGGAGGAGATCGCCGACGCGATGGTTTGGCTTCTGGAGCGCTCGAAGCTGGTCGTGGAGGGCGGTGGCGCGGCCGGCGTGGCGGCGCTCTTGGCCGGACGGGTGGCGCCGGCCGCGCACGGCTCGACGGTCGTGGTGCTCTCCGGCGGGAACGTCGACCCGGGTCTGCTGGCGGCCGTGGCCCACCGCCACGAGACGCTGATGGGCCGGCGCCTGCGCCTGTTCACGCGCATCTCGGACCGGCCGGGCGGGCTGGCGGCGCTGCTGACCCAGATCGCGCGCGCCGGCGGAAACGTCGTGCAGGCCGACCATGTGCGCGAGGCGGTGCAGCTGCACGTCCGTGAGACCGGGATCGAGATCGCGCTTGAGACGCGCGGGCGCGAGCACGGCGAGAGGATCGTCGCGGCGCTTCAGGCCGCCGGCTACGAGGTCCGCCGGCTGGACCCCTGAGCCGCGGTCAGTCGCCCAGCTCGGCCCGGCGGCGCACGACGTACTCGCGCAGCGCCTCGTCGACCGCCTCGTCGATCGGCGGCTTTTGGTACTCCTCCAGCGCCTTGCGCCACAGCTCGGCCGCGCGCGCGGTGGCGTCTCGCCCTCCGTTTCGCTGCCAGCGGTCGAAGTTCTCGGTGGAGGAGAGGAGCGGGCGGTAGAAGCACTCGCGGAAGCGCTCGAGCGTGTGCGCGGCACCGAGGAAGTGCCCGCCGGCGCCGACCTCCACATGCGCGTCGAAGGCCAGCGAGGCCTCGTCGATCTCAAGCGGCACGAACGCGTGGCGCAGCTCGCGCAGAAGCTCGATGTCGACGATGAACTTCTCATAGCAGGACACGAGCCCCCCCTCAAGCCAGCCCGCGGAGTGCATCACGAAGTTCGCGCCCGCCAGAAACGTCGGCAAGAACGTCATCAGCGACTCGTAGGCGGCCTGGGCGTCGACCGTCTGGGAGGCGTTGAGCGCGCCCCCGCCTCGCCATGGCAGCCCGAAACGGCGTGCGATCTGGCCCGTGCACAGCACGCCGATCGCCGACTCGGGGGTGCCGAACGAGGGCGAGCCCGACTGCATGTCGGTGTTTGACAGAAACGAGCCGAACACGACCGGGGCGCCGGGGCGGATCAGCTGCGCGAGCGCGATCCCGGCCAGGGCCTCGGCCATCTGCTGCACGAGCGTCGCCGGCAGCGAGACCGGCGACATCGCGCCCATCAGCAGAAACGGCGTGATCACGACCGCCTGGTTGGCCCTCACGTACTCGAACATCGCCGACAGCATCCGGTCGTCGTAGCGAAGCGGCGAGTTGACGTTGATCAGGGAGATCGAGACCGGGGCGCGCTCGATCGCCTCGCGGCCGCCGAACAGGATCTCGCCCATCGCGATCGTGTCCGCCGCGTTGGGCCCGCTGGTTACCGAGCCCATGTACGGCTTGTCCGACAGCGTCTGCAGCGCGTAGACCATGTCCAGGTGGCGGGAGTCAAGCGGGCGGTCCTCCGGCTCGCAGATCGTCCCGCCCGGGGAGTCGAGCTCGGGGAAGTGCTGGGCCAGGCGCACGAGGTTCTCGAAGTCGGCCATCTTCGCGTCCCGGCGCACGTCGCCCTCGCGGATGAACGGACAGCCGTAGACGGGGGCGAAGACCATGTGGTCGCCTCCGATGTGAGCGGTGTTGGCGGGGTTGCGCGCCTGCAGCTCGAACTCCCGGGGCGCCTTGGCGACCTGCTCGAGGATCCACTCCGGGTCAAAGCGCACCCGGTTTGAGTCCTCCACGACCTGGCCGGCGCCCCGCAGCAGCTCGACCGCCTCGGGCAGGAGGAACTCGATCCCCAGCTCGGACACGATCCGTCGCCAACCACGGTCCAGCGTCTCCATCGCCTCCTCGCTGAGGATCTCGTAGCGGGGCATCGAGTTGACGAACATGGCTTTGCGGCTCCTCCTTGACTGGGCGGCGTGCGCGTCTAATATAACTGCTCGTGGAACTGCAGTTTCAAGAGACCGGACGCGATGCGACCGCGGTCGACCGAGGCGCGGAGCTGCTCGTGCGCGTGCTGGAGTCCGATCGCCCGGTGGCGCTCGCGGAGCTCGCCTCGGCGAGCGGCATCCCCAAGTCGACGGCCTCGCGCCTGGTGTCGGCGCTCGAGCGACGCGGACTGGTCCAGCAGGACGGGCGGCGCGGGCGCCTGCGCCCCGGCCCCGCGATCCTCCGCGTCGCCGAGCGCAGCATGCTCGAGCGCAGCCTCGTGGAGCTGGCCCGGCCGACGCTGGACGCGCTGGGCGCGGCCAGTGGCGAGACGATCAACCTCGGCGTCCCGGGGCTCGAGGGGGTCGAGCACGTCGCGCAGGTGGACGGCCGCCACTTCCTTGGCGCCGGCCAGTGGCTCGGGCGCTCGGTCGACTACCACTGCTCGGCCAACGGCAAGGTGTTTCTGGCCTTCGGGCGCGCCGCGCTCCCCAGACCGCCGCTCGCGGCGCTGACCCCGCACACGATCACCCAAGCCGAGCGGCTGATCGCCGAGCTCGAGCGGGTCCGCCGCGAGGGCTTCGCGGAGGCCGTGGACGAGCTGGAGCTCGGCCTGGCGGCGATCGCGGCACCGGTGCGCGGAGCCGGTGGCGCGGTGATCGCCGCCCTGTCGATCACCGGCCCGACGGTCCGCATGACCCCGGCCCGGATCGCCGAGCTGCGACCGGTCCTCATCGACGAGGCGCAGGCGCTCAGCGACCGCCTGCGCGACCCCCAGCAAGGAGAGAACGCCGCATGACCCATGAGGAGATCCTCAAGCTCCTGTACGACGAGACGCTCGTGGGCAACGCCCCGGCGGTCGCCGACGGCGTCCGCTCCGGCCTCGAGGATGGGCTCGAGCCCGAGCGGATGCTCTACGACGCGCTGATCCCCTCCCTGGAGGAGGTGGGCGCGCGGTTCGAGCGCGGCGACTACTTCGTGCCGGAGATGCTGATCGCCGCGCGCGCGATGCAGGGCGCGCTGGACATCCTGCGCCCCCTGCTCGCCGAGACCGGGACCGCCCAGGTCGGCACCTTCCTGATGGGGACCGTCAAGGGCGACGTGCACGACATCGGCAAGAACCTCTGCAACATCATGCTCGAGGGCGCCGGCTTCCACGTCATCGACCTCGGCGTCAACGTGCCGCCCGAGCGGTTCGTGGAGCAGATCCACGAGCACAACCCGGACATCGTCGGCTTCTCGGCCTTCCTGACCACGACGATGCCGATGTTCAAGGCCAACATCAATGCGCTCGAGAAGGCCGGCATCCGCGACGACGTGATCGTCATGGTCGGCGGCGCGCCCGTCACCCAGGAGTACGCCGACGCGGTCGGCGCCGATGGCTACTCGCCGGACGCCTCCTCGGCGGTCAAGAAGGCCAAGGAGCTGCTGGAGCTCAAGCGCGCCAGGGTGCCCGCCTGACGGCTGGCCCCGGGCCAAAGCGGCGCCCACCGCCGTTCCCGGGCGCCTTGCGAAATCCCGCCACCGGCGAAGCCACGACGAAAAAAGCACACGAGAGGAATCAATGGACACAGTTCTCAGGTCGCGCAACGCGAGCGTCACGATCGGCTCGGACAGGCCGTTCTGCATCATCGGCGAGCGGATCAACCCCACCGGCCGCAAGCAGTTCGCCGAGCAGCTGCGCTCGGGCGACCTGTCGACGGTGACCGCCGATGCGCTGGCTCAGGCCAAGGCCGGCGCGGACATGCTCGACGTCAACGCCGGCATCCCGCTGGTGGACGAGCCGGAGCTGCTCAAGGCGATGCTGCGCACCGTGCAGGAGGCCGTCGACCTGCCGATCTGCATCGACTCGTCGGTCGTGGAGGCGCTGGAGGCCGGCCTGTCGGTCTACGAGGGGCGCGCCCTGGTCAACTCGGTGACCGCCGAGGACGACCGGCTCAGCCAGGTTCTGCCGCTGGTGGCCCACCACGGCGCGGCGGTGATCGGCCTGGCCAACGACGAGACCGGGATCCCGGAGACGCCGGCCAAGCGCCTTGAGTGCGCGCGCAAGATCATCGAGGCCGCCAACGACCACGGGATCGCAACCGAGGACGTGATCATCGACCCGCTGGCGATGACCGTGGGCGCCGACACCGAGGCGGTGACGGTGACGCTTGAGACGATCCGCCTGATCCGCTCGGAGCTGGGCGTGAACATGTGCCTGGGCGCCTCCAACGTGTCCTTCGGGCTCCCGCAGCGGCACGTGCTCAACGCCGCCTTTCTGCCGATGGCGATGGCCGCGGGCCTGACCAGCGCGATCATGTCGACGGCGCCGGTGTGCGTCGAGGCGGTCAGGGCGTCGGACCTGCTGCTCGGCCACGACCCGTGGGGCGCCAGCTGGATCGCCGCGCACCGGGCCCGGCAGGCCGAGGAGGCGGCCGCCTCGGTGTGACCATGCCCGGCCGCCGACAAGCGCCCGCGCGCCGCGATCACGACCGGCGGCCGGTCCTCGAAGCCCCGCTGGCGGGACGCGGATCGTCCGTCGAGGGCCGGCGGCCGGCAGGCGGGTCGGCCCCCTGCAGCCCGCGGCCGGCAGGCGGGTCGGTGCCCCGGCCGGGAGGCGGGTCGTGAGCGCCGCGCTGCCGCGCCGGCGCGCGCTCGAGCGCGAGGAGCTCGCCGCCCCCGACGACGGGGCCGAGCGGGTGCGCCTGCGCTTCCTCCCCGACGGCGCGGAGGTCAGGGTGCCGAGCGGCACGCCGGTGTTCGACGCGGCCAGCTGGAACGGGATCGCGATCGACTCGACCTGCGGCGGCTACGGGACCTGCAAGAAGTGCCGCGTGCGCGTGCTCTCCGGCGAGCTGCCCGTCTCCACGGTCGACCCGCGCGCGTTCACAGCCGAGGAGCTGCGGGCGGGCTGGCGGCTCGCCTGCCGCGCGCCGGCCCGCTCGGACCTGGTGATCGAGGTGCCGCCGCTTCAGACCAGGCCCAAGGCGGCGCTGGCGGGCGTGGGACGCCACGTGATCCTGCGCCCGGCGGTGGTCAAGCGCCACCTGGTGCTCGACGAGCCGACGCTGTCTGACCAGCGGCCCGACCTGGACCGCGTGCTGGACGCGCTCGAGGACCTCGAGCCCCATGCCTCACTTGAGCTCCTGCGCGAGCTGGGCGGCGTGCTGCGCGCCTCGGGCTACGACGTGACCGCGGTCGTCTGCGACCGGGAGCTGATCGCCGTCGAGCCGGGCGACACGACCGCGCGCCGGTTTGCGATCGCCTTCGATCTGGGCACCACGACGGTCGTGGCGACGCTGCTGGACCTAGACAGCGGGCAGCCACTGGCGGTCCGCTCGATGCTCAACCTCCAGCAGCCGTTCGGCGCCGACGTGATCACGCGGATCTCGGCCACGATGATGGATGACACGGCCCTTGCGACGCTGCGCCAACGGGCGCACGAGACGATGGCGCAGCTGACCGCCGAGGTCTGCGCCGAGGCGGAGGTCGACGCGCAGGAGGTGTACGAGATCACCGTGTGCGGCAACGTGACGATGATCCAGCTCGCGCTCGGGATCGACCCCGAGCCGCTGTCGATGGCGCCGTTCGTGGTCGCCGCGCACCAGCTCCCGCCGGCCCGGGCCACCGACTTCGGCGTCCGAGTCCACCCGCGGGCGAGCGCGTTCGTGTTCCCGTCGCTTGGCGCCTACGTGGGCGGCGACATCGTCGCCGGCATGCTCGCGACCGGGCTGACCCGCGACCGGCGGCTGCGCCTGTTCATCGACGTCGGCACCAACTCCGAGATCGCGCTCGGCTCGGTCGACAGGGTGGTCGCCTGCGCCGCACCGGCCGGGCCGGCGTTTGAGGCCGCCCAGATCCGCTGCGGGATGCGCGCCGCGGAGGGAGCGATCGAGGGTGTGCGGATCGTCGACGGCGACCTGCGGCTTGAGGTGATCGGCGACGCCGAGCCGCTGGGGATGTGCGGCTCGGGCCTGGTCGACGCGGTCGCCGAGCTGGTGCACTGCGGGATGCTTGACCACTCGGGCCGCTTCATCTCAGACGAGGAGGCGGCTGAGCGGTTCGGGCCGGCGCTCGCCGGGCGCCTCACGAAGATCGGCGCGGAGCGGGTGTTCGTGCTGCACTGGCGGGGCGAGGACCCTGCCGCCTCGGTTTACCTCTCCCAGCGGGACGTGCGCGAGCTGCAGTTCGCCAAGGCGTCGATCGCCACCGGCTGGCAGATCCTCGCCCGGGAGCTGGGGGTCGACCCCTCCGAGATCTCGCAGGTGCTGCTGGCCGGCAGCTTCGGCGCCTATCTGACCCCGCTGAGCGCGGTGCGCATCGGACTGGTGCCAAAGCTCGCGCTGCCGCGGATCGTGTCGGCCGGCAACGTCGCCGGCGAGGGCGCCAAGATCGCCGCGCTTTCGCTGCGCGAGCGGGCCGAGGCCGAGTCGATCCTGCGCGAGGTCCAGTACGTCGAGCTGTCCGGGCGCGAGGACTTCAACGACCTGTTCATCGATCAGCTCTCGTTCCCGGGGTGAGGCGCGCGATCGTCGCCTGCGGCGCGCTCGCGCTCGACGTGCAGCGGATCGCCCGGCGCCGCGGGTGGGAGGTCGAGGTGGTGCCGGTGCCGGCGCTGCTGCACAACCGCCCGGAGCGCATCCGGGCAGCGGTCGACGCGGCCCGCGCCGGGCGCGAGGTGGCCGCCGTCGCCTACGGCGACTGCGGCACGGCCGGCGCGCTCGACGACCTTCCCCGCCTGAAAGCCGGCAGCTGCCATGAGCTGCTGGCGCGCGATGAGGTCCGAGCCGCGCTCGAGCGGGAGCCCGGCACCTACCTGCTGACGGACTTTCTGGCGCGGACGTTCGAGCGCACCGTCTGGCGCGAGCTGGGCCTGGACCGCTGGCCGGAGCTGCGCGACGTGTACTTCCGCCACTACCGCCGGGTGCTCTGGCTCGCCCAGCGGCCCACGCCCGCCACCCGCCGCTGCGCCGAGCGCGCCGCCGAGCGCCTGGGGCTGCCGCTCGAGACGCTGCTGGTCGGCACCGACGAGCTCGAGCGCCAGCTGCAGGAGCTGCTCGGCAGCTGAGCGGCGCCGCGCCGGCCGAACAACCTCGCCGGCCGCGCCCGCGTCCGGGCGCCCGCTCCACCCCGCCGGCCGCGCCCGCGGCCTGCCTGTCCGCCCCGCCTATGGCTCCGCGGCGCCGGCCTCGACCAGCAGCGTGGCGACGTCGGCCACCCGCATCCGCCCACCGGCACCCTGCACGCCGTCGTCGAGCATCACCGTGCAGAACGGACAAGCGACCGCGAGCGTGTCCGCGCCGGTCGCAAGCGCCTCGGCAACCCGGTTGTCGTTGATCTGGCTGCCGCGCTCCTCCATCCACATGTGCGCGCCGCCGGCGCCGCAGCAGAACGTCTGCCGGCGGCTGCGTGCCATCTCGACCGGCTCGCCGACGGCGGCCACCAGCTCGCGCGGCTCCTCCAGCACGTCGTTGTGGCGCGCCAGATAGCACGAGTCGTGGTAGGTGATCCGCAGCGCGTCCGAGGCGCGCCGAGGCTTGAGCCGGCCCTGGGCGACCAGGCGCGCCAGCAGCTGCGAGTGGTGGACGACCTCGTAGCGGCCGCCGAAGTCCGGGTACTCGCTCGACAGGGTGTTGAAGCAGTGCGGGCAGCTCGCGATGATCTTGGTCACGCGCGCCTCGTTGAGCGTCTGCACGTTCTGCTCGGCCAGCGCCTGGAAGACGTACTCGTTGCCGATTCGCCGCGCCGGGTCGCCGGTGCACGCCTCGCGCGGCCCGAGGATCGCGAAGTCCACCCCGGCGCGGGCCAGGAGCATCGCGGTCGCGCGCGCGGCCGCCCGCGCGCGCTCGTCAAACGAGGCGGCGCAGCCGACCCAGTAGAGGTACTCGGGCGGCTCGTCGCCCGCCTCCAGCACCCGCACGCCCAGATCAGCCGCCCAGTCGGCGCGCTCGGACTGCGCCTTGCCCCACGGGTTGGACGCGCGCTCGATGTCCCTCAGCATGGGCTCGGCCTCCGGGGGGAAGCTCGACTGCACCATGACCAGATGCCGGCGCAGGTCGACGATGTGGTCGACGTGCTCGATCGAGACCGGGCAGGCCTGCACGCAGGCGCCGCAGGTGACGCAGTCCCACACCGACTCCTCCGGGACCGCTCCGGGGACCAGCGGCTCAAGCTCGGGCGCGCCTTCGCCGCCGCCGGCGCGATCGGATCGCGCGGCGACGATCGCCGGCCCGTCGGCCAGCAGGCGGTCGCGCAGGCCCATGATCACGAGCTTGGGCGAGAGCACCTTGCCGGTCGCATAGGCCGGGCATGCGTCCTGGCAGCGGCCGCACTCGGTGCACGTGAAGGTGTCGAGCATCTCCTTCCAGGTCAGCTCGGCCGAGGTCCCGGCGCCAAAGCGGATCTGCTCCTCGGGCACCGACGGGTCGTCGAAGCGCAGCGGCTCGAGGCGGCCGCGGTGGCGCGTGCGCCCGTACCAGACGTTCACCGCCGCCGAGACGATGTGCAGATGCTTTGAGCGCGGCAGATACGCCAAAAAGCCGAGGATCGTGACCACGTGCGCCCACACGAACGCCCGCTCCAGCACGCGGGTCGCGCCGCCGCGGGAGAACAGGCCCGACAGCGCGTCCGACACGGGCTCCCAGGCCGCACGGTACTCGTTGAGGTGCAGCGCGTCGCGGGTTGCGTGCCAAAGCAGGAGCGTGGCCGCGATCACGGCGATCAGAGCCAGGATCAGGTCCGCCTCCCCCAGGTGGCTTCCGCGGAAGCGCTCGGGCCGCTGGACCTTGCGGATCCAGAACGCGCACGCGACGCCCACCAGCACGAGCACCGCGAAGATGTCGACGGCGAGCGCATACCAGCCCTGGTCGCCCAGCCAGGGGAGCGTGTCGCGCCGGTCGACCGCCCCGATCATCGCGATCAGGATCGTCGGCGCGAGCACCAGGAACCCCCAGAAGATGAACGCGTGGATCAGCCCGGGGCCGATCCGCTGCAGCAGCTTGCGCTGGCCGAGCACGATCGTGCCCTCGTTGCGCGCCCGCAGCGCGGTGTCGCCCGCGCGGGCCACCGGCGCGCCGGCACGCAGCAGCGCGACCAAGAAGCGGACGCGCAGGGCGAAGGCGGTGACGCTCGCCGCCAGGCACGCCGCCAGCACCAGGGCGGCGATCAGGGTGCCGATGCTCCCCTCACCTTCCTGATCTGCGCGCTGATCGCCGGCACGATCTCGTGCAGGTCCCCGATCACCGCGTAGTCGGCCGAGGCGAGGATCGACGCCTCGGCGTCCGGGTTGATCGCGAGGATCCGCTTGGCGCCCTTGCATCCGGCCATGTGCTGGGTCGCGCCGCTGATCCCGCAGGCGATGTAGATCTCCGGCGAGATCTTGGTGCCGGTCTGCCCCACCTGGTCGGAGTGCGGCCGCCAGCCGGCGCTGGTGACGGCCCGGCTGCAGCCCACGGCGCCCCCGAGCAGCTCCGCGAGCTCCTCGATCACCGCAAACCCCTCGGCCGACCCGACCCCGCGCCCTCCGGAGACGACCACGTCGGCGTCGGCGAGCGACACGCCGGCGCCGGCTGCCTGGACGCGCTCCGACACGCGCACGGCGCGGTCCAGGTCCGAGGCCGAGGCCGCCACGGACAGGATCTCCGGCTCTGAGAACGGCTCGGCGGCAACGGCATGCGGCGCGACCGTCGCCAGCACCGGGCTGCCGTCAATGGTCGCCTCCTCAAGCAGCGAGCCGCCCCAGCGCACGCGCAGCACCCGGGCGGGGCTTCCCGGCTCGAGCCTCGTGCAGTTGGCGGCCATCGGCTGGTCAAGCTTTGCGCCGACGTGGGCGAGCAGCTCGTTGCCGCGGTCGCTGCCGGGGGCGAGCACGGCGCTTGCGCCGCGCGCTGCGACAAGCTCCACGAGCGTCTGCGCCCACGCCGCGGGCGCGTAGGCCTCCTCGGCCGCAAAGCTCACCGGCATGACCTCCCCGCCCAGCGCACGGGCGAACGCGACCGCCTGCTGGGAGAGCTCGTCCTCGGCGCTGTCGACCCAGACGATGTTCACAGCACTCCTATCTCCTGCAGGATCTCGACCACGCGTGGCGCCGCCTCCGGGCCGTGGCCGAGGATCTCGGCCTGCTTGCTCGGGCCCTCGGGCACGATCAGGCGCTGCATCTCAAGCCGCGCGGGCGGGCGCTGCGGAGCCGAGGCTTCAAGCGGCTTTCGCTTGGCGCGCATGCGGCCGGGCACGGACGGGTAGCGCGGGAGGTTGATGCCCTCCTTGACGGTCACCACCGCGGGCAGCCCCAGCTCGTAGACGTCGCGCCCGCCGGCCACCTCCTGCTCGGCACGCAGCCTGCCGCCGTCGATCGCCAGCGCCTTGACGCCGGTTACGCACGGCAGGCCGAGCGCATGCGCGACCCGGATCGCGACCTGATAGTTGCCGGCGTCGGCGGACTCGTTGCCGAACAGCAGCAGGTCGAACGCCTCGCCGGCCGCGCGCACCGCGTCGACGATCGCGGCCGCCGTGGCCTGCGGGTCCCACTCCAGACCGTCGGTCGTCAGGTGGATCGCCCGGTCGGCCCCGATCGCCATCATGTCGCGCAGCTGCTCCTCGGCCTCGGCGGGCCCGAGCGTCAGCACCGTCGAGGAGCCTCCGTGGGTCTCGACCAGGCGGATCGCCTCCTCAACCGCGCACTCCTCGTGAGGCGAGACGGTGAAGCCGAGGTGGCGCGTCTGGATCGCGCGCTGATCCTCGGTGAGCACGATCCGCCCGCCGGTGAGCGGCACGCGCTTGACGCAGACGAGTATGTTCATCGGGTCCTCGCCACCGGCCTCATCGGACGCTCACCCCGTGTCCCGGGCCGCCGATCGGCAGCTGATCCAGCCGTTGCCCTAGCACCTGATCCGGGCGTTGTCAGGGTCAAACAGGGGCGTCGCGTCGGTGCGCTGGACGGTCACCGGATACAGCTCCCCCATGTACTGCACCCGCAGAGAGGCGCCCACCTGCGCGTGCTCGGGCGGCAGGTAGCACATCAGGATGTGCTTTGACAGCGACGGGCCCGCGCCCGCGCTCGTCACGTATGAGCGCCGGCCGCGAGCGTCGACGATCGGCTCGCCATCGGGTGTGAGGAGCGGCTCGCGGCCGAGCATGTAGCGCCGCACGCCCGAGCGCGAGGTGTGGTCGTCGACCGTCAGCGTGCACATCGTCGCCGCCTGCGGCTCGGCGCGGTGGCGCAGATGCGCCTCCTTGCCGATGAAGTCCTGCTCCTTGACCGGGCCCCAGGCCATGCCGGCCTCGACCACGTTGTAGTCGCCCTCAAGCTCTGCGCCGTAGGCGCGGTAGCACTTCTCCAGGCGCCCGGTCGTGCCGTACACGCCGGCCCCGATCGGGACCGCGCCGTGCGGCTCGCCGGCCTCGGCGATGATGTCCCACAGCTTCGCGCCCTGCTCGATCGGCACATACAGCTCCCAGCCCAGGTCGCCGACGTAGGAGATGCGGCTGGCGATCACCGACAGCGGGCCCACCTCGATCTCCTTGAAGCGAGCGAACGGGAAGCCCTCGTGGGAGACGTCGTCGGAGGTCACGCTCTGCAGGATGTCGCGCGCGCGCGGGCCCCAGAGACCGAGCGTCGTCCACGCGTTGGTCTGGTCGTGGATCTGCGCCGAGCCGTCGGAGGGCAGGTGGTCGGAGAACCACTTCAGGTCCGACATCCCCCATGCGCCGCCGGTCACGACCCGGAAGACGTCCTCTGCGATGCGCATGATCGTGAGGTCGGCCTTGAAGCCGCCCGACGGGGTCAGCACCGGCGTGTAGACGACCCGTCCCACGGGCACGTCCATCTGACGCATCGCCACGCGCTGCACGGCGTCGAGCGCTCCCGGGCCGACCACGTCGAAGATCGCGAACGCCGTCAGGTCCGTGTAGCCGGCGCGGTCGCGCATCGCCAGGTGCTCGGCGTTGATGATCGGAGACCACCAGCGCGACTCCCACTCGGCCTCGCGCCTGGCGATCCGGTCGCCGTAGTGCTCAAGCAGCGGCGCGTTTGACTCATACCACTGCGGGCGCTCCCAGCCGGCCGCCTCGAAGAACACCGCCCCCAGCGCCCGCTCGCGCTCGTAGTAGGGGGGGAGCTTCACGCCCCGGTCGGACTCCCACTGCTCGGCCGGGTGCACGATCCCGTACATCTTGTTGAAGCCCTCGGCGACGCGCGCGCGGATGTGCGCGCGCGTCTTCTGGTGCGGGTAGGCGCGGGCGATGTTGGACTCGTAGACGTCGATCTCCGACTCGCCGTGGACCATCAGCTCGGCGACCGTCTTGCCGGCCCCGGGCCCCTCCTTGATCCAGATCGCGGCCGCGGACCACAGGCCGCGCACCTCCGGCGTCTCGCCCAGCAGCGGCAGCCCGTCGAAGGTGACCGAGAGCAGCCCGTTGATCGCGTAGCGCACGCCGACCGACTCGTCGCCGACGATCTCGGGCATCAGCTCAAGCGCGTGCTCCATCTGGCGCTCGAAGTCCTGCTGGGTGAACGGCAGCTCGGTGGGGCTGAGCGCGGACTCCTCGATCGAGGGGATCTCGTCGGCGTCGATCATGATCGGACGGTGGGCGTAGGAGCCGATCTCAAGCCCGCCGCCGTCCTGGCGCTCGTACATGTTGGTGTCCATGTCGCGCACGATCGGGTAATCCACCAGCGTCCTGGCGTTCTCGAAGCGCTTGACCGGCCCGATGTCGATCATCTGGTGCACGGCCGGGCTGAGCGGGATGCGCGCGCCGGCCATCCGCGCGATCCGGGGGCTCCAGCAGCCGCATGCGATCACGACGCGCTCGGCCTCGATGTCGCCCCGGTCTGTGCGCACGCGCACGACCCTGCCGTGCTCGACGTCCAGGCCGACCACCTCCGTGTTGGCGGCGACGGTCAGCCCCGCCTCGATCGCGCGCTCGCGCATGATCGTGGCGGCGCGCAGCGAGTCGACCACGCCCGCGCCGGGCGTGTAGAAGCCCCCCAGCAGGATCTCCTCGTTGATGAACGGCACAAGGCCCTTGATCTCGGCGGGCGTCAGCAGGCTGGCGGGCTCGATCCCCCAGGTTCTCGCGGAGACCATCCGCCGGTCGAGCTCCTGCATGCGGGCCTCAGTGCGAGCCACCTCGATCCCGCCGCACTCCAGGTAGACGTCGAGCTCCCGATACTGGCGCATGCTCTCGAGCGTCAGCGCGGTCATCTCCTTGGAGTGGTCCACCGGGAAGATGAAGTTCGACGCATGGCCGGTCGAGCCGCCCGGGTTGGGCAGCGGACCCTTGTCGAGCAGCGTGATGTCGGTCTCCCCCAGGCGGCTGAGGTGATAGGCGACCGAGTTTCCGACGATCCCCGCGCCGATGATCACGATCCGCTGGCGCGCGGGGAGCCGGCGGCCGCTGTGAGGTTCGTTGTCGCTCATCGGCGCACTGATATATCAGATGCAGGTCACGCTCGTCAAACTCGGCCGCTCACCCGGCGGCCATCGAGCGGGGCTGCCGGCAGCTCAGACGGCTGTCCGCTGCGCCGCGGGCGCTGCCATCCGCACAGCGGCGAGCGCCGCAGCCGAGGTCGCCAGGCAGGAGAGGACGAACGGCGCGCTCTCGCCCAGCGCACCGATCACGGCGCCTCCGAGCGCCGTGCCCGCCGCCAACCCGGAGATCAGCGCCGCGGCCACCCAGGTGAACGCCTCGGTCTCCACGCCCGGGGTCACCGCGCGGCCGATGAGCGAGTACTGGCAGGCGAAGACGGGCGCGCAGGTGAGGCCGGCAAGCAGGCTGCACGCGACCCCCTCTGGGATCGTGCGCGCGGCGATCAGCGGCGCGGTGAGCACCACCGCCGCAAGCAGCAGGCCGCGGTAGCGGCGCACCAGCGGCGCGCGCCACGCACGCGACCCGTACCAGAGCCCGCCCGTCATCGAACCGACGCTCCACAGCGCGAGCAGCAGGCCGGCTGCCGCGCGCGAGCCGGCGTGAAGCGCCAGCGACGGCAGCCCCACCTCGATCGCGCCAAGGCCCACGCCGGTCAGCGCGATCGGTCCCAGCAGAGCGCGCAGCTGCGGGATCGCCAGCGCGCGTGCGCGCCGGCTCCCCGGCGGGCGCCTGGGGGAGCTGGCCACCAGCGGAGAGGCCACGAACAGGGCCGTGCCCCCGAGCCAGACGGCCGCGCACACCAGCACAGCGGCCGCCGCGGATCCGAGCGTGATCACCAGGGCGACCACCAGCGGCCCGGAGGTCCAGATCACCTCCTGCACGACGGAGTCCAGCGAGTAGGCCGCCTCGCGCACCGAAGGGTCCGGCAGCGCCTCGCGCAGCAGCGCGCGCACCGTGGGCGCCACGGGCGGCATCAGCGCGCCGCCGGCGGCGGACAGGCATACCAGGACCACGGCGGGGGCGCGCACGTCGGCCGCCACCACCAGCCCGCCGAGCGCGAGCGCCTGCAGGCAGGCCGACGGCAGCAGCACCGCGCGGCGACCGAACGAGTCCACCAGCCGGCCCAGCAGCGGCGCCGCCGCCGCGCTGGCGAACGCGTTGGCGCCCACGGCCACCCCGGCCGCGGCATAGGAGCCGGTCCGCTCGCGCACCATCAGCAGGATCGCAAGCGACGCCATGCCCTGCGGGAGCCGCGCGAGCAGGGCGGTCGCGAACATTCGCGCGCAGCCGGGAGCCGAGAGAACGCTGCGATAGCTTGAGAGCACCGGTAGCCGAGCCTAGCCTCCCGGAAGCGCCGGCCGCTCGCCGCGGGAGCGCCAGCCGCTCGCCGCGGGAGCGCCAGCCGCTCGCCGCGGGCCGACCGGGCGGCCCACCGCGACCGGGCGCCGACCAGACGCCGGTGGCCCTCAGCGGCCGGAGACGCGGTCTGCGAGCTTGGCCAGCGCGGATGCACGTCCGGTCTGGCGCTCACGCCGGTCCGCCAGGCCGTAGAGGCCGTATATCCCCCTGGCGCCGAGGAAGCGCAGCGGCTCAGGCTCCCACGCTCGCGCCGGGCGGCCGACCCACGGCAGCCGACAGAGCTCGCTGTCGCGGCCGAGCACCAGATCGCGCAGGGTGCGCGCGGCCAGGTTGGAGGCGGCCACGCCCTCCCCGGCGTAGCCCCCAGCCCAGCCCAGGCCGGTGCCGGGGTCGTGCACCACCGCGGGGCACCAGTCGCGGGAGACGCCGAGCACCCCGTGCCAGGCTCGCTGCACCCCAGCGGACTCAAGCGCGGGAAACAGCGAGGCCAGCCGCCGGCGCAGCTGGGAGACGGTGCGCTCCGGAACGGGGCCCTCGCGGTCGGTTCGCGAGCCGAAGCGGTAGGGGACGCCGCGGCCACCGATCGCGATGCGCCCGTCCGCTGTGCGCTGCGAGTAGGTGTAAAGGTGGCAGCCGTCGAGCAGCGTCTCGCAGCCCGTCCAGCCGATCCGCTCCCAGGCTCGGTCGTCGAGGGGCTCGGTGACGATCATCGAGCTGTTGATCGGCACCAGGCGCCGGTGGGCCCCGGGGAGGTCCGCCGTGTACCCCTCGGTCGCGACGAGCACGTGACGGGCGGACACCGATCCGCCCGTCACGCGTGCCAGATGCGGCTCGATGGTCCGCACGCGCGTGGACTCGAATATCCGGGCGCCGGCGCGCTCGGCGGCGGCCGCCAGCCCCTCCACCAGCCGGGCGGGCTGCACGCGCGCGCAGTGGGGGTTGTACAGGCCGCCGAGGCACCCCTCCACGCGCACCCGCGCTGCCAGCTCGCCGGCGTCCAGGACCCTGTCGGCCAGGTCGTCGCCCAGGGCGCGGCGCTGCGCGGCGGCCAGCGCGTGAAGGCGCTCGAGCTGGACGGGCGACTGCGCGACGGTCAGCGTGCCGCCGTGATGCCAGTCGCAATCGATCTGCTCGCGCGCCACCACGGCGCCGATCTCGCCGACCGTGGCCTGGATCGCCGCCGCCATCCGGCGCGCGCCGCCGGGCGCGCGCCGCTCCCAGGCCCGCACCGAGCCCGACACCCTGCCAAGCACCCAGCCGCCGTTGCGGCCCGAGGCGCCGAAGCCGACGCGGCGAGCCTCGAGCACGACGACTTCCAGGTTGGGATCGGCCCGGCGCAGCTCATAGGCCGTCCAAAGGCCGGTGAATCCGCCGCCGACGATGCACACGTCGGCGCTCAGGTCGGCGCTCAGCGCCGGGCGCGCCGGGCGCTGCCCGATCGCGTCAAGCCAGAACGATGGCTCCACGAGGCCTTGCTGCGCGGCGCCGGCGCCGCGGCGAGGGCGTCAGCCGCCCTCGCCGTAGACCGCCTCCGGGGTGACCACCTCGATCTTGTCGCCCCAGATCTGCGGGCGCTCCCGGAAATACCGGGAGCGCTGCGCGCGGCGGACGAGCATCAGCACCACGCCGCTGAGCACGCCCAGGATCCCGATCCAGTCGGGCACGCCGAGGCTCAGGAACGGGGGCGAGTAGTCGTTTGCCCGGTGGCCGTAGTAGATCGCGCCGCGCACCAGGATGCCCATCAGGATCAGTCCGCCCAGCAGCGGCATGATCCCGAGCGTCCAGAGGTTGCGCAGCGACTTGGTCAGCTCACGGCGGTAGAACCAGGCGCAGGCAAAGCCGGTGCCGCCGTAGTAGATGCAGACCAAGAAGCCCAGGCCCGCGACGCAGTCGCCGAGCACGTTCTGCGAGACGTTGACGATGAACACGTACCAGATGACCGACAGCACGCCCGCCCAGATCGTCGCCGGGCCGGGGATCAGGTTGCGCTCGTGGATGCTCGCCAGCCGCCCGGGGAACGCGCCCCGGCGCGCCATCGACAGCGCCGAGCGCGCCGCGGGCAGGATCGTCGTCTGGGTGGCCGCGGTGGCCGACGTGAGCACCGCGATGATCAGCAGGAAGTGCAGCCCGCCGAGCACGCTCTGCGACAGCCCCCCGGCGAAGATGTCGTTGGGGTTGTTGGCCAGGTACTTGGTCCCGGCGTAGGCCTGCGCCGCGGTGGAGACCAGCAAATAGATGAAGATCAGCACGAACGTCGAGACGACCGCGGCACGGCCCGGGCCGGTGGACGAGTTCTTGCTCTCCTCGTTGACCGACACGCCCGTGTCCCAGCCCCAGTAGAGGAACACGCCGAGCAGCATCCCCTCGACCAGCGAGCCGAAGCTCAGCGAGAAGGGGTTGAACCAGTCAAGCTGCACGTGGGCGGAGTGCGCCGGCGAGCTGGTGTACACCTTGACCAGCGCCACGACCGAGAACAGGATCAGGATCCCCATCTCGAACGCCAGCAGCAGCTGCTGGGTGCGCGCCGACAGCTCGATCCCCTTCCAGCAGATCCAGGTCAGCACGATGATGAACACGACCCCTAGGATCGTCACGTCCAGCGTGTTGTTTGCGGCCGCGTTGAGGTTGAACAGCTGGAAGCCGTAGCTTCCGGCGATCTGCGCCTGGTTGGCGTTGACGACGATGTCCGAGAAGACGACCGTCCAGCCGACCACCCAGCCCAGCGCCGGCCCGAACGCCCGCGTGACCCACGAGAAGGTGGTGCCGCAGTCCGGGTCGGCGGCGTTCATCCCCTTGTAGGCGGCGGCGATGAACCACATCGGGAAGAAGGACACGAGCACGACCGCCGGCTCGTGCGTGGTCACGCCTCCGATCAGCACGATGAAGCCGACGGTGGCGGCAAGGCTGTAGGCCGGCGCGGTCGACGCCACGCCGATCACGATGTTGCTCAAATACGAGACCGCGTTGCGCTTGAGCTGCGGCCGCGCAGCGGCAGCGCCCGCTGCGGGGGGCGCGGCAACCGAAGTGGCTTCCATCACGTCCTTCCTCGAGTCGTTAGAGCGCTGACCACAGGGGGTCGGCGGCGGCAGAGTACCGCGCCGATCGGGCGCAGCTTAATCTCCAAACGTACAAAAGCCTTCGGACAGCATGCTCCAAAACGTCCAGCGCGGCGGACCAGGCCGCGACGTGTCCGACAGGCGACGGCGGTCGCGTCGCGACAGCGGTCGCGGGGACGCCGGCCGTCGCTGCGCGTCGGCCGGCGCTACACGTCGGCTGGCGCGGTGTGAGCTCGGCGCGAGGCGCCGCCGGACGCCGCGATCACCAGGGCGATCCCCGCGAGCGCGCGGCCGCCCAGGCCCTGCCCGAGCACGACCAGCCCCGCGAGCGCGGCCACAGCCGGCTCAAGGCTCATCAGCACCCCGAACACCGACGGGCGAATGCGCCGCAGCGCCTCGAGCTCAAAGGAGTAGGGAAGCGCCGAGGACAGAACGCCGACCGCCGCCCCGAGCGCCAGCGACCGGGGCGCCAGCAGGCGAACGCCGCCTGAGGCGATGCCCACCGGCGCCACCAGCGCCGCGCCGACGCACATCGCCACCGCCAGGCCGCTGCCGGTCTGAAACGCCCGTCCCAGGCGAGCGCTGAGCAGGATGTAGCAGCCCCACAGCGACCCCGCAGCCAGCGCGAACACAACCCCCGTCGCACCGACATGCCCCTGGCCTCTGGTGAGCGCCGCGATCCCGGCCAGGGCCAGTGCCACCCACAGCAGATCCAGCCGCCTGCGCGATCCGCCGACCGCCACCGCGAGCGGGCCGACGAACTCAAGCGACACGGTGATCCCGAGCGGGATCCGGTCAAGCGATTCATAGAAGCAGAGGTTCATCGCCGCCAGGACCGCTCCGAACAGCGCCGCCAGCCCGAGCCTCCGTCCGCGCAGCGACCGCAGCCTCGGCCGAGAGGCGCACAGCAGCACCACGCTCGCGGTCGTCAGGCGCAGCAGCACCGTCCCGCCGGGCCCGACCGAGCCAAACAGCCGCACCGACAGCGCACCGCCGAGCTGCACCGACGCGATCGCCGCCAGCACGAGCGCCGGGGACGGCGCGCGCGCGAGCGGGGTGCGGCGAACCGCCGCGCCTCCGCGGCGCCCCCCGCTGACCTCGGCAGCTAGCCCCCGGCCGGTCTCGCGCTCCCCGCCGGCGCAGGCAGGGCGCCCGCCGCCCGATCTGGCGGCGTGCCCCCCGCTCGCCGTGACGGCCGTCTCCCCCAGTTCGACGCTGCCGTCACTCATCTCCTTGATCGTAGGAGCAGGCGCGTTACCCTCGCGAGTCGATGACGCTCACCTGTCCCCGGTGCGGGGCGGAGCGCGAGGCGGACTCGGCCTGTCCCGACTGCGGAGCCGTCGATGACGCCTCTCCCTGGGCGCTGCCGTCAGACGAGGCGCTGCTGGAGCGCGTCGAGCAGTCGGTTCACGAGGCGGCCGCCATCGCCCGCTCCGCGCAACGTCGCGTCGTGGGCGACGGGCGGGGGCCGCAGCTGCCGCCGCGCCTTGCCGAACGACTCCGGCGCCAGGCCGTCCTGCTCAGGGATGAGCTCGCCGCGCACGAGCGCGCCATCGCGGCCCTCGCGGCCGCGATCCGGCGCGTCGAGCGCGCGCTCGAGCGCTCCGGGGAGGACGAGGCGCCACGGCCGCCGCTGGTCGACGTTCGCCTGCCCCGGATCCACGACGCCGCCGAGCTCGCCCGCCGCCACGTCCACAGCCGGCTGGCACCCGTGATCGACGCCGAGGCGACGGCCGACGCGGCGCTGATCGTCGCCGAGCTTGTCGAGAACGCCCGCGTCCACGGCCGGGGGGTGATCTCCCTGCGCGCGCTGGCGCTGGCCGATCGCCTGCGCGTCGAGGTGTCGGACGAGGGAAGCCCCGCGTGGCCGGCGGTCCTGGAGGGCGTCGACGGCGGCACCGGGGGCTGGGGGCTTTGGATCGTCGCACGCCGCTCGATGGCGTGGGGAGTCGACGAGCGCACCGCGCTCGTCTGGGCCGAGGTGCCGCTGCGCCGCGGCGGCCACTGAGCCCGCGGGCGCTGACCGCCCCCCGCGGGCCAGCGGCGATCGCCTCGCCGATACGGACGCCGCCGAGCTCGAACGCAGAGTGGCGCCTTATACTGAGGCGCCACGCGGCTGTAGCTCAGTTGGCTAGAGCGTCTGCTTGCCATGCAGAAGGTCGAGGGTTCGAGTCCCTTCAGCCGCTTTTACGAACTCCCTGCAAGCGCGCGAGTTTTGAGCTTTACGGGCTAAGGCTTCGGTCGCTGGCCTGCCTTCCAGGCCTGATGGAAGCATGGTGGAAGCGCTTGTCCACGGTTCGTATGCCGGTAGGCCGCCCCTCATCTGGGCTCCTCGCCCTGGCTGGCGTCAAATCCGCCGGCACCAGGATGGTGTCGTCGATCGACCGCGGTCGGCGCGATCATCCCTGTCGATGGGGTCGCATCGAGGAGACGTAGGAGGGGCGCTGCTGGGGGCATTTTTCCTGTGCTGCGTCACCGCCGCGCCGGCGGCGACCGCGAAGGTGCCGGTGGCGACCGCGTAGGACTCAAGCTGGACGAACCCTTACGCCATCGCGCTGCTCCTAATCGGGGTCTTGTGCCTGCTCGGAGCGCTGGTCGCCTTCGAGGCGTGGGGGATCATCGTCCATCCTCCTGTGAGGGCCGTGCGACGCATCGAGGCGGGCCTTCGCCGCCTTCGGTCAATGCCCTCGGCGGTGGCTCATTGGAGCCCGATCGTCGTCTCGGCGCGGGGCTTCCCCCCTCGAACCGTGCCGCTCGTTTCCCCCGGGCACGCCAATCGTGATCCGCGCCATGTACGGCGCGGGGGACCAATGGGCGGACGTTGACGGGATGCCTGGGCGAGCAGGAATCCGGGTTCGTTTGCCGGGGGGCTGGGCCTGCTAACTCGGTACCACGTGCAGATAGCGCCGGTTGGCCAACCGGTAGGTACGGAAGTGCTCGTCGAGAGTGAAGATTGTGCGCAGGTCGCGGGTCTCAGCGAGCGCCACGAGCGTGGCGTCAGCGAGGTCCATCGGGTGATCGCGGTAGCGGTCCATCAGCTCGGCGCTGCGCAGCGCGAGTTGGAGATCAAGGTCAGCGAGTATCAGCGCGCTGCGGCGGATCATCGCCCACAGAGCGCGTTGGCCTGGCCAGCCGGCGACTTGGCCCAGCAGGTAGATCGCTTCGGTGAACGCCGGCCACGTCGTCAGCAGTGGAAGCTCCAGCTTCTCCAGCGTCTCACGACAGCGGTCGTGGTCGGGCTCGCCTGCGTCAATCAGGGCGATCAGCGCCCCGGCGTCGGTGAGCGTCACGGCTGCCGCTCACGACGCGCTTGCAGCAGCTCACCGAACGCGGCTCCGGTCCGCCGCGCGACTCCCCCCTGGGTCCGCACCGCGCCAAGCACGTCGTCGAGTTGCACGCGCGCGCCGAGCGTGCGTCGCGCCCTGTCGGCCGCTGCGCGCCGCATGAACTCAGACACCGACGCCCCTTCTTGCGCGGCAGCTCGGCGTATGAGTTCGTCGAGCTCGGGGTCAAGTCGAACGCTCCGCATGGCGGCAGCGTATCACAGTGCATATCGTCTGTCCTACGATCTCGGCGGCCGTCTCGCTGACCCAGGATTTGGCGCGGTCTGCCCAGCCGGCATTGAGTTGAGCGGCGGCGACCGAAGCAGCTGATCGAAGCTGGCGTCACCTACGCCTGCGCCTGTCGGCAAGCTGGCGAGTGATCAGCTAGCTGTTCGGTGAAGCGGCGTTGGACCGCGCATCCACGGCGTCGAGGCCGATGCGCCCGCTGGAACGTTGCTGCGTATCGATCCCCGTGCGCACCGCGAAGCGACCGCGGTCCAGGCCAACACGGCGTTCGTCGCGGACGGGTGACGAGTCGACTTCTACAGCGAGCGCATCAGACCTCCTCGCGCCTGGCGGCACGATCGGATACAACGCCCGCTGCGGCGGGCGCCTGGATCCCTATCTCTCAGCAGAGACCCCGGCGGCCTTCAGCTTCGCCAGCGCCGTTGCACAGAACCGCTCGGCCAATGGCTCCCCGCGCACCGACGCGGCGATCCCGTCGATCAACTCTCGGGCCCTCATGGCGTGGCACATCGACTCATCGCCGGCGAGCGTGGCGAGCTCGGTGTGGATCTCCAGACGAAGCGCGGGCAGCCCGTCTGTTCCGGCCTCGGCCAGGGCTTCCCGCAGCAGCCTTCGAGCGTGTCGGATCGAGCCGCGTGCCCGCGCGCAGCGTGCCAGCAGCAGCCGGCCCTCGGCCATCGCAGGGACGATTCGCGAGCGCTCCGCGGCGCCACGGTAGCGCTCGATCAGCGCCTCGGCGCGATCGGCCCGCCCGGCGGCCAGGTACGTGCGAGCCGCGCTGGTGTAGGTCGAGATCGTGTAGAGGTAGGCCATCCGCGGCGGAGTTCTCACCTCATCGAGCAGCGATTCGGTCCGCGCCAGCAACTCAAACGCTCCAGCGTCGTCTCCCGTCTGCCAGCGCAGGTAGGCGAGGTCCGCCGCGCAGCTCAGGATCTGCAGCCGTGCGTCGATGCGCTGGGCGGCTTCGAATCCCACCTCAAGGATCTCGCGCGCCTTCTCCGTTGCCGAGATCTCACGAAGCACCATCGCCAGGGTCATGGACAGCCAGCCGTGCCAGATCCCGCCGCCGTGCCCCGCCACCGCCAGACATGCTCGGCCGTCGGCAAGCGCGCTCGCGTAGTCGCCCTGCAGGCGCCGAGCCCAGCACCTGCCGTGAAGCATCAGCCCGGCGGCGGATGGGTCGCCGATTCGCGTGCTGATGTCCACGGCTTCATCGAGCCTGGCGATCGCGTCGGCGAAGCGGCCGCGTGCGAGCTGGACGAACGATCCTTCAAGCAGCGTCCACTGGAGAAACCATGTCTGGCTGCCGGTTCTTTGGATGAGCTCGAGCCTGGAGGTCAGCTCCTCAAGCGACTCGATGTCGCCGAGCGCGAGCGCGACGAACTTGAGGCTGTCCATTGCCCGCATCTGCGCGTCGCCGTCGCCTTCCGAACGGGCGAGCTCGAGCGCGCGCTCGCCGAGCTCGCGCGCGCGCACCAGGTCGAGCTGGTTGGCGCAGACGAGCGACAGCCGGTGCAGCGCGCTGACCTGACCAGGGCCATCGCCCAGCTCCTCAGCGATCGCTAGCGCGTGCTCGTGGCAGGCAATCGCACGCGGGGAGTTGAGCACGTGCCAGCGCAGCCCGAGAGCGTTGAGGACCTGCATCTCGAGCGCCCGGTTGCCGAGCGCGCGAGCGGCGTGGAGAGCGAGCTCCAGATCGCGGTCCGCCAGCTCATCCGCGTCGACGAACCGGGCCAGCCAGGCGCGGCGGAGATGCAGGTCAGCGATCTCCACGCTTGATCGCGCCGGGCGACCGACCAGCTCCGCGGCCGTGATCGCGCCCGTCAGGTGCTCGAATGCGGCTTCATACGCCGCCTCCCGCTCGAAGCGATCGGCCGCCTGAAGGTGGTAGTCGAACGCCTTCTCCGGCACCCCGGCAGCGCGGTAGTGGTGTGCGAGCGAGCCGGCATTCTCCGCGAGGCGGTCGGGATACAGCGACTCGAGCGTGTCTGCGAGACGCCGATGGATCAGCGCCCGGCGGTTGATCGAGATGTCGTTGTAGATCGTCTCCCGGATCAGCGGATGGGCGAAGCGATAGCGGCCGATCGCGCTGGGTTCCTCGGCCAATACGTGGGCCTCGACGGCGGCATCCAGCTGCGCGACGACCTCCTCGGCGGATCCCTCTCGCAGACGCTCGAGCACGGCCAACTCGAAGTCGCGGCCCGCGACCGCGGCGATCGCGAGGGTCCGCCGGCACCCTTGCTCCAAACGCGCGAGTCGTCTGCGGAGCAGGTCCTTGACGCCTTGTGGGATCTCGAGCTCTGCAGGACCGGCGGTTATCGACCCGCCGATGTGACGGAGCAGTTCCTCGATGAAGAGCGGGTTTCCGGCGGTGTGGTGGGCGACGTGCCGCGCGAACCGCGTCGATGGCTGGCTCCCGGACAGGAGGGCGATCAGCGCCGCGACGTCCGGCTGGCCGAGCCCGTCGATCTCGATCTCCTTTACGGCTCGCGCCCGACGCATCTCGGCGATCGCCGCCGGGAGATGTCCGTGGCGTTCAAGCTCGGTCCCTCTGACCGTCCCCAGCAGCATCAGCGGGAAGCCCTCGGTCGCCCGGACGATATGGCGCACCAGCAGCAGGCTCGCGTCGTCGGCCCACTGCAGGTCGTCGAGCACCAGGATCGTTGGCCTGGCGGTTGACGCCGCGACAAGCAGCCCCGCGACAGCCTCGAAAAGGCGGATTCGCTCCTGCTCGGCCCGCTCGACGGGGAGCCCATCGTCCGCGTCGTCGCAGAGCTCCGGCAGGATCGGCGACAGCTCGCGCCGGTGCGGATCAAGCTGAACGGTCAGCTCGACCGGCGGGCAGGCGGCCACGTAGAAGCGCAGCGCCTCCCTGAAGGGCCCATAGGGCACGAGCTTGTCCTCGTAGCAGCGACCCGCCAACACGGCCGCCCCGTCGGCCTGCGCCGCGCGGCAGAACTCGGCGACGAGACGCGTCTTCCCGATCCCCGGCTCGCCGGCCACGAGCACGATCCGACGGCGCCCGCCACGCACCTCGTGCCACTCGCGCTCGAGCTCGGAGCGGGCATCGGCGCGGCCGACAAACGCGCCGCGCGCCACGCCGAGGAGGGCCGGCGGGAGCGCGATCGGCTGCTGAGCCGCCGGCCTCCACCCGACTTCCCAGGTGGCGACCGGGTCGGCGATCCCCTTCAGCGTGAGGGGTTTGAGCGCTGTGAACTGAAAGCCGCCCCTGGTCTCGACGAGCACGCGCACCACGTCTGCCGACAGGATCTGCCCCGCCTCGGCCGCATCGCACAGCCGCTTGGCTAGGACAACCGCCGCTCCGAAGTAGTCGTCCTCGTCGATCAGCGGCTCCCCGACGTTGAGGCCGACTCGGACCTTCAGCATGCCAGCCTCCGGGCCGCGGTGCACGGCCTGCTGGATCGCGATCGCGCACGCGACCCCGTCAACCGCGCTGGCGAACGCGACCATCAGGCCATCGCCGAGGTTCTTGACCTCGGCCCCGCGGTGGGCCCGCGCGACCTCGCGCAGCAGCTTGAAGTGCTCCCGCCGGAGGCGCTCGGCCTGCTCATCGCCAAGCCGCAAGAGCATCTCCGTCGAGCGCACCTGATCGGTGAACAGGAGCGTGACGGTGCCGGATGGCCGGGGCGCCGGGCCGAGCGCCGACATGTGCCTTGGAGCGTCTTAGCGCGGCTTGTTCGAGGCGATCTGGATTGGCGGCCTCACGGGCGGCTGGGCGAGGCTGTAGAAGGCGCCGGGGCTCGCGCCCCTGTCGCCAAGGCCGATTCCCGCGCCCGCCAGCGCAGCCTCCACCTGGCTGACGCGGCTGAACTCAAACAGCGCGAAGCCGTAGTTGTTTGGCGGACTGGCGTTGATCAGCGTCTGCGCCAGCGCCCGATGCTCGGACTCGACGCCGGCGAGCTCCGCCGCGTAGCGCGCGAGCTTCGGGCGTCCCGCCATGGCAAGGACCGTCACGCCGATCAGATAGGTGTTGACGAACAGCGTCTCACCGGCCACGAGAGCGTGGCCGACCGCCGTCAGGTCCAGGGCGTCGCCTGCACCACCCCAGACTGCGTCTGGGATCCAGAAGCGCTCGGTGCTGGGGCGGAAGTACCGGCGGATGAACCGCCAATGGTCGAGTTCAGCCGCGTATGCCCCCTGGAAGACCCGCACCACCGCATCGGGGACTTCGGGGTGCAGCGCGACGCGCCGAAGCAACTCGGGCAGGAGCGTGACCGTGAATGCCTCGGTCGTCGCGGCAAACACGCCCCATTCCTGGAGCGAGCCGCTGGAGGTGGCGCCGAAGGCGTCCGAAGCGGGTGCGACCAGCCCGCCCAGTGTGACCCCGGCCGCTCCGACGGCCACGCGCTCGAGCAGTCCCCGACGGGTCTGCGTCGACAGCGAAGCGTCACGCATCACGGTGTTAAGGGTGTTCAATTGGTCAGGCACCGTCATCTCCTCTCTGTATGGTTGCGAAGCGCCCTGGGCGTCAAACGCGGGCAACTCACGCCGTGCCTGGGCCGTTCCGGCACAGACAGCGCCCGCGCCAGACGAATCCCTGGTTGGGAGCCAGTCATGACAGTCATGAGCCGCGCCACGGTTCCGGTGATCTCGGTGATCTCAACCTTGGCGGTTCACGCACCACATTCTCCGATGCATCGCCGGCCAGGCATGACCAGTCGCCCTGTTGGAGCTTGTCGATCGCCGCGGACACGTCACGTCGCTCCCGCACCGCGGCGGCGATGTCCGCGGCGTTCCCCGGGGACGCGATCAGGATCGCGCCAACCACCCTGCCATCGCTGATCACAAGCTTGCGGTAGCTGTGCCGGTGGGCGTCCTCACGCACGATCACGAGGTCCCCCTCGCCAGGCTCGCACCGGCCCGCCGACATGAGCTCCACGCCCACCACCTTGAGCTTGGCCACAGGCACGGTGCCTCCATAGGCCCGCGTGCCGCCGACGGCGTTTTCGGCCGCAATCTCGCCTTGCTCGACAGCTGCCGGCCACAGCCCATAGATCGTTCCCTGGTGCTGTGCGAGGTCACCCGCGGCAAAAACGTCGGGATCGCTGGTGCGCAACCGATCGTCGACCACCACCCCTCGTCGCGTGTCGAGACCGGCCTTGCGCGCAAGTTCGACCATCGGCGCGATCCCGGCAGCCACCAGCAAAAGCTCGGTGGCCAGCTCCCCGCCGTCTGACAAGACGACCCCGCCCAGGCGGCCCTCGGTCGACCGCACCGCCACCGGTGCGCTGTCAAGCTGGATCCGCACTCCGAGCCCCTCGAAGTATTCCCGCAGAAGCTCGCTGGACCGCGCGTCGAGTTGACGCGGGAGGAGCCTCGAGCCCCGCTCGAGCACTGTCACGTTCAGACCGAGCCTGCGAATCGAGTACGCCGCTTCGAGCCCGAGAGGGCCGCCGCCTGCGACGACGGCGCGCGTCGCATGGTGGCGCTGCGCATAGGCGCGGATCGCCAACGCATCGCCCGCGCGCCGCAACACGAACGTACCCGGCAGTCCGAAGCCTTCGATCGGCGGGGTGAACGCGTCGGCTCCCATCGCGAGGATGAGCCGGTCATAGCCGAGCGCCTGGCCGGTTCCCAGCATCACCTCGCGGCGGCTCACGTCGAGCTCCTGCGCGGAGGTGTTCAGCCAGCAGCTGATCCGATTGCGCTCATACCAGTCATCGGGAAGCAGCTGGAGCCCGACCATCGCGGCCCGGCCGTAAACGAGCCGCGAGACGCCCATTCGGTTATACAGCGGATAGGGCTCATCCGCGATGATGTCGATCTCGCATTCGGGGTGGCGCCGACGCACGTGATCGGCGGCGGTGACCCCCGCGATTCCGTTGCCGATCACCACGACGCGCCTCACCTCGCGGTCGTAGGCGAACCCCTGGATCCGCGGGCTGGCCGCGAGCTCGCGTCGCTCGGGCGTGACCGATACCTCAAGCGGACCGTTGATCCGGGCGCAGCACGCCATCCGAGTGCTGTCGGCATATCCGAGCCGGTCAAGCGTCCCGCGCTCATCCGGCGCGATCGGTGACAGGTTCTCCATACCGGACAGGACGCGAACCGGATCGGCCCCGCAGACCCCCATCCGGCAGCCGGCTTCGATCTGTGTGTCCGCGGCCTCCAGCAGCTCGAGCAGCGTCGTCCCAGGCTTGGCCACCAGACGCAGCCCGCTGGGTGCGATCGTGACCTCCGGGTGAGTGTCGCGCCTGGCTCGGGCCGAGGCCAACCCGCCGTCGAGCGTGCGCGCCGCGCTCGCTCGGCTGCCCACCCCGACGAAGACCGCCTCCTTGCGCCATGTGCGAACAAGCCACGCCGCGGCTAGCGCCCAAGCCATCGCACGCAGCCCCCAGTCAAACCACCCGGTGCTGGAGCGCCCGGTCAGGGTGCCCGCCAGAACCGGCGCGCTGTACCAATAGAACAGACTTAGCGCCACGGCTCCGTATACAGCGGTGAGCTTGTTGACTGTCACGCGCAGCAGCGTCTCGCCAAGGAAGAAGCTGCCGGCGCTTGCGGCCAGGCAGATCGCGAAACGGCCGTAGACGGCCGCCGCGCCGATGTGCGCGGGCAGCGTGAAGTAGCAATAGACCAGACCGGGGAAGGCACCTACGAAGAGTCGCCTGTATCCGGTGTAGTGCCGATCGCTGTCGTACAGGTCGGCGAGGTACGCGACCCGGGGGTTGAAGTCATAGCAGTTCTTGGCGCAGCCCACGCAGGGCTGGCAGTAGCGGTTTGCGACAGCGACGTACGGCGTTTGCCCGTAGACGCGTTGCACCGGCAGCAGCGGACATATGGAGCTGCACCAGCCGCTCTTGCCTTTGAACGCGAAGCCGCCGACAAGCGCGCCAAACAGTGAGCAACCGATCAGCGCCGCAGTCGCAAGTCCGCTGGAATTCAGCAGCGGCTTGCGCGATGCCACCAGCAGGATGAAGACCGTCATGCCGGCGACCGGGGCGTACTCGCTGTACCAGGTAGGCGCGGTCCGGCCGCGTGCGAGGCCGAGGGCCCGAGGTGTTTGGTTGCTGGCCGCCAGCGGGCACAGGTTTCGCCACAGCCCAGGTGCGGTCAGCCAAAGCAGCGGGAGCGACGGGATCGCCAAGCTCCACCACAGCCGCAATCCGATGCTCGGCTTCGCGACGAGCGCGACGCACAACGCGCCTGTGGCGGCAACCGTGAGCGTGCGGCCGACACGCCACGCCCACGCTGGCGCGCGCCGGCGCATCTCGATGTAGGACGGGAACGGGTTTCGCTGGGCGGACGCGCCGGCGACCATCATGCTCAACCCCCGGCCAGGCCGATGATGTCGTTCGTCTGGCGCAGGCGCGCGGTGACGATCCGTGCGAGGTCGAACAGGATCGCCCGGCCAAGCTCGGGCTCGCGAGCCGAGAGCGCCTCGAAGCTCTCGATCCGCAGTCGCAGCACCTCTCCGTCGGTGAGCGCCAGCAGCGTCGCCGACCGCGTTCCGCCATCGAGGAACGCAACCTCGCCGATCACCGAGGGAGCGTCGATCGTCCTGAGCGTCCGCGCATGGGGGCTGGGCAGCCTGAGCTCGAGGGCGCCCTCGGTCAGCAGGTAAAGTGCGCGGTCGCCGTCGCCGGCGGATATGACCTCCTCGCCGGCTGAGAAGCGGCGGATCTCTGTGTGATCGAGGACCTTGGCCCAATCGTCGGGCGAGCGGCCGGACAGAAACCCAAACTCGCCGGTCCGCACGCGGACCACGCCCGAGCCGTAGTCAAAGAACGCCGCCGCGAGTCCCGAGCTCAATTCAGCCGCTCCGCCTGCTCTCAGCGAGGAGGCTCGAGGTCGCGCGGGCGATCATCGCGACGGTGAGCGTGCGCATCTTGACTGCCTCCATCGCGCCCTCCGGCCGGTTGCGTGACGATGAGTGCCATGCCGAAGCCAGCGTAGGTTTGCTTGGCCTGCAGCGCATCCGGGGGGGCCCCTAGTCCTCGACCTCAGGTCAACGACAATTGGTGCCGACCACCGGTTCAACCCATCTCCCGCCGGGGCGTTGGGTCGCTGGTGCGCCGGCGGCTCCGCGGCGGGGCAGGCCTGACTCAGGTGGTGATCGCCCGTGCCTGGATGTGTTCGGCGGCTGGTTCTTGCCGGCCAAGCTCCCGCGCGAGCTCCTCGCGTGAATGGATGTCGAGCTTGAGGTAGATGTGGCGCAGGTGGTACTCGATCGTCTTGGGGCTCAGGAACAGGGCGGCGGCGGCCTCTCGGGTCGTCCTTCCGCTCGCTAGCAGCAGCGCTATCTGGAGCTCCTGCGGGGTCAGCTCGTCGAGGGTGGTTGGGTCTCTGCGCCGCAGCGTCTCGCCTGAGGCCCTCAGTTCGGCTCGGGCGCGCTCGGACCACGGGCGGGCGCCGAGGCGCTCGAACGTCTCGAGCGCGGCGCGCAGATGATCTCGCGCGCGGGTTCGTTCTCGCGCACGGCGCAGCCGCTCGCCGTACACCAGCTGGGTCCGCGCGGTCTCGAACGCGTCGGGTGTGCGCTCGTGCTCGCCCAACGCGCGCTGGAAAAGCACGTCGAGGTCGCGGTCGCCCGCGAGCAGCGCCTGGCAGCGAAGCGCGCGGGCGAGCGACCAGGGCTGACCCTTCGACTCGGCGGCCTCGAGGAAGGCACCGGCGGCACGCGCCGCGTGGTCGGCGCGTCCGAGCCTGGCGTAGAGCTCGACGAGCTCGGGGACCGGTGAGAGATCGGCGTCGGTGATCCCCAGCTCGCGAAGCAGTGCATGTTGGCGCTCGAAGTGCTCGGTGGCGGACGCGGCGTCGCCGGCTCCCAGCTCGAGCGCTCCGAGCGATTCGAGCGCCCATATCTGGTGAAGCCGCGCGCCGAGCTGCTCGCACAGCTCGAGCGCCTCGCCAGCGCAAACGCGGCACTCCTGCTCGCGCCCTCGGCGAGCGTGCAGACGCGCCAGCCCCGCAAGCCCGAAGACCAGATCGGTCCGCTGGTCGGTCTCGCGCGCCAGGGCGATCGCCTCCTGGTAGGTGGCCTCGGCCTGCTGCCAGCGGTCGGTGGTCGCGTGGTCCAGGGCGATCAGGTTGAGCACGAACGGGAGCGCGCCGACCGCAGCCTGCGCGCGAGCGCGCGACAACGCGTGCTCGAGCAGCGACCGCCCCACGCTGGCCTCGCGCAGGAAGATCGGCGCCACCGCCAGCCACGGCAGCAGCCGCAGGTCACCGCGCAGCTCGGGCCTGCCCTCGGCGAGCGCGATTGCATCGCGGATCGACTGCGCCCCGCTGGCCGCATCGCCACACACGGTGTGCGCCATCCCGACCGCCATCCAGGCCAGAAAGCGGCTGCGGCTCGACGGCGCCTCGGGCAGCCGTGCCCGCGCGCTCTCGGCGGTGGCGAGCATCTCGGCCGGGACGCCGGCGTAGAAGCAGGCGGCTGCGGCCTCGGCGAGCATCGCGACGGCACGATCGGACTGGGCTCGCTCGGCGGCGGCGGCGAGGATCTCATGACCGCGCATCACGGGTCCGCGACGGGCCGCGACGTGACCGGCGAGCTCGTCGACGTCGAGCAGCACCTCGGGATCGTCTGTTGACGCCCGCGCCTGCTCCAGCAGCGCGGCGGCGCGATCCGGCAGACCCGCGTCCCAACCTGTGGCGGCGGCCAGCACCAGGAGCCGCGCGCGCGCGCCGGCGTTGGCGGTCAGCCGCGCGGCCCGCTCGAACGCGGCGGTCGCCGTCGCATACCCGCTGCGCGCTCGCGCGCGAGCGCCAGCCTGCGCGAGCGCGGCTGAGGCCGACTCGTCGACGCCAGCCGCAGAGGCGGCGAGGTGCCAGGCACGGCGGTCGAGCTCGCGGTCGGGAAGCGCGGCGGCGAGGGCCCGATGGGCCTCGCGTCGTACGACCGCCGGCGCGTCCGTGTAGATCGCCGAGCGGGCGAGCGGATGCCGAAACTCGATCGTCCCTGCTCCCAACCGGATCAGCCCGGCCGCCTCCGCGCCTGCGAGTGTCGAGAGGTCCACCTCGAGGACGCCTGCGGCCCGTCCCAGTGCAGCGAGATCGCCGCTGTCGCATGCGGCGGCGAGCACTAGCGCCCGCCGGGCAGCATCGTCGAGCGCCCCCGCGCGGCGCAGGAACGCGCGCGCGATCCGCTCTGAGACCAGCAGCGGCGCACCCTCCGGGGCGAGCGCCAGATCGTCAAGCTGTGGCGCGAGCTCGAGCAGCGCCAGCGGGTTGCCGGCGGTCGCCGCTTTGAGCCGTGCGGCGATCTCGGGGCGGACGTCGCCGAGCAGCAATGTGGTCTCCTGGTCGCTCAGGCCGCCGAGCCTCAGGGTCGGCAGGTCGGCGCCGTCGAGCAGTGATGGCTCGCCGTCGCGCGCGGCGATCACGACGGCGATCGGGTCAACGAACAGCCGGCGGAAGGCGAACCGCAGCGCCTGCGCGCTGGGCTGATCCAGCCAGTGCGCATCGTCGATCAGGACGGCGAGTGGACACTGCTCGCCGCCGGCGGCGAGCAGGCTGAGCGTCGCCGCGCCGACAGCGAACCGGTCCCGCGCCGCCCCGGGCCTGAGCGCGAGCGCGGTCTGCAGCGCCAACGCCTGCGGTTCGGGAATCCGCTCGAGCAGCTCAAGCGCGGGACGCACCAGCTCAAGCAGCGACGCGAACGGGATCTGCGCCTCGGACTCAACGCCCCGGGCGCGGAGCACGCGCATCCCGCCCGCCATGTCCGCGGCGTGGTCGAGCAGCACAGTCTTGCCGATGCCCGGCTCGCCCACCAGCGCCAGGATCGCGCTCGCGCCGGAGCGAGCCCGGTCCAGAGCGAGCTGGATCGCGTGCCGCTCCGGCTCGCGCCCCACCAACATGGCGGCGATTCTAGGCCCAGCAAGGCTAGGTACCCACCTGATGCGAGCAGGCTGGCCCGGGGGTTACCTTCGCTCCCCCAACGTAAAGGAGGAGATCGTGAGCACTGTCGAGCGGGCCGTCGAGGTCGACGGCGAGAAGCTGATGCAGTTCGTGTTCCGGGCGGTTGACGAGGTGGGCGCGACCCTGAACGCCGCACTTGTGGTGATGGGCGACAAGCTCGGGCTGTACCGCGCGCTGGCGGACGCTGGGCCACTGTCGCCGGCCCAGCTGGCCGAGCGAACCAGAACCGCTGAACGCTATGTGCGCGAGTGGCTGAACGCCCAGGCGGCGGGCGGGTTTGTGGAGTACGACCCCGACAGCGGCCGCTATCTGCTGCCCCCCGAGCAGGCGGTCGCGCTGACCGATCCCGACAGCCCGGCATATCTGCCCGGCTTCTTCCAGATCGCGCTTGGCTCGGTGATCGACTCGCCCAAGATCACCGAGAAGGCCCGCTCCGGCGACGGCTTCGGCTGGCACCAGCACTCACGCGATGTGCACGAGGGATGCGAGCGGTTCTTCCGTCCCGGCTACAACGCGCACCTGATCTCAGAGTGGCTTCCAGCGCTCGAGGGGGTGGTGGACAAGCTCTCCAGCGGTGCGCTGGTCGCCGACGTGGGCTGCGGCCACGGCGCGTCGACAATCCTGATGGCCAAGGCATTCCCGCGCTCAACGTTCGTCGGCTCGGACTATCACGACGGCTCGATCGAGACCGCGCGCGAGCGAGCACAGAACGCCGGCGTGTCCGACCGCGTCAGCTTCCAGGTTTCCCCAGCGGCGGCGTACAGTGGCGACGGCTACGACCTTGTGACGATGTTCGACTGCCTGCATGATATGGGCGACCCGGTCAGCGCCGCGCGCCATGTGCATTCGACGCTGAAGGCCGACGGCAGCTGGATGATCGTCGAGCCGCGCGCCGGCGACCGCGTCGAGGATAACCTCAACCCGGTCGGGCGCGCCTACTACGCATTCTCGACGCTCCTGTGCACGCCGGCATCGCTCTCCCAGGAGGTGGGGCTGGCGCTCGGCGCGCAGGCGGGCGAGGCCCGAATCCGTGAGGTGGTCGAGACGGCCGGCTTCACCCGCTTCCGCCGCGCGGCGGAGACGCCGTTCAACCTCGTGTTCGAGGCGAGGCGATGAGGTGACCGTCACCGAGACGGGCACCCGCGCGCGCGAGCCGGACGAGGCTGGTTACGCCAGGTCCGCCGACGGGCTGCGACTGTATTGGGAGGTCCACGGTCGCGGCGGCACGACGATCGTGTTGCTGCCCACCAACCCGATCGGTCACTCCCGGCTGTGGAAGGCCCAGGTCCACTACCTGGCCCGCCACTTCCGGGTGCTCGTCTACGACGGCCGGGGCAACGGCCACTCTGACAGTCCGGATCCGGCGGCGGAGTGGCAGGGCGAGTGGTGGGCGTCGGACTGCCTGGCGGTGATGGCCGCCACCTCCACCGAGAAGGCGGTGCTGGCCGGGATCTGCGTCGACGGGGTGTGGCCGTCAGTGCAGATCGCGGCCGCGCACCCGGAGCGGGTGCTGGGGATCGTCGCGCTCGCTCCCGGCGTCCCGCTGCTGAGCCCAGATCACCCCTGGCGGACCGCCGCGCTTGAGAAGTTCGACCGGGAGCCGCGAGACCCCCGGGGGTGGGACAAGTTCAACCGGTCGTACATGCGGCGAGACTACGCGGGCTTTTTGGAGTTCTTCTTCGGCGAGATGTTCCCCGAGCCGCACTCCACCAAGCAGATCGAGGACGCGGTCGCCTATGGCCTTGACGGCAGCGCGGCGGCGCTGCTGATGAAGCGAACGCTGGTCGCGCAGACCAGGGAGCAGACCGAGGAGATCTGCCGGCGCGTGCGCTGCCCGGTGCTCGTCGTGCACGGCGATCGCGACAACTGCCAGCCGTTTGAGCGCGGCCTCGCGCTCGCCGAGCTTGTCAGCTGCGAGCACGTGCGGCTCATGGACGCAGGTCACCTCCCAAACGCACGACATCCCGTCCTGATCAACCGGCTGATCCACGATTTCGCAAGCCGCTTGCGCCGGACGGATCATCGACGTCGCACCTGGGTTCGCCCGGGCCGACGTCCCCGTCGGGCGTTGCTTGTCTGCTCCCCGATCGGCCTTGGCCACGCCTGGCGCGACGTGGCGATCGCGCGCGAGCTGCGCCAGCTGGTCCCCAACCTCGAGGTCCACTGGCTCGCCCAGCCACCCGTCAGCGCGTTGCTCACGCGGTGTGGCGAGACCATCCATCCCGCCAGCGCCGCCCTCGCCTCAGAGGCAGCCGGCGTCGACGCCGAGGGCGGCGAGCACGAGCTGCACGCCTTCCAGATGCTCCGCCGGCTGGATGAGATCTTCTGCGCCAACTTCATGGTGTTCCACGATCTCGTGCGCGAAGAGGCGTTCGACGTGTGGATCGCAGATGAGGGCTGGGAGATCGACTACTTCCTGCACGAGAACCCGGAGCTGAAGACCGCGCCGTACGTGTGGCTGACCGACTTCGTCGGGGTTCTACCGATGCCCGACGGCGGCGCCCGCGAGGCAGCCCTGGCGGCCGATCACAACGCGCAGATGGTCGAGCACATCGCCCGCCACCCGCACCTGCGCGACCGGGCGATCTTCATCGGCGAGCCGGAGGATGCCCTCGACGAGCGCCTCGGCCCGGAGCTGCCGTCGATCCGCGCCTGGACCGAGCGGCACCTCGAGTTCGCCGGCTACATCACCGGCTTTGAGCCGGCCGAGATCGCCGACCGGGAGGCGCTGCGTGCCGAGTTCGGCTACCGGCCGCACGAGAAGGTGTGCATCGTCGCCGCCGGCGGCTCGGCCGTCGGCGCGCAGCTGCTCAGGCACGCGGCGGCAGCGTTCCCGCACGTCAAGCGCCGTGTCGAGGAGCTGCGAATGATCGTGATCGCCGGGCCGCGCCTGGATCCCGGATCGGTGCCGCGCGCCGACGGACTCGAGGTGCGCGGCTACGTCCACGAGCTCTACCGCCAGCTCGCCGCGTGCGACCTCGCGATCAGCCACGGCGGGCTGGCCACGACGATGGAGCTCACCGCCGCCCGGCGCCCGTTCCTGTACTTCCCGCTCAAGAACCACTTCGAGCAGAACTTCCACGTTCACCACCGTCTGGCGCGCCACCGCGCCGGCCGGCGAATGGAGTTCGACCAGTGCCCGCCCGAGGCGCTCGGCGAAGCGATCGTGGACGAGCTCGCTCGGCCGATCGACTACGAGCCCGTGCCAGCGGGCGGCGCGGCCCGCGCGGCGGCGATGATCGCCGAGCTGCTGTGAGGGCTCGGGCCGATGGCCATGGCACCGCTTCGCGAGCAGACCCGCGCTCGATATCCCGACGAGGAGGGGTTCGTGCAGCGCGATGGTGTGCGGCTGCACTACGAGGCATACGGCTCGGGGGAGCCGACCGTCCTGCTGCTGCCGACCTGGTCGATTGTCCACTCGCGCCATTGGAAGATGCAGATCCCCTACCTTGCTCGTCACTGCCGGGTGGTCGCCTTCGACGGGCGTGGCAACGGACGCTCGGACCGGCCCAAGCAGGCGAGCGCGTATGACGAGCGCCAGTTCGCCGCCGACGCGCTTGCGGTGATGGACGCGACTGTCACCGAGCGAGCCATGCTGGTCTCGCTGTCGCTCGGCGCACAGCGGGCGCTGCTGCTCGCCGCCGAGCACCCGCACCGCGTAGAGGGCGCCGTCTTCATCTGTCCGGGGGTTCCATTCGGCGAGCCGGTCACCGGCCGCGGGATTCACTCCTGGACCGAAGAGCTCGACACCGACGAGGCGTGGGCCAAGTTCAACCGCAACTACTGGTTGAGGGACTATCGCGGCTTTCTTGAGTTCTTCTTCGCGCAGATGTTCTGCGAGCCTCACTCGACTAAGCCGATCGAGGACTGCGTCGGCTGGGGGCTCGAGACGACACCCGAGACGCTGGTTGCCACACAGCTGGGTGACGTCCTCGACGAGCAGACAGCGCGTGAGCTGTGCGGCCGGCTTCGCTGCCCCGTGCTGGTGATCCAGGGGACCGAGGACGCGATCACCGGAACTCACCGGGGGATCGCGCTGGCCGAGGCCACCGGCGCTGCGCTCGTGCTGCTTGAGGGCTCCGGCCATGCGCCACACGTGCGCGACCCGGTGAAGGTCAACCTCCTCCTGCGCGAATTCGTCGCGCCCGCGGGGCCGCCCCGCCGCTGGGTGCGCGGCAGCGCGCGTCCACAACGCGTGCTGTATGTCTCCTCGCCGATCGGCCTCGGGCACGCACAGCGCGACCTCGCGATCGCCACCGAGCTGCGCAGGCTGGTGCCGGACCTCGAGATCGACTGGCTGGCCCAGCATCCGCTCACCAGGGTCCTCGAGGCAAGCGGCGAGCGGATTCATCCCGCGAGCGCGCAGCTGGCCAGCGAATCCGGCCACATCGAGTCCGAGTCGGCCGAGCACGACCTGCACTGCTTCCACGCGATGCGGAGGATGGACGAAGTCCTGCTCTCAAACTTCATGGTCTTCCACGACCTGGTCTCGCAGGAGCCGTACGACGTGTGGGTCGGCGACGAGGCGTGGGAGCTCGACTACTACCTGCACGAGAACCCGGAGCAGAAGTCGGCCGCCTACGTGTGGCTGACCGACTTCGTCGGCTGGCTTCCCATGCCAGACGGCGGCGAGCACGAGGCGCTCTTGGTCGCCGACTACAACGCCGAGATGATCGAACAAATCGCGCGCTCGCCCCGGCTGCGAGACCGGGCGATCTTCGTCGGCGATCCCGACGACATCGTGGCGGACCGGTTCGGCCCCGAGCTGCCGCCAATCCGCGACTGGACCGAGCAGCACTTCGAGTTCGCCGGCTACGTGTCGGGGTTTAACCCCAAGGTGTTCGAGGACCGCGAGGCGCTCCGAGCCGAGCTTGGCTACGCGCCTGAGGAACGAGTGTGCATCGTGACCGTCGGCGGCTCCGGTGTCGGCGGCAACTTGCTGCGGCGGGTGATCGATGCCCACCCGCTCGCGGCCGCGCAGGTGCCCGGACTGCGCACGATCGTCGTCACCGGACCGCGCATCGATCCCGGGTCGTTGCCACGGCATCAGGGTCTGGAGGTGGTGGGCTATGTTCACAATCTCTACCGGCACCTCGCCGCCTGCGACCTCGCGGTCCTGCAGGGCGGTCTGACAACGGCGATGGAGCTCACCGCCAGCCGGCGACCGTTCATCTACTTCCCGCTCAGGCACCACTTCGAGCAGAACTTCCACGTCCACCACCGACTGGAGCGCTACCGCGCCGGAAGGCGAATGCACTTCGAGGACTCGCCCAGCGAAGCGATCGCAGCCGCCATCGCCGAGGAGATCGGCCGCGAGGTGGACTACCGGCCGGTTGAGGCCGGAGGCGCGCGCCGCGCGGCCGCCATGATCGCAGAGCTGCTGCGATGACGGCGACGGTGATCCTCTCGCCGCACCCGGACGACGCCGTTCTCTCCTGCTGGCACGCGCTCAGCGCCAAGGGCGAGGTCACCGTGATCAACGTATTCGCCGCGATTCCGTCCCCGGGCCAGCCACTCTCCTGGTGGGACCGGATGACCGGCGCAGTGGACTCGGCGGCGCGGATGCGCGAGCGCCTGGCAGAGGATGAGCAGGCGCTCGTGCGGGCGGGGCGAACCGCGGTCAACCTCGAGTTTCTCGACGATCAATACCGCAACGGCGCCCAGCCGCTCGACGAGATCGTCGCGGAGCTTGACCGGCGTCTGCCACCCAGCACCAGGGTGCTGGCACCGGCGGGCATCGGAGCCCACCCTGACCACCTGCTCGTCCGCTCCGCGGCGATCCGCCTGCGCGACGGCGGCAACGAGGTCGCGCTCTATGCCGATCTGCCACACGCGATCCGACACGGCTGGCCTCCCCACGTCAGCGGCGGCTCACGACGCCGCCCGGGCGGCGCGGCGCAACTGGACTGGGAGCAGGCCCTGGCCCGTATCGGCCGTGCGCTGGAGCCCACGACGATCCATCGGCTCACCGCGCGGGCGCGCGCCGACAAGCTTGCGGCGCTCCGTGAGTACAGCAGCCAGCTGGAGGCGCTCAGCACGATGGCCTACCAGCCACTGGAGACCCCTGACACGCTCCGCTACGAGGTCGTGTGGGGGCTCGGAGCGGGTGCCTGCAGGTAGTCGACGATCGCCAGCCGGCCGGGGGCGCCCACAGCGGATTTGCGACCGCTGGTCGACGGTCAACCGTCGTGGAAGGGAGCAGCCATGCCTGAGGGTACGTTCGCTGGGGTCGATTGGGCCAGCGAGGAGCACGTCGTGTGCGTCGACGATCAGGTCGGCGGGGATGGTCGAGGAGCGCCCGGTTCCCCGCCCGCCAGGGCTGGTGCCGACGGCGCTCCCCCGCCGCGCTGCTCACCGCCTGCGAGCAGCCGCCGACGGCCGCGCCGACGCCGGGCTGCGCCGGCGGCTACGGCGGACGCGAGCCGGCGGCCACGGCGGACGGAGCCGGCGGCCACGGCGAGCCGACCTGATCGCGCGCGAGCGTCTATGCTGCCGGCCAGCACGAGCGATGGTGCGTGGAAGCCGGTGGGAGTCCGGCACGGTCGCGCCACTGTGACCGGATCGCAGATCCGGAAGTCAGGACTTCGAGCCATCGCGGAGACCAACGTCGGGGACGCGTCATCCCCAAGGAGGTGCTGCGCAGATGTTCAGCGCGGCCTGTGCCGTGCAGCGGAGCGACGTCGACCGCTGCCCCGGTGTGATCGCCCTGCACCCGGCGAACGATGGGCTGCTGGCCCGCCTGCGGGTGCCGGGCGGCAGGCTGACCGCCGCCCAGCTTTCGGCGCTGGCCAGGGCGGCATCGCTTGGCAACGGCGTGGTGGAAATCACCTCGCGGGCCAACATCCAGCTTCGCGGCCTTCCGCGATCCGCCGAGCGCCCGCTTCGGAGCATCCTCGGGCGGGCCGGGCTGGTGCCCTCGCCCGCGCACGATCGCGTTCTCAACGTGATCGCCAGCCCGCTCGCGGGCCGCCACTCCCGCTCGCGCGCGGACACGGACGGCCTGCTCCGGCGCCTGGTGGAGGGCATCTGCGCACAGCCTGACCTCACCCGCCTGCCGGGGCGGATTCTCTTCTCGCTGGACGACGGCAGCGGCCTCGCGCTGCGCCCCGCCGCCGACCTCGCGCTCACGGCCCTCGGCAGCGACACCTTCACGCTGACGATCGCCGGCCAGCCGACCCGGACTGCGCTGCCCGCCGAGCGGGCGAGCGATGTCGCGGTGTCCGCGGCGCTCGTGTTCACCAAGCTGCGGGAAGCGCTCGGCGAGCGCGGCCGTCGGATCTGGAGGATCGCCGAGCTTGACGACGGCGCTCAGGCGATCGCACAGCGGCTGGGTCTGCAGCTGGTCAGCTCACCAGCCGGAGCGTCACCAGGATCCGGGACCGCTTGCACCTGCGGCCGCGAGCTTGCCCCGGGCCGCCTGGTGCAACGCGACGGCCGCGTGGCGCTCACCGCGTTGGCGCCGCTCGGGCGCCTTGACCCGCAGCGGCTGGCGGCCCTCGCGCAGCTCGCCCCGGAGCTGCGGCTCGGTACGGGGCGAACGCTGACCCTCCGTGACCTCTCGCCTGCCGCTGCCAGCCGGCTGTCGACGCGGCTCATCGAGCTGGGGCTCGTGCTTGACGGCGGCTCGGGCTGGGTGGGGTTGAGCGCGTGCTCGGGCTTCGGCGCCTGCCGGCGGGCGGCGGTCGACCTGCGAGCGGCGATCGAGGAGCGCGCCCGCCGTCGCCGCCCGGGCCAGGCGCACGAGCACTGGGCCGCGTGCGAGCGGCGCTGCGGGGAGCGCTCGGACCAGAGGCTGGCGGTCGCCACGCGCGACGGCTCTTTGCTTGTCAGGATCGACGGCGCGGCTGTGGAGGCCGGCTCGGTCGAGGAGGCGCTCTCCCTGCTTGCGGGGGCGTCGGAGCCATGAGACAGCTCCTGCGCGGACTTGGCCGCCGCGAGCGGCTGTGCGCCGTGGCGATCGCGCTCACGGTCCTTGCCCTCAACGCGGCCGGATGGGTGGCCTACGCGCTGCTTCTGGCCTCACGGCGCTACCAGTACGCGGGACTGGGCGCCGGGCTCGGAGCGGCCTTTGCGGCGTGGACGCTGGGCTGCCGGCACGCGTTCGACGCCGATCACATCGCCGCGATAGACAACTGCACGCGCAAGCTGATCGCCGACGGTCGCCGGCCGCTGGGGTCAGGGCTTGCGTTCGCATTGGGCCATTCGAGCGTCGTGATGGCCGCCGGCGCCGGCATCGCGGTCGCCGCGCGAACGGTGCTGCGCGATGTGGTGGCCAAAGGCTCGGGCTTCGAGCTCGTCGGCGGCGTGGTCGGGACCGTGGTTTCCGGCGCGTTCCTGTGGCTGATCGCCGCGCTGAACGTCGCCGTGCTGGCGGGGATCCTGGCGGTGTTCGGGGACCTGCGGCGCGGCGCCCATGATGAGGCGGAGCTTGAGGCCCGCCTGCAGGCACGAGGACTGCTGTGGCGGCTGCTCGGACACTGGACGCCGTTGATCACCCGCACCTGGCAGCTGTACTTCGTCGGCTGCGCGTTCGGGATCGGCTTCGACACCGCCACCGAGGTGCTGCTGCTGGCCGCGACCGCGGCGGCCGCGACCGAGGGGCTGCCCTGGTTTGCGGTCCTGACGCTGCCGCTGCTGTTCGCCGGCGGCATGGCGCTGATGGACACCGCCGACGGCCTGCTGATGAACGCGGCCTACGGGTGGGCGTTCGGCCGGCCGGTGCGCAGGATCTACTACAACATCGTCGTCACGGTGCTGTCGATCGCGATCGCCTTCTTGATCGGAGGGGTCGAGATCCTGGGGCTGTTGTCACGCGAGCTGTCGCTGCACGGCTGGCCCTTTGACCTGGTGCAGCACTTTGACATCAACGCCGCCGGCTATGTGATCGTCGGTCTGTTTCTGTCTGTCTGGCTGGTCTCAAGCCTCATCTGGCGCTTTGCGCGGCTTGAGACCAGGTGGCAGCCCGCGCCGGGGGGCGGCGAGGGCGCGCGATGAGCCGCACCTCCGAGCACGGGCCCAGCCGCCCCTCCGAGCGGGGGGCGAGCCGAATCGCACAGCGCGAGACGAGCCCCTCCGCGGGCGGGAGCCACACCACGGCGGAGCGCCCGGCGAGCCGCCGCCCCACGGCCGGCCCCGGCACAGCGGACCACCTTCGCGACGGCGCGGAGATCTACAGGCGCTCGTTTGCGACGATCCGCGCCGAGGCCGACCTGTCCGGGCTTGACGCGGTGATCTCACGGGTCGCCGTCCGCATGATCCACGCCTGCGGGATGGTCGACCTAGCCGCCGACATCCGGGCATCGGACGGCTTTGGGGCGGCGGCGAGCGCCGCGCTCGCGGCGGGCGCGCCGATCCTGTGCGACACGCAGATGGTGGCGGCCGGGATCACCCGCTCGCGGCTTCCCGCAGCCAACGAGGTCATCTGCACGCTTGCGGATCCGCGCGTTCCCGCCCTGGCCGCCGAGCTTCACAGCACGCGGTCCGCGGCGGCGCTCGAGCTCTGGGGCCCGCACCTGGAGGGAGCGCTGGTCGTCATCGGCAACGCCCCGACGGCGCTGTTCAGGCTGCTTGAGCTCCTGGCCGAGGGGGCGCCCACACCGGCCGCGGTGATCGGCGTTCCGGTCGGCTTCGTCGGCGCGGCCGAGTCAAAGGAGGCGCTCGCCGGCACCGCGCCTGCCGACTACCTGATCGTCCGCGGCCGACGGGGCGGCAGCGCGATCGCGGCCGCGGCGGTGAACGCTCTCGCAAGCGAGGCGGAGTGACCGGGCGGCTGTTCGGCGTAGGCGTCGGACCGGGCGATCCGGAGCTCGTCACCGTCCGCGCCCGGCGGCTGATCGAGAGCGCCGACGTGATCGCTTACACCACCGCGCGGGGTCGCGCCGGGGTGGCGCGCGGCGCCGCGGCGCCGTACATGGCCCAAGGCCAGCTCGAGCTCGAGCTCGCCTATCCGGTGACCACGGGCGGCAGCGATCACCCCGGCGGCTACGAGGGAGCGCTGCGCGAGTTCTACGACCGCGCGGCGCAGCGGATCGCCTCCCACCTCGACGCCGGCCGAGATGTCGCGGTGCTGTGCGAGGGGGATCCGTTCCTCTACGGCTCCTACATGTACCTGCACGAGCGCCTGGCCGATCGCTACCCGACCGAGGTGGTTCCAGGGGTGACCTCGTTCAGCGCCGCCGCGGCGGCCGCTGGCGCGCCGATGGCCAGGCGCGACGAGGTGCTGGCGATCCTGCCCGGCACCCTGCCGCGCGAGGTGCTGGAGGCGCGGCTGCGCGAGCTGGACGCGGCCGTGGTGCTCAAGCTCGGTCGCACCTTCGATCATGTCCGTGACGCCGTGGGCGCGGCCGGCGTGGCGCGGCGGGCCATCTACGTGGAGCGGGCCAGCAGCCCGCGCCAGCGCATCGCGCCGCTGCGCGAGGTCGACGGGCGGGTCCCCTACATGTCGCTGGTGCTGATCCCGTCCTGCGTTGGACGCACCACGACCCCCGCCGCCACGCCCGACGCTCCGCGTGCGCCGCGCACGGCAACCCTGGCCGCTGCTCCCCCCGACGCTCCGGATGCGCCGCGCACCGCAAGCCCCGCCGCCAGCGCGGCCGCCGAGGGCACCGGCGGCTGCCCGGCCGGCGGCACGCGACGCTCGCCGGGCGCGCTCACCGTCGTGGGACTGGGCCCGGCGGGGGCTCGGTGGCTGACGCCGGAGGCGCTGGAGGAGCTTCTCGCCGCCGAGGAGCTCGTCGGCTATGCGGGCTATCTGGCGCGGGTGCCGGAGCGGCCCGGCCAGCGGCGTCACGCCAGCGACAACCGCGCCGAAGGGCAGCGGGCGCGGCACGCGCTTCGGCTCGCGGCGGCGGGAGCGAGGGTGGCGGTCGTGTCGTCGGGCGACCCGGGCATCTTCGCGATGGCCGCCGCCGTGCTGGAGGAGTACGAGCGCGGCGAGCGGGAGTATCAGGGCGTGCGCCTGCGGGTGCTGCCGGGCATCTCCGCGATGCAGGCCGCGGCGGCGCGCGTCGGCGCCCCACTGGGACACGACTTCTGCGTCCTGTCCCTGTCGGACAACCTCAAGCCGTGGGAGACCGTGGAGCGCAGGTTGCGGGCGGCCGGCGAGGCCGACCTCGCGCTGGCGCTCTACAACCCCTCCTCTCGGTCGCGCGCCGGGCAGCTCAAGCGCGCGCTCGAGGTGCTCGCCGAGCACCGTGACCGGGACACGCCGGTCGTGGTGGCCCGTGCCGTGGGCTGGCCCGAGGAGTCGGTCACGGTCACCACGCTCGGGCGAGTGAGGACCGAGAGCGTGGACATGCGGACGCTCCTGATCGTCGGCTCGTCGACCACCCGCGTGATGCACGGCCCGCCGCCCCGCGTCTACACGCCAAGGAGCTACCCGGCGCACGGCGAGAGCGCCCAGGAAGCACGCTGCGCGCCCCCGGACGACAGCCGGAGGACCGCGGGCGCAGTTGCGGACGGCAACCGGAGGACCGCCAGCACAGGCGCGGATGGCAACCGGAGGACGGTCAGCGCGTGAGGACCGTCCTCGTGATCGGCATCGGAGCCGGAGACCCCGAGCAGATCACCGTGCAGGCGATCCGGGCGATCAACCGGGCCGAGGTCGTGTTCGTGACCGAGAAGGGCTCGGAGGCCGATGAGCTTGCCGATCGCCGGCGCAGGATGCTCGAGCGCTACGTCGAGCCCGGCCGCCATCCGCGCGTCGTCTCGCTTCCCGACCCTCCACGTGACCGGGCGGCGGACGACTACCACGAGGCGGTCGAGCGCTGGCGCGACGGGCGCGCGGCCCTGTGGGGCGAGGCCATCGCGGACGCCCTGCGGCCCGGCGCAGCCGGCGCGTTCCTGGTCTGGGGCGACCCGTGCCTGTACGACGGGACGATCGATGTGCTCGAGCGAATCCGCCGCCGGCCGGACATGGCGCTTGAGCTGGAGGTGATCCCGGGGATCACCAGCGCCCAGGCCCTGGCGGCGCGCCACCGGATCGCCTGGAACCGGATCGGCGGCGCGGTGCAGATCACGACCGGGCGAAGGCTCGCCGCGGGAATGCCCGCCGGCGCCGAAGACGTGCTCGTGCTGCTGGACGGCCGCTGCGCCTTTGCGCAGCTGGCCGAGGAGGACCTCGAGATCTACTGGGGCGCCTACGTCGGCACCGAGGACGAGATCCTCGTCAGCGGCCCGCTCAGCCGGGTCACCGAGCGGATACTGCGCCTTCGCGAGCAGGCGCGCGCTCGCAAGGGATGGATCATGGATGCCTATCTGCTGCGCCGAGCGCCCAGCAGAGCGCCTGCTCGACGGTAGCGACGGTGGGCACCGGCGGCGCCGGCGGCCGTCGCACGAGCACCACGGGCAGGCCGCGCTCCCGCGCCGCGTCCAGCTTGGGCTGGTTGGCCTCCCCGCCGCTGTCCTTGGTCACCAGGACGCCGATCCGGTGGCGGTCGATCAGCGCAAGCTCGCCGGCCAGCGTGCGCGGCGCGCGATCGAGCAGCAGCCGGCAGCGGGGCGGAAGCGGCACAGACGGCGCCTGGACGCAGCGAACGAGAAACCAGCAGCTGTCCACGGAGCTGAACGCGTCAAGCCCCTGCCGGCCGGTCGTCAGCAGCACCCGGCCGCCCCACTCCCCCACCAGCGCGGCGGCGCTGTGAAGCTCATCCACATACGTCCAGCGGTCGCCGGGGCGCCTGACGAACCCCGGCCGCGAGAGGCGCAGCAGGGGAACGCCCGCCAGCTCGCACGCCTGCGCCGCCGAGGCGGAGATCCGCTGGGCGAATGGATGCGTCGCGTCGATCACCGCGCGCACGCCGCGGCGGGCGATCCAGTCCGAGAGCGCCCGCGGCCCGCCGAACCCCCCGACGCGCACCTCGCCGCGCGGCAGACGGGGGTTGTCGACGCGGCCGGCGAGGGAGCTCACGACCGCCACGCGGCGGCTCACCAGCTCGTCGGCGAGCGACCTCGCCTCGGCGGTTCCGCCGAGCAGGAGGATCACGCGCGCTCCCGTCGCGGGGAGTACAGATGGCTGTCCTGAAAGCCGCTGGCCGCCAGCGCGGGCCCGACGAGGATCGTCGCCGTCCGCCTCACGCCGGCCCGGGCGACAGCCGCCGCCAGCTCGCCCAGCGGCGCGCGCAGCACCAGCTCGTCGTCCCAGCTTGCGCGGGCGACGACGGCGGCCGGGCAGCCAGGCCCGTAGTGCGCCAGCAGCGTTCGCGCGATCTCGTCGACCGCCCCGGCGCCCAGGTGGACGACGAGCGTCGCCCCGTGAGCGGCCAGCGAGCCGAGCTCCTCGCCGGGCGGCATGGGCGAGGAGCGCCGGCCGTAGCGGGTCAGGATCACCGTCTGGGCGACCGCCGGGATCGTGAGCTCCCGGCGCAGCGCCGCGGCAGCCGCCGCGAACGCGGGGACCCCGGGGGTGACGTCCCACGCGATCCCGAGCGCGTCGAGGCGGCGCATCTGCTCGGCCGCCGCGCTGAAGATCGAGACATCGCCGGAGTGCAGCCGCGCGACGTCCTCGCCGCGGCCGTCGGCGGCCGCCATCTCGGCGACGATCTCATCCAGGTCGAGGCTCTGGGTATCGATCAGGCGCGCGTCGTCAGGGCAGTGGGAGAGCACTTCGCGCCCAACCAGCGAGCCGGCGTAGAGGCAGACGGGGCAGCTTGAGATCAGCCTCGCGGCGCGCAGCGTGATCAGGTCCGCCGCGCCCGGGCCGGCGCCGATGAAGTGGATCACCGGCTGCTCCACTGGACGATCGGCAGCTGGGGGCGCCACGCCGAGAAGGACCCGAGCGGCCGCGCGTGCGACACCTCCAGGCGCATGAGGCTGCCGCCGTGCGCGGCGTGCGCGGCGTGCAGCGCGCGCTCGCCCTCCAGCGTCACCGCGTTTGCGACGACCCGCGCGCCGGTGCTCACGCACAGATCGATCAGCCCGGGGCTGCACGCCCCGCCGCCGACGAACACGACATCCGGTCTGGGCAGGCCAGCCAGAGCGCCGGGGGCCTCGCCGCACACGACCGAAAGGCCGGCGGCGCCGAGGCGCTCGGCGTTGGCGCGGATGCGGGTCACTCGGTCGGCGCGCCGTTCGATTGCGATCGCCCGGGCGGCGGGCTCGGCGCGCAGCCATTCGATCGCGATCGAGCCGCTGCCGGCTCCGATGTCCCACAGCAGCAGCCCCGGCGCGGGCGCGAGCGCGGCGAGCGTGACCGATCGCACCGGCCACTTGGTGAGCGCACCGTCGCTCTCAAACGCCTCGTCCGGCAGCCCCTGGTGGCGGCCCAGCGTGAGCGCGCCGGCCGCCGCCCGGCACTCGACCGCGACCGCGTGCAGCGGGTCGATCGCCTGGTGCTCCCAGGTCTCGGCGGTCGCCTCGGAGATCCGCTCGGCGGGCCCGCCGAGCTGCTCGAGCACCACGAGCCGGCTTGGCCCGTAGCCCCGCTTTGCCAGCTCCGCCGCGACCGCTTGGACCGGTGCGTAGATCACGATCCTGCGCCCGGGCGCCAGCAGCGCGGCGGCTGCCTGCGCCGACCGGCACAGCTCGACCTCGGCCTCCGGCCAGCCCAGGCGCGCGCAGGCCAGCGCGAACGCCGACACGTGCGGGTGCACGACCAGCCGCTGGGGGCCGACGAGCCGCGCGAGCGTGGCGCCGATGCCGTGGAGCATCGGGTCGCCGCTGGCCAGCACGCACACGCCGTCGCCGACCGAGCCCCGCGCCAGCTCCGCGACCAGCGGATCGATCGGCGACGGCCACGTCCGCCGCGCGGCGGTGCACGCCGCAGGCAAGAGCGACAGCTGGCGCGCGGAGCCCACGATCAGGCGTGCCCGCACGAGCGCCCGGCGGGCCTCGTCGCCCAGTCCAGGCCAGCCGTCGGCGCCGATGCCCACGATCGTGATCGCGGGCGCCGCGCGTCCGCCCCCCGGCTGGCAGGCGATCGCCGGCGGGTGGCGCCCGCGGGCGCAGGCGGCAAGGCCGTCCTCCTGGCCTTCGCGCGCTGGCGGCCGCTGCAGCGGGATCGGCCTGCCGGCGACGACCAGCTCGACGTGCTCGGCGGCGGCCGCGAGCCGCTGCACCGCCTCCCCCAGGAGGTCCAGCCAGTCGCGTGCGACGGGATCGACCGGCAGCATGCCCTGACCCGCCTGCTCGGCGACCACGATCACCGGGCGGTCGGCCGATGCCCGGATGAGCTCCTGCACGCCGGCCAGCGCGGCGCCACGGTCGACGCGCGCCAGCCACACGCCGAGCCCGTCGAACAGCACGCAGCCCTGCGGGAGGCTCAGCGTCTCGCCCGCCTCGATCGTGGCCCAGTCACGCGGACGGCGGGCGCGGTGCGCCGCGATCCGCTGTGCCATGGTCGCATCGGCGGTCCCGACGTAGGTCACCGGCAGCCCGGTGGCGGTCGCGAGCCGCTCGCCGCGAGCGCTCTTTCCGCTGCGCACCCCTCCGAGCACGAGCGTCAGCGCCACGGTCGCGCGAACCTCCAGGCGATCTGCGGATACGCCGCCCAGTGCACGTGCAGGTACCCGGCCTGGACCGGGCCGGCGACGAACCCGTCCCGCCCGCGACCCGCAAGCTCCCAGGCCGGGGGCAGGCCATCGGCGCCCTGCGTGCGCGAGTAGTGAAACTCGTGGCCGCGCACGGTCGCGCCCTCGGCCAGCCAGGGCGTCGCCCTCGCGGCCCTCGCCTCCCGGTAGCCGAGCGCCAGCCGCCGGGTCATCGAGGCTGTGGCCGCGAGCTTGCCGCACATCGGCTGGCCGTCGAGCTCGCGACAGAGGTACAGCAGGCCACCGCACTCGGCGAGGATCGGGCCGCCGAACGAGCGGATCGCTGCTCGCAGCGGCTCGTTGGCGGACAGCTCGGCGCCGAACACCTCGGGAAAGCCGCCTGCCAACAGCAGCGCGTCGCATCCCTCAGGCAGCCTGCCGTCGCTCAGCGGGTCAAACGGCGCCAGCTCAGCGCCCGCCGCGCGAAGCAGCTCGAGGTTCTCCTCATAGTGGAAGGAGAACGCGCGCCCCCCGGCGAGCCCGATCCGGGCCGAGCGCCCCCGGAGCTGGCCGGGCGGCGGCTCCGGGCTCCAGACGGGGCCCTGCAGCGGCTCGGCGGTGGCGGCGATCGCGACGATCGCGGACAGGTCGAGCTGGCGTTCCACCGCCGCCCTGAGCCTCGCCAGCGTCCAAAGCGCGCCGGACGGCCGCTCGGCCGCCGGCACCAGGCCCAGATGGCGCTCGGGCGCCCGCAGCGCCTCGTCACGGCGAAGCGCCCCGAGCACCGGCAGCCCCAGGCCGCGGAGCGCGTCGCGCACAAGCAGCTCGTGGTGCTCTGATCCGACGCGGTTGAGGATCACCCCGGCGATCCTGAGATCCGGGTCAAACGTCCGGTAGCCGTGGACGAGCGCGGCCACCGAGCGCGCCATCCCGCCGACGTCGGCGACCAGCAGCACCGGAGCCCCGAGCAGCTTTGCGACCTGCGCGGTGGAGGCCAGCTCGCCGCGGCCCACGGCCCCGTCGAACAGCCCCATCACCCCCTCGATCACGGCGATGTCGGCGCCGCGCGCGCCGTGCCGAAACAGGGGCGCGATCAGCCGCGCGCCGCTCATGAAAGCGTCCAGGTTGCGCCCCGGGCGACCGGATGCGAGCGCATGGTGGCCGGGATCGATGAAGTCGGGACCGACCTTGAACCCCTGCACCCGCAGCCCGCGGGCGCGCAGCGCCGCGATCAGGCCGCAGGCGATCGAGGTCTTGCCGACGCCCGATGCGGTGCCGCCGATCACCACCCTGGGCGTCATCGGGCCACCGCGTGCCAGTCCGCCAGCAGCTCGAGCGGCCCGATCAGCGGTGCTTCCCAGGAGGCTCGCTCGGTGATCGCGGCCGGGCCCGCCTGGGCGACCCCGCGTCCCCACACGAGCGCGGGAACCGGAGCCGGGTCGTGGCGCCCGGTCAACGGATCGGTGCCATGGTCGGGACAGACGGCCAGGCGGCCGCCCCGCGAGGCGACCGCGTCCCTGATCGGTCCAAGCAGCTCGCAATCCATGCGCTCCAGCGCCTCCACGACGGCCGCCGGCTGGCGCCGGTGCGCCGCCTCGTCGGTGGCGCCGAGGTGCACCACGACGCGGGGCGCGTTCGCCCGGATCGCGGCGAGGGCGGCGCGCGCCTTGGCGCACAGGTCGGTGTCGAGGTCTCCGGTTGCTCCCGGCGGGCAGATCACCCGCGCGCCGATCAGCTTGGCGGTTCCCGCCGCGACACCCTGTGCGCAGATCACCACCGTTTCGACGGGAAGCGGCCCGCGCGGCGGCTCCCCGCGCGGCCAGACGCGCACGTCCAGGCCCAGGAGCCGGCGGTCGGGCGGGCGCTCGCCCGAAAGCAGGAGCAGCCTGTTGCCGGCGGTCACGCGCGCGCACCTGCCCAGATGAGCGCAGACATCGCGCGCCTGCCGGATGGAAGCCCTTCTGCCGCTTCGGTAGAGCACGTCCGCGCGCCAGGGCACAAGCCCCTCCGGGACGGGCACGCCGTAGGCGGCCGCGTCAACCCACCCGCCCCCGACCGTGGCGCGCGGCACCGAGCCCAGCAGCGATGCGATGCCGGTCTCCGCGCCGGGGGGCAGCCCGGTCGGGGTCGTGGCGACGCGGGCCACCGCGCCCTCTGTGGCGAGCTCGTCCAGGACGGGCGTTCGCGCCGCCTCGAGCGCCGTCGGCAGCCCCGGGCGGGGTGGTTGCGCGGCCCCGGCGGGGATCACGAGCACGTCTACCACTTGAGGATCACGAGCGCGCCTACCACTCGATCCCCTGCTGTGCTCGGATGCCGGACTGCATCGGATGCTTCACGGCCACCACCTCGGACACCAGGTCCGCGGCCTCGATCAGCTCGGGCGCCGCGTCGCGGCCGGTGATCACCACGTGCTGGAAGCCCGGCCGCTCCCTCACCGTTCGCACGACGTCCTCGACGTCGATCCATCCCCAGTTGACGGGATAGGTGAGCTCGTCCAGGAGCAGAAACTCGTAGCGCGACTGCGCGATCGCGCGCCGCACCTCAGCCCAGCCCTCGCGCGCCAGGTCCGCGGACTCGCTGAGATCGCGCTGCAGCCACGACCAGCCGTTGCCCATCTTCTCCCAGTCGATGCCGCCCAGCGCCGCGGCGGCCTTAGCCTCGCCGACCTTCCATTTGCCGGACTTCACGAACTGGAAGACCCCGCAGCGGTAGCCGCGCGCCCAGGAGCGCATGAGCATCCCGAACGCGGAGGTGGACTTGCCCTTGCCGTGGCCGGTCACCACGATCACCAGCGGCCGGTCGCGCGGCTTGCGCCGCCGGGGATCCGAGCTGCCCGCGTCCCCGATCCGGGCCCGGCCGGGCGAGCCGGGCGCCCTGCCGTCCGCTTCCCTCATGCGACGCTCCTCAGGCGGTGCAGCCGCCCGCCGGCGGCGGCGGCGATCGTCGCGGCCAGGCCGACGCGGACCGGGCCCTCCTCGGTGTCGACGACGTGCACGCCGTCCGCGGCCTTCCCGAGCCGCGCCGCGGCGTCCGCCACGCGTCCGTGCGGGTCGTGAACCCGTCCGTCGGTCAGCACGAGCGCCAGCGAGCGCCTCCCGTTGCGGCGCGGCGCGTCGCGCGCGATCACGGCGCGCGCGAGCTCCAGGCCCTCGGCCAGCGGTGTCAGGCCGCCGGCCCCGAGCGCCCGGATCGCGGCGGCAGCGCGCTCCGGCGGGGAACCCGGTGCCACGAGCAGGTGCGCCTCTCGCTCGCGGAAGGCGATCACCGCCACCCGGTCGCGGCGTGCGTAGGCATCGCGCAGCAGGCCGATGAGCGCGCCACGGACGCGCGCCAGCCGCCGCCGCGCCGCCATCGAGCCGCTTGCGTCGATCACCAGGCACAGCAGAACCCCCTCGCGTCCGGCGCGGACGTTGGCCCGCAGCTCGCGCGCGCGCAGCGTGGCGACGATCGCGATGTCGGTGTCGTCCTCGGCGGCCGGTCGGCTGTCGATCGCGCCCGCGCCGGCGCCGGCCGCCTTCGCCCGCCGGCCGTGTGGGCCGCGTCCGGCGCCTTCGAGCGCGAGCGCGCCGAGCGGGAGGCGGGCCGCGACGGGAGCCTCGCGCCGCCCACCGTTCACGGAGGGTGCTCCGGCGCGGTCGGCGGGCGCGGCCGGGTGAGGGCCTTCACGCGCGTCGCCGGCCTCGCCGCCACCGTCGCCCGGCTCGGCATCGCCCTCGGCGACGCCGCTTCGGATCCCCCGCGGCCACCGCGCGCCGCGCGAGGCCTGCGGCGGGCGAGCGCCGGGCGGGCGGGCGCCGGACGCCCAAGCGTCGGGCGTGGAGGCGCCGGATGCGGAGGGGCCGGGCGCACGGTCGGGCGCGGAGGGGTCGGGCGGCTCGTCCTCGGGCCCGTCGAGCGCTCGTTCCAGGCTCGGCGCCTCATCGCCTCCCAGCGGGTCGCGGCGGAGCCGGTGCGCGAGCGCCAGCTCTCCGGCGCGGCGCACGTGCGCGGCGCTCACCTCGTCGGCTCCGTTCAGCGCCGCCAGCGTCCGCGCGGCACGTGACCACACGATGTCCCCGCGCACGCCGTCGATCCCAAGCCGCGCGCAGGCGCTGGTGATCCGCAGAAGCTCCCGCTCGGGCAGCCTGACGCCGTCCAGCAGGAGCCGCGCCCGGCGCACGCGCTCGGCCAGCGCCTGCTCGCGCTCTGCAAACCGCTCGACGAACGCGGCCGGGTCACGCTCGAACGCCAGCCGGCGACGAACGACCTCGGCCCGCACCGCCGGGTCCGTCGGGCCTCGCACCTCCACGCCCAGGCCGAAGCGGTCCAGCAGCTGCGGGCGAAGCTCCCCCTCCTCCACGTTCATGGTCCCGACGAGCACGAAGCGGGCCGCGTGCGCGACCGACACGGAGTCCCGCTCCACCCGCGCGACGCCGGAGGCGGCCGCATCCAGCAGCGCGTCGACGAGGTGGTCCGGCAGCAGGTTGACCTCGTCGACATAGAGGATCCCCCGGTGTGCGCGCGCGAGCAGGCCAGGCTCGAACGCGTGCTCGGCATGGGCCAGCGCGCGGCGCAGGTCGATCGATCCGAGCAGCCGGTCAAGCGTTGTGCCAAGAGGCACCTCGACGAGCCTGCCGTCCAGCAGCGGCTCCAGCGCGCGCACCGCGGTCGACTTGGCGCTGCCGCGCTGGCCGCGGATCAGCACGCCGCCGACCTCGGGCGAGACGGCGCAGATCAGCAGCGCCTCGAGCAGAGGCTCCTGGCCGACGATCGCGCTCAGCGGGAACGGCGGCATGCTCGGCGGCTCGGGCGCGCGGCGATCGTCGATGCTCACGGGTCGCCCTCGGGGTTGGGGCCGGCGGTGTTCGACGCGGGACCTCTCACGCTCGCTCCAGCTCCTCCTCCATGACCAGCAGCCGTTCCCGCAGCTCCGCCAGCGTGCCGGCATCCGGCTCTGCCCACAGGCCGCGCTGCGCTGCCTCCAGCAGCCGCTCCGCGATCGCGCGCGCCGCCCACGGGTTCGAGCGCTCCAGGAAGGCCGCCACGTCCGGGTCCAGGACGTAGCGGCGCGCGACCTGGTCGTACATCCAGTCGTCCGCGGCGCCGGCGGTGGCGTCGTAGCCGAACAGATAGTCGACGGTGGCCGACAGCTCGGCGGCGCCCCTGTAGCCGTGGCGGATCATCGAGGCGATCCAGCGGGGGTTGGCGACGCGCGCGCGGAATACGCGCCGGGCCTCCTCGGCCAGCGACCGAGCTGTCACGCGCGCGGGGTTTGAGGCGTCGCCCACGTAGGCCGCCGGGTCGCGGCCGGTGAGCGCGCGCACCGTCGCGACCATCCCGCCGTGGTACTGGTAGTAATCGTCGGAGTCCAGGATGTCGTGCTCGAGGCCGTCGACGTTCTTGACGGCCGCCTCGATGCGCGCGAAGCAGTCGCGCATCGCCTCCGGCATCGGCGCGCCGTCGATCCCCCGGCCGTAGGCGCAGCCTCCCCAGGCCTCGTAAACCCGCGCCAGGTCCGCGTCGCCGCGCCAATCGCGCGCCGCCATCAGCTGCAGCAGGCCGGCGCCGTAGGCGCCGGGCGGGGAGCCGAACACCCTCGCGCTCGCGCGTCTCCAGCTCGCGGCCGGATCCGCCAGCGAAGCCGCGAGGCGCTCGGCGTCCGCGCGCACATGGGCGGCGACATGGTTGAGCTCCGGCGGCTCATCGAGCGCGGCGACGGCCGCCACCGCGTCGTCGAGCAGCTGGATCACGTGAGGGAACGCGTCCCGGAAGAAGCCCGAGATGCGCATCGTCACGTCGACGCGGGGCCGCCCCAGCTGCTCGGCCTCGATCACCTCAAACCCCGTCACGCGCCTGGTCTGTGGGTCCCAGGCCGGCCGCACGCCCAGCAGCGCGAGCACCTCGGCCACGTCATCGCCTCCGGTGCGCATCGCCGAGGTGCCCCAGACGACGAGCCCGACCATCCGGGGAAGCTCCCCGGTCAGCGAGCGGTGTCGCTCCAAAAGCGCGTCGGCGAGCCGCTGCCCCACCTCCCACGCCAGCTCGGACGGGATCGCGCGCGGGTCGATCGAGTAGAAGTTGCGACCCGTCGGCAGCACGTCGATGCGCCCGCGGGTGGGGCTTCCGGACGGGCCGGCGGGCACGTGACGGCCCCGCAGCGCCTTCAGGACTCCCTCAAGCTCGTCCGGCGCGCGACGGATCAGCTCGGCGACCCGCGGCGCGCGGGGATCGATCCGGCCCCAATCTGACTCGCCGGTGTGCTCGAGCTGGCGCTCCTGCTCGCGGTCGAGCCCGAGCATCGCCGAGAGCAGGCCGCGCAGCTGGGGCGCATCCGGCGGGGTGCCGAGCACGTGCAGGCCGTCCTTGATGCGGATGTCCTTGATCTCGCACAGGTAGCCGTCGATGTGGCCGACCAGCTCGCCGAGGTCGTCCGGTCGCTGCAGCACCCCCAGATCGGCCTGCAGGTTGGCGCGCTCGATCGCCGACCAGATCCTCGCCGCCAGCGCGGGCAGCTTCGCGGGGTCAAGCACCTCCAGGCGCGCGTAGTCGTCCAGCAGCCGCTCGAGCTCCGCCAGCTCGTCGTAGACCTCCGCGCGCATCATCGGCGGGACGAGGTGATCGACGATCACCGCGTGCGCGCGGCGCTTTGCCTGCATTCCCTCGCCCGGGTCGTTGACGACGAACGGGTAGATGAGCGGGACGTCGCCGAGCGCCGCATCAGGCGCGCACGCGGCCGACAGCGCGAGCGTCTTGCCGGGGAGCCATTCCAGCGTGCCGTGCTTGCCGAGGTGCACGATCGCGTCCGCCCCCCACACCCGGTCAAGCCACCGGTAGCAGGCGAGATAGTGGTGGGTCGGTGGCAGCTCGGGGTCGTGGTAGAGGGCCACGGGATCCTCGCCCCACCCCCGCGGGGGCTGGATCGCGACCAGCACGTTGCCGAGCGCAACCCCCGCCATCACGAGGTCCTCGCCGTCCAGGAACTGGTCACCGGGCGGCGGGCCCCACCGCTGCTCCACGGCGGCGCGCAGCCGCTCGGGCAGCGTCGCATACCAGCGCAGGTAGTCGTCCACCGGCAGCCGCAGCCTCGACTGCGAAAGCTGCTCCTCGGTGACCAGCTCCGGGTCGTGAGCCCCGGCCGCGATCAGCTCGTGCATGAGCTCATCCGCCTCGCGGAAGCGACGCTCGACCACCATCCCGTCGCGCGCCAGCGCATCGAGCAGCCGCAGACAGCTGGCCGGCGTGTCCAGGCCGACGGCCATGCCGACGCGCGCATGCCGGGTCGGGAAGCTGGTCAGCAGCACCGCCACCCGCCTGCGCCGGGCCGGGGTGCGCCGAAGCCGCGCGTGGCGCACCGCCAGCCGCGCCACGCGCGCGCAGCGCTCCGGGTCGGCCACGTAGCGCGCGACGCCGTCTCGATCGCGCTCCTTGAACGAGATCACGCCGGCCAGCAGCCGGCCGTCGAACTCAGGGATCGCGACCTGCGTCGCGGCGTCCAGCGGGTTCAGCCCGATCGACTGCGCCAGCCACTGGGAGCGCGAGGTCGTGGCGCACACCGCCTGCAGGACCGGTACGTCCAGCGCGGCCAGCGCCGACGCGTCCCACTCGTCACCTGCGCCCGATCCGCCGGTCGCGAGCATCGTGACGACCACGGCGTCCACGCGGCCGGCGAGCAGCTCAAGCGCCGGCACTCGCCCGTCGGGCCCTGGACGCAGCGTGTAGCTCCAGACCGCCAGGGGGTTGGCTCCCGCCCGCCGGATCGCGTCACAGAGCTCAAGGACAAACCCCGTGTTGCCCGTCAGCTGGTGCGAGCGGTAGTAGCACACGCCGACCGTCACCCGGGCGGGATCGGCCTCACCGCAGTCCAGCACGCCGCAGTCCGGCACCTCGTGCGGCGGCTCAAACCCGTAGCCTGAAAGCAGGAACGTGTCGGCGAGGAAGCGCAGCAGCTGCTCGACGTTGTCGACATCGCCGTGGCGCAGGTACTCGCCGGCCTGGGCGACCGCCCCGGCCGGAGCCAGCGAGAGCGCCGTCAGCTCGGCGTCGGGCTCCGCCTCCCCGCCGAGCGCGATCAGCGCCACGCCGCGCAGCTGGCAGCGCGCCCGCAGCCGGTCAAAGCCCTCCACCCAGCCCCGCCGGCCTCCCAGGATCCGGCAGACCACCACCCGGGCGCCGTCCAGCAGGCCTTCCACGTCACGGGCCTGCAAGTTGGCTGGGTTGGCCCAGAGCACCTGCGGAAAGCCCGCGGGCAGTCGCCGGACGGCGGTCGCCACGGCCAGGATCTCCGTGTCGGCGGTGCTCAGCACGCGCAGCATGCGCTCAGCTCCGTTCGCAGTACCGGCAGGCCCCGCGGCGGGCCGCCGTTGATGATCGCCCCCACCCGTCCGAGGTCGAGATGCTCTTCGACGAGGTCGCCGAGCAGCTCGAGCCGCGCCTCGCGGACCGAGGAGAAGGCGCGGCTGCCCGCGGTGAAGGCCGGGGACACCCAGCGCAGGAACGCACGCCGGAAGCCATCGTGCTCGAGCGCGCCGTGCCAGGAGAGCCCCAGCACCGAGCCGAGCCGGCAGCCCTCCGCCTCGCCGTCTGACGCCAGCAGGAGGGGCTCGCCGCCGTGCGCGCGCACGCGGCCGTGGCGGATCTCGTACCCGCTTGCGCCAGTGCCCAGCCATCCGCAGTGACCCACGCGCCGGCGAAGCAGCTTGTCGCGCTCAAACGTCGTGGTGACCGGAAGCAGGCCAAGCCCGCGCACCTCGCCCCGGCCGGACTCGACCCGGTCGATGATCCGCTCTCCGAGCATCTGATAGCCGCCGCAGATGCCGAGGGTCGGCCGCCCCGCGGCCGCGCGGCGGCGCAGCGGCCCCTCCAGTCCGTCGGCGCGCATCCGCTCGAGGTCCTGCACCGTGGCCTTGGTGCCGGGGAGGATCACCAGGTCCGCTCGCTCCACCTCGGCCGGCGAGCGGGTGAAGCGCACGCTCACGTCCGGCTCGGCGATCAGCGCGTCGACGTCGGTGAAGTTCGAGATCCAGCGATGGCGCACGACCGCGACCTCGATGCGTCCCTCGCCCGCCGGCAGGCGCGCCAGATCAAGCGAGTCCTCCGCGTCCAGGGACAGCCCGTCGACGTGAGGCAGGACACCGAGCACCGGGCGACCGGTGAGCCGCTGTAGCTCGTGGAGGCCGGGAGCGAGGATGCGGCGATCCCCTCGGAACCTGTTGATCACGAAGCCCGCGATGTGCGCCTGGTCGCGCGGGTCGGCGAGCGCCAGCGTCCCGACCAGGGAGGCGAACACGCCGCCGCGGTCGATGTCGGCGACGATCAGCACCGGCAGCCCGGCGTCTGCCGCCAAGCCGAGGTTCACGAGGTCAGAGCTCCTGAGGTTGACCTCGGCGCAGCTGCCCGCACCCTCGCACACGACCACTTCAAAGCGCTCGCGCAGGCTCGCCAGAGCGGTTGCGATCACCGGCTGCAGCCGTTCTTTCAAAGCCAGGTAGCCGCGCGCGTCCACCTCCGCGCGAGGCCTGCCCATGACGATGAGCTGGCTGCGTCGCTCGCCGGAGGGCTTGAGCAGGATCGGGTTCATCGCCGCCTCCGGCTCGATCCCCGCCGCCGCCGCCTGCACCGCCTGCGAGCGGGCCACCTCGGCTCCGTCGCCGGTCACGACGGAGTTCAGCGACATGTTCTGCGCCTTGAAGGGAGCCACCCGCACGCCGGCGCGCCGCAGCCAGCGGCACAGCCCGGCGACGACCGCGGACTTGCCCGCGTCCGAGTGCGTCCCGCAGACCAGGATCGACCCTCTCATCCGGCTCCCATCGCGCACAGCCCCGCGGCGGCCGCGCCCACGGCGAGCGACAGCCTCGCGGCGCCCCTGATCGCGCCCACGTCCGCCGGTGGGCCGTCGCCCAGAGCCGGCCGCACCTCGGCGCGCCCCTCGTAGCTGAGCGGGCCGCCGAGCCGCACGCCGAGCGCGCCCGCGAACGCCGCCTCCATCCGCCCGGCGTTGGGCGATGGATGCGCGGCGCCGTCGCGGCGCATCGCCCGCCAGGCACCGAGCGCAGAACCGCCTGAAAGCGGCGCGCAGACGACCGTGAGCAGCGCCCCGACGCGCGCGACCGGCCAGTTCATGAGGTCGTCCAGCCTGGCGGCCGCCCAGCCGAACTGGAGGTGCCGTTCTGACCGATGCCCGAACATCGCGTCCAGCGTGTTGGCGGCGCGGTAGGCGGCGACGCCGGCGGGCCCCGCGACCGCCCCCCATACCAGCACGCCCACGACCGCATCGGCGGTGTTCTCGGCCAGCGACTCGACGACCGCGCGTGCGATCCCCGACTCGTCGAGCCGGTGCGGGTCGCGCCCGGCCAGCGCCGGGAGGTGAGCGCGAGCCGCCTCGATGTCGCCGTCGCGCAGCAACCCCGCGATCCTGCCGGCGTGCTCGACGAGCGAACGGCCGCCGAGCGCGATCCAGATCAGCGCGGTCGCAGAGCTCCACGAGCGCGCGCAGCGGTGGCCGAGCGCGGCGGCCACCCCGACCAGCGTCAGCGCGAACGCGGCGCCGCGCAGGCGGCTGTGCGCGTGGACGACTCGCTCGAGCGCTGCGGCGAGGCGCCCGAACGCGGCAACCGGGTGACCGCGGCGCGGGTCGCCGAGCAGCAGGTCCGCCGCCCAGCCGGCGATCAGCGCGCGGCCCATCACGCCGCCGCTCCGATCCGCTTCAGGGTCCAGCCGCCCGCCGCGCGGCCGGTGAGCTCGGTGACCGACAGCGGCGCCACGTCCAGCCGCCAGAACGCATCCAGCGGCGCGCCGAGCGCGTGCACCACCGCCGCGCGCACCACGCCGCCATGCGTGATCACGATCCTGCAGCGCGCAACCTCGTCGCGCGGCCGGGACGCCCGGTGCGCGCGGGCCGCTGGCTCTGCGGCCCCTTTCAGGCGCGTGGGCGGGTCGATCTGGGCCTCAAGCCAGCGCGCCACCCGCGCCGCGAAGTCCCGCAGCGTCTCGCCGCCGTGCGGCGCGCGGTCGGGGTCTCGCATCCACTCGCCCGCCTCTGCAGGCTCGATCTCGGCGAGCGTGCGTCCGGCCCACCTGCCGAAGTCGCACTCGCGCACGAGCGGCTCGATCCGCGGCCGCAGGCCCGCGGCGCCCGCCGTCTGCCGGCAGCGCAGCGCGGGGCTGCAGATCGCCTCGCACCCCCGCGGCAGCGCCTTGGCCAGGATCGCGGCGCTCTCGCGTCCGCGGGCGTCCAGCGGCTCGTCATCGGGGAAGGCGAAGCTCGACGCCGCGTCGGTCGACGCGTGGCGTACGAGCAAGAGCCGGATCACCCGGACCGGGCGGCGGGTCCGTGAGCGGCGGCGGTGCGGATCTTCTACCTCCTCGGGATCGAGCGTCCCGATTTCTGGGGGTGTTCGCGCCGGGCGAGTTCCTGACTTGCGGGCTTTGGGCCCGTACACAGTGGCGCGACCGTCCCGGACTCCCACCGGGTTCCACGCGCCGACGCGCTTGACGCGCGCACTGTAGCGAACGCGCGGCGCCCCCGGACTGGGGATAGCCTTCCGCGGCGTGAGCGAGCCGCTGGCGCCCCCCGAGCCGCTTCGCCGGCCCCCCACTCCGGAGGGCTTTGACAGCTCGCGCGCGGCCGAGCGGGCCGCCGACCCGACCGCCTGGCGCTTCGAGGACCGCGATCGCGAGGCGGTGCACCGCGCGATCGCCCAGCGCCGGGACATCCGCCGCTTCCGGCCCGACGAGGTGCCCGACGAGGTCCTGCGCCGCGTGCTCGAGGCCGCTCACCGCGCGCCGTCGGTCGGGCTGATGCAGCCGTGGCGGTTCATCGTCGTGCGCTCCCTGCAGACGCGCACCGCGGTGCGGGCGATCGCCCGCCGCGAGCGCCTGCGCCAGGCTGACCGATTCGGGGAGCGAACGCGCCAGTTCCTGGACCAGAAGATCGAGGGCGTGGTCGAGGCGCCGCTTGGCATCTGCGTGTGCTGCGACCACGGCGACCCGGCACGCGAGGTCCTCGGCCGGGGCACGATCCCCGAGACCGATCTCTACAGCACCGCCTGCGCGATCGAGAACCTCTGGCTGGCCGCGCGGGCCGAGGGGCTCGGCGTCGGCTGGGTGAGCTTCTACCGGCCCGGCGACCTCCGCGAGCTGCTGGGGATCCCGGACTCGGTCGACCCGGTCGCGTATCTGTGCGTCGGCTGGCCGGACGAGCGCCCGGTGCGGCCCGGGCTCGAGACGGCCGGCTGGGCCAGCCGGCTGGACCTCGACGCTGTCCTGATGCACGAGCGCTGGTCGAGCCACGCGGCGCATGTCGACCGGCTCAAGTCGGCGGCGCGCGCCCGCGCGGGCGAAGCGGACGTCCAGGCCCCGCACCTACGCGACGGCCGGGCGGCGGTCGCCCCGCGCGAGCGGCTAAACCGGCAGGCCGCCGTCGCCGCCCGCGCGCGGCTCGACAGGCAGGCGGCGATCGCGGCGCGCGATCGCCTTGACCGCCTCGTCAAGCCCGCCGGGAGCCTCGGGAGCCTCGAGGAGCTGATCGAGCGCTGGGCGCTGATCTGCGGATCGCCTCCGCCCGCCTCGCCGCGGGCAGGGGTTCTCGTCTGCGCCGCCGACCACGGCCACCTGCGCAGGGGCACGAGCCTCTTTGGGGCGGAGGTCTCGGCCCAGGTCGCCGCGGCCGCGGCCCGCGGGCAGACCGCCGTGGGCGTGCTGGCGGCCGCCGGCGGGCACCGGCTGATCGTCGCCGACCTGGGTCTGGCGCAGGCGACGGCGGCACCGGTCCGGGGGATGAAGATTCGCCCGGGCACCGCCGACATGCTGGACGGACCGGCGATGTCCTGCGACGAGCTCGATGCCGCCCTGACCGCGGGCTCCACGCTCGCGCGGGAGCTCGTCGCCGGCGGGGTCGACTGCCTGGCGCTGGGCGAGATCGGAATGGGCAACACGACGACCGCGGCGGCGCTGGCGTGCGCGCTGACGGGCGCGCCGCCCGCGGCCACCGTCGGGCGCGGCGCGGGCCTGGACGCCGCCGGCGTCGCGCGCAAGCGGGAGGTCGTGGCGGCCGCGATCGACCGCCACGGCGCCCCGCTGGCAGCGCGTGATGCGCTGCGCGCGGTCGGCGGCCTGGAGCTCGCCGCGCTCACGGGCGCCGTGCTGGAAGCCGGACGGCTGCGCGTGCCGGTGCTGCTGGACGGCTACGCCGTCGGCGTGGCCGCGCTGGCCGCCGTCCGGCTTGATCCGCTGTGCGCCGAGGTGCTGATCGCAGCGCACCGCTCGGCGGAGCCCGGGCACGCGCTGGTGCTCGAAGAGCTCGGCCTCGAGCCGCTCCTTGACCTGCGGCTGCGGCTGGGCGAGGCCTCCGGCGCGCTGCTGGCGCTGCCGATCGTCGGCGCCGCCGGCGCGCTGCACTCCCGCATGGCGACCTTCGCCGAGGCGGGCGTCAGCCGCGTGACGCCGCCCACGCCGAAGCCGCGGGTGTGACGCGTGGGGATGACGGGCGCGCACCGCCTGCCCGCGCGCGCGATCGCCGGCGGGCGGGCCGCGATCGCCCTGCTGACGATCGTTCCGGTCGGCGCCCGTCGGCAACCCGGCGGCCTAGGTGATGCCGCCGGCTGGTTTCCGCTCGTGGGGGCACTCGTGGGTGGCTCAGGCGCGGCGGTGGAGCTGATCGCCGCACACCCTCTTGGGCGCGCGGTGGCGGCCGTGCTGGCGGTCGGCACGCAGGTGGTGCTCACCGGAGGGCTGCATCAGGACGCGCTCGCCGATGCCGCCGACGCGCTCGGCGCGCGCGGGGACCGCGCCCGGCGCCTTGAGGTGATGCGCGATCCCGGCATCGGAGCGTTCGGGGCGCTGGCGCTGGCGTTCTGGGTGGCGGCGATGATCGGCGCGGTTGCGGCGCTGCCGCGCGACCGAGTGCTCGGGACCCTGACGGTGGCGGCCGCGCTCGCACGCTGGTCGGCGGTGGCGCACGCCGCCGCCCTGCCGGCGGCCAGGGAGCAGGGGCTCGGGGCCGCCTTCACGCCCTCCGCGCCGGGCACCGCGGTGGCCACGTGCGTCGCGGCCGGGATGGTCGCCGCGGCGGGCGTCGCGGTGGCCGGTGCCAGCGTCCTCCTCAGCCTGCCGGTCGCCGGCGCATGCACGCTGGCGACATCGGTCGCAGCGGCCCGGGGACTGGGGGGCCGGACCGGAGACACGATCGGCGCGACCGTGGCGCTGACGGAGGTGGCGACATGCCTGGCCCTGCTGGCGGCCGCGCGTTGATCGAAGGCCGCGCGTTGACCGAGGGCCGCACGCCGATCCCAGGCCGCGCTCAGATCCCAGGCCGCGCTCAGATCCCAGGCCGCGCTCCGATCCCAGGCCACGCTCCGATCCCAGGCCGCGCTCCGATCCGCGCTGACACCGAGTCCGCTCACGTCGCCTCATGCAAGGCTTGACGGCGCTCGCAGCGCCAAAGATGATGCCAATGTGACTAGTCCCATCGGCCGCGTACCGGGGGTGGAGCGCCTGGATCCGAGCAGCCCCATCGCGCTTCACGAGCAGGCCGCGGCGGCGATCCGCCGCGCGATCGCCCAGGGCGAAGCCAGGCCCGGGGAGCGCCTTCCCCCGGCGCGTGACCTGGCGGCGGTGCTGGGAGTCAACGCCAACACGGTCCTGCGCGCGCTGCGGACGCTGCGCGACGAGGGGCTGCTGGAGTTCCGCCGCGGCCGCGGGATCACCGTGACGGGACAGGCGGCCGACCGCAGCCTGCTGATCGACCGCGCTCGTGAGCTCGTGGCGCTGGCGCGCAGGCTCGGCTACGGGCAGCGTGAGCTTTCGGAGATCGTCAGGCAGGTGGCCGAGGGCCGCTCGTGATCCGCTCGGCCACGCTCCGGGTGACCGAAGCAGCCTTCAGGGCGACCCGCCCGGCACAGCGATGCGCTATCGTCAGATGAAGTCGGGCATCCGCTCGATCTCAAATCGCAGTGCCCGCGTTTCGCAAGTCCGCTGTTCCCAGCGCTGCTCGTGTCACGCAGCGCACAGGAATCAGAAGGAGGGCCACCGTGCCCACAGGAACAGTGAAGTGGTTCAGCGACGACAAGGGCTTCGGGTTCATCACCCCCGACGAGCCCGGCAAGGACCTTTTCGTCCACCATACGGCGATCCAGGGAGACGGCTACCGGTCGCTGGCCGAGGGCGCGCGCGTCAGCTACGAGGCCGAGCAGGGTCCCAAGGGCCCGGCGGCGGCCAAGGTGCTGGCGATCTGACCCGCGGGCCCGCGACTACAGGAGCGGGTGTCCGCGAAGTGTCGATCCAGGACCGCGAGGGCCTGATCGCCCGCATCCGCCAGCTCCGGCGCCTGGCGGCTTCACGAGACGCACCGGAGCGCACCGCCCCGGCTGCCCAGCCGGACCGGTTGGAGGCGCTTGAGGCGCGCGTCGCCCACCTGGAGGCCCTCCTGGAGGGCCTCCAGGACTCGGTGCACCGAGAGTCCGAGCGTCACGCCCGGCTGATCGCAGAGCTCCAGGCGCAGGTGCGCCCGGAGGCGATGAGCGCCTCGCTCGCGCGAGACGCCCGCGACCGCGGGCTCTGACAGGGCCTCGGAGCGGCGCGTCGGCGACAGGCCGGCGCTCGCGCCGAGCTCGTTCAGCCAGAGCCCGCGCCGGCGCCGAGCTCGTTCAGCCAGAGCCCGCGTCGGCGCCGAGCTCGTTCAGCCAGGCGCGCATGAGCCGCCCGGCGGGTGTCGCCTGGCCCTCCTCGTAGCCGGTCGTCGCCCGCGCCAGAGTCACGCCGTCGAGCGTCGACCAGCCGTACTCGATCCCGGTGCCGCGTGGCGCGAAGCGGGCGATCGGCTGACCCTGTTGGAGGATGCTCCCGGGCGTCGCGATGTCGGTGATCTGCTCGGCCACGTACTGCACGCGTCCGGCGTCGGGCCCGTCGAGCAGCTCGAAGTAGACGAGCGGCTGGCCCGCGTACCAGTCCGCAATGACGGCCAGCACCTTGATCGTCCCCGGAGCGAGGATCGGCGCGCCCACCGGCAGCGCCGCGTCCACGCCCTGGTCGGTGCGACCCCAGTGGGTCACGTAGGCCAGCGGGTCGATGTACCTGGCGCTGTCGGCCGAGACCGCTACCAGCTCCCGGGCCAGCTCACGGCGCACCTCCGGCAGCGACGGGGCGTGCGCGTGCACGTCGCCCACGGGGTCGGAGGGCACAAGCATCAGCGCCTGCTCGCCCGCGATCGGCTGGACCGCCTGTGGCCTGGGCCTCGGCGGCGCGCTCTGCCGCGCTGGCGCCGATGCTCCGCAGCCGGCGAGCCAGAGCAGCGCCAGGACGGTCCCCGCCGGGACGCTCAGCCGCCGCCTTTGAGGGCATGGACGCTCGCGGCTGCGGCTGGCGGGCACGGGCTTCTCCGTATGGGTTCGAAAGGCGGCTGCCTTCGAACGCTAACACCCAGCGGACGGGCACGGGGTGCGCTGCGCGGCCTGGGGCCGGCTCCGTTCAGCGGGCTGGCGCGGCGACCCGCCTGCGCTATGTCACCGTCAGATCAACCGTCACCGGGCCGCGCAGCCAAGCGGGCAGGCGAATTAGCGCCACGCGTCGCAGCGCAACCGGCCTGGTGCACCGTCTGGGGCCTGCGCCTGGCGATCGCCGCGCACAGGCGCGCACGCTGAGCGCTTGCGTCGCTGCGGCCAAGCGGCGCACGAGCACGAGTCGCGGTCGCGCCCGCCGGTGGCTGCGGCTGGCCGCTGCGACGGTCGCGACCGGCCCGCCCTGCACGATGGCGGTCGCCAGGCTGCGCCCATTGGCCCGCAGCGCCCGCGCCCGGCCCGCAACGGTCAGCACGACGGACGCGCGCCCTGCGCGCGGATGACCATGCGCCCGCCCGTTCTTCGACCAGCGGGGCTCGGGCGCGACCGGCCCGACCGGCGCCGACGCTGCGTATCCCGTGCCGTAGGCGTTTGAGGCGCTCTCCAGCACGCGCACAAGCTCGCCGGCATCGCCGCCACCGAGCGTGTAGGCGGGCGCCGTCGCATCCGGGATCGTCGTCCAGCTCAGCCCGCCGTCATCGGAGCGCTGCCAGCGGATCGACACGCTGCCGGACGGGCTCCACGCGGGCGTTGAGGCGGTCAGCGTCTGGCCCTGCACGGCAGCGCCGGATAGCGCGGGCTCGGCCTCAGGCTGTGGCGCCCCCGCCGGCGTGGTGAACGTGTAGTCGTAGCCGTAGGTGGTGCCGTCCGCGTTGGATGCCACCAGCCGGTAGTGGTAGGTGGTGCCGGCCTCAAGCCCCGATAGCTGGGTCGTGATCTGCTGCAGGGGCGCCGCCGCCGCCAGAACCCCCGGCGTCGACTGCTGGCCGTAGGCGTCGGTCGGACCGTACTGCCACCAGTACGTGGTCGCAAGCTGGTTTGGCCAGATGCCCGCGACGAGCGTCACGGCACCGGCACTGACGCTCTGCGCGTAGGTGTTGCTCGTGCCCGAGCCGATCGTCGGGCCGCCGACACCGGGGGCGCCGGCGACGACATCGCCGGAGATCGAGCCCGCGCCGGTCGGCCCGTCGTAGCCGGGGCCGGCGTTGCAGATGTAGGCGATCGATGCCCCGCAGCTGCCGTTGGAGCCGCTCACCGGGTCGTTGAGCAGCCCCTCGTCGGCGTACGCCCACCGGGCGTCGCCGGCCGGCACGCCCGTGACGGCCTCATAGGCGGCGATCAGGGGAGCGGCCAGGCTCGTGCCGCCGACCAGCATCCAGCCGCCCGCGCCCGAGTCGTAGACCGCCAGGCCGGTGTCCGGGTCCGCGTCGGCGGACACGTCGGCGTAGGAGCGTCCCGTGCACCCGGTGTCCGACTGCCATGCCGGCTTGCTCTCGCTCACGTCGCAGCCGGAGCCGGTCCCCCAGCCGCCGGCAAGCGACCAGGCCGACTCCGCGAACCCGCGCGCGCTCGGAGCCTGGCTTGAGGAGGGCGTCAGCGTCGTGCCGCCGGCTGCGGTGACGTCCGGAAGGGCCGCCGGATAGGCGTCCCAGCCGGGGCCGTTGTAGCCGTTGTCCCCAGCGGCGGCGATCACCGACGCGCCCGGGAACGAGTAGGTGCCGGGGATCGGCGTGCTGGAAGCGACCGACCAGCTGTCGGAGATCTGACGCGCCCCGAGCGCGGCGGCGGTCGTCTCGGCCTGGTCCATGTCGCCTGCGCTCGTGCTCGCGGCCTCGACCAGCAGGATGCGGCAGTTTGGGCACAGCGAGGACACCGCGTCGAGGTCCAGCGAGATCTCGGTCTGCCAGCCGGAGTCCGGCGCGGGCAGCGGGGACGCGGCGCCGTACTCGTTGACCTTGGAGAAGCAGCCATCGGCCGTCGTGCACGGCGGCAGCCCGTAGGTCGAGCGGAACACGGCCAGATCCGACTCCGCGCTGGGATCGTCGTATGCGTCGACGACCGCGACCGTGTCACCGGCCCCGGCGGTCTGCGACAGGTAGGTGAGGTCGTATGCCTGCTGCAGGTATGCGGGGGTGCCCGCCTGCGGCGGGCCCTGCGCCGGCACGGCCCGCGGCGCGACTGCCCCCGTTGTGCCCCGAACGGCCGCTGTGAACCGGTCCGCCGCGCGGATCCGCGGGCGGAGGAGCCGGCCGCTTGATCTGACAAGCAGAGCCTGCGCCTGACAGCGCGCGTGCCCAACGGCCACCGGAGGGCACAGGTCCACAGCTGTGACCTGCGACGGGCCGATGCCCGTCAGCTGCGTCAGCGCCCCGGCCCGCTCGCTGCGCGTTGGCGCGGCCGCAGGCAGGCCGGCGCGCGGGAGATGCGGCCGCCCGACGGCCGCAGCGTGCGCCGGCGCCGCCGTGAGCCCGCCGCTGAGCGCCACCAGCGCCGCCGCCACCGCGCGGCGGCGCCCACGCGCACATGATCGATCGATGAGCCGGCGTGCAGCTGCCATGTCGATATCCCCATTGGCAGCGGCGGGCGCGCGCGCGAGCGTCGCGGCGGTCGCTGGACCGGTGTCGTAGTGCCCCGGGCGCGTCGCGCGAGCCCGTCGGCCGCGTCCGCCCCTGGCGGCGTCCGGCGCCTCAGCCCAAGGCCAGAACGCCGTGGCCCGCAGCCAGGCCGGCCGCCACCTGCGGCACGACCAGCGCGAGCAACAGCGCGACCGGCCCGCTCCAGGAGCCCGTGAGCGAGTGCAGCGCTCCCACCGCGAGCGGGCCGGCGGCCGCGAGCACGTAGCCGACCGACTGAGCCAGGGTCGAAAGCCCCTCGGTCGCCTGCACGCTGCCTCCGCGCAGCACGATCAGCATGAGCGCGAGCGGGAACATCGCGTTCTGCCCGAGCCCGAGCAGGACCGCCCACAGATAGGAGGCCGCCATCGGCGCCACCAGGATTCCCGCCAGGCCGGCTGCCGTCAGCGCGCAGCCGGTCACCGCCAGCCACCGCTGATCGCCAAAGCGAGTCGCGAGGCCGGGCACGACCGGCGCCGCGACGACGCCCACGATCATCGTCAGGCTGAGCAGCAGGCCCGCGTGGGCGGCGCTGTCCCCGTGGCTTTCGAAGATCGTCGGAAGCCAGGCGAGCGTCGCGTAGAAGCCGGCTGACTGCAGCGCGAAGAACAGCGTCACCTGCCAGGCCAGTGGGCTTTTCATCAGCGACCGTGCGGAGTGCGGGCGGATGGATGCCGGCGCGCCCGGGCGGTCGCCGGCGCCGCTCACGTCGGCGGACAGCAGCGCCGGAGCCCAGGCCAGCGCGGCCACCCCAGCCGGCAGCGCCCATACGCCCAGTCCGGCCCGCCAGCCGCCGCCCAGCGCCTGCGCGAGCGGAACGGTCGCGCCCGCGGCCAGCGCGGCGAAGGCGATCAGAGCGGTGGTGTACAGCGCCATCGCGCCCCCGGTGCGATCGCGGAAGTCGCGGCGGACCAGCACCGGGACGAGCACGTTCGCCGTGGCGATCGCGCAGCCGGCCAGCGCGGTCCCGGCAAACAGGAAGCCGACCCCGGGCGCGAGCCGGCCGAGCATCCCCGCCGCCAGCACGCACATCGACCCGGCGATCGTGCGGCGCAGGCCGAAGCGCTGGGCGAGCGCCGGAGCGAGCGGGGCGAGCAGCCCGAAGCAGAGCACCGGCAGGGTGGCCAGTGCGCCGGCGGCGGTTGACGAGAGATGCTCGCCGGCCTGGATCCTGGTCAGCAGCGGCCCGATGCTTGCCGCCGCGGGCCGCAGGTTGATCGCCACCAGCACGACGCCGCCGGCCAGAATGGCCGGCGTCAGCGGGGCCGGCTCGATGCGCTCGCCCTCCACGCCCTAAACCTATGCCAAAGCGCGCTCAGGCGAACCACAGCTCCGACGCCAAGGCGCGCTCAGGCGAACCGCAGCTGCGAGACGTCGGCGACCCGGGCGCCAAACAGCATCTGCGCCTGGCGCAGCGAGGCGTCCATGTCCGCAGGATCAAGCGCGGAGATCCCGTCTTTGACGAGCACCACCTCATACCATCGCAGGGCGGCGCTCGCGGCCGTGTAGTGGACGCAGATGTTCGCGACCGTCCCGCAGATGACCAGCGTGCGCACCCCCCAGAGGCGCAGCAGGTGGTCAAGCTCGGTGCCGTAGAACGCGTCGTAGCGGAGCTTTGAGATCACGGTCTCGCCCGGCCGTGGCTCCAGCTCTGAGACGATCCGCTGGCCCCAGGTGCCCCTGCGAGCGTGCTCTGGCCAGATCTCCCACTCGGGGTCGCCCTCGTCGTGAGCGTCCTGCGTGTAGATGACGCGCGCGCCCGCGGCCCTGGCCCGCTCGAGCAGGCCGGCGATCGCCGGGATCGTGGCCTGGGCGTCGGGAACTCGCAGCGACCCGCCCTCGGCGACGAAGTCGTTCTGCATGTCGACCACGACCACCGCCGTGCTGGAGCGCTCAAGCGTGATGGCGCCGGCGTCCCCGGTGCCCCCACCCCCAGCGGTCGCCAGCTGCTCGATCACGACCAACAGCCTACGCCCGCTAGCGTCCCGATCCGTGAGCGACGATCGGTCGCAGCGACAGCGTGGGTGGCGCGCGGAGCCCTGCGATCCCGCCGCGCAGCCGTGGCTGGAGGACGTCCGCGGTGGCCATCCGCGCGCCGAGCTGGGGCTTCGCCCGGGGGTTGCGATGGTTCGCGGCCTGCTGACGGGAGAGGTGCCACCGCCGCCGCTCTCACGGCTCACCGGCCTGACGGTGACGAGTGTCGGCGCCGGATCGACCACGTTCGCGCTGCCGCTGAGCGACTGGCTCGCCGACGGCGACGGCGAGGTTGGGCTCGGCCCCCTGACGGTCGCGGCGGACGCCGCGATGGCGTGCGCCGCAATCACCCTGCTGCCGCCGCGGGTGGGGCTGACCACGGCGCAGCTGTCGATCCGCCGCGTGCGCCCGGTGCGCTGCGGGGGGTTGGCCACCGCGACGGCGAAGGTGGCCGACCGCACCCCCGCGGGCGTGATCACGGAGGTGTCGGTGAGCGCGGGCGGCCGAGTTATCGCGCACGGAAGCTCGCTGTGCGTGGAGCTCCCCGAGCACGGCGGCCGGCCGCCGGCTGCGCCCGGGCAGGCGCACGGCTCCGACGGGCAGGCGCACGGCTCCGACGGACCGGCACGCGGCTCCGACGGACCGGCACGCGGCTCCGACGGACAGGCGTACGGCTCCGACGGACCGGCGCGCGGTCTCGCCGGGCGCAGGGCCGACCGCTCCGGCAGCGCCGCCGGTCGCGATGATCGACTGGACCCGTGGCGCCGGCCAGTTCCGGCCGAGGCCGTCGAGGATCACGCCGGCGCGCTCGGCGCGCTGATCGGCCTGCGAGTCCGCTCAGCCGGCCGGGGCACTGCGGTCTGCTCGCTGCCCGCGACGCGCTGGCTGTGCGCACCGCCGCCGGGACGCGTTCAGGGAGGATGGATCGCGACGCTGGCCGAGTCCGCGATCGCCGCCGCGATCCGCTCGCAGGACGGACTGGGGCGCGCGCGCGTGCTCTCGCTTGAGCTCAACATCCTCCGCGCGCTGGCGAGCGACGGCGCGCAGGCGGTGGCGAGCGCCCGTGTGGTGCACGCCGGTCGCAGGGTGCCGGTGGCCAGCGCCGAGGTGCACGATGCGCGCGGGCGGCTCGTGGCGCTCGCGACCGGGTCGGCAACAGCGCGGCTGTGACTCAGGCGCCCGGTGACGGCGCGGCGTCGGGGTCGGCCAGCAGCGGGATCGCCTCTCCGAAGCAGACGCGGAGCACCGCGCCGCCGTCCGGAGCGTTGGCGGCCTGTGCGTAGCCGCCGTGCGCCTCTGCGGCCTGTCGGACGATCGCGAGCCCCAGCCCCGAGCCGGGCTTGCCGCGGGCGTCGCGCGCCCGGTGGAAGCGGTCGAAGACGAACGGAAGGTCCTCGGCGCGAAAGCCCGGGCCGCGGTCTGCGACGGTCACCACGCCGTCGCGCAGCGTGACCCGCACGACGCCCCCTTCGGCGCCGTACTTCGCCGCGTTGTCCAGCAGGTTGGCGATCGCGCGCGCGATTCGCTCCCCCTCGCCGTGCACCAGCGTGGGCTCAAGCTCGGTCTCGAACGCGATCCCTGCCGCCCGCCGCCGAGCCCTCGCCACGGCGGCCTCGACGATCTCATCCAGGCGGACATCGGCTCGTTCGGCCTGGGGCTGCGAGCCGCGGGCCAGCTCCACGACGTCTCCCACCAGAGCGGTGAGATCGTCCAGCTCCTGGATCACGTCGCGCCTGAGGGCGGCGCGATCCTCCTCGGTCAGCCGCTGCTCGTCGCGCATCAGCTGCAGGTTCGCCCGGATCGAAGCGATCGGCGTGCGCAGCTCGTGCGAGGCGTCGGCCACGAGGTTTCGCTGCGCTCGCACGGCGGCCGCGAGCGCGTCCAGCGTGCGGTTGAACGTCTGGGCGAGCCGGCCCAGCTCGTCACGGCTGCGGACGTCCACGCGCTCGGTCTCCAGGCGCTCCGGGTTCTGAGCGATCGCCTCGGTCTGGCGGGTGAAGCGCTGGATCGGCGCAAGCGCGGTGCGCGCCACCAGCAGCCCGAGCGCCGCCGCCAGCGCTACGCCCAGCGCGGAGATGACCGCCAGCAGCAGAAGCTGCCTGTGAAGCGTGCGCTCCACATCGGTGAGCGGAAGGGCGACGAGCAGGGCTCCAAGCCCCGGGCCGATCCCCGTGGCCAGCACGCGCAGCTCCACCCCGCGCGCGGTGCGATCGCTGAAGGCGCTGCCACGGCCCGTGGCCGCAAGCGCCCGGTCGGCGGGCCTGATCGGGATGGCTCCGTTCTCGCCCGGCGGCCGGTACACGGTGCCGTTGGCGCGCACGAGCGCGGCGACGCCAGGCGCCGCGCCGAACGCTGGCCCGTTGCCGCCGTCCAGGTTCAGACCCTCGTCGGGATCGTGGAGACGCTCCGCCTGGGAGGGCGGGCCGTCAGCCGCCGAAGAGCCGCCACCACCAGCCGCATACGAGCCGCCACCAGCCGAAGATGAGCCGCCACCAGCCGACGAGCCGCCCTGTCCGCCGTACGCCGCGCCATGTCCGGGGCCGCCCGGCGGCATGTGCGCGCGCGCCAGGATCCCCGCCGCGATCGAGCGCAGGGAGCTGTCCAGCTGCCCGTTGAGCTGGGTGCTGATGCCCTCGTATGCCGACAGCGCCACCGCGATCACCGCCACCGCGACAGCGACCCCGCTGGCGAGGGCCATCCTGGCTCGCAGGCTCACGCTTCGGGCTCTCTGAGCGCGTAGCCGACACCGCGCACGGTGTGGATCAGCGGCCGCGCGCCGGCCTGCTCGAGCTTGCGGCGCAGATAGCCCACGTAGACCCGCAGCGCGTTGGACGTGGGCCCGAAGTCGTACCCCCACACCCGATCGTAGATCAGGCTGTGCGGCAGCACCCGTCGGGGGTTGAGCATCAGCAGCTCGAGCAGCTGATACTCGGTGCGCGTCAGCTCGACGAAGGTCCCGTCGACCTGCACGCCGTGCCGGGCGGGGTCCAGCGCCAGCTCCGCGAACGTCAGCCCGCCCTCGATGTCACCCTCGCCGCCCGCGCGCCGCAGGAGCGCCCGCAGGCGCGCTCGCAGCTCATCGATGTCAAACGGCTTGACCAGGTAGTCATCGGCCCCGGCGTCCAGCCCGTCGATCCGATCGGCGACCGCGTCGCGGGCGGTGAGCATCAGGACCGGCACCCTGTTGCCCTCACGGCGCAGCAGGCGGCAGACCTCCAGCCCGTCGATGTCGGGCAGGCCGACGTCGAGCACGACCGCGTCGGGCACCGAGTCGGTGACCTGCGAGAGCGCCTGCGCGCCGGTCTCGGCGAGCACGACCTCGTAGCCCGACAGCGATAGCGCGCGCCGCAGCACGTCTCGCAGCGCCCGGTCGTCGTCTACCACCAGCAGCCTCATGGGTTGATTTTCGGCGCTGCGATGGGCCGCCGCGAGGATTCCTACGCTGCGCTTACACAGCCCGCCGGCAGCGGTCGGTTCCTACGCTGCGCCTACACAGCGCGCCGGCAGCGGTCAGCCACCGCCGGCGCCGTTGACCGCCTGGCTCTCCGCGCGCCGGGCGCCGCCGTCGCGCTCCCCCGCAACGCCCGCGTCGCGCTCGCGCAGCACGGCCGCGAGCACGCCGTTGATGAAGGCGGGCGCGCGCGAGCCGCAGAACATCTTTGCGGTCTCTACAGCCTCGTCGATGGCGCCCTGGGGCGGGATCGGGTGCTCGGCGGGCAGCACCTCCGGGTGCAGCATCTCAAGCAGCGCCACGCGCAGGATCGCCCGCTCCAGCGGCGCGATCCGCTCGAGGCTCCAGTCCTCGGCATGCGCTGAGATCAGCCGGTCCAGCTCGGCGCGGTGCTCGCACACCTGCTCGGCCAGCGCGAGCGTGAAGATGTGCGCATCCCGCGGCAGCGTCTCGCCGATCGGGCGTGCCAGCAGATCGCTCTGGTAAAGCGCCCAGATCGCCGCGCGGCGCTGCTGCGTTCGCCTGGGCACGATCTTCAGCCGACGATCCAGAGGTCCTTGCGCAGCGAGCTGAGCACGCGCGCGCCGGACTCCGTGACGACCGCCAGGTCCTCGATTCGCACCCCGAAGCGGCCCGGGAGGTAGACCCCGGGCTCGACGGTCACGACGTTGCCCGCGCACAGCACCGAATCCGATCGCTGCGACAGGCGCGGCCCCTCGTGGATCTCCAGCCCGACCCCGTGGCCGAGCCCGTGGCCGTAGTGCTCGGCGTGCCCGGCCCCGTCGATGACCGCGCGCGCGGCCGCGTCGACGTCCCGCCCGCTCGCGCCGGGCGCGAGCGCGCCGAGGCCCACGCGCTGAGCCTCGGCCACAAGCTCGTAGATGGCCCTGGCATCCTCGCCGGGGTCGCCGGTGGCCACCGTGCGCGTGCAGTCAGAGCAGTAGCCGTCCAGCTCCGCCCCCCAGTCGATCACCACCAGCTGGCCCGCACCGATCTCGACTTCCCGCGGCTCGGCGTGGGGCAGCGCGCCGTGCGGCCCGGCCGCGACGATCGGGTCAAACGAGTCCCGCCGCGCGCCCCGATCGATCATCGCCCGCGACAGGGCGGTGGCCACGGCCCGCTCGGTGCGGCCGACGAGCCCCTGGCCGAGCACCTCCTCGAGCGCCTCGTCGGCCAGCGCGGCCGCCCGCGCGATTCGCTGCACCTCCTCCGGCTCCTTGATCGCGCGCAGCTGCTCGACCGGGTCGCCGGCCGCGACCAGCTCCACGCCGTCGCCGAGCAGCTCGCGCAGGCGGGCGTGGGCGCGCACGCTCAGGTGGGCGTCCTCGAACCCGAGACGCAGCCGCTGCCCGGCCAGCAGCTCGGGCACCGCGTCGATCAGCTCCTGCGCGACGATCCTGCGCTCGAACGCGTCGCCTACCTCGGCGGCCGCCTGCTCGCTGTAGCGGAAGTCGGTCATGAACACCCGCAGCTGCGATCCCAGCAGCACCAGCCCGTTCGATCCCGTGTACCCGGTCAGGTAGCGCACGTTGACCAGCGAGCTGACGACCAGCGCGTCGAGCTCCAGCTCGGGCAGGCGCGCCGCGAGCCTCTGCGCCCGGTCGCTCACCCCGGGACCTCCGCCCCGCGCGGTGCCATGCGCTGCGCGAGGATGGCGAGCGCGCGCTCGTACCCGCGCACGCCCTCGCCGGCGATCCGCGCCACGCACAGGTCGGCGATCACCGAGACGCCACGGAACGGCTCGCGAGCGTCGACGTCGGAGAGGTGCACCTCCACCGCCGGCAGGCCGGTGAGCTCCAGCGCGTCGCGCAGCGCGTAGGAGTAGTGCGTCCAGGCGCCGGGGTTGAGCACCAGGCCGTCCACGTCCCGCAGGCGGTGCAGGTGCTCGACCAGCTCGCCCTCGTGGTTTGTGTGAAAGAAGGCGGCGCTTAGCCCGAGCCGCCCCGCCGCCTCGGCGATCGCCAGCTCGAGCGCGGGCAGCGTCAGCGTGCCGTAGTGCGACTCGTCCCGCCGGCCGAGCTGGTCCAGGTTGACGCCGTGCACCACCTCGATGCGCCGCTGCTCGCTCACCCACACGACCCTACCGTGTGCGGCCAACCGGCGCTCAGGCGACGATTCGGGCGCGCCGCGCAGGTGGGGAGAGCTGGCGATCAGGCGGCCAGCTCCCGCACCGCGGCGGCGAGCTCGCGCTCGGGCACGATGCAGCCGGGCTGTGGCCTCCCGGGCTCGGAGAGCAGCACGAACGGCACGCCGCCGCGTCCGACGCGCTTCTTGTCATGGCCGGTCGCCTCGACCACCGCGCGCGGGTCGATCGCGGCAGCGCGCGTGGGGAGCCGACGCGCCTGCAGCAGCTCGGCCACCTCGGCGCGCAGCCGGTCGGCGCCGGAGAGGCGCAGCGCCGCCAGCAGCCCGAGCGCGACCGCCTCGCCGTGCCTGTAGGCGGCGTACCCGGTGGTGCTCTCGATCGCGTGCCCGACCGTGTGACCGAGGTTCAGCACCTGCCTGAGGCCCGCATCGCGCTCGTCGGAAGCGACGATCCGGAGCTTGGTGTGCGCGCAGCCCGCGATCACGCGGTCAAAGCCCGCACTGTCCCAGTCGGCGCCCCCCCGGACCAGCTCCCAGAGCCATCCGCCCGCGATCAGGGCGGTCTTGACGACCTCGGCGTAGCCGGCCGCGAGCTCCGCCGGCGGCAGCGTGGCGAGCGCGTCGGTGTCGGCGATCACCGCGCGGGGCTGGTGGAAGGCGCCGACGTAGTTCTTGGCGTGTGGGAGGTCAACGCCCGTCTTGCCGCCGTAGGCCGAGTCGACCTGCGCCACCAGGGTGGTGGGCACCTGGACCAGCGGAACCCCGCGCTGGTAGGTGGCGGCGCAGAAGCCAGCCAGGTCGCCCACGACCCCGCCGCCGAGCGCGACCAGCACGTCCGCCCTGGTCATCCCGGCCTTCGCCAGCTCCATCCAGACCGCCTCCGCCTGGGCGATGCTCTTGGACCGCTCCCCGGGCGGGATCGTGACCGTCGCCTGCGCGGGCCCGAGCCGCTCGCCGTACAGCCGGCCCACGGTCTGGTCGCAGACGACGAACCGCCGGCCGCTGACCGTGGCCGGCCAGAACCCGGCCGGCGCCTGCGGCCCCTTGCCAGCCGCTGCGCTCCCCTGACCCGGCCCCAGGAGCCCCGGCCCGATGTAGGCGGGGTAGTCGCCCGAGGCGCTGCAGGCCCACAGCATCCTCACGCCGCGCGGTACGCCTCGATGGGCGGCCAGCGCCTCCGGCATCGCGCCAGCGCGCGTGTGGTCGATCACGATGTCGGCGACCTCGGCGTACAGGGCGTCGCGCTCGGCGTGCAGCCGCGCGAACGAGCCGCGATCGCGCGCAAGGGGGCGCGATCCGCCCGCGCAGCGCTCCCACGCCGTCTGGACATCGACGTCCAGCCACACCACGAGGTGCTCGCGCAGCGCCTCGCGCACGCGCGGGGATCCGACGGTGCCGCCGCCCAGCGCCAGCACGCGCGCGCCGGCCTGGCTGCGGCCCAGCAGCTCCAGGGCGATCCGCTCCTCGGCCTCGCGGAACGCGGCCTCGCCGTCGGTGGCGAAGATGTCCGGTATCGACCGGCCCAGGCGAGCCTCGACCTCTCGGTCCAGGTCGACCGCCGTCGCGCGCAGCGCGCCGGCGGCGCTCCGCGCGGCGGTCGACTTGCCGGAGCCCATGAAGCCGACCAGAACCAGGCTCTGCGTCAGCGTGCTCCCCACCCGATCCGCTCGCGGTATGCGCTGATGGCGGCGAGCACGTCGTCGATGTGGTCGCCGCCGAACTTGCGGCGGTAAGCATCGGCGAGCACGAGCGCCACCATCGCCTCGCCGACCACGCCGGCGGCCGGGACGGTGCAGGAGTCGGTGCGCTCGCGCAGCGCCTGCGCCGGCTGGTGGGTGGCGATGTCCACCGAGCGAAGCGGCTTGGTGAGCGTGGGCAGCGGCTTCATCGCGCCGCGGACGACGAGCGGCTCGCCGGTTGTCATCCCTCCCTCCAGTCCGCCGGCCCGGTTGGTCTGACGGTGCAGGCCGCGGCGCGGCTCGTAGAAGATCTCGTCGTGAGCGCGGGAGCCGGGCAGCTGCGCCACCTCCAGCGCGTCCCCGATCTCCACCGCCTTGACCGCCTGGATCGAGAGGATCGCCTGCCCGATGATCCCGTCCAGGCGCTCGCGCCAGGATACGTGCGAGCCCAGACCAGGCACCAGGCCGAAGGCGCGAACCTCGAAGACGCCGCCGAGCGACTCGTTGGCCTTGCGCAGCCGGTCGATCTCGGCCACCATCGCCCGCCCGGCCTCGGGGTCCAGGCAGCGAACGGGCGAGTCATCGACGCCGTCGAAGTCCTCCGGGCGCAGATCCTCGCGGCGCGGCGCGGCGACGCCGGCGATCTGGACGACGTGCGAGAGCACGCGCACCCCGACGGCCTCGAGGAAGGCCTTGGCGACCGCCCCGCCCGCGACGCGCGCGGCGGTCTCGCGGGCGCTCGCGCGCTCGAGCACGTCGCGCACGTCGCTGAGCCCGTACTTCAAAACGCCCGCCAGGTCGGCGTGGCCGGGCCGCGGAAGGTGCACCTCCTCGGGAGGCGACTCGACCGGCCAGGGGTTCATCCGCTGCTCCCAGTTGGCGTAGTCGCGGTTTGCGACCGTGAGCGCGATCGGCCCGCCGAGCGTCCGGCCGTGGCGCACGCCGCCGGTGACCTGCACACGGTCGCGCTCGATCTTCATCCGCCCACCGCGGCCGTGGCCGAGCTGGCGACGTGCGAGGTCGCGGTCGATCGACTCCCTGTCGAGCGCGAGGCCGGCCGGCATCCCCTCAAGGACGCAGGTCAGCCCCGGGCCGTGCGACTCCCCGGCGGTCGTCAGCGTGAGGTGCATCACGCCGCCGCGCCGCGTCCCGCCGACGCACCCCCCGCCGGCGACCAGTCCGCTCCCGGCGACCCGCCTGCAGCGGCCGCTCTCTCGGCGGGCTCCTGCTGGGCGTCGATCCCCGGGATGCGCCGGCCAGCACCGCGACACCAGGGGCAGGTGACCTCGTGCCGTGTGCCGCCGAGCCCCGATATGAGCCGCCCGGTGCCACGGCACGGGCGGCAGCGGTCATCGGCCGGGGTCGGCTGATCGCCTGTCACGGCCGGCAGGTTAGCCGCTGGCGCCGCTGTGCCCACGGCCCCGGCGGCCGGCGTGCCCGCGGCCGCCTGCGCCGCCTTGCCCGGGCACCGGGTCCACGGATGGCGCGCCACCCGCGTGCACGGCGGCGCGCATCACGTCGACCGGCGCCCGCCTGCCCGTGAAGCGCTCGAAGCTCAGGGCGCCCTGGGCGACCAGCAGCTCGAGCCCGTCGACTGTGGGGATGGCGCGCTCTCGCGCCGCGCGGACCAGCCTGCTCCCGCCGGCGACGTAGACGAGATCGGCCACGCAGCCGTAATCGGACAGTGCGCCGGGATCCAATCCCAGCGCCCGCAGCGGATCGCCGCCGCCGAGCTCTGCGCTTGTGCAGTTGACCACGAGGTCCGCGGGCCGCGGGCGCGCGACCGGGGTGGCGCCCAGCTCGGCGCACAGCTCGCGCGCCCGCTCGGCTGTCCGGTTGAGCACCGCCACCTCGGCGGCGCCCGCGTCAAGCAGCGCCCACACGGCGGCGCGCGCGCTGCCCCCGGCGCCCAGCACGAGCGCCGTGCGTCCGGCGGCGGGCACCGGGAGGCGGTCGATCAGCGCCGGGGCGTCGGTGTTGTCCGCGGCGATCGAGCCGCCCGGTCCGAAGGTGAGCGTGTTGGCGGCGCCGATCGCGCGGGCCCGCTCGGTCGCCTCGGTGGCCAGCAGCAGCGCGTCGCGCTTGTGGGGGATCGTGGCGTTGGCGCCGACGAAGCCCGCCGCAGCGAGCGCGCGGACCACCTCGGCCAGCAGCGACGGCACGACCGGCAGCAGCTGGTAGCGCCAGGCGTGCAGCCCGACGGCCCGCAGCGCGGCGTTGTGCATGACGGGCGAGAGGCTGTGCGACACGGGCCAGCCGAGCACGCCCAGGCGCGGGCCGCGGGCGGCGGCCGGCCCACCCGCGGCGTCGCGCACCGCCGTCGGGGTCATCTCGGCTTGGGGCAGTGCGGGCGGTAGTCGACCGCCAGCAGGTGCTGGAACTGCGCGTAGCTTGAGGCGAACACCGTCTGGTTGGAGCAGGGCTTGGCGAAGAAGTACAGGTAGTCGGTGTTCGCCGGGTGGGCCGCGGCCTCGATCGAAGCCAGCCCGGGGCTGTCGATGGGCGTCGGCGGCAGCCCGAAGTGCGTATGCGTGTTGTACGGCGAGGGCGACTGAAGCTCGCTGACCGTCAGCGGCCGGGTGAAGTTGCCCGTCGCATACCGGGTGGTGGAGTCGAACTGCAGCATCATGCCGTCGCGCAGGCGGTTGTAGATGACCGAGGAGACCAGCGGGCGCGCTGCCTGCGAGGCCGCCTCGGCCTCGATCAGCGAGGCGATGATCAGCACGTCATAGGGGGTCAGGTGGTGCCGTCGCGCGTAGGCGAGATCGACGGTCGCAAAGCGCCGCTTGAAGTCCTCAAGCTGGGCGGCGACCAGCTCCTTGACCGTAACCGGGTCCACGAGGTTGAACGTGTCCGGGAACAGGAAGCCCTCCAGCGACGGGACGTGCCGTGGCGCGCCGTAGGCGTGCGGGTCAAGCAGCGGCGAGCTGCGGGTGGCGGCGAGGTAGTTGCCGCGGATGCCCTGCTCGCGCAGCAGCCTGGCGACGTACTGGCGGGTGTGCCCCTCGGCGATCGTCACGTCGCTGGTGCGGATCGGCGGCGGCGGCTTGGTCAGCGCCGCCAGCACGGCGCTGTAGCTCATGCCCAGCTGGAGATGGTAGGTGCCCGGTCGCAGCTCGCTGCGCTCGCCCGCGAGCGTCGCGCGCACGACGAAGAACAGGCCGGACGGGACGACCCCCCTGCGAGCCAGCAGGTCGCCGATCTCGCTGGAGCTCGAGTGGGCGGGTATCACGACGGTCACGTGGCCGTGCGGGGAGGTCCCAAACGGCTGAAACAGCGACACCAGCACCCATGCCAGGCCCGCGGCGAGCGCGAGCGCCAGCAGGGCCGCGGCGCGCCCGGCGAGCGTGCGCCCGCCGCGCGCACCGGCCGGCGTGCGCCCGCCGCGCGCGCCGCCGGACGTGCGCCCGCCGCGCGCGCCGCCGCCACCTCCCGCTGCCAGCGAGCGCCCGGGACCCGCGCCGCCCGAGGAGCGTCCCGGCCGCGGCTGGCGGGCGCCGGCGCGAAGGTCGCCTGCGGACCTGCTTCGGGCAAGTCCGTCCCGGCGGCTGACGCGCCGGGTCCCGGACGGAAGCTCGGCGTCGGCCGCGCGCGGCACCCGCCAGAGGCCCTCCGCGTCAGGATCGCGCAGCGCGTCCGGTGGCCGCGGCTGCTCTTCAACGGATGATCCCTGCTGGTCGGCGGGCGGATCGGGTGAGCCGGGCCCGTCGACCGGTTGACCGGGTGATCCACGCTCATGCCCCGACTGATCGGATGATCGGAGCCGGTCGACCGGTGGATCGGACGATCGGTGATCCTGCTCCTGACCGGTTGATCGCTGCGCGCCGGGGGCGGAGGCCGCGGCCGCCTGCGCGCGACGCCGGGCGCGCTCGAGCCGGGCCGCCTCGCGCTCGGCGGCGGTCCGCTCGCGGCCGTCAGCCACCCGCCGGCTCCCGCGCGGGCGACTGAGCACGGGCCAACCAGCCCTCCAGCAGGTGCGCGGCCGCGCGCGAGTCCTCGGCGGCGCGTCCCCCGTTGCGCCGCGCGATCACCGTCGTGAACCGCTCGTCAAAGAGCTCCACCTCGACCGGCAGCTCGCCCGCCAGCGCGGCGGCGAACGCGCGCGCCTGCCGTGTCTGCTCGGAGTCTTGACCAGACAGCGAGACCGGCAGACCCACCACCACCCGCTCGGCGCCCAGGCTCTCCACGAGCGCGCGCAGCCGGCTCAGGCCCCTTCGCGATGCGGGTCGGTCGACCGGCGCAAGCGGCATCGCCAGCGTCCCGGTCGGGTCGCACACCGCGCAGCCGCAGCGCGCGGACCCGTAGTCGAGCGCCAGCACCCTCATCGTCGATCCGGCCCCGGGCCCGTCATCCGCCGCTCCCCAGCGCCTCCTCCACCGCCGCGCGCGCCGCCGCCAGAGCCTCGGGCAGCCGCTGCGGCTCGCGTCCGCCGGCTCGAGCCATGGTGTCGCGCCCGCCGCCGCCGCCGCCCACCAGCCGAGCCGCGGCGCGCACCACGTCGCTTGCCCTCAGCCCGCGTCGCACCAGCGCCGGCGCGACGCTCGCGACCAGCTCCACGCGCCCGTCGCCGGCCCGGCCGAGCACGATCGCCGCGTCGCCCAGCCTTGAACGCAGCTGATCGGCGAGCGCCAGCAGGGCGTCGCCGTCCGGCACCTCGACCGCCGCGGCGACCAGCCGCGCGCCGTCCAGCTGGGTGGCGCTGGAGGCCAGCGCATCGACGTCCACGCCGGTGGAGCGCTCCGCCGTGCGCGAGGCGCGCTCCAGCTCGCGCACGCGCTCGGACAGGCGAGCGACGGCCTCGGCGGCGCGCTCGGGCGGGACCCTCAGCCGCTCGGCCACCGCGCTCAGCTCCCGGTCGCGGGCGCGCATGAAGGCGATCGCCTGGGGTCCGGAGATCGCCTCGATGCGGCGCACGTTGGCGGCGCTGGAGGACTCGGAGGTGATGCGGAAGAGGCCGACCTCGGCCGTGCTGCGCACGTGCGTTCCGCCGCACAGCTCGCGTGAGACCACGCCGCCGTCGATCGGCTCGCCGGGGTCGCCGATCTCGACCATCCGGACGATGTCGCCGTACTTCTCGTTGAACAGAGCCATCGCGCCCAGCGCGCGCGCCTCCGTGAGGGTGGTGGTGAGCGCCCGCACCGGCCGGGCCTCGGCCACCCAGCCGTTGACGTCGTCCTCAACCTGTCGCAGCTGCTCGGGTGTGAGCGCCGCGCCGTGGGTGAAGTCGAACCTCAGCTTGTCGGGCCCAACGTAGGAGCCCGCCTGGTGCACGTGATCGCCCAGCCGCCGCCGGAGCGCCGCGTGCAGCAGGTGCGTGGCCGTGTGGTTGGCGGCCGTCGCATGGCGGGCGGCCCGGTCCACGTGCGCGATCACGCGCCGGCCGGGCTCGATCGTGCCCGCCTCCGGCGCGAGGCGGACGACCTGGTCGGATCCAAGCCTGATCACATCGACCACGCGCGCACGGCAGCCGCCGCCCTCGCACTCCACGTAGCCGCTGTCGGCGATCTGTCCGCCGCCGGTCGGGTAGAAGGGGGACTCGAGCAGCTTGACGAGCAGCGAGCCGTTCTCGGCGGCGATCGCGCCCACGGTGGTGGTCGCCTCGGTCGTCTCATAGCCGACGAACTCGGTCTCGAAGCCCGCCTGCTTGGCGAGCGCCACGGCGCGCTCGCGCACGTCGCCGCCGCGATCGGCGCGCGCATGCTCGCGCGCGCGCTGGCGCTGGCGCTCCATGAGCGCCTGAAAGCCCGCCTCGTCGACCCCCAGCCCGTGCTCGGCGACGATCTCGAGCGTCAGCTCGATCGGGAACCCGTAGGTGTCGTGCAGCTGGAAGGCGTCCTGCGCCGCGATCCCCTCCGCACCCTGCTCGCGCGCTCGGGCGATCAGCTCGTCCAGGCGCCGCAGGCCCACCTCCAGCGTGCGCGTGAACCCCTCCTCCTCGGACGCCAGCCAGCGGCGCACCGTGTCGCGCTCGCGGTGAAGCTCCGGGTACTCCGAGCCCATCAGCTCGGTGACGACGTCGGCGTAGCGCGCCAAAAACCCCGGCTCCAGCTCAAGCACCCGGGCCTGCTGGATCGCGCGCCGCATGACGCGGCGAAGCACGTAGCCGCGGTCCTCGTTGGAGGGGACGACGCCGTCGGCGAGCAGGAAAGTCATCGCGCGGCTGTGGTCGGCGAGCACCCGCAGCGCCCGGTCGGTGGGCTGCGCCTGGCCATAGCGGCGCCCGGAGAGGCGCTCGCCGAGCTCGATCAGCGGCCAGAACTGGTCGGTCTCGAACACGCTCCGCTTGCCCTGGAGGATCGCCGCCATCCGGTTGAGCCCCATCCCGGTGTCGATGTTGCGCGCCGGCAGCGGGGAGACGACTCCGGGCGGGTTTTGATCAAGCTCCATGAACACCAGGTTCCAGTACTCGAGGAAGCGCTCGTTGTCCTGTCCGGGAAGGTCGTCGGGGCGCCCGTGCTCGGACCCTCGGTCCAGGTAAAGCTCCGAGCAGGGGCCGCACGGGCCCGTCGGCCCGGCCTGCCAGAAGTTCTCAGACCGCGGGCACTCGACGATCCGCCCGCGCGGCACGCCGATCTCAAGCCAGGCGTCGATCGCCTCCTGGTCGGGGCCCAGTCCCAGCTCCTCGTCGCCGGCGAACACGGTGATCCAGATCCGCTCCGGCGCAAAGCCGAACCCGTCGGTGGACAGCTCCCAGGCAAAGCGCGCGGCCTCGCGCTTGAAGTAGTCGCCGAACGAGAAGTTGCCGAGCATCTCAAAGAAGGTCAAATGCCGAGTGGTGGTGCCGATGATCGAGATGTCGGCGGTGCGAAAGCTCTTCTGGCAGGTCGCCACGCGCGGGTGCGGGGGTCGCTCGACGCCGGCGAAGTACGGCTTGAGCGGGTGCATCCCCGCGACCGTGAACAGCGCCGAGGGGTCGTGCTCCACCGGAACCAGGGATGCGGAGGGCAGGCGCAGGTGGTCGCGGGCGGCGAAGAACTCAAGAAAGGTGGAGCGGATCTCGTCCGAGGTCATGGCGCGGGGCTGTGGCACATGGCGGGGTGGGCGCGCATGGCGCCCGGGCGCTGCAGTTTAGGCGCGCCTACAGGTTCCAGCTGGGCGTCGCGCCGCGGGCCAGCCGGCGGACCGGACCGCGGCCGCCGAACGGGACCGACTCGACGGTGCCCCGGTTCGCCGGCTCCATGAACGCGCCCGAGTCCACCAGCACCGCCGCGCCCGAGCGTGAGATGGCCGCGCCCTGCACGGGCGAGCCCGCGACGTTCAGGGCGCGCAGGCGCAGCGGGTGAAGCGCCACCGTCCAGGCGCTGCTCGTGTCCTCGCCGACGTACTCCGCCAGGAGCCTGTTGCCGTCGGCGGAGGCGCTCAGCGGGATCAGCCCATCAAGCAGCGGCGGGATACGCATGTCGGTCAGCCGAGTCGCTCGGCCACCGGACATAAGCCACAGCTGGTAGGCGGGCGCCCGGAACAGCCCGCGCAGCCGCTCGCGATCGAACACGATCCCGCGCACCGTCCACAGCGGGTCGAAGCTGCGACCGTCATGGGTGAGCGCCACCGGGGCCGCCGCATCCGGCGGGCTCTCGTAGAGGTTCACGGCTCCAAGCGCAGAGCTTGACCTCGACAGCCCGAAGATGACCTCGTCGCGGGGGCCGGCGGCGAAGCTGACGCCGGACACCTGGCCCCTGGCGACGACCACGGTCCTCTGGCTTGAGGTGTCGAACACCGCCAGCCCGGCGTCGCGCGCGCCGGCTGGCGAGGTCGCGAGCATCTCCACCGCCAGGTACCGGGAGTCCGCCGACCAGGCGACCGGCACCGCCTCGGCGCCCTGCATCAGTTCAAAGCCGGCCGGCGAGCCGCCCGTCGACGGGTACAGCAGCACCTCCCGGGAGGCCAGCAGACCGGTCGCGGCGGCGACGAGCATGCCATCCGGCGAGACGAGCGGATCCGCGCCGGGGCCGAGACGGCGCGGCGCGCCACCGCCGGCCACCAGCGCCCAGATCACCGGCGCGCCGTCGCGCATCTGGCGAATGAAGGCGACCACGGACCGCGCATGCGGCGCGCCGGCCGCCGCCGAGGCGACGACCGACGGCGCGCCAGCGCCCGCGCCGGTCGCCACGAGCGCGGCGATCAGCGCCGCGGCGGTGCGGAGGCGCAGACGCGGTCGCGCCTCGCCCTGCCGCCGGCGGTTCTCCGGTCCCATGGGCCGGCGAGCCTATTCGCCGGCGCGGGCGCCTGCAACCGGCGCTGCGGCGACAGGCGAAGCTGGCGGGCCAGAGCGCGCGGCGGCGCTCGCGCCCGAGCCGACCGTGCCCGAGCCGACCGTGCCCGAGCCGGCGACCGTGCCCGAGCCGGCGATCGTCGCCGCGCCGGCGATCGTCCCGTGGCCGACGATCAGATCGCCATCCATCAGGCACGCGAGCTGGCCGGGCGCTGGGCCGTAGGCGTCATCCAGCAGCGCAAGCTCGAGCATCCGGTGATGGCCGGGTCCGGCGTCGCCCACCAGCCGCGCGGGCACGGGCTGCGCGCGATAGCGGAGCTTGACCCGGTCAACGCGCGCCCCTTCGCGGTGCAGCGTCGCCGCGCGGACCGTCACCTTCCGCGTGCGCAGGTGCTCCCGGGGGCCGACGATCACGCGGCCGCTGTCCGCCTCGCGCGCCAGCACGTAGAGCGGCGCGCCCGCTGCCACCCCGAGGCCGCGGCGCTGGCCGACGGTGAAGCGGTGCTGGCCGCGGTGGCGCCCCAGGCGGCGCCCGCCGACGGCGACGATCTCCCCGGGTCGCTCCCCGAGCGCGCCGTGGCGCGCGAGGAACTGCTCCCGGGTTGTGCCCGCCAGAAAGCAGAGGTCCTGCGAGTCCGGTCTGTCGGCGACGGGCAGCCCGGCGCCGGCGGCCAGCGCGCGGACCTGCGCCTTGCGCAGCTCGCCGAGCGGGAAGCGCAGCCGCGCCAGCGACTGCGGCCGCACGGCCGCCAGCATGTACGTCTGGTCCTTGCCGGGGTCCGCGGCCGCCCGCAGCAGCGGGCCGCGCGGGTGGCCGTGCTCGGCGGTGCGCGCGTAGTGGCCGGTCGCAAGGCCCCCCCCACACCCCAGCCGTGCCGCGAGCGCGAGCATCGCGTCAAGGCGCAGGTGGGCGTTGCAGCGCACGCACGGGTTGGGCGTCTCCCCCGCGGCCCAGCCGGAGATGAACGGGTCCACCACCTCGCCCCTGAACTGGGCGCGCAGATCCAGCGTCAGGTGCGCGAGCCCCATCCCGTGCGCGAGCGCGCGAGCCTGCGCGACGGCGGTCGCAGAGCAGCAGCTGCGCTCGGCCTGGGCGACGTGGTCAGACCACAGCTCGAGCGTCACCGCCACCGTCTCGCCGCGCTGCGCGCAAAGGTGCGCGGCCACGGCGCTGTCGACGCCGCCGGACATCGCCACGAGCGTGCGCGCCGGGCTGTGCGCCAGGGCGCCGCGCTCGCTGACGGCCCGCCCCAGCGCGCGCGCGAGCGCGTCCGAGGCGAGCTCGGCGGCGTGGAGCTTGGCCGCGCTGAGCCCGCCCAGCTCGGCGGCGATCGCCCGGGTGCCGATCCTGGCCGCGGCGAGCACGTGCGCGCCGCGCACCAGCGTGACGACCGCGGATCCGGCGGCGGTGCACGCGCCGCACCCGCGCACGTCAAAGCCGGCGTCCAGCACGCGGTCGCCGGCGACCGAGACGTGGAACGTGACCTCGTCGCAGCACGCGTGCCCGCCGGCCGTGCCGGCGAACGCTTCAGGCGGGCGCCGCCCGAGCCCCTGCGGGGAGGTCAGGTGGTGCTCGAAGGCCAGCGCGTCCATTCGCGGCCGCCTAGCGGAGCCTCAGTCCCAGCTCCCGCAGCTGCAGGTCGTCGACGGGCGCCGGCGCGCCCGTCAGCGGATCGCCGCCGCTGGTGGCCTTGGGAAACGCGATCACCTCCCGGATGTTGTCGCGCCCGGCGAGCAGCGCGACGATCCGGTCCACCCCGAGCGCGATCCCGCCGTGCGGGGGCGCGCCGTAGCGCAGAGCGTCCAAAAGGAAACCGAAGCGCGCCCGGGCGTCCTCCGCCTCCAGGCCGATCAGCTCGAACACGCGCGACTGCACGTCGGAGCGGTGGATGCGGATCGATCCGCCGCCGATCTCGCTGCCGTCGAGCACCAGGTCGTAGGAGCGCGACAGCAGCGCGGCGGGGTCGTTCATGTCCTCTACGCCGGCGGGCTCGCCCGTGGCGGTCGCCGGCGCCGTGAACGGGTGATGCTCGGCCTCCCAGCGCCCCTCCTGCTCGTTGAAGGAGAACATCGGGAAGCGGACCACCCAGCGGATGTCATGCGCGCCCGCGGGCACCAGCCCCAGACGGTGCGCGAGCTCGAGCCTCAGCGCCCCCAGCGCGCGTCCCGCCACCTCGGGCGCGTCGGCGACCAGCAGCAGCAGGTCCCCCTTCCGAGCGCCCAGAAGCTCGCCGACCGAGGCGATCTCGTCCTGCCTGAGCAGCCGGGCGACCGGCGAGCGCCAGCCCGGCTGCTCGTCGCTTGAAAACGCCCACACCAGGCCCCGCGCCCCGTGCCGGCGCGCCACCTCGGTCAGCTCGTCCAGCGCCGAGCGGGAGAGCGCGTGCGGCCCGGCGTTCAGCCCGCGCACCACCCCGCCGGCGGCGATCGTGCGCGCGAACACCTCAAAGCCGGTCGCCTCCAGCGCGCGCGAGACGTCGACGATCTCAAGCGCAAAGCGCGCGTCGGGTCGGTCGGTGCCGAAGCGCGCGGTCGCCTCGGCGTGGGTCATCCGCGGCCACGGGGGGGCGGGGAGCGGGAGCCCGGCCTCCCGAAAGACGGCGCTCATCACCGCCTCGGTGGTCTCGAGCACGTCGTCCTCCTCGACGAACGCCAGCTCGATGTCCAGCTGCGTGAACTCGGGCAGGCGGTCCGCGCGCGAGTCCTCGTCGCGGAAGCAGCGCACGATCTGGTAGTAGCGCTCAAAGCCGCCGACCATCAGCAGCTGCTTGAACAGCTGGGGCGACTGCGGCAGCGCGTAGAAGCAGCCCGGCGCCGTCCTGGCGGGGACCAGGAAGTCGCGCGCCCCCTCGGGAGTCGAGCGCGTGAGGAACGGCGTCTCGATCTCCAGGAAGTCCCGCTCGTCCAGAACCCCGCGGATCGTCCTGATCACGCGATGGCGAAGCTCGATCGCCTCCTGCATCGGCGCTCGGCGCAGGTCCAGCGAACGGTGGCGCAGCCTGAGGCTCTCCTCGACCGCCACGTCCTCGTCGACGGGGAACGGCGGCGTCTCGGCGTCGGCGAGCAGCTCGAGCTCGTCCACGACCAGCTCGACCTCGCCGGTCGCAAGCCTGGGGTTCACGTTCTCGGCCGCGCGCGCCGCGACCGCTCCGCGCGCGGTGATCACGTCCTCGGAGCGCAGCGCGTGCGCGCGGGCGTGCGCCTCCGGCGCGCTTGCGGGGTTGATGACCAGCTGCAGGATCCCGGAGCGCTCGCGCAGATCAACGAAGATCAGCCCGCCATGGTCTCGCCGGCGGTGCACCCAGCCCGACACGCGCACGGTCCTGCCCACGTCGCGGGCGCGCAGGTCACCGGCCCAGCTGTCGCGATAGGCGTTAGCGCGCGGTGGCCTGATCACGGCGACCGCCGTCCCGCGAGCATCCGCTCCAGCGCGGCACCGGCCTCGAGCTCGGCCTGGTCGCCGGAGCGCATGTCCTTGAGCGTGAGCGCCACCGGATCGGAGATGATCGCAACCCATCGGGCCCCGATGCGGTCCGCGTGGCGAAGCTGGCCCTTCAGCGAGCGGCCGGAGAGCTCCAGTTGCGCGTTCAGCCCCGCGTGCCTTGCCCGGTTGGCAAGCGAGAAAGCGGCTCGCTGAAGGCCGCCGGCGGCCGATCCGGCGCCTTGGTCGATCGCCAACAGCGGCTCTGGGTCGATCGCGACGAACAGGTCCACGGGCTCGCGCTCCACGGGCCGCTCGCCGGCCGCCAGCAGCATCCGCTCCACGCCGGCCGCCCAGCCGGCGGCGGGCGTCGGCCGGCCGCCAAGCTGCTGCACGAGCCCGTCGTAGCGCCCGCCGCCGCCAACCCCGGACTGCGCCCCGAGCGCGTCCGAGGTGAACTCGAACACCGTCCGCGTGTAGTAGTCCAGCCCGCGCACGAGCGTCGGGTCAAGCTCGTGGTGGATGCCCGCCTCGTCCAGCAGCGAGCGAACCGCGGCCAGATGCTCGGCGTCCTCCTGCGCCAGGCGGTCAAGCAGCAGCGGGGCGCCGCGCATGGTCTGTTGCGTGCGGCTGTCGCCGGCGTCGAAGGCGCGCATCGGGTTCAGCTCGATTCGCTCGGCGACCTCCGGCGCCAGCGCGTCCCGGTGCGCTCGCAGATAGGCGATCAGCTCCTCCCGGTAGCGCGCGCGGGTCTCCGGGGTGCCGAGGCTGGAGAGCCGAAGCCGCGTGCCGCGCACGCCCAGCGCGTCAAGCAGGTCGGCGAGCAGCACGATCAGCTCCGCGTCGGCCTCCGGCGAGTCGCAGCCGATCGCCTCGGCTCCGACCTGCCAGAACTGGCGGTAGCGGCCGCGCTGGGGCGCCTCGGCCCGGAAGAAGCTCGACAGGTACCAGAGCTTGACCGGCTGGGGGAGCCGGTGCATCCCGTGCTCGAGGTAGGCGCGGCACACCGGGGCGGTCCCCTCGGGTCGCAGCGTCAGCGAGCGGCCCGCGCCGTCATCGAAGGTGTACATCTCCTTGCGCACGATGTCGGTCGACTCCCCCACGCCGCGCGCGAACAGCTCGGTGGGCTCGAACGCGGGCGTCTCGATCCGGCCGTAGCCGGCGGCGGTCAGGATCCGCCTGGCGTGCTCCTCGAGCTCGGCGCGGCGCCGGGACTCGTCGGGCAGCACGTCGAAGGTGCCTCGCGGGGCCTTGAACGCGCTCGCCATCGAGCCGGGCTAGGCGTGATGCGCGAGCTCGCGCAGGAACGGGTTGTGCAGCCGCTCGGTGCCCAGCGTCGTGCTCGCCATGTGGCCGGGGTGCACGACGGTCTCGGCCGGGTAGGCGTCCAGCAGCGATTCGATCGAGGCCAGGAGCGTCGGCCAGTCGCCGCCGGGAAGGTCCACACGCCCCACCGAGCCGCGGAACAGGACATCGCCGGAGAACAGCGCCTGCTCGCCGGTCGCGAAGTAGCTCACGTGCCCGGGGCTGTGGCCGGGGACGAACATCACCTCAAGCCGCAGGTCGGCAAGCTCCAGCGTCTCGCCGCCGGCGACCAGGTGCTCGGCCTGCCAGCTCTCGAACGGGCCCAGTCCGGGCCAGCCGACGTGAGCGTTGATGTCGGCCAGCACGTCTCGCTCAAGCTCCGGACACCACACCGGAGCGCCGGTCTGCCTGGCGATCGGCGCGACCGCGCCGACGTGGTCGAAGTGCGTGTGGGTGAGCAGGATCGCCTCGACGGAGGAGATCTTCAGCGAGCGCAGCGCGCCGAGCAGCCGCGGCGCCTCGTCACCGGGGTCGATGATCACCGCGCGCTCAGACCCGGGCCTGCGAACGATGTGGCAGTTCTCCTGCAGCGGGCCGACCGTGAACGTGCGCACGTCGATCATCTCATGACCCCGCGTCCGCCTCTCATCGCGCGCCGGCGCGGCCGGCCTGCGCCTCCTTGCGCTGCTGGCGGCGGTAAAGCCAGCCGTCCATGTAGTAGCCGGCTGGGGTGTAGAGCGCCAGCGCGAACGCCGCGAAGACCAGCGCGGGCACGACGCGGAAGCGGTTTGTCACAAGCAGAAAGACGAACATGAACCCGGCCGCCAGCAGCGCCTTCTTCACGGCGCCCTTCCAGGTGGGCGGCGACAGCCGCCGGCGCTCGCCGCGGCTGGTGCGCTCGCGCTGCTTTCGCTCCTTGGGGCTCGGCGGGCGGCTCGTGCGCCCGCGCGCCTCAACCACCCCGGCCGCGTTGCCGCGGTGCTTGGTGGTGCGCTTGCGCTTGGTGTGTGCCATCCCCGATGCAGCTTACGACGAGCCGGGCCTGCCGTGTGGGCGATCGGCCGGCGGGCCGGGCTCGGGGCCGCGTCCCCCCTGGTCGCGCGGGACGGGATCCGCGACGGCAGTGCGTCGCGCCCAGTCCGCAAGGCGCTCCTCGATCGTCGCGCGCCCGCGCAGCGGCACCCCGTCTGGAAACCCGCGCAGCGCCTGCGCCGGCGCGAGCCCCACGAGCTCGGCGTCGGCCACGCGCGCGTGCCGCGCGACCGCGGCCACCACCTCCGCAGGGGGGGTGGCGCGGTGATCCTCGATGTTGGTCGACACCTGGGCGATGCGGGCGCGCTCAAGCCACAGGCCGATCGCGCGCACGCCGGGCAGGCCCTGCTCGCCGCCCTCGCGGATCAGGGCCGCGATCCGCCGGGCGTCCTGCAGCGTCGCCGGAGGGGCCAGCTGCACGTTGAAGGCGATCAGCGGCGGGCGCGCGGCCACCAGCACAGCGCCCGCCGTGGGGTGCAGCCGCGGCGGCCCGAAGTCCGGGCGCAGCTCCCCGGCGGCGATCCGCCGGGCCAGCTCGGAGGGGCCGCCGCGACGAAGCTGCGCCCGCGTGCGCCCGTCGGCGAGCGCGCCGTACAGGAACACCGGCAGCGCCAGCCGCTCGGCGAGCATGTCGGCGAGCACGAGCGCCTCGGCGCACGCGGCGCCGCGGTCGCGGTCGTCAAGGTGCACGATCGGCGCCACGTCGAGCGCGCCGACCCGCGGGTGCACGCCCTCGTGCAGGTCGAGCCTCAGGCGCCGCACCACCTCGGCCGCGCCCGCCACGACCGCCTCGGCGAGCGACCCCGGCTCGCCCGCGAGCGTGTAGGCGCTGCGGTTGTGGTCGGCGTCGCAGTGCACGTCCAGAAGCCCAGGCCCGAACGCCTCGCCGATCCGCTCCACGGCCTGACGGTCGCGTCCCTCCGAAACGTTGGGGTAGGCCAGCAGCGGCATCGCGCGCCGATCATAGGCAGCGCGCGCCGCCGCGCCCTGGAACCGCTGTGCAAGCCATTACACTCGGCGCTCGCGCCGGAGTAGCTCAGTCGGTCAGAGCAGCGGAATCATAATCCGCGTGTCGGGGGTTCGAGTCCCTCCTCCGGCATCGCCGAAACCCCCGTGAGCACTTGGGTTTCGTCGTAGGCGGGTGGTCAGTCGCGCGGCATCTGCGAGGTCTGGCAACGCATCTGGCGACAGCGCAGTCCCTGGCCTTGACGACCACGGCGCCGGCATCCCTTGACCGACGATGGCCAGAGAAGGGGTGCTTGCCGAGACCACCGTCACCCGGAGGATCGCCACCCTCGGCGCCGGCACGATGCGCCAGGTCTGCTCCGCGCTGAGCGCGGCGACACCCGCAACGGCGCCGAGCGCCGGCTTCAGGAGCTTGTCGCGGTCGCCGTGCCGGGTGCAGGCGCGCGTGACCTTCAGCCCGGGAGCTGCGCGCGCGCCGCCGTTGAGGCCGCGGACTGTCCGAGGGCCGCCCACCATGCGGCGACTGGCGAGGCTCACACCGGTGAAGATGCGCCCGCACCCGTGGCGCGGCCGTTCACGTTGGGTGACCTTCGATAGCGCTTCCTGACCAGGTGCCTCGACACGCCGGGTACCCCTGACAGAGGTCTCGACCCACTGCAGCGTCCACGCTCACACGGCGCCGCGTGCCGGCGCAGAAGCGGGGGTGGCGTTCGCAAACCGCCGATCGAGTGTTACTGCCAAACGCTCCGGGAAGGCCCAATGAAACGCGCCCATTGCGCATCGCCTTCAGGGCGAACCTCCAAGCACACGGCGCGTCCAGGCCGCAATCGGCTCGCCCGGGGGTCAGCCCTGGGGCTTCGTGCCCGGGGAGGGCGGCTTGGCGGCCCCCTCGCGGACCGAGGAGCCGGACGCAAACTGGACCGTCGACCAGGTCGCTGCATCCGCGTCGCCGCCGGGCGCCTGCTCGAAGATCGTCTGGGCGCGGCGCGCTGCGTCGTGGACCGGCGCCGAGTCAAGCTCGTGGCCGGTGAGCGGGATCCCGGCCGCCGGCCACTCGCACGCCAGCAACAGCGGGCCCGGCGGCGGCAGCGGCCAGAGAAACAGGCTCTGATGCCAGCGACCTCCGCCCCCTCCCCCTCCCCCCTGGCTGAGCACCGGGCCGGTCGGCTCGCCGTCCGGGCGCACGCCGCCCCGAGCGCCGATGTTCGTCGCCCTGCGCCCGTCGGAGAACTGGACCCCGAAGCGCAGCATCTCGTCGGGCAGGCCCTTGCCAGCCCGCCCGCGCGCGCGGTGATGACGCGGGCCGAACAGCAGCGGGTCCAGCAGCTCGTCGTCCTCATCCTCGTCGGCTGTGAACACCAGCAGGTCGAGCCCCAGTCCGGTCGGATAGGCGCACAGCCTGCTCACGCACACGGCCGCGCGGTCGCTGCGGGCGAGCACGAGCTCCAGCGGCACCACGCCGGGCAGCGTGCCGTGCGGCGGACCGGACCACACCGGAGGGCGGTGGCGGGCGCGAGGCTCCGTCGGCGCAGGCGGCGGTGGCGAGAAGAAGTCGTCCATCCGGCTGGCCGAAGGCTACAGGCGGCGGAGCGCAGCGTGCGGATCGGCGACCGGCCGGCGTGCGGATATGCTTGCGTCCGCCGGCCCGGGGTGCACGCCAAGGCGCCGGTCGTCCACCTGAGCGAGCGATGACCGACCAGACACCGAACGCGCCAGGCCCGGGGCGTTCACGCCGCCGCTCACAGGCTGACGGCGCCGGTCGTCCGGGCGCGGCCAGCAACGCGGCGGCGCGGAAATCGGCGCGGCAGGCCGCGGCGCGATCCGAGGAGCTCGACGCGCTCGTGACCACGCTGCCGCGGCGGGTGTCATACCTGTCCCGGGTTCTGTTTCGCACGCGCGGCAGCGCTCTGCCACGGGGAATGCGCAGCGTGGTGTTCACGCTCGCATTCGGGCCGATGCGGATCTCGGAGATCGCGTGGGAGGAGGGCATCGGCCAGCCCGCCGCCACCCGGATGGTCGCGCGGCTGGAGGCGCTCGGACTTGTGGTGCGCGAGCGCAGCGAGCTGGACCGGCGGATCGTGATGGTGCGGCTGACCGACAGCGGCCGCCTGGAGCTTGACAACCTGCGAGAGCAGTCCCGCAGGCTGTTGCGCGAGGCGCTGCGAGACCGCTCGGCGGCCGAGCTGAGGCGCATGCGGACCGCTTCCGACGCGCTCGGTCGCCTCACCGACTGGGTGCTCGAGCAGGAGCGCGAGCTCTACGGATCGGTGCGGCGCGCGGCGGGAAACGGCAGCGCGGCAAGCGCCGCCGCAAATGGGCGATCGGGCCGCGCAGGGGCCGCGAGACCGGGCCGTGCCGGGGCCGCGGGACCGGGCCGCGCCCGGGCCGGGCGACCGGGCCGCGCCGGGGCCGGGCGACCGGACGGTGCCGTGGCTGGGCGCCCGGACCGGGACGGTGCCGGGACGCCGGACCTTGTCGCGTCGCGGTCCAACGGCGCGGCCGGGCGGCGTCCGGCGGCGCGGCGCGCGCCGGCGGTGGGCGGTCAGCCGCCGAGGCGCAGGACGCGGCGCGCGTTGCCCTCGTAGACCGCGCGCCTGACGCCCTCGTCCTCGATCACGCGCTCGACGTCGTCGATCGTCTCCGGCGCGAAGAGCGCCGAGAAGCCGAAGTCCGTTCCGAACAGGACGTGGTCTGGGCCGAAGAAGTCCAGCGCGGCGCGCAGCGCGATTGGATTCCCGAAGTTCGCCGTGTCCGCGTAGAAGCGCCTCAGGCTGTGCAGGGGCCCGTGCACCAGACGGCGCTCCACCTCCCGGTTCTCCGGCGTCGCCTGCAGCGTCTTCAGCCGCCCGGCGAGCATCGGCACAGTCCCCCCGCTGTGGTGCACGACGATCTTCAGCTCCGGCCAGCGCTCCAGGTACCCCGCATAGCTCAGCCGGCACATGGTGACCGTCGTGTCCGTCGGCCACCCCGCTCGGGCGTAGAGCCCGTATCGCGACTCGGGCTCGGTGAGCGGGAAGTCCGACCACTGCACAGTCCGGTTGGGGTGAATCCAGATCGGCCGATCGAGCTCGGCCATCAGCTCGAAGAACGGCTCGTAGTCGGGATGGTCCAGGCACCTGCCCTGCATGGAGGTGAACACCTGGACTCCCAACGCGCCGGCCGCGATCGCCTCTCTGACGGCGCTCAGCCCGCGCTCGCCGTCCTGCAGGGCCGCGTGCGCGACCCAGCCCACGAAGCGGTCCGGATGCGCGGCCACGAGTGCCGAGAGCTCCTCGTTTGCGATCCGGGCAAGCTCCCGCGCCACCGGTGCGGGCTCGTGCTCCACCGAGGTGTGCGCCATCACCAGCACCTGCCGGTAGTCGGCGCCGAGCCGATCCATCAGCGCAAAGCGTGCGCCCAGGTCGCGCAGCGTCTCATCGAGCCCCATCATCCGCTCGTACTCGGCGGCGCTGTGGTCGCCGCGCTCGGACAGCAGCGCCAGCACCCGCTCCGCGTAGCGCGGCGGCAGGATGTGCGCGAAGGCGTCGATCTTCATTGGCCTCCTTGTCGGTCTGACCTCCTCCCGGCGGCGAGCACTCGCCGCACAGCCGGTCCATCACCTTACATAGGGCATGTTTTTCTTGCAAGCGCCCCGGCGGCGGGTGTAAGCTGCGCGCCGATGCGGATCGATGCCTTCTGTCATATACTTCCCCGGCCGTACCTGGAGGGGATCGAGGCGCTGGCGCCCACCGAGCAGTCGCGCGGGATCCGCCAGCGCAGCACTGCCGTGCCGGCGATGGTCGACCTCGACGTGCGCTTTGCGCAGCTTGAGGAGTTCGGAGACGACTACCGCCAGGTGATCAGCATCCCCGCGCCGCCAGTCGAGGACCTGGGGCCGCCCGAGGTCTCACGTCAGATCGCCCGGCTGGGCAACGAGTCGCTCGCGGAGCTGGTGGCCCGGCACCCCGAGCGGTTTGCCGGGTTCGTGGCGTGCATGCCCATGAACGACGTCGAGGGCACGCTGGCGGAGATCGACTACGCCTGCGGCCAGCTCGGGGCGCTCGGGATCCAGATCTACACGCACGTCAACGGACACGCGCTGGACCAGGACCGGTTCGAGCCGATCTGGAGGCGCATGGCGCAGCTGGACCGGACGATCTGGGTGCACCCGTCGCGAACCTCGGCATGGGCCGACTACCCGACGGAGCAGCGCTCGAAGTACGAGCTGTGGTGGGTGTTCGGATGGGAGTACGACACCGCGATCTTCATGGCGCGGATGGTGATGTCCGGGGTGCTCGAGCGCCATCCGTCGATCAAGTTCCTCATCCACCACGGCGGGAGCATGGTCCCGCACTTCGCCGGGCGCATCGGCCCCGGCCTGGACCAGCTGGGGGCTCGCACGCCGCCCGACCAGCGCCAGGACGTGGAGACCTACCCGCTCTCCAAGCGCCCGATCGAGTACTTCCGCCAGTTCTACGTCGACACGGCGCTGTTCGGCACGGCGCACGCGATCCGCTGCTCGCTTGAGTTCTTCGGCGTCTCCCACGTCCTGTTCGCTTCCGACTCGCCGTTTGACCCCGAGCAGGGCCCGGGCTACATCCGCGCGACGATCGCCAACCTCCAGGAGCTCGAGCTCACCGACGAGGAGCGCGCCGCGATCTTCGAGCACAACGCGCGGCGCGTACTCGGCGTCGCCTAGGCGCCTGGCCGCGGTGCTTTACGTATGGCATGGACTAGGCAGACTCATCGGGGTATAGTGACGGCGTAGCGCGGAGAGGTGCAAGGGGACGCGGATGTCGACCACGGTCCTGCTTCATTCGATCGGCTTCGGTATCACCACGGCGGCCGTGGTGGCGATCGGCGCGATGGGGTTCACCCTTCAGCTCGGAGTCACCAACATCCTCAACCTCTCCTACGGGAACGTCATGACGATCGGCGCGTTCGCCTCGCTGATCGCCGAGCGGAGCCACCTGGGTCTGGCGGCCACGATCCTGGTCGCACCGCTGGCCGGCGCGGTGGTCACATGGGTCCTGGCGCGCACGTTGTTCGCGCTGTACGCGCGGCGGCATGGCGGTGCGTTCGACCTGCTGATGGTGTCGCTGGCGGTGGCGCTCATCATCCAGTACGGCATCGATGCGCTCGCGCACCTTCAGGTGTTCCAGTTCTCGTTCCCGGCGGGCGCCACTCTGAACGTCGGGCCGTTCGTATTCACCGTACTGTCACTTGCGCTCGTCGGCTTCGCGGCGGTCGTGCTCGCCGCGCTTCTGGCGGCCCTGCACCTGACGCGGCTCGGCAAGGCGCTGCGCGCGCTGTCGGTGGACCCCAGGCTGGCGCGCGCGTGCGGGGTGCCGATGCGGCGCATGCTCGACCTGACGTGGCTGGTCAGCGGGGCACTGGCCGGCCTGGCCGGCCTGGTCTACGTGACCAACAGCCTCACGGTCGATGCCGGGTCGGGGCTCGACTTCCTGGTGCTGGTGATCGCCGCGGCGATGCTCGGCGGCGCCGGCTCCCCGGCGGGCGCCGTGCTCGCGGCGCTCGTCGTCGGCATCGCCAGCGAGGTGGTGGCCGCGATCGGCGGCTCCTACTACAGCGACGCGGCCGGCCTGGCGATCCTTGCGCTGGTGCTGGTGCTGCGCCCGGCGGCGCGCACCCTCGCACACGGGGGCCGCGAGGACGTGACGGTCTAGGGCCTGGGCCGAGATGTCGTACTACCTGTCAACGGTCGCGGTCTACTTCGGGGTCGACCTGATGGCCGCCTGGGCGCTGAACATGCAGTTCGGCTGGGCGGGGGTGCCGAACTTCGCGTTCATCATCTTCCAGGCCGCGGGGGCGTACACCGCGGCCGCCGTGTCGCTTGGCCCGGACACCGGCGCCAACGCCTTCCAGCACTACATACTCGGAGCGCAGCTGCCGTTCCCCGTACCCCTGCTGGTGGCGGCGCTGGCCGGAGGGGTTGTCTCGGCGGTCGTCGGCCTGCTGACCCTGCGCAGGCTCCGGCGCGACTATCAGGCGGCGGTGTTCCTGCTGATCGCCGTGATCGCGAGCGACGTCGTGGCCGCGGACGTCAACCTCTTCAACGGCTCAAACGGACTGGCCGCCGTCCCGCAGCCGCTCGCCGGTCTGGCCGCCAGCCTCGGCCAGGCCGGCTGGCAATGGGCGTACGCCGGCTTCGTGGCGGTCATCTGCATAGGCGTGGCGCTGCTTTCGCGCCGACTCGGGGGCTCGGGCTGGCAGCGGGCCCTGCGAGCCGCGCGCGACGACGAGGTGGCGGCTTCAGCGCTCGGCCTGCATCCGCCCCTGATGCGCATGCAGGTGTTCATGATCGGCGGGGTGATCGCCGGCCTCAGCGGCGGGCTTTTGGTGATGTTCATCAGCGCCTGGTCTCCCGGTGCGTGGCAGTACTCGGAGACGTTCGCGGTGCTGACGGGCATCATCCTCGGCGGGGTCAGCAACGACTGGGGCGTTCTGATCGGCACGTTCCTCGTGCAGGTCCTGTTCGTGGAGGTGCCGTCGTTTCTGCCGCAGATCGGCTACCCGGGCCTGATCGACGCGCTCGTGTGGGTGCTGATCGGCGTGATGTGGCTCTTGGTCCTGTTCTTCAGGCCAAGCGGGATCTGGCCAGAGCGGCGCAGGCGGGTCCTGAGCCGGCTGAGAGCCCGCGCCGGAGCGGGCGGGCGGTGACCGACCCGGCGCACAGCCCGCCTGAGGGGAAGGCGCTGCTGCAGACGCGCGGCGTGCGCGTGCGATACGGAGGCGTCGAGGCGGTCGCCGGCGCGAGCATCACGATGCAGTCCCCCCAGGTGGTGGGTCTGATCGGGCCCAACGGCGCGGGCAAGTCGTCGCTTCTGGCCGCGATCGGCGGTCAGGCCCCGATCGCCTCCGGCACGGTGCTGCTCGACGGGCGCGACATCACGAGGATGGCGCCCCACCGGCGGGCGCGTCACGGCCTGCTCAGGACCTTCCAGTCAGCCAGCGTGTTCGACGGGTTGACGGTGTTCGAGAACCTGGTCGTCGCGGGGGCCGGGCATCGCGGAGCATCGCTGCGGACGGCGCTGCTGGGAGCTGGTCGACGTGCCCTGGAGGACGAGGCTTCAAGCCGGGCATCCGCCCTGCTGGACGAGTTCGACCTGTGGCCGATCGCCGACCACTACGGGCGCGAGCTCAGCGGCGGCCAGCGCCGGCTGGTGGAGATCGCCCGGTGCCTGATGCGCTCGCCCAGGCTGCTTCTGCTCGACGAGCCGATGGTCGGCGTGGCGCCCCACCTGGTGGCGCGCATCGGCGAGCACTGCCGGCGGATCTGCTCGGCCGGCATCGGAGTGCTGATCGTCGAGCACTCGATGGACGTCGTCAGGTCGATCTGCGACCGGGTGCTGGTGATGGCCAACGGACGCGTGATCGACGACGGCGAGTTCGACGCGGTGATCGTCAGCGGCGCCGTCAAGGAGGCATACCTTGCCTGAGGCGCTTCTGCACGCCAGCGGCGTCTTTGCCGGATACCGGGGCGCCGCGATCCTGCGCGGCGTCGACCTCAGCGTGCACGAGTCGCGGATCGAGCTGGTCGTCGGCCCCAACGGCGCGGGCAAGAGCACGCTGGTCAAGGCCGTCATCGGGGAGCTGCCGCTGCTGGGCGGCAGGATCCGGTTCGACGGGGATGACATCAGCGGCTGGGACGAGGAGCGGCGGGCGGCGCGCGGGATCGGCTACATCCCGCAGACGCGGGACGTGTTCCCGACGCTGACGGTGGTCGAGAACCTGGAGGTCGGGGGCTACCGGCTCAGCCGCCGGGCCTGCCGCGAGGCCGTGACGGCGATGCTCGAGCGCTTCCCACACCTGCGGGCGCTGCGCCACCGCCGCGCGAGCCAGCTCAGCGGCGGCGAGCGCAAGCAGCTGGCGATCGCGCGCGCGCTGATGGCCGACCCCAAGCTGCTGATCCTCGACGAGCCGACGGCCGGCCTGGCGCCGAAGATCGCCCACTCGGTGCTCGAGGAGCTGGTGGTGGGGCTGGCGGAGCTCGGCCGCGGGCTGCTGCTGATCGAGCAGCGGGTCGCGCTCGCGGCCGCGATCGCGAGCCACGTGACGGTGCTGGTCGACGGAGCGGTCCGCTACGCCGCCGACGGGGATGAGTTCCGCGCCATCCCGGACCCCAGCGCGCTCTTCTTCTCCACCGCGGCGGCCGGCGGGCAGGCCACGGCGCCGGCCGCGAAGCCCAGATGACCGGCGGTGATCCCGGTCGCTTGCAAACCATGAGGGATAGGAGGACACGATGATCAGGCAGATGAGAGGCGCGTGGCTGGCGGCCTGCACGGCGGCCGCCGCCCTCGCGCTGGCCAGCTGCGGAGGCTCGGGCGGCGCCAAGACGGTCCAGTTCGGACAGGTCGCCGACTTCACCGGCGTGGGCGCCGCGGTGATCTCATACGGCAACGCGGCGGTTCTGTCGTCGGAGTACGCGATCAACGCCGGCGGAGGGATCCTCGGCCGCAAGGTCGTAAACGTGCCGATCGACACCAAGAGCGATCCCGCCGACGGGCTGATCGCGGTCGATCGCGCGCTGGCCACGCACTCGATCGTGGCGGTCAACGGCCCGACCACCGACACCGCGCCGGTCGTCGTTCCAGTGCTCGAGCGCCACCACATCATCACGCTGTGCCCATGCGGGAACCCCGAGTTCGACCACACCAGCGACCCGTACTTCTGGCGCATGGTGCCGCCCGATCCGGTCGGCGGTGAGACCATGTCGCTTTACGCCAAGCAGCTCGGCTACACGCGCGTGGCCGCGGTCTTCGGCACCGACGCCGGCTCGCAGGGCGACCTCCCCGGCGTGCTGTTCGGGGTGCGGGCAGCGGGGCTGCACCTGGTGGCCAACATCGGCCTGACGCCCGACCAGACGTCCTATCGCACCCAGGTCGAGCAGCTGATCGCGGCACGGCCGCAGGTGATCTTCACCGAATCAGACGGGCCGACCGCGGCCACCTTCTTCGGCGAGCTGCGCCAGCTCGGCTCGCTGGTTCCGATCTTCGGCACCAACGCGACGCTCCAGACGCCCTACCTGAAGGCGGTCGCATCGGCCATCGGGACCGCCAACCTCGCTCGCTACTACATGGCGGAGGCGAACGCCAACGCGCCGACCTCGCCGGCGGTCGCCGTCTACAACCAGGCCGTCACCAAGGTCTCCGGCAAGCTTCCAAAGCCGCTTGCCCAGTGGCTGAACAACTCCTTCGTGGAGGCCAACTACGACGGCTTCATCATGATCGCGCTCGCCATGGACGCGGCGCACACCACCAACCCGGTGGTGGCCAACAACTGGATACCCAAGGTCACCGAGCCCGGGGCGGGCAAGACTGTGGTCTACTCCTACGCGCAGGGGCTGGCGGCGCTGAAGGCCGGCAAGCAGATCCAGTACGTCGGTGCGGCGGGGCCGATCAGGTTCGATCAGTGGCACAACTCGTTCCCGGACCAGGCGATGCAGAAGGTGACCCCGAACGGGGCGGTGATCTCCTCGGTCACGATCCCCGCGGCCGAGATCCAGCGGCTCGCCTGACGATTCCCGCGACGGTGCCGGGCGTCGGGCGCCAGCGCGGCGCCGGCCGCGCGGGCGCCCGACCAGGCGCCCGCTCAAGCCGCACGGCCGCCTGCCACCAGGCCCAAGCCACAGCCGCGCGCCGCCCGCCGGGCGCCGCAGCCCCCTCGGGGAGGGCCGCCGCCCTCCCCGGCCCGGCGCTGGGCCACCTTCAGCGAGAGCTCCCCGGGCGGGACCGGCTCAGCGAGCGCCCGCGGTGCGCCAGCCCTCGGCGTACTGCAGGCGCGCGGTGACCGCGTACGGCGCCGGGCTGACGATCGCCCGGACCTCCAGCTGGCGGTGGCGATCGACGGTCACCTTGCGCGATCCTCCGTTGGGCTCACCCCACACGACGCGGACCTCGGCACCGATCGGCACCCGTGGGTCCACGGTCGCAAGCGACAGCGCCCGCCTCTCGTTGGCGCTGTAGCCGGTGAACATCGACAGGCCCACCACCTGCCCGTCGGCGTCGATCACCGAGTCGAAGTTCGACGAGCCGTAGTTGGCGATCGGCAGGTCGAAGTAGTGGTAGGGCTCCTCGATCTCCGGGTCAAGCAGCGACGCGTACACCTTCGCGAGATCCTCGCCGTTCCAGGCCAGCGTCACCTTCCGGCGCTGGCTGTCGGCATCGATGCGCTCCAGGGCGTCACGGCCGATGAAGTCATGGTCGAACTTGACGAACGGGCCGTAGCCGAGCTCCCACGGGTTCAGGTAGTAATCCTCGATGTCGTCTGAGACGAAGCTTCCGGCCAGCGAGTTGGTCGCCTCGTAGCTGTCGGCGCCAAGCCACTGGCGGTAGCCCCGCAGCTCCTCGCCGGTGTAGATCGCCGGCAGCGGGGACGGGATCCACCCTGACTCAAGCGTGTTGGAGGCGTAGGCGCGCGAGCCGACCGGCTCGATGCCGAACTCACGGCCGGCCTCGAGGATCGCCTCGCGCACGCGGTCGTAGGTCTCGTACGGGCCCCAGAGCTCCAGCCCGGGCGCGCCAGCCATGCCGTGGCGCAGCGTACGCACGGTCTGGCCCGCCACCCTCATGGTCGCCATGCGGAAGAACTTCAGCTCCTCCAGCGGGCCCCCGTTGAGCTTCTCGATCACCTGCCAGGCGTTCGGCCCCTGGATCTGAAAGCGCCAGCAGGTCCGCGTGACCGGCTTTCCGTAAGGGTGCGACGGCGAGCGCGGGTCGACCTCGATCTCGACGTCGTAGCCGCCGGTCTCGCCCTTGTACTTCAGCCAGTTGGCAACCGGGGCCCGGCCCACCCAGACGAACTCCTCCTCCTGCTGATGAAAGAGGATTCCATCGCCGATCACATGCCCGGCCGGGGTGCAGGGCACGAACTGCTTGGCCATGTCGACGGGGAAGCTCGCGACGCTGTTGATCCCGGTGTCGGAGATCAGGCGAATCGCGCCCGGACCGCGCAGGTAGACGTTGAACATGTGGTGGGACTGGTCGTAGAGGACGCACGTCTCACGCCAGGCTCGCTGCTCGCGCCGCCAGTTGGTGAACTCGTACGGGACGACCGGGTAGACGTAGGCCCCGATCTGGGAGTCGCGCAGCATCTGCACGATGCTCGGCGCCTCGTCCAGCAGGTCCTGAAGGCTTCGCTTGGTCATGGATGGCTCTCCTTGGCGAGTGCATGGAGGCTCAGCGCTCACGGACGGGGCGATGGGCCTGCGCCCCCCGGATGGTACGGCGATCCGCCGCCGCCGGAGCGGCGCACTCGCGGGCGCGCACGCGTGGACAGGTCGCCGCGCACGGACGCTCAAGCCTCGCCGCGCACAACGCCCGCTGCTCGCCGCACGCGGCCCTCAAGCGCCGCCGCGGGCGGGCGCAGGGCCGCTGCCGATCCGCGCCGGGGCAACTACAGCCCCCGATCTGATCCGCCGGCCGGCCTCATGCGTACAGGACATGCAGCGGCCACCGCGAACCACACGCCGGTGGCCGCGAACCGACCGCCCATGTTCAAGAGCCTCAGCGCCCGACGCGACCTGCGCGCCCTCGCCGACGAGGACCTGATGGAGCTCGTGCGCAGCGGCGACGCGCGCGCCTTCGAGGTCGTGTTCGATCGCCATGGCGGCGCAGCCTTCTCGCTCGCCTACCGGATGTGCGGCTCTCGGGCGCGCGCCGAGGACGTGGTCCAGGAGGCGTTCGTGTCGCTGTGGCGAAGCGGCTGCCGCTATGACCGTGCGCGGGGCAGCGTGCGCTCGTGGATCCTGAGCACCGTCCACAACCGCGCCATCGACTCGTTCCGCCGCGAGTCCACCCGCCACGGACAGGACGTGCACGACGACCGCCTGGCAGAGCTGGTGCCCGCCTCGACGAGCACCGAGACCGAGGTCCAGCAGCGGGACGACGCCCAGCGGGTTCGGACCGCGCTGTCGGAGCTGCCGCCCGATCAGCGGCAGGTGATCGAGCTTGCCTACTTCGGCGGCTTCACGCACACTCAGATCTCGGAGATGCTCGAGCTGCCGGCGGGCACGGTCAAGGGGCGCATGCGCCTGGGGCTGGCGAAGCTGCGCGTGGCGCTGAGCGCGGGAGGCGTCACCCCGTGATCGAGCCGCGCGACTCGGGACGACATTGCGGCGGCGACGCCGCCGCCTACGTGCTGGGAGCGCTGGAGCCGGCCGAGGCCGAGGCCTTCAGCCGACACCTGGAGCAGTGCGTGGTCTGCCGCGACGAGGTGCAGGCGCTGACCGGCGTGGTGCAGGCGCTGCCGATGGCGGCGCCGCAGCACCCGGCGCCGCGCCGCCTGCGCCGGCGGGTGCTGCGTGAGATCCGCTCGCTGTCCGCCCGCGAGGCGCCGCGCGCCCGCGGCCGTGCTCGCCGCCTGCTCATGCTCGCGCCGGCGGGAGCCCTGGGCCGGGGGCTGGCGGCGGGCGCCGCCGCGCTGGCCGCCGGGGCCGCCGCGCTCGCGCTGGCGCTGTCCTCGGGCCCCTCCACAGCGCCCCCGGCCCGCATCGTCCAGGCCAGCCTCTCCGGCGTGTCGGGCTCGGTCACGCTGCGTCTGGCGCCGGGACGCGCGGAGCTGGTCGCAAGGCACCTCTCCCCGCCGCCGCGTGGGCACGTCTACGAGGTGTGGCTCAAGCCGCCCGGCGGGCCGCCGAGGCCGGCGAGCGTGCTGTTCACCGTCGACCGCCGCGGCGACGCGCGCGTGCCGATCCCGGAGAGCCTGAAGGGCCTCTCGGCCGTGATGGTCACGCCCGAGCCGGCGGGCGGAAGCCCCGTCCCCACGCACGCGCCCGTTATCGTCGCCCAGCTCGCCTGAGCGCCTCCGCCCAGCCCGCCTGAGCGGCCTCCGCCCGGCTCGCCTGAGCGCCATCGCCAGCTCGCCTGACCGCCTCCGAGCGACGCAAGCGACGCGTCGCCTGATCCGATCGGCGGCGCGGGACGTAGTGGTGACAGGTCAACCTCAAATCGATCGGAGCCTGACTTGATCGGACTGGACAACCCCATCCACCTCGCACTGCTTTTGATGATCCTTCTGCTGGTGTTCGGCGCCAAGCGGCTGCCCGAGATGGGACGCTCGCTGGGCGCGGGGCTGCGCGGCTTCAAGGAGTCGGTCAGCGGCGTCACACCGCCTGAGCCGATGAGCGTCGTCTCCGCGCCCGAGCAGGTCGCGGGCGTCGCGGCGCCCGGGCAGATCGGCGGCCTCACGCCGACCGGCTACCCCGCCGCGCTGCGCGAGCCCGCCATCCCGGAGCCCGTCCCGGCCCAAGTGGCCCCGGCTCACACCTCCACCCCCGTCGCGCCCGAGCCCCGGACCGGCGCGGCGATCCAGGGCGGATGGGCATCAGAGCGCTGATCCGCCGGCTGCGCGCAGCCGGCCACGGCGAGACGATGAGCCTCGTGGCGCACCTCGACGAGCTGCGCACCAGGATCATCGTCTCGCTGCTGGCGCTCGGCGTCGCCTTCGGCCTGTGCTTCTGGCAGAACGCCCGGCTTCTGTCGCTGATCGACCGGCCGCTGTCCCAGCAGACCCAGGCGCAGGTGCGAGCGGGCGACGGCCCGCTCGGCGCCACCTACGAGGTGCAGCGCAGCGCGCGCGACATAGCGCTCTCGCTGCAGACGGTCGTCGCCGCGACCGCGCGCGCCAAGCCGCCGCTGCTGAGCCCGGCCGCGCTCGGGGATCTGACGCGCAGCCTCAGCGCGGACGTCAGGCGACTTTCGGCCGCGCCCCGCGGCGACCGCCCGGTGACGCTGGGGATCGGCGAGCCCTTCACCACGACCGTCACCGTCAGCCTGGTGCTGGCGCTGATCCTGGCCGCGCCGGTGCTGCTCTGGCAGGCGTGGGCCTTCATCGCGCCGGCGCTCGAGCCGTCGGTCAGACGCCGCGTCCGGCCGCTGCTGCCCGCCGTCCCGGCGCTGTTTGTGGCCGGCGTGGCCTTCGGCTACCTGGCCGTGCTGCCCGCGGCCGTGCGCTTCTTTGAGAACTTCAACTCCTCCCGGTTCAACGTGCTCGTGCAGGCGGCCCCCTACTACCGGTTCGCCGCCATGACGCTGCTGGCGATGGGGGTGATCTTCGAGCTGCCGATCGCGATCCTGGCCGTGACGCGCGCAGGAGTGGTGTCGGTGGCGCGGCTGCGACGCAGCCGCCGCTGGGCGGTCGGCGCGTGCGCCGCGGTCGCCGCCCTGCTGCCCGGCGATGCGGTCACGATGCTGCTCGAGACCGTGCCGCTGTACCTGCTGTTTGAGCTGAGCCTGCTGATCGCCGCGATCGCCGACCGGCGTGCGGCGACGCCGGTCGGCGCACCCGAGCCGGCACCGGGGAGCTGAGTTGCGCTTCGCGATCGTGGGCGGCGGGATTGCGGGCCTCACCGCCGCCCGCCTGCTCTCGCGCCGCCACGAGGTGACCCTGTTTGAAGCCGATCGCCACCTCGGGGGCCACACGAACACGATCGCCGTGGACACCGGCGAGCGCGAGCTTCAGGTCGACACCGGCTTCATGGTGTTCAACGACCGCAACTACCCGAACTTCGAGGCGCTTCTGCGGCAGCTGGGCGTCGCCTGGCAGCCGTCTGACATGAGCTTCAGCGTCAGTGACGAGCGCGGCGAGTTCGAGTACTCAAGCGCCTCGCCCAACGGCCTGTTCGCCGTGCGACGCCATGCCATCACGCCGTGGTTTCACCGTATGGTCACCGACGTGGTCCGCTTCCAGCGCGCGGCCCGAGCGCTTTTGGAGGAGGACGACGACCATCTGTCGCTGCGCGAGTGGCTTGAGCGCCAGCGCTTCTCCCCCGCGTTCATCGAGCGGCTGATCGTCCCCCAGGTGTCGGCCGTATGGTCGGCCGATCCCGCTGCGCTGTGGAGCTTCCCGGCTCGCTTTCTGGCGCGCTTCTTCGACAACCACGGCATGCTGTCACTGACCGGGCGCCCGCGCTGGAGGACGATCAGCGGTGGGGCGGCACGCTACGTGGAGGCGCTCAGCGAGCCGTTCGCTCGGCGAGTCAGGCTCCGCTGCCCGGTGCGCTCCGTCAGCCGCGCGCAGGATCACGTGCTGGTGCGCACGGATGCGTTCGGCGCCGAGCGCTTCGACCACGTCGTGATCGCCACCCACTCAGACCAGGCCCTGGCCCTGCTGGCGGACGCATCGCAGCGCGAGCGTGAGATCCTCGGCGCGATCCCGTACCAGCCAAACGAGGCGGTCCTTCACACCGACTCGCGGCTTTTGCCCCGCCGGCGCCGGGCCTGGGCGAGCTGGAACTACCATCTGCTCGGCGAGGAGCGACCGGCGCCGACGGTCACCTACCACATGAACCGCCTGCAGTCGCTGCGATGCGAGCATGAGCTGTGCGTGACCCTGAACCTCACCGAGCGCATACGCCCCGAACGCGTGATCTCCCGGATGTCATACGCGCACCCCGTCTTCACCGAGGCCGGGCTTCGCGCGCAGCGGCGCGTCGATGAGATCTCCGGACGCGATCGCACCCACTACTGCGGCGCCTACTGGGGCTGGGGCTTTCACGAGGACGGCGTAAACAGCGCGCTGCGGGTGGCAGCGCGCTTCGGGGAGCGCCTGTGATGCGCGCCGCGCAGCCCTCGCCCATGCGCCCCACCGCGCCCATCCGCCCGGCCGCGGAAGCGAGCCGCGACGCGGATGTGCGCCGCGCCGCGGATGTGCGCACGCCGCGTGTCGCGCCCGTGGGCGGCTCACACGGCGTGGCCAGCTGCATCTACGTGGGCACCGTTCGCCACCGGCGCTCACAGCCGCGGCATGAGCTGCGCCACCGCCTGGCCCTGCTGTACGTGGACCTTCAGGAGCTCCCCAGCCTGGCCGGCGGCGCGCTCGTCAGGCGGGCGCCGGGGCTCGTGCGCATGCGGCGGCGCGACTACCACGGCGAGGCGGCGATCCCGCTCGATGCGGCGGTGCGGGACACGGTCGAGCGGGCGACCGGCCGCCGCCCCTCGGGCCCGATCCGCCTGCTTGCCCATCCGCGCAGCTGGGGCCACTGCTTTAACCCGGTCAGCTTCTACTACTGCTTCGATGACGGCGCCGAGCGTCTGCAGGCGCTGGTGGCGGAGGTAACCAACACGCCGTGGGGCGAGCGCCACGCGTACGTGATGGAGCCGGAGGTGCCGGGCTCGGCGGTGCTGCGCGCGAGCTTTGCCAAGCGCATGCACGTCTCGCCGCTTCAGCCGATGGATCGCGTCTACCGGTGCGCGGCCACGATCCCCGCGAGCACGCTGTCGCTGCACGTGGAGAGCCTCCAGGCCGGCGAGCCCGCGTTTGACGCCACGCTGTCGCTCAGGCGCCGTGAGCTGGACGCGGGCGCGCTGCGATGGCTGGCCGTGAGCTTCCCGTTTGCGACCGTGCGCGTGCTCGCGCTGATCTACGGCCACGCTGCGCGCACCAGGCTCGCGGGCGCGCCCGTCTACGGGCATCCCGCAAGGAGGGCGGGGTGACCGGCGATCTGTCGCGCGCGCTGGCCGGAGCGCTGTTTGACCGCATCCGCGAGGGCACGCTCGTGGTGCACGAGGACGGGGCGCGCAGGACCTGGGGCCAGGGCCCGCCGACCGCCCACGTGTCCGTGCACTCGCCGCTGGCGTGGCGAAGGCTTCTGCGCACGAGCCTCGGGATGGCAGACGCCTACGCCGATGGCCTGTGGGACTCGCCTGACCTGGTGTCGGTGATCCGCCTGGCGGCGCGCAACGCGACGGTCACCGATCGATGGCGTGCGCGGATGCTCCCGGTCTCAAGGCCCCTTCAGGTCGCGCGCGCGCTCGCGCGCCCGAGCACGCGCAGCCGCCGGCGCACCGACATCGCGGCCCACTACGACCTCGGGCACGAGCTGTTCTCACGCATGCTCGATCCGACGCTCACCTACTCCTGCGCCGTGTTCGAGCACCCGCGGATGAGCCTCGAACAGGCTCAGCGCGCCAAGCTCGAGCTGGTCTGCGACCGCCTGGAGCTCAGCGCCGGCGACCGGGTGCTCGAAATCGGCACCGGTTGGGGCGCCTTTGCGCTGCATGCCGCCTCCACACGGGGCTGTCACGTGACCACGACCACGATCTCCGCAGACCAGCACGCCTATGTCCAGCGCCTGGTGCGCGAGGCGGGCCTGTCGGACCGGGTGCGCGTGCTGTTCAGCGACTACCGGGACCTGCGCGGCCGCTACGACAAGCTGGTCTCGATCGAGATGATCGAGGCCGTCGGCTGGCGGCACACGGGCTCGTTCCTGGGCTCCTGCTCGCGCCTGCTGCAAGACGACGGCGCGATGCTGCTGCAGGCGATCACGATCGACGACCGCGCCTACGAGGTGGAGAAGGCCTCCCGCTCGTTCATCAAGGAGCGCATCTTCCCGGGTGGCTCGCTGCCGTCGCTGCGCTCGCTCACGGCCGACCTGGCCGGCCACACCGACATGCAGCTGGCGCTGCTGCACGACCTCACCGCCCACTACGTCCGGACCCTGCGAGCCTGGCGCGAGCGGTTTGACCGCCACGAGCCCGAGCTGGCGTCGCTGGGCTACGACGAGCGCTTCCGCAGGCTGTGGCGACTGTATCTCGCCTACTGCGAGGCGGGCTTCGCCGAGCGGCGGATCTGCGATGTGCAGCTGCTGGCGGTCAAGCCGCGCTGCCGCCTGCGCTCCCTGGCACGCGGTGGGGACCCGATGGTCGCGCCGCGGCGCGCGTCCGCCGATGAGCCGGTCGCCGGGGAGCGGGGGGAGCGGCTGGCATGAGGCTCGCCTACCGGGCGCTGGACGCGCTGCTTGCGCGCGGCGCCCTGCCGGACGTGCTGCTGCGCGCGGGGTCGCGCGCGGGCGTGGCGCTGCGGCTCGGCCGCGAGCAGCGCGGGGGGATCGGCGCTCAGGAGGAGCGGCTGCACACGCTGCTTGAGCGGATGCGAAGCGGGCCGATAGCGCTGGCGACAGCGAGCGCCAACGAGCAGCACTACGAGCTGCCGCCTGAGTTCTTTGAGCTGATCCTCGGCCCGCGGCGCAAGTACTCGGGGTGCGTTTGGACCGCGGGCGCGCGCTCGCTGGCGGAGGCCGAGGAGGCGACGCTGGCCCTGTACCACGAGCGGGCACAGCTGGCCGACGGCCTGCGGATCCTCGATTTGGGCTGCGGATGGGGCTCGCTCTCGCTGTGGCTTGCCGAGCGCCTGCCCGCTGCCCGGATCACCGCCGTCTCCAACTCAAGCGCCCAGCGGGCGACGATCGAGCGCGAGCGGGCGCGGCTCGGCCTGGGCAACCTGGAGGTGATCCGCGCCGACGTCAACACGTTCGAGCCGGCGGGTCGCTTCGATCGCGTCGTGAGCATCGAGATGTTCGAGCACGCGCGAAACTGGGCCGAGCTGCTGCGGCGGATCTGCGGCTGGCTGGCCGACGACGGCCGCCTGTTCGTTCAGGTGTTCTCGCACCGCACGCTCGCCTACGCCTTCGAGGGGACCTGGGCGGCGGAGCGCTTCTTCACCGGCGGCCTGATGCCCAGCCACGACCTGATCGCCCGCTTCCAGGACGACATGGCGCTGGAGCGCAGCTGGGCGATCCCGGGCACGCACTACGCCCGCACGCTGCGCGCGTGGCTGGAGCGCCTGGACGACAACGCGGCTGCGCTTGAGCGGGTGCTGATCGATGCGGGCGCAAGCCGCCGCGAGGCCCGTGCGACGCTCGGGCGCTGGCGGCTTTTTCTGATCTCCACCGCCGAGATGTGGGCATCGGGCCGTGGCGGGCGCTGGATGATCAGCCACTATCGGCTTGCGCCGCGCGACCGCGTCTCACCGGCGCGGCGTGCGGTGGCCGTCCCGGCGCGCGCGGGCCGGCGCGGCGGGCGCGGCCAGAACGACGAGGTGCTTCGCACGTACTCGGCGTAGCCGGGCCGCCGGCTTTCGATGTCGCGCTCGAGCAGCGCCTTGCCGGAGACGCGCACGAGCAGGATCGTCATCGTCAGCGGCGCCACCGCGGTCCACCACGTGCCCCCCGCCATCAGCGCCACCAGCCACAGACCCCACCAAACGCATGCGTCCCCGAAGTAGTTGGGGTGGCGCGTCCACGCCCACAGGCCCCTGTCCAGCACCGCTTTATCGTTGGCCTGATCGGACCTGAAGCGCCGCAGCTGCTCGTCGCCGATCGCCTCAAACGAAAGCCCCAGCGCGTAGAGCGCCAGCCCGGGCGCGTACAGCGACGCCGGAGCCGCCGGGCGGTCCGCGGCGACCTGGATTGGAAGCGAGACGACCAGCACGAGCAGCCCCTGCAGGGCGAACACCGATCGCAGGCTCCACAGCGCAAAGCGCTGCGGGTGCGCGGCGCGCATCCTCGCGTAGCGCCGGTCCTCGCCGGGCTGCGACAGCTTGCGCGCCAGGATGTGGGCGCCGAGCCTCAGGCCCCAGAGCGCGGTCGCGCCCGCCAAAAGCCACCTGCGCAGGGGATCCCCATCGCCCGTGAGCGCCGCCACGAGCGCGACGAGGGCCAGCGCCGGCCCCCACGCCACGTCGACCCAGGAGATGTCCTGCGCGGCGACGCCCACCGCCCAGGCCAGCAGCATGACGGCGGCGACCGCCGCGGCGCTGGGCGCAAGCGGCCGGCCCGGCCCGGCGAGCGTGACGGCGAGCGGCAGCACACCACACAAGGCTCGCAGATCCGCCGATCGCCGGCGCAGCAAGCCCGCCGGCGCGGCAAGCCCGCCGGCGCAGCAAGCCCGCCAGCGCGGCAAGCCCGCCGGCGCAGCACGCTCGTCGTCTAACCACAGCGGCGCCACTCACGATCCGCGCGGGCGCGCCGATAAGAGGGGCATGTCGACGACCCGGCGGTTGACGAGGGCGGCGTGGGCTGCCCTGGGCGTGGTTGTCGCCGTCTCGGCGGCGGCGGTCGTTTGGCGCGGGCTCGCGCTGCCGGCGTTCGCAATCGACGCGCTGGCCTGCGTGCTGACGCTGCGCGTCACCTCGACGAGGCTTGAGGCGCTGCAAAGCCAGGCGCTGGCGCGCGAGCACGAGTCGCTGCACGACCCGGTGACCGAGCTGCCCAATCGCACCCTCTTTCACCAGCAGGCAAACCAGGCGATCGCGGCCGCGGCCCGCAGGGCGGCGGCCTGCGCCGTGATGCTGCTGGATCTCGACCGCTTCAAGGAGGTCAACGACACGCTCGGCCACCACCAGGGGGACCTGCTGCTGCACCACATCGCCACCCGCCTGCGCCAGGCGCTGCGCGCGGGCGACCTGTGCGCCCGCCTGGGCGGCGACGAGTTCGCCGTGCTGGTGCTCGACGTGGCGGGGGCCGAGGAGGCGTTCCTGGTGGGCCAGAGGCTGCGGCGTTCGCTGTCTGAGAGCGTGGAGCTGGCGGGCATCGCGCTCGAGGTGGAGGCCAGCGTCGGCGTCAGCCTGTGCCCGGACCACGGCGACGACGTCGAGCAGCTTCTGCGCCAGGCCGACGTGGCGATGTACCAGGCCAAGCGCCAGCACACAGGGGTCGAGCTCTACAGCCCGCAGGCTGACGAGGGCGCGCGCGCGCGGCTTGAGCTGCTGTCGGACCTTCGCAGCGGGATCGCCTCCGGCGAGCTCGTGGTCCACTACCAGCCCAAGGTGCGGGCAAGCGATGGGCAGGTGCGCGGCTTCGAAGCGCTGGTCCGCTGGGAGCACCCCAAGCGCGGCCTGCTCTACCCGGACCAGTTCGTCGGCCTGGCCGAGAACACGGGGCTGATGCGGCCGCTCACCAGCCACGTGCTGGACCTGGCGCTCGGCCAGTGCCGGGCCTGGCGTGACGCCGGCCACGGCGAGCTGACCGTGGCGGTCAACATCTCCACGCGAAACCTGCTCGACGGCGCGCTGCCCGACGAGGTCGCGCGCCGCCTGGACGAGCACCGTCTGCCGGCCTGCGCGCTGGAGCTCGAGATCACCGAGACCACGCTGATGGTGGACCCCGTACGGGCCAAGGCGGTGCTCGAGCGGCTGGCGGCGCTCGGGGTCGGGCTGGCGATCGACGACTTCGGCACCGGCTACACCTCGCTCTCGTGGCTGAGCGAGCTGCCGGTCAGCACCCTGAAGATCGACAAGTCGTTCGTCATGCGCATGGGCGAGCACTGCGAGGACGCCGCGATCGTCCGAAGCTCCGTCCAGCTGGGCGGGAACCTGGGACTGAGCGTGGTGGCCGAGGGCGTCGAGGACTCGGCCGCCTGGCGCGGACTGGCCGAGCTGGGCTGCGACTACCTGCAGGGGTACTACTTCAGCCGCCCCCGCCCGGCGGCCGCCCTGGAGCCCTGGCTTGCGCAGCAGCGGATCGCCGCCCAGGGCGCGTCGGCGCGGGCCGCCTGAGCACCCGCGCTCAGCCGGCGGCCGCGCGCACCGCGTCCAGCACGAGCTCGATCGGCGGGTTGTCCGCCGCGTTAGCGCTGTAGTGTGCGAGCGCCACCCGCCCTCCCGGGGCGACCACGAACGTTCCGGGGAGCTGGCGGATGTCGCCACCCTGAGGGGGCCTGGTTCCGCCGGCCGTCCGGTAGGCGGGCAGCGCCCGCCTGATCACCCCCCAGCCGTAGAGCTCGCGGGCGCGACCGCGGCGGATGTCCAGCGCCGCGTAGGCCTCCCGCAGCGGGTCCCCGAGGCACTGAAACGGCAGCCGGCGACCCGTGCAGAAATCCTGGGAGGCCTGCGCGGTGTAGTGGAAGACCGCCACCACGTCTCCGCCCGCGGCGCGGATCTCCGAATAGCCCGCCCGCAGGTGCTCCAGGTGCTCGCGACAGAAGGTGCAGCCGAAGTGGCGCATGAACGAGATCACCAGCGGACCGTCGATCCAGAGATCCGACAGCCGCACCGGGCCGTCCACCGTCTCCAGGACGAGCGCCGGGAACCTGTCGCCGACTGCCACGCGAGCCACGGGCGATGAGGCTAGCGGGGCCAGCGGCAGCGCGCAGGAGCTCAGGCCAGCCGGTCGTAGAGCTCCGGGGGCCAGCAGGCGAGGGCCAGCAGCTGAACCGCCGCGCTCTGGTCAAGCAGCGTCGCGGCGCCCGAGCCGGAGGCGGAGAACAGGTCCCCCCGGCCCCGCCACCGATCCCACGCCAGGTCCGAGAGCCAGGCCAGCTCGCCGGAGATCCGCTCGCGCAGCGTGCCGTCGCCGGTCGGGCCGTGGAGCATCAGCAGGTTGCGCATCGTGATCGCGATGAATGCCGGGGGCTGGCGCTGCCAGCCGCGCCCCCAGCGGTCAAGCGCGCGGCGGGCGATCGCCTCGGCACGCCCCAGGTGCAGGGCACGGGACTGGCCGGCCGCGCCTCGCGCCAGCAGGACTTCGACGGCCACCATGCTGCCCTGGTTGTAGCTCCACAGCGTGCGGTCAACCGAGCCGTCGCCGCGGATCTTGTCAAAGAACAGCCCATCCGCTGGCGCGCCAGGGCGCTCGCCCAGGGCGCTCTGCACCCAGGCGCACATCGTCTCCGGCGTGACGGCCGGCTCGTCGGCGGCGCGCCGGCTTGCTGCCGCGCCGAGCAGCTGCCGCAGATGAAGGCCGAGCGCCGCGTTGGGCGCGGTTGAGACCGTGTTGCGATCGTGGTTGGAGCGCCCTCGGCCGCGCCCCTGAAGCAGCCAGAAGACCCCCCCGGGGCTCGGCACGTCGGTGCGGTGGTCCCAGCCGGTGGTTGCGAACGCGAACAGCTCGGCCGCCCGGTGAAGCCAGCCGGCCCCGGGACGCAGCCGTTCGAGCTGCACGAGCGCCAGCCCCACCCACGCGTTGTCGTCGTAGTAGACGTCGACCTCCCGCCGGCCGGGCGGGTCCGATCCGTAGGCGCCGCACGGGTCGCGGTAGCGCTCGAGCGCCTCCAGCGACCTGCGCAGCGCCGCGTCGGCGGCGTGGGCCTGGTCTGAGCCGGCGAGCTCGGCGATCCCGGCCAGGTGGAGCGTGGCCGCCAGAGCTTGGGAGAACGGCCACAGATGTGCCGCCGCCCCCAGACGCCCGGCCGGCCCGTCGCGGCGGTAGAGGCCGTCCGCGCGCCTGAAGCGCGCCTCCATCGCCGCGTGCGCGCGCAGCGCCCGCTCCAGCGCCTCGGAGCGCGCGTCGCCGCTCAGCGGAACGCGTCGAAGCCGGTCAGCGCCGCACCCACCACCAGCGCATGGACGTCGGCCGTGCCCTCGTAGGTGACGACGGACTCGAGGTTGTTCATGTGC
>DATGLC010000078.1:0-19423 GCA_035294345.1 Solirubrobacteraceae bacterium
GCCCTTCGGGGCGGGTTCGGTCTTGATCAACCGGGAAGGTACGCCGCCTTCGTTCTCGGGGTCATCCACAACTTCTGGGTATAGCTCTCGCCGTCTGCCCGTCGACGACGTGCGAGCGCAGCATCTCGTACTTCACCTGCACCTTGTCGAAGCCGGCGAAGAACCGCGGGTTGCAGCAAAACGGCTCCGCCACCACCGCCTCCGCCGCCGGGTGCAACAACCCTGCCTGCTCCAGCGCGCGATACCGCGCCGACTCGGCCACCGCCGCTCACCCGCCCCACAACGACTGCTCGCGACACGTCGCGCGACACGTCGCCAAGAGGATCCGTCGCAGTCCAGCCATGACCGCCGCGGCGACCGAATCGACCCGCTTGACCATCATCAAACGTCGCATGAAAACCCGGTTCCACGCCCACGACCGAATTCCTGCGGCGCACATCGCTGGACGCCGCGGCGATCACGGCCCGACACTTTCGGCTCTCCCCTCACCCCACAGCCCCCGGCGAGAACTCCCGCGCCGCGGGGGATCCCGATACAACTCGACCTCCTCCCGACTCACCTCACCAGCCAGAACACCGCGGTAGTTCACACCTGCGTTCCGATCGTGGACACCGGCACCGAGTCCTGGCGCTTCCGCCACGGCCTCGAGCGCAAAGGCCGCAAGCGAGCATGACCCCCGGGTCGACCGACACGCCCGCGGCTATCGCCACCAAGCCCTTCGCGCTACGCGCTCAGGCCTTCGCGTCGACAGCCGCGGCATCCCAAGCCGAAGCGATCAGGCAACATCAACACCAACAACAACCAGCAGGAAGATGGGGCCACTTCAAGCCGCCACGCTGGGGCCACTGCAAGCTGCCGCTCTCATTCCTCGCCCACCCGCTCGTGACCGCGTTCGTCGAGACGCTCGACCTGACCATCGAGGAGTGCTACATCGGCTCACCCGAGGGCAAGGGCAAGGTTGAGCGCTTGGGGCAGACGCTCAAGCACCGGTGGGCTGACCTGCAGCCGGACAGCACTCGCGGCCCAAAGCGCAACAACGGCGACCTCTATCCGGCTCAGCGGGAGCCGAACTTGTACGAGCGCGCCCGCGGCTTGTTCCAGGCCGTCTTCGAGTACAACACGCAGTGGCCCCACTCCAAGCTGGGCGGTCGCCCACCGGCGCTCGCCTGGGAGGAGAAGGCGCCTCAGGTTGAGACGTTCGCTCCTGAGGAGCTCCTGGTCCTGATGGAAGCGGAGCCTGCCACGGTCGGGCAGAAGGGCATCGCGCGCTTCAACGACCACTACTGGGCGCCGGAGCTTTACAACCTGGTCGGTGAGCCCGTCGAGATTCGCTTCGTCCGCGGCGATACCCGGCAGGTCGAGGTTCTGCGCGACGGACACTGGCTGTGCTCAGCGGTTCCCAACACCGAACGCTCTGACGAGGACGATGACAGGTACTCCGAGTTGGAGCGAGCTGAGGTTCGCCGGCTAAACGACCTCGTACGGGCGGCGAACAGGGCGCCAAGGCCGCGCCGCACCCGCACGGCCCTGACGGTCGCCGGTGCCGCCTCGCCGCTGCGGGACGCTTCGCCTGAACAGCCGCTCCGTGTGAGCTCCAACGCCGAGCTCATCGCCTTGGCAGACCTTGCTGCGATGCGCCGGCACCGGAGGTCGGCATGAGCCGGGTGCTGCCTGAACAGCAGCAACTGCCCCTCGATGAGCTGCAGACCATCGAGACGCCGAGTCTCGTTCTCGTCTCCGAGGCGCTGGACAAGCTCGCCGAGCTCCCGCGGAGCATCGCCGTCGTCTGCGGCGGGCCCGGCGTAGGCAAGAGCTTCGCCATCGCCCGCCCGCTCGCCGACGAGTACCCGTTCCCGAGCGCGACCGTTAGCTTCACAGGTCAGTCCGGCCGCCTCGACGTCTACAGCACCATCCTCGACGCCTTCATCGGCGAGGTGCCGCCCGGCGAGCTCTACAACTTGCGTCAGCAGACCCGCAAGCTGTTCCGCTCGCGCGGTGCGCTGCTCGTCGTCAAGCGCGTTGAGCGGCTCAAGCGTCCACTGCTGGAAGAGCTGGAGTGGCTGATGGACGACTATGGCAGCCAGCTCCGCCTTGTCCTGGCCGGCGCGCCGGAGGTCATCAACACCGTCGAGCGCTTCCCAGCGCTCGACAACCTCGTCGAGCGCACGGTGGAGGTGGAGGGCCTCAGTGACGCTGAGGCTGCCGAATGGCTACCGCGCTGCTGGGGCTTTTACCGCGACGTGCCGCCAGAGGTCATCAAGTACGTCAGCAAGCACTTCGCCCGCGGGAACCTCTGGGCCTGGAAGCGCTTCACACGCGACGCCCTGGACCTCTGCCAGCAGCGCCAGGAGCCGCTCTCCATTCAGCTCGCCAGCACCGTGTTCGCCTGGCAGCGCAGCGCGAAGCTGAAGCACGCACAGGAACAGGAGGAAGCTCGATGACGCTCGGAGAGGTCCCCCTGTTCACCTTGGTGGAGACTTCAGCGCTGCGCGCCGCGCTCGATGAGCTTCACGACCCCGACGCCGGCATCGTCGTGTGCGAGATGTCTGTCGGGCATCGGCGCGTGCAGCAGCTCGCCGACGACATGCTGACCGCCCTCGGAGCTGACCTCAGCCGGCCCGGCGGCGCCCGCAACGAAAACGAGCGATGGCAGCGCGCTATTGCGTGGCTGGCCGCTTATGACCCGGATGACCTCGTCATGCTCGGCGCGGACCGCGTCAGCTGGAAGGCGTGGCGCGAGCTCGCCGAGGCAGCCGCGTTCGTCGAGGCACGGCTGTGGCTTGTGATGAAGTCCGGCGCACCACTCCCTCGTCACGCCCACGATTGGCTCCGGAAGTGGTACCCATGGCAGCACCTCGGCGCGGAGGGAGGACGGGCGCTGCTGACCGCGCTGCGTCCGCGGCCGCGACCGGAGGAAGTTCGCCGCTCGTTCCCTCGTGTGCCTGCGGCGTCCTTCACCCTCTTCCGCGCCCTCGCCTACGAAGGCCTCAGCCCGAGCGAGTTCGAGATTGTCGATGCGGCGTGGTCCGAAGCCCTCGAACAGACCCGCTCTTGGATTGGCGCGCAGGACGAGGGTGATGAGCAGTCAGTCGCCGGCTTCCTTCGTGAGCTCGTTGCCGGCTGCGCCACGCACGATGAGGTCATCACCCGTCTGCGCGGGGCGCAGGTGGCGTTCTTCCTTGCCGACTGCTTGCTGCTCGTCAACGAGCTCCAGATTGCAGCGCGCGCCGAGCAGGCGCCGAGCGCCCTCACGGACGATGACATCAAGGTCCTGCGGGAGGAGCAGGCTGCGCGCATCTCCTCCCTCGCTGTACTGGCTGCACTCAGCGGCCACGGCGGCACCGTGCTGTCCAGACCGCGGCTCGCCGACATCGCCGTGGACGGCGGGACCGCCACCATCGCCGGCCAGACGCTTCAAGTGCCCGACTTGGCGCGCCCCATCCTGCGGGCACAGCGCCGCTGGCTGCGCATGGCCGGGGCCCAGGACGATGACGCGTTCCTCGGGGCGGCTGCGGGCCATTGCCCGGACGAGAAGAAACTGCAGGACGCACTCTCGCAACTGACCGGCGAGACCGGACTGCGGCTCGCTGGCCGCTACACGCGGCACGTCAACGAGAGCGAGCACCGCTGGCTGCGCCGCTACGGCGTGAGCGTGCAGTTCCTCCAGCAGGAGGCGCGCAACCCGGAAGGCGTGGGACTCCGATGACGGAGCCGGCCCTCAACACCGAGCTGCTCGTTTCCCGCCGTTTGGAGCTCGGCTACTCGCACCGGGATATGGGGCGACTGGTTGGGGTTTCGGGCACAACTATCCGGGGCGTTGAAGACGCGCGCAGCCACGCCCGCGTCACGCTCGACTTTCTGTTCCGCTTCGCGGAGGCGCTGCAGCTCCCCGCCGGAGCGCTTCTGCACGACGAGTGTCAAGGCGCCAGCTCGGAGCAGGCACATGCCGGCGATGAACGGTCCGGTATCTCCGAAGACGCTCGACGAGTCAGCCAGCTGCTCCTCGCCGTTGGCAAGGGGGTGCCGCCCGCCGCACTCGCCAGGGCAACCGGTCTTAACCTCAAACGCGTCAAGGCGGCGGTCGACGAGCTCCAGCGAGCAACCGATGCGGGCGAGGCGCTTCTACGCGTCACCATCAACAACAGCCGAGTCGCGCTCCTCCCGCGAGATGACGCGGTCAGTAAAGAGGAGATGATTGCGCTCGAACGCCAAGTCCTGGCCGTGGACGAGCTCAAACACCCTGCCGCGCGAATGCTCAGCGCTGTCGTGCACGGTGAAATCGACAGCGACCGTGAGCAGAACATGCGCCGGGGAGACCGTCCCCACCTTCAGAGTCTGCTCAAGCGCGGGCTCATCGAGCGGGCTCGGGGCGGGCGCCTGTCGCTGAGCGGGGAGGTTTCTTTCAGTCTTGGGCTCGTCACGGCGTCTGCGGCGAAGCTGAGACACCCGGGGCGGTCAGGCCGCTGAACGGCAGGGCACAGGCTGCCGCCATGCGGCGCGCCCCGGGATTAGCCAATCGTCACGCCACCCACGTAGTAGTCGTGCCCGTCGTAGAACGGCACCCAGGTAGGCCCCGTCCCGTTGCTGGCAAGGCCGATGACACCCGCGAGGCTGGCTGGGCAGCGCAGGAGCAGATGCTTCTTCTGCCCCGCCGCATGAAGCTCGTTCAGACGCTTGACGACCAGCGCAGCCAGGGCTCGGATGTCGTCCGCGTCGAGCGGGTCCACTCCGGGGTCGCGGTCGACGTGCATCTCTTCGAACGCGCACGCGGCGTGCTCATCCGCGTAGCGCTCGACCGTCGCACCGAGCGGCGTTCCCACCGAGACAGCGAGAACAAAGGGTCCCGAGCCCCCAGGAGCGCCGGACCGCACCGCTGGCGCGAGCGCCGAGCGTGGGCCCCCGGGTGCGACCGTCAGCATCTGCCCCGTGGCGGGATTGACCGTATTCACAGTCGTCTTGAGCTGGGTCGTCCAGCGCCACTCGTGGCCAACGAGCATCGCAAGCGGCAGAGGGAGCGCGAGCTCGACCTGAACCTCGGGCGAGCGCGCGCGCGCCTGGAGCGCAGCGCGGATGTCGGTGAGCGCCTCCACGAGCGTCTGGTGCGCGCCAGGCGCAAGCTCCCGAGAATCCGGGTTGAACAGGGACCGCCAGTCGAGGGTCAGGTCATGCTGCTCGGTCGGAGCGCGAAACGCGGTGATGGCGACATCGACGGGCCCGGCAGGCAGACCCCGGATAAGCTGCCCCACGTAGCGACGGGCGGTCTCGCGGGCCAGCTCTTGCAACGACTGGCCGTTGTGATGGAGGATGCCGTTGGAGCTGAGCAGACGCTTGGCGTACGCGGGCCCAATCGCAGCTTCGATGGCGGCGTTGTCCCGACCCGGCTTCAGGTCCACGAGTACCGGGACGACCGGGTAGGTCGGGTCCCGCTTGGCGCGGTCAAGCGCGGTCGGAAGCTCGGTCTCGCAGATGACGGTGGAGCCGAGCGTGTCCTTGGTGCCCCACCAGATGAAGCCGCCTGTGTCGTGCTCGATGGCGGTCTGACAGTTGGCGAGGAAGTCGACGCCGAGCGGGATGTCGTCAGTGTCCTTCCATCCACCGGCGCCGCGAACGCAGAGCTGTTGCTTGAGGTACGCGACGGTCTTCGCCGGCTGGCGCTTGTGCGAGAGGAAAGGCCGGTACCTCATGCGGCCGCCTTTCGCGCCGTCGTTGGCCGCTCGGAGGCGGGGAGGACGCTCGGTCGGCGATGCAGGATGGTGTTCCGCGGCGACAGCGGCGGCACCGCGAGCGACGGCTCCTCTCGGGCCGGAGCGGTCATGCCATGAGGTGCGTCTTCGCTGGGCCACCGTCCGTCACGTCGCCAGATGTACTCATTTGTGACGTGGACGCGCGCGATGTCGAACAGACCGAGCAGGCCGTACTCGGCGGTCCAGCGCCGTTCTTGCGGGTCCTGGCGGTAGTAGAGGCACAGCGTCGCACTCTTGCCGAACACGCCATCCTCAAACGGAGGGTTCCGGTGCTTGGACGTGCGCGGCCCGTCAAGGCACAGAACATCGGGGTGAGCGGTGTCCGGGTGCCCGGGAAAAACGGCGACGAGCCGCAGTCGCCCGTCGCCGGTTTCCGCCAGAGCGCTGTAGGCCAGCAGGTCCCACAACCGGACCCGCGCACGCTCGGCATAGGCGGCCACGTCGGGCAGCCGCCGCATCTCGCGTACCGTCAAGAGCGCGATGGTCGAGTCCAGGCGCATGCTCTGATGCTCAAGTTGCCAACGCACCTCCCAGCCTCCGCTCTCAGCCCACCAACGCGCGGCGGCCCGCTCAGGACTCAGTAGGGGCGGGGCCATGAGAGCGCACCGGGATGGGCTGGCGCCCCGACGAGGAAACCGAGACGCCCGTGCCCACGACGGTCGCCGTGCGATTGCGCAGCGCCTTGGCGATGAGCCCAGGCTTGGTCGAGGGCGCCGGGAACGACTGGCCGAAGACAAATACCCAGGCGTCCATCGCCTTGTAGGGGTCGGTCTCGTTCGCGGCCGCGCGCACGTACGGAAGCACCGTCTGCACCTTCGCCAGCGCCTTGAGCCGCCGGGGGTCTTCAAGCTTCTCGTCCACGTAGTCGGTGGACTTGCCCGGGCACGGCACGCTCGGATACGGCAGCGAGAGATGACGCTCCGCGTTCTCGAAGAACGCGAGGACCGCGTCCGACCAATCGCAGGAGCCAGAGAGGGCGTCGTGCAGGATGGCCTCCACCAGGTAGGAGGGCATCGGCTTCTCCTGCGACGGCGAGCTCGTGAACGACTGGTTCCAGAACTTGCAGATGCGCGTCACCGGAACGTAGGCGCCGTCGGTCGCCGCGTTCTTGGCCTGGCACGCCGCGACCTGGCCTTTGGGGTCCGCTGGGCGCCACTCCTCGATGCCCTCCTTCCTGTCGACGTACGCGAGCAGGAGGCCGCCGCGGCCGTCTTGGAGCGCCGGCACCAGGTCTGCCCAGAAGGAATGCCCGTCCAGTTCGCACTCGACGGCCCGACACTTGACCTCCACGTGCCTCACCAGGCTGTAGGTGTGCGCGGCGCCCTTCATCAACGCAAGCGCACCGCTGGGCGATGCCCGCAGCTCGCCGGTCGGGTCGTTGAGCACAATGACGATGTCGAGGTCCTTCAGGTGGACCGCCTGAGTCTTGCGCCGGTACGAGCCAGCCAAAAACGAATCGGCATACCAGGCGCCGAGCGCCTTCTGAACGGCTTCGCGAAACTCGGCCTGCACGCGCTTTGCCGCCCGGTTCTCGACGTCCGCGACCCGGACGCTGGTCCGCTCGAACTCCTCGAACGCTTGCTGAACTGTGCTGATACTCATTCTGTCCTCTCCGCCGCGTAAGGTGCGCGGCACGCCGCACGTCGCGGCTTCTCGTTGAAATCGCGGTCAGGTCGTCTCGGTAAAGGGGCCTGACCTATGTCCTGCCTCGCGCGCCAACGCGAGGCAACTCCTCATGGTCCTCGTCCACCCGGACGGAAAAGGACCTCTCTGGGCGGCCCCGAGGGGTCGCCCAGGCCTGCCAACTGTGCCTGCGCATCACCGTTCGTTCGGATGTCTCCGAAAGTCGCTCCGGTCGAGCCCGGCAAAGCCAGCGCTTGCAGCTATTTCGTCCGCGCTTGGAGGTGAAAAGACGCGTGCGCGTCGGAGGGCGGGCCCGCTGAAGCGGAGACTGCGGGCCGCTGAATTTGTGGGTTTCGACAGCTGAAGCCGGCCCGCTGTCGCACTGAAGGTCCGGTTTCGTCCTACTGAAGCGCGAACGCGCGCCCGCTGACGGCGGGCGCGCGTTTCGCTGAAGCACAGGCTTTCGCTGGTGCTGAGGTTTCAGGGCGCGTCGCCGCTGAAATCTCGACCGGCGTTCTCATCAGCCGCAGCCGGTGTTGAACCCGCAGCTGCCGCACGTGTAGCAGCTGCCGGTCCGCTGCATCATGCCGCCGCACTGCTGGCAGGCCGGACCCAGGTCAAGGCCGCTGCGCACGGCCGGCGTCACCGGCGGCTCGTCGGTGAACGCGACGGTGGGCGGCAGCGAGGCCCCGCCGGCGGGGGTGCCGCGCTCTGCGCCGCCCGCGTGGGCGCCGCTCGCCGCGTGCCCGCTGCTCGCAGCGCGCCCGCCGCGACCCGTGTGCCCGTTGCCCGCCGAGTGACCGTTGCCCGCCCGGTGAGCCCCCGACGCGGCCGGACCGCCTCCGGCCGCAGGCTCACGCTCGCCAGCCCGGCCGCCTGAGGCCGGTCCGGCGGTGTCGCCGAGATGCGAGGTGGCAGCCTCCTCGGCAGCGCGCCGCGCGCGGACCTCCCGCGTGAGGATCCCCAGCTCCTCCTGGATGTCGGCATCCAGGAAGCGGGACGCCAGCCAGCGCATGATGTAGTCCGGCAGCGACTTCGAGAACGGGATCTCCGGGTTTGAGGTCATGCCCTCCGGCTCAAAGCGCATGTAGCTGAACTTGCGCACGAGCGTCTCGAGCGGCACGCCGTACTGCAGCGCCAGGGAGATCGCGGTCGCGAACGCGTTCATCATCCCGCGCAGCGTCGACCCCTCCTTGCCGATATCGGTGAGGAAGATCTCGCCGACCGAGCCGTCCTCGTACATGCCGGCCGTGATGTAGCCCTCGTGGCCGCCGATCGAGAACTTGTGGGTGATCGACTGGCGCTCACGCGGCATCCGCCGGCGCCGGGGCCCGGCCTTTGCGAGCGCCTCGGCCACGGCGCGGTCGATCCGCGCTTGCAGGTCGGCCTCGCTCACCGAGCCCTCCGGCTTGGCCTCGGTGCGCAGCGCCTGCGCGGTCTTGGAGCCGTCCCGGTAGATCGCCAGCGCCTTGACCCCGAGCCGCCACGCCTGCATGTAGGCGTCGGCGATGTCCTCCACGGTCGCCGACTGCGGCATGTTGGCCGTCTTTGAGATCGCGCCGCTGATGAACGGCTGCACGGCGCCCATCATCCGAATGTGACCCATGTGCGAGATCGCGCGCTCGCCGACGGCGACGTCGAACACCGGCAGATGCTCCTCGCGCAGGTCCGGAGCGCCGATGATCGTGCCGTGCTCGTTTACGTGGGCGACGATCTGCTCGATCTGCTCATCGCTGTAGCCGAGCGTCTGCAGCGCCAGCGGCACCGTGCGGTTGACGATCGTCATCTGCCCGCCGCCGACCAGCTCCTTGAACTTGACCAGCGAGAAGTCGGGCTCGACGCCGGTGGTGTCGCAGTCCAGCAGGAAGGAGATCGTCCCGGTCGGCGCGAGCACGGTCGCCTGGGCGTTGCGATAGCCGTGGCGCTCGCCGGCCTGCACGGCCGCGTCCCAGGTCTGGCGGGCGGCGGCCAGCAGCTGCGCGTCGGCGCAGTCGGCGTCGGCGATTCGGTATGCGGCATCCCGGTGCATGCGCATCACCGCGTTGTGCGCCTCCCGGTTCTCCGCATAGCGCTCGTAGGGTCCCAGCGCGGCCGCCATCCTCGCCGACTGCAGGTAGGCGCGGCCGGTCATCAGCGCCGTGATCGCGGCCGCGGTCGCCCGTCCGGCGTCGGAGTCGTAGGGCAGGCCGTCGGCCATCAGGTACGCGCCGAGGTTCGTGTAGCCAAGGCCAAGCTGTCTGAACGCCCGCGCGTTGACGCCGATCTCCTCTGTCGGATAGCTGGACGGCGAGACGATGATCTCCTGTGCCAGAAAGACGATGTCGACCGCGTGCTCGAACGAGTCGACATCGAACGTGCCGTCCGGGCGGCGGAACTTCATCAGGTTCAACGACGCCAGGTTGCACGCCGAGTCGTCGACGTGCATGTACTCCGAGCACGGGTTGGACGCGTTGATCCGGCCGGAGCTCGGGCACGTGTGCCAGCGGTTGATCGTCGTGTCGAACTGGATCCCGGGGTCGGCGCACCGCCACGCGGCCTCGGCGATCTCACGCATCAGCTGACGGGCCGGGATCGGCTCGCCGATCGGGCGGCCAGTCGTCCGCGCGATCAGCTGCCAGGGCTCATCGCGCTCCACCGCGCGCATGAACTCGTCCGAGACGCGCACCGAGTTGTTGGCGTTCTGGTACTGGATCGAGTGAAAGCCGTCTCCGTCGATCGACATGTCAAACCCGGCGTCGCGCAGCGCCGCGGCCTTCTCCTCCTCCTTGGCCTTGCACCAGATGAAGTCGCGGATGTCCGGGTGGTCGATGTCCAGCACGACCATCTTGGCCGCCCGTCGCGTCTTGCCGCCGGACTTGATCGTGCCGGCCCACGCGTCGGCACCGCGCATGAAGCTGACCGGCCCGGACGCGGTGCCGCCCTTGGACAGCGGCTCCATCGAGCCCCGGATGCGCGACAGGTTGATCCCTGACCCGGAGCCCCCGCGGAAGATCCGGCCCTCCTTGGTGTTCCACTCCAGGATCGACTCCATCTCGTCCTGGACTGAAAGGATGAAGCAGGCGCTGCACTGCGGGCTCTCCTCAAAGCCGACGTTGAACCACACGGGCGAGTTGAAGGCCGCCATCTGGTGCAGCAGGATGTGCGTGAGCTCCGCCTCGAAGGCGTCGGCGTCCTCGGCGGTCGCAAAGTAGCCGCGCTCCCGGCCCCAGCCCGCGATCGTGCCGGCGACGCGCCCGATCATCTGGCGCACCGAGCTCTCCCGCGCAGGGGTGCCGAGCTGCCCGCGGAAGTACTTCTGGGCGACGATGTTGGTGGCGTTCTGCGACCAGGAGGCGGGGAACTCCACATCCCGCTGCTCGAAGGAGACGCGGTCGCCGTGGCCGATCCGTGCGTCACGGCGCTCCCAGCTGACGGTGTCGAACGGGTGCGTGCCGGGCGTGGTGAAGTACCGCGCGACCGAGAGGCCGGGCTGCGCGACCGACAGGCCGGCGCCCGCCTGATCCTCGGAGCCGAGCTGCGGTTGCGGTGTCGGTGCGCTTGACATTGCGGTCTTGCTCCTCTCGTGTGCGTCTGCGTCTGTGCCCCGTGCTCGGGCGCCTGGCGCTCGAGCGGGCTCAGAATCGTCGCGGACGCCCCGGACGGAAAGACGGTCCGCCGGTCGGTCCTCGGGGAGCGGCTTCTTCATCTGGATCCCAACCCGGTCCGGCGCGCGCTCACGGGCGTGGCTCGGGCCGCTGCGCGAGCTGCGCCAGCTCGTGGCGCGCCTGCGCCTCCGCGTCGGCCGCGGCTCGACGGGCCAGCGCCTCGAGGTCGACCTCGGGCGCCTGCGCCGTGGGCGCCTCGGCGCGGGCGTCGGCTTGACGCGCCGGGACCGGCGCCCCGTCGCGCGGGCCGTCGATGCCGGCCCGCGCGCGCAGGAGCTCCTCCCGCATCGCCGCCAGCTCGCGCTCGTCCTCGCGGATCCTGGTCCGGGCGGCGCCCAGCTCGGTGGTCGTCGCCGCCAGGCGACGCTCGAGCTCGCCGCGCCAGATCTCCAGCTCCTGCAGCCGCGCGTTGGCCTGGGCGTAGGCCGCCTCCGCCTGGGCGGCGCGCTCGCGCGCCTTGGTGGCCACGCCGTCGAACGCCTCCACCTGGCGGCTGAGCTCGTCGCGCTCGAAGGTCATCTTTCGCACCGAGTCCAACGCGTCGCGCAGCTCGCGCTCGCGCTGGGCCCGGGATGCTCGCAGGCTCTCGACCTCCAGCGCGAGCGAGCGGGCCTCGGCCTCCCGGCGGCGGTCGGACTCCTCCAGGTCAGACAGCCGCTCGCGCAGCGACGCCGCCGCCTGCGCGGCGCGGGCGTCCGCCTCGGCTCTGGCCTGCGCGCGACCCTCGGCGACGCGGCGCTCGATCTCGTCCTCGATCTCCCGCGCGCGCGCCTGCGCCGCCTGCGCTCGCGCATCGGCGTCGGCGGCGCGGGCCTCTGCCTCGGTGGCGCGGGCCTGTGCTTCGGCGGCGCGGGCCTCTGCTGCGGCCGCACGCGCCTCCGCGGCGGCCGCGCGCGCCTGCGCGGCCGCGAGCGCCTCCGCGGCGGCACGCGCCTGCGCATCCGCCGACAGTCCGTCCCCCTGGAAGGTGGAGGCGATCGGGGCCGGCGCTGCCCCCGAGGTGGCCGGGGCTGGCGGGGCGACCGACGAGACCCTCGTGGGAGAGGGAAGCGTGAGCTCGGTCCCGTCGGCGAGCGAAAGCGCGAGCTCCGTCCCCCCGTCGATCGCGCCGGCGGGCACGCGGTAGGCGGCGCGCAGCACGCCGCGGCGGTCGGCGGGCGCGGGCAGCGGGTCAAACCGCAGTCGCGTGCCGTCGGCGCTTTTGACCAGCAGCGCGGGGCGCACGCCAGCCGGCGCGCGCCGCCGGCGCGCGCGGCCGGCGACTCGAAGCAGGGCGCTCGCCGCCCCGACCCGGACGAGCTCCACCTCGTCGGTCTTCAGCGAATGCCAGGCGTCGCTCACGGTCAGATCGAGTTTACGCCGGGGTTGCTGGGGTTTTGGAGACCCGGCGAGCGGCCTGGACGGGGATTGAGAAACCGCCGGGCCGCGCGGGGTGGCGCGGGCGTGCGCGGCACGGCGCGGGTGACCGAGCGGTGCGCGCCGTCAGCCGGCGAGCGCCGCGCGTCGCGCGCCGGGTGCGGCCATGCACCGCCCGCTGACCAAGGCCAGGTGCGCAGGCGTGCTAAACAGCCGCCGATGGCGGCCTGCACCGCACCCGATCGCGCGCGCCCGTGAAGCTGCTGGTCACCGGCGGCGCCGGCTACATCGGCTCGGTCGTGTCGCGCTCGCTGCTGGCCGCCGGCCACGAGGTCGTGGTGCTCGACAGCCTCGAGCGAGGCCATCGTGCCGCCGTGGCTCCGGGCGCGCGCCTGGTGGTCGCCGACCTCAGGGACATGGATGCCGTACGGCGCGCGCTGGCCGAGGGGTTCGACGGGGTGCTGCATTTCGCCGCGTTCGCGCTCGTCGGCGAGTCCGTCGCGCAGCCGGGCGCCTACTGGCGCAACAACGTCGGAGGGAGCCTGAACCTGCTTGAGGCGATGCGCGACGCGGGCGTGGCGCGGCTGGTGTTCTCCTCCACCTGCGCGGTGTACGGCCAGCCGGACGAGGTGCCGATCGCCGAGTCGGCTCCGACCCGCCCCACAAGCCCCTACGGCGCGTCCAAGCTGGCGGTCGACGTGATGATCGGAGGCTTCTGCGCCGCCCACGGGCTGGGCGCGGTCAGCCTGCGCTACTTCAACGTCGCGGGCGCAAGCGGCGACGCCGGCGAGGATCACCACCCGGAGACGCACCTGATCCCGAACGTCCTGCGCGCCGCGCTCGGGCGCCTCGACCAGGTTGAGCTCTACGGCACCGACTACCCGACCGCGGACGGCACGGCGGTGCGCGACTACATTCACATCGAGGACCTGTCTGACGCGCACCTTTTGGCGCTCGACGCGGCGCGTGCCGGCGAGCACCGGATCTTCAACCTCGGCAACGGCAGCGGCTTCTCCGTGCGGGAGGTGATCGCCGCGGCGGAGCGGGTCACCGGACGGCGCATCCCGGTGCGCGAGGCGCCGCGCCGGCCCGGCGACCCGCCGATGCTCGTCGCCGCCGCCGAGCGGATCCGCGCCGAGCTCGGCTGGCGAGCGCGCCGTCCCGAGCTGGAGCGCATGATCGCCGACGCCTGGGAGTTCGCCCGCGCGCACCCGCGCGGGTACCTGGAGTAGGGCACTCGGACGCCGGACCGGCGCGTCGTCTCACGGCAGCGGGCCCGCGATGGTGGCCGTCGGCGCACCGTCTCAAAGCAGGTCCTCTATTTCAGCCAGCGCTCGATCGAGCACGGCGTGCGGCTCAAGCGACGCGTCGATCCGCCTGAAGCGCCCCGGGTCAGCGGCCGCCAGGCGCGCGTAGGCGTCGGCGATCCGCTCCAGGAAGCCGGCCCCCGCCAGCTCCATCCGGTCGCTCGGCTCGGCGCGCCCGGCCGAGCGGGCTCGCGCCGCGGTCGGGTCCAGCGCCAGCAGCAGCGTGCGGTCGGGCCGCAGGCCGCCGGTCGCGAACTCGTTGATCTCCCGCACCGCGTCGATCCCCAGCCCGCGGCCCGCGCCCTGGTAGGCCAGCGAGGAGTCGACGAACCGGTCCAGCAGCACGAGCGTGCCGGCGGCCAGCAGGGGCTCGAGCGCCTCCTCCACCAGCTGAGCGCGGGCGGCGGCGTACAGCAGCGCCTCCGCGCGCGCGCCGATCGTCGCCTGCGGGTCGGTCACGATCGCTCGGATCCGCTCGGCGGCCGGTACGCCACCGGGCTCGCGCAGCGCGCGGACCGCGAGCCCGCGCGCCTGCAGCGACCGCTCCAGGCCCTGAACGAGCGTCGACTTGCCCGCCCCGTCGACGCCCTCCACCGTGATCAGACGCCCGCGCAGCATCGCCGGCGAGCGACGGTATCCGAAGGCGCGGCGGCCCCACGCACGGGGGCAGGGGGCGGGGCGGCGGAACGTTCAACCCGTACAGCACGCGGCGGCCGCACGCACGAGGGCAGAGGGCGGACGGCGGCCAGGGAGGACGGCCTCAAGCCCGGGGCAAAGGGTGGCCGCGGGCCGGTCGCTGGGAGCGGCCAAGGGCCAGGTGCAGGCGCCGCCGCGGGCCGGGTGCGAGCGCGCGCCGAAAGCTCGCCGCACGCGATGCACGGGGTCTACGATCGATCCGTGCTCGCAGAGCTCGACCGCCATCCGCACGCGCGCGTGGTGCTGGCTCCCGCACTGGGCTCGCCGCCGCGCCCTTCGCACGCCTACCTCTTCCACGGGCCCGGCGGCAGCGGCAAGCGCGCCGCCGCGCGCGCCCTGGCCGCGGAGCTTCTGTCCGAGGGCGCCGCCGATCCCGACGGCGCGCGGCGGCGCGCGTTGTCAGGCGCCCATCCGGACCTGACCTGGGTGGTGCCTGGCGGCGCGCACGAGATCCTCGTCGCCGACATCGACCAGCCGGTGGTCGCTGCCGCGACGCGCACGCCGTTTGAGGCCCGGCGGCGGGTGTTCGTGATCGAGCGCGCCGACCAGCTGGGCGAGGAGGCGGCCAACAGGATGCTCAAGACGCTTGAGGAGCCCGCGCCCTTCGCGCACCTGATCCTGCTCTCTGACCGGCCCGGCGAGGTGCTGGCGACGATCCGCTCGCGCTGTCAGGCCGTCAGGTTCGAGGCCCCCGCGGAAGCCGATGCGGCAGATGCCCTGCGCGGCGAGGCGGTCTCGGCCGAGCGGGCGCTGGCATGCGTGCGGCTGGCGCTCGGCGACGGTGAGCGCGCCCGCGAGCTTGCCTGCGCGCAGGGCGGCGCGCTGCGCGACGCGGCCGAGCGGATGGCGCGCGGCGCGCTCTCCGGGCAGATGCTCCGGGCCAAGCCGTGGTCTGAGGTGCTCGCGGCGGCCCGCCGCGCCGGGGAGCAGGCGGAGGCGCGGGTCACCGAGGCCGGGCAGCGGGAGCTTGAGCTGACCGCCTCCCGGGACCGGCGGCGCGTGCAGACGGAGTGGTCCGAGCGAGCGCGGCGCGCGCGCCGCCGCGCCCAGACGGCCGCGCTTGACCTGGCGCTCCAGATCGCCTCGCTGTGGTACCGGGACCTGGCGGCGCTGGCCCACGGCGCGGGTGAGCTGGTCTGCAACGTCGATCGCCGCAGCGAGCTCGAGCGCGACGCCGGCGTCGCGCCGGCGCGGCTGATCGCGGCGGTGGAGCTGGTGGAGGAGACGCGCGAGCGCTTCGCGCTCAACGTCTCAGAGGAGCTGGCGCTCGAGGCGCTCGGGGTGCGGCTGGCGGCGACCCTCGGCGAGGGCTAGAGCAGTGCTGTCGATCCATCGCGGCGACGAGCGCCGAGCCGTGATCGGGGGGGACGGACGGGTTTACCTGCGCCACCCGGCTCGCTCGGACCGGGGCGAGTTCATCGAGCTGATGCGCGTCAGCCAGGAGTTTCATCGGCCGTGGGCGACCGCCCCCACCGACGACGAGCGCTTTGCCGCCTACCTCTCGGACTCGCGCCGCCCGGACTTCGAGGCGCTCTTGCTGTGCCGGCGCTCGGACGACGTGATCCTGGGGTTCTTCAACCTCTCGCAGATCGTGCGCCGCAGGTTGCAGAGCGCCTACCTTGGCTACGCGGTCGGCCAGCCCTACGCGGGCCAGGGGTACATGCGCGAGGGGATCGAGCTGGTGCTCGCGCACGCCTTCACGAACCTGCGCCTGCACCGGATCGAGGCGAACATCCAGCCCGGCAACGCCGCCTCGCTGGCGCTGGCCGCGGGCGCGGGCTTCCGCCGCGAGGGCTTCTCGCCGCGCTATCTGAAGATCGGCGGCCGCTGGCGTGATCACGAGCGGTGGGCGATCCTGGTCGAGGATTGGCGCGCAATCCACGGGCTTGCGCCCGACGGCCAGTGACGCTCGGGCCTGCGCAAGGCGGCCATCGGCGCGGCTGACCGGGCCGGTTGGCGGCCGCTGTACGGCGCCGGCCGCAGGTGGGAGAATCCCGCCCGGCGCGCCGGGCCGAGCGCGCCGATCTACCAGGAGGAAGCCATGGCACGCAGAAGGTCGCTGACCAGCCAGCTGTACCGCGCCGCGAGGATCTCCAACAACCTCTCGGCGATCGCCTCGGGCAATCCGCGGCGGGTGACGCGTCGCGCCAAGAACGTGGTCGTCGGCCGCGCGCTGGGCCGCTCGGGCTTCTGGCGCTGGCTCTGGAAGTAGGCGGCGCTCAGCCGCGCGGCTGAGGGGACGCTGCCTGGGCGGCGGCGCGCCGGCTCGCGTCCGTGCTGCCCGCGCGCGTGCTGCCGGCGCGCGTGGCCGACAGCAGCGCCGCGAGCGCCATCAGCCCCATCGAGGCGTAGAAGGCGGCGTGCAGGCCGGAGGTGAACGCGACCGCCAGGCGCCCGTGGATGCTCGTCGAGCCGACGAAGATCGCGAACGCCAGCGAGCGGCTGATCGACCGTGATGCGATCAGGATCGCGGTCGCGAACGAGAACACCATGCCGACGTTCGAGAACGTGCGCAGCATGCCCGAGGAGATCCCAAACAGCTGCGCGGGCGCGGCCTTCATCACAGCCGAGTTGTTGGCGGGGAAGAAGAACCCGGCACCCACGCCGTTGAGCACGCTGGCGATAACCACCAGCCACAGGCCGGTGTGCGTTGACAGCTGCGCGTAGACGAACAGCGCGGCGACCTGGATCGCAAGCCCGATCGTCGCCGGGAGCACGGGCGCGATCCGGTCGGCGAGCCGGCCGGCGTAAGGGCCGGTGGCGCCGCCGATCACATAGCCGGGGACCAGCAGCAGCGAGGCGTGGATCGGGCTGAGCGCACGCGGCCCCTGCAGGTACATGATCACCATGAACAGCACCGCGTAGTTGCCCAGCGCCTGAAACAGCGACGCCAGCAGCGAGGGCGTCATGGTCGGCACGCGGAACAGCGACAGGTCGAGCATCGGCTCGGCCACCGCGCGCTCGATCCGCACGAACGCCGCCAGCAGGACAAGCCCGCCCACGAGGTAGCCGATCAGAGCGCCGTCAAGCGAAGCGGTCGCGAGCCGCGTGATGCCCCACAGCAGCCCGAACAGCCCCAGACCGAGCACCACCATGCCGGCCGGGTCAAGCCGCCGGCGCCTCCGCTCGCCCCCCTCGTGCAGCACCCGCAGCGCCACCACGACCGCGCCCAGGCCGATCGGGACGTTGATCCAGAAGATCCAGCGCCAGGAGATGTAGGTGACGATCGCGCCGCCCAGCACGATCCCCAGCACCGCTCCGAGGCTCCAGCCGATGCCCGTGTAGCCGTAGGCCCTGCCGCGCTGCTCGGGCGGGAACAGGTCGGCTATCACCGCGCCGCTGTTGGCGTTGACGAACGCGCCGCCGATCCCCTGCAGCACGCGGAAGGCGATCATCGAAGCCTCGTTGAAGCTAAGCGCGCATGCGGCGGAGCCCACGATGAACAGCACGAACCCAGCCTCGTACATCCGCACGCGCCCGTACATGTCCCCCAGGCGCCCCACCTGCGTGGCGAGCAGAGTGATCACGAGCAGATAGCCGATCACCACCCACACCACCGACGCCAGCGCGATGTGCAGGGCGCGCTCGATCTCCGGCAGCGCCAGCACGACGATGGTGGTATCGACGGCCGTGATCAGCACGCCGGTCATCACCACGCCCAGCGCCAGCCCGGGCCCGCGGCGGCGCACGGCGGGCGGTGTCGGTGCTTCCTGGATCAAGGGCTCGCGGGTCTGCGCCGCCGGCGCGGCGATACCGCCAGTCTACGTCGCCGCGCCTTACAGACGCGCATGCAGGGCCCGCGCCGTGGGCAGCGGCGCAGGCGCTACGCTTCGATGCCTCCGCGAGGGACGCGCGGCGTCGGGCCCGCGGGCTGCGGCGCGCGGCCGGCCCCCGCAACGCCGACGTAGCTCAGCTGGTAGAGCACTTCACTCGTAATGAAGGGGTCCGGGGTTCGAGTCCCCGCGTCGGCTCTTCTCCCGTAAGTCCCTGCATATGAGCACTTTTAGCGCCGCTCGAGGGAGCTGCAAGCGCCCTCGAGCGGACTCTTTGGCAATCATGGGGCAACGCCCCGCCACGTCGTCGGCTCGTCGGGGCGGGCCGCCCCTGCGAGCGTCCACAAGTTGCGCGGCGGTCCGGCCGGCGGCTTGAGCGCGGCGCGACGTGGGCCCGGGCAGCCTGGCCGGGCGCGGGCGGGCGGTCGGCGTAGCAGCTGGCGCCGAGCGCTTAAAGCTCGCGCAAGCGTCGCGCTCGCCGGTCATCTCTTGCGCCTCCCCAGACCAAGCAGCGAAGATACCCAGCCATGACCCGGGCTGTCGCGACGGCCGCTCATGCGATCCCTGATCGCGCGCCGCTGCGGCTCGATGTTGGAGATGAGGTGGAGGTCGGCGAGCGAGACAGCGAGTGGCCGGCGTTCGTCTTCGTCTCCGGATCCCGGGGCTCGGGCTGGGTGCCAGCACGGCATCTCTCCCGGTCCTCGGGCGTCGCGCGGGTGATCGCGCCGTGTGACACGACAGAGCTGCCGACCGAGGCGGGCGAGATGCTGGACGTGCTCGCCGAGGACCTCGAGAGCGGCTGGATGTGGTGCCGTGCCAGCAACGGCCGCGAGGGCTGGGTTCCGGCCAAGACCCTCTCGCTCGCGTCCGATTGATCCCCCGCCGCAGGCGGATCCTCAAAACCAGAGACCAGCTCCCAGTTCGGCGCGGGCACCGTCCGCTCCGCACCGAGCACTCGCTTGGCGCGCAAGTCTGGCATCAAGCCGGCCATCGCTTTGGTCATCCGGCTGCCGCGAAGCTGCCAAGCGACTGGCGGTGGGTCCAGGAACTGCTCCGCATACGGCGGCTTCGATTTCGGCATTCCAGTCCGTCCTTCCAGCGACGCTTGCGTCGCAAGTGCTCAGAACTCCGCAAAATCGGGGGAACGGGGTATCCATTTTGCTCCGGTTGCTCCGGCTAGGCTGCGAGCTGCCTTTGCCGCCAGGGCCGATCTGCAGCGACGACCACGGGCGGGCGGCCGCGTCGGCGGAGGTGCAGCGGCTGGGGGCGCTCGCGGGGCT
>DATGLC010000079.1:0-82940 GCA_035294345.1 Solirubrobacteraceae bacterium
TACCAGCCGGAGGCGGCTTGGAACGACTGCTGCGGCTCGGGCGGCGGCGGCTTCAGCGCCGTCTTCGGCGAGCCCGGATTCCAGAGCTCGGCGGCGATCGACGACCCGTTGGCGATGCGCGGCCTCCCGGACGTCTCCTACAACGCCGCCCTGGTGAGCTCGATCCTGATCTGGGAGAGCTTCGATCCGACGGTGGCGCCCAGCTGGGTGATCATCGGTGGAACAAGCGCTGCGACCCCGCAGTGGGCCGCGCTTGACGCGATCGCCAATCAGGCCGACGGTCCGCTCGGATTCCTCGCTCCACGCCTCTACCAGGTCTACGCGGACGGCAGCTATGCGAACGCCTTCCACGACATCACGGCCGGGAACAACAGCTGGGACCAGATCACCGGCTACGACGCCGGCCCCGGCTGGGATCCCGCCACAGGCCTCGGCACTCCGGACGCCTACAACCTGGTCAAGGCGCTTGGGCTCACGAGCCCGGCTCCCTGAGACGCGGCGTCGGCGGACTCGTCACCGCGCGTCGGCGGCGCCAGACCGGCCGGCCCGTCGTCGGGCCGGCCGGTCCGAGGGGGCGCCACGCCCGCACGCGTCTTGTGTGCGCGTCGCCGAGCGGCGGGCCGGAGCCGTCGCTGGCAGACGGGGTGCGGGATACCGGCGTGCGCTGGCCCGGGGGCGGCCAGGCGGGGCCGATGTGCGCGGGCCCGGGGGCGGCCAGGCGGGGCCGATGTGCGCTGGCCGGGGGCGGCCAGGCGGGCCGGCGTGCGCTGGCCGGGGGCGGCCAGGCGGGGCCGACGTGCGCTCGCCCGGGGGCGGCCAGGCCCGCCCGACCGTGCGCCCGCGGAGGGGCAGGCGGCCGGCGCCGCAGGGGCGGCGACGCTGCCGCTTGTGAACCGCGCGGCGCCCCGTGGCGGGCCGCGGGGGCCGGATGCGCCGACCGGGTAGACTCAGGGTCACGATGAAGGGCGACATTCACCCCGAGTACGTCGAGGCGCACGTCCGCTGCACCTGCGGCAACGAGTTCACGACCCGCTCGACCAAGGCCGAGATCCACGTCGAGATCTGCTCCGCCTGCCACCCGTTCTACACCGGCCGCCAGAAGCTGGTCGACACCGGTGGCCGTGTCGAGCGCTTCCAGCGCCGCGTCGCCAGGGGCCGGCGCATGGCACGGGCGGCGTCCTCGTCCTGATCGGCAGCGGCGGCGCCTGATGCTCGGAGGCGCCGGCGCCCTCTGTCGCGTGATCGGCGCTTGGCCGACAGCGACCGACCGCTCGGCCACGGTGGCGCTCTCGGCCGGCGCGGGACCGCTTGCGCCGATCCGCGACGCTCCGCTGGGCGGCCAGGCGGTGCTGGAGGGCGTGATGATGCGCGGCGTGCGCAGCTGGGCGGTCGCGGTGCGCCGTCAGGGCCAGGCGGACGCCGCCGGGGCGCTGGCGCGTGGTGAGATCTCCGTCAGCGCGTTCCCGATCCCGCCGCGCAAAAAGCCTCAGATCGCCCGGCTGCCGGTGATCCGAGGCGTCGTGGGCCTGGGCCAATCGCTTGCCCTCGGCATGCGAGCGCTCGGCATCTCCGCCAACGAGGCGCTGGCCCAGGAGGCTGGCCGGCGCCCCGGGGTCCCTGTCGCGAGCGCCTCCGGGGGGCTTGCCGCCGCGGACCGGCCCCCGGAGATCCCGCGCGCGGCCTGGATCGCGACCGTGGCAGTTTCGGTCGCGTTCGCCGTCGGCCTGTTCTTCGTGGTGCCCGTCGGAGCGACGAGCCTGATCAGGCGCCAGCTCGGATCGCCGCTGCTGTTCTGGCTGGTGGAGGGCGCGCTGCGCACGACCATCCTGCTCGGCTACCTGGCGGCGATGTCCCGTCTGCGGGACCTGCGGCGCGTGTTCGAGTATCACGGCGCCGAGCACAAGGTGATCGCCTGCTACGAGGCGGGCGACGAGCTGACGCCCGAACGCGCGGCTCTTTACCCCCGCCTGCACCCGCGGTGCGGCACGAGCTTCCTGCTCGTGGTCGCCGTGCTGGGGATCTTCGTGCTCGCGCCGGTCGGCCTGCCGGCGTGGTGGCTCCTGGTGCTGAGCCGCATCCTCGGGGTGCCGCTGATCGCCGGCCTCTCGTTTGAGGTAATCCGCTGGGCGGCGCGCCACCGCAAGAGCCGCTGGGTGCGGGCGCTGATGCTCCCGGGCCTGACGTTGCAGCGGCTGACCACCCGCGAGCCGGACTCGGATCAGCTCGCGGTGTCGATCGCCGCATTGCGCGCCGTGCTCGAGCGTGAGGCTCCGGGGATCGGCGGGCGCGACGAGCTCCCCGGCCTGGAGCTCGTCGCCTAGGGCTCGCGGCGGCCAACGGTCGTGGCCGGCTTCACATCGACCGGCTCTTGGGCTGCTGTGCAGCGCCGCGGGCTTGTGTTCATAGACTCGCCCCGATGATCCAGGGGCTGGTCGAACAGGTGCTCGAGCGCTTCGGCGAGCTGGAGCGCCAGCTGGCCGACCCCGAGGTCATCGGCGACCGCGAGCGCTACGCGCAGGCCAGCCGCGCCTACCGGGAGCTCGAGCAGGCCGCGAGGCTCGCGGGCGAGTACAGGCGCGCGGCCGACGATGCCGAGGGCGCGCGCGAGCTGCTGGCCGAGAACGGCGACGACGCCGAGCTGCGCGCGCTGCTGGACGCCGCGCTCGAGCGCATGCGCTCGCTCGAGGACGAGATTCGCCTGGCGATGGTCGAGCGCGACCCAAACGACTCAAAGAACGTGATCGTCGAGATCCGTTCCGGCGCTGGAGGCGATGAGGCAGGCCTGTGGGCCGGCGACCTTTACCGGATGCTGACGCGCTACGCCGAGCGGCGCGGCTTTCAGGTTGAGCCGCTGTCGATCGGGGACGGCGACTACACGTTCGAGGTCAAGGGCGACGGCGCCTACTCGGTGTTCAAGTACGAGGGCGGCACCCATCGGGTCCAGCGCGTGCCCGAGACCGAGTCCCAGGGCAGGATCCACACATCGACCGCCACCGTGGCCGTGCTCCCCGAGGCCGAGGAGGTGGAGGTGCAGATCGACCCGGCCGACCTGCAGATCGACGTCTACCGCAGCTCGGGCCCGGGGGGCCAGTCGGTGAACACGACCGACTCCGCGGTGCGCATCACCCACCGGCCCAGCGGGATCGTGGTCTCGATGCAGGACGAGAAGTCCCAGCTGCAGAACCGCGAGCGCGCGATGAAGGTGCTGCGCGCCAGGCTGTATGAGCGCGCGCTCGCCGAGCAGCGGGCCAAGCTCGGGGCAAGTCGCCAGGCCCAGGTTGGAACCGGCGACCGCGCGGAGAAGATCCGAACCTACAACTACGGGGAGCGCCGGGTGAAGGACCACCGGATCAACCTCCTGCTCCACAACCTGGACGAGGTCCTGCTCGGGGGCCTTGAAGAGCTGACCGAGGCGCTTCAGGACGAGGAGCGCCGCCGCCGGCTTGCGGAGCGTGCCGGTGGCTGAGGCACGGCTTGCCTCCGCAGCCGCGGAGGATGGCGTCCATGCGGTTGCGCACACGGTGGGTCGCGCCCCGGTCGGCGCGCCTGGCGCGCCGACGCCAGCCGGGGACCCGGGGGTGTCTGCGGCGCGCACGCCAGCCGGGGACCCGGGGAGGTCTGCGGCGCCCACGATCGCCGAGGCCCTGACGGCCGCGCGTTCTCTGCTTGAGGCGGCCGGTTGCGCATCGCCGCGCCTGGACGCGGAGCTGCTGCTGGCCGAGGTGCTCGGCGTCGGTCGCGAGCGGCTTCTGCTCGACGCCGGTCGGCCCCTGGGCGAGGCGGATCGCGACCGGTTCTGGAGCCTCGTGGCACGGCGCCGGCGGCGCGAGCCGGTCGCATACATCCTCGGCCGCCGTCACTTCCGGGCGCTCACGCTGGCCGTCGACCGGCGCGCCCTGATCCCCCGCCCGGAGTCGGAGCTGCTGGTGGAGGTCGGGCTGGAGCTGCCAACCGGCGCCTCGGTGATCGACGTGGGGACCGGCAGCGGAGCGATCGCGCTGGCTCTCTTCAGCGAGCGCCCCGACCTCATCGTCGGCGCCTGCGACGTGAGCGCCGGCGCCATCGCCCTGGCGCGTGAGAACGCGCGCGACCTGCGGGCGCCCATCCGGCTGTGGGTCGCGGACCTGCTGAAGGACGCGCCGGCGCTGGCGCGGGCGCGCGGGCCGGGAGCCGACGCGGTGCTCGCCAACCTGCCGTACGTGCCGCTCGGCGACCGGCTCATGCCGGATGTCGGCTGCTATGAGCCGGCGCTCGCGCTTCGCGGCGGAGGCGACGGCCTTGATGTGATCCGCAGGCTCATCGCGAGCTGCGCCCAATCCGCCTGGCCGTCGCTGCTTGCGCTCGAGATCGACCCTCGCCAGGCGCAGACGGTCGCCGGGCTGCTGGCGGACGCCGGATTTGCCCAGGTGCAGCTGCGCCGCGACCTGGCGAGCCGTGAGCGCGTGGTCGTCGGCAGGCGCGGCGCCGCCCTGTCATGGGGATGCGGCCCCCGGCCGGCGGGCGATGGGCGATCGCGGGTGGATGAGCGACCACCGGGGCATGAGCGACCACAGGGGGATGAGCGGAGTGCCTGCCACGGGCGCCCGGCGCGCGCCGGGGGCGTGCGAGATGAGCGGCGCAAGTCACGATCCCAGGGGGTGGCCGGCATGAGCGACGCAGGTCACGACCCCCGGGCGGCGGGCCCGTCGCGGGCGCCGGACGCGCGCCCGCCGTCCTACGACGCGGAGCGCTTTGAGCGCTGCATCGCGTCGGGAGGGGTGGCGGTGTTCCCCGCCGACACCGTCTACGGGCTGGCGTGCGACCCTGAGCACCCGTCCGCCGTCCGGCGCATGTACGAGCTCAAGGGCAGGCCGCCGGCCAAGCCCGCGGCGGTGATGTTCTTCGACCGTGCTCGCGCGCTCGAGGCGCTGGGCGAGCTCGGGCCCAGGACCAGGGCCGCGCTCGAGCGCCTGCTGCCCGGCCAGGTCACGCTCCTGGTCCCAAACCCGGAGCGCAGGTTCCCGGCAGCCTGCGCGGGGGATCCCACCACGCTCGGCGTGCGCGTGCCGCGCCTGCCGGCGCTGCAGCAGGTGTCCACGGTCGTGATGCAGACGAGCGCAAACCTCGCCGGCGGCCGGGATGCGCGCACGCTGGATCAGGTACCCGAGTCGATCCGCGCGGGAGCCGACCTCGTGCTCGACGGCGGCGAGCTCCCCGGCACGCCCTCGACCGTGATCGATCTGCGCGATTGGGAGGACGGTGGGAGGTTCCGGGTCGTTAGGGTGGGCGCCGTGTCGCCCGAGGAGGTGGCCGTCGCTCTGAGCGCCGCCGCGGAGGCGCCGCGCGGTCGCTACCGCTTCGATCCGGAGACCTAAGAGCGGGAGATCCGCGCGGACATCCCCGCCTACGATCAGCTGCAGCGACAGCTCGTCAGCGCCGCCGGTGCGCGCGTGGCGCGGATCCTGGACCTCGGGAGCGGAATCGGCGAGACCGCGTGGCGTCTGCTCGAGCGCCATCCGGACGCGGAGCTCGTGGCGCTCGACGAGAGCCCCGAAATGCTCCGCGCGGCACGAGCGCGGCTTGCCCATCGTCGTGTCTCGTTCGTCGTGGGGCGGCTCGAGCAGCCGCTCCCACCGGGCCCCTTCGACCTCGTCGCAAGCGCGCTGTGCGTGCACCATCTGGATGGGCCCGGAAAGCGAGACCTGTTCGAGCGCGTTCGCTCGGTGCTCTCGCCCGGCGGCCGCTTCGCGCTGGGCGATGTGATCGTGCCCGAGGACCCGTCCGATGCCGTGACCGAGCTCACCCCGGGCTTCGACCATCCAAGCCGGCTCGACGACCAGCTGCGGTGGCTGCGCGAGGCCGGGTTTCGCACGGCGTCGGTGCTCTGGCGCTGCCGTGACCTGGCGGTGGTGGCCGCCGACGCGTGAGCCGGGAGGGCGGCGGAGACGCGCACCCGCCGCCGCTAGCGCCGTCTGCGCCGCGGTCGCCCCACAGCTGCCAGCCGGCCGTCTCCACACGGCCCGCGCGCACCGTTACCATCTGCCGCTCCATGGACTCCGTCGAGCTCCCAGCCGACTTCTTCAACCGCCCGCTTTCGGAGGTCGATCCCGAGATCGCGGATGTGCTCGCCCGCGAGCTCGAGCGCCAGCAGCGGACGCTTGAGATGATCGCCTCGGAGAACTTCGCGCCGATGGCAGTGCTCGAGTGCCAGGGCTCGGTGCTCAACAACAAGTACGCCGAGGGCTATCCGGGACGTCGCTACTACGGCGGCTGCGAGTTCGTGGACGTGGCCGAGCAGCTCGCGATCGACCGCGCCAAGGCCCTGTTCGGCGCCGAGCACGCCAACGTCCAGCCGCACGCGGGCGCTCAGGCCAACACCGCCGTCTACCACGCGCTGCTTGAGCCCGGGGACGTGCTCATGGGCCTTGAGCTGGCGCACGGGGGCCACCTCTCGCACGGGATGCGCATCAACGTCTCCGGCCGCCTGTACGACATCGTCGCCTACCACGTCGACCGCGAGACCTCGCTGATCGACATGGACGAGGTGGCGCGCCTCGCTCGCGAGCGGCGCCCGAAGATGATCATCGCCGGCTGGTCGGCCTACCCCCGCCAGCTCGACTTCCAGCGCTTCAGGGAGATCGCGGACGAGGTCGGCGCCTACCTGATGGTCGACATGGCCCACTTCGCGGGGCTGGTGGCCGCGGGGCTTCACCCGTCGCCGATCCCCTACGCCGACGTCGTCACCACCACGATCCACAAGACGATCGGCGGCGGCCGCGGCGGCATGATCCTCTGTCGCGAGCAGTACGCCAAGAAGATCGACTCGGCCGTGTTCCCCGGACAGCAGGGCGGGCCGCTGCAGCATCTGATCGCCGGCAAGGCCGTAGCGCTGAGGCTGGCCGCCTCCGAGGCGTTCCGGGAGCGCCAGCGCCGAACGCTCGACGGGGCGCGCATGATCGCCGAGCGGCTGCTGGCGGCGGGCGGCGGGATCTCCGTGCTCACCGGCGGCACGGACGTGCACCTGGTGCTCTGCGACCTCCGCGAGTCCGAGCTTGACGGCCGTCAGGCCGAGGATCGCTTGCACTCGATCGGCATCACCGTCAACCGCAACGCGGTCCCGTTTGACCCGCGTCCGCCGGCCGTCTCCTCGGGGCTGCGGATCGGCTCGCCCGCGCTGGCGACGCGTGGCCTGCAGGTCGAGGACTTCGCCGAGGTCGGCCAGATCATCGCCGAGACGCTGACCGCCGGGCCGGAGTTCGAGCAGCAGCGGGCGCAGCTTCAAGAGCGCGTGGCACAGATCGCAGACCGCTTCCCGCTGTACGCGCAGCTGAGCGCGCCGGCGGTCGCCTGAGCGGCCCGGCGTTCTCCCGGGCGGGACGCCGGTCGGGCAGCCGGGGCGCCGAAGACCGTGTGAGGGGCCCTGGAGGCCGTATGAGACTCCAACCGGCCCCGCCGCCGTGAGGCCCCGGTTCGGCGCGGCGGGCACAGCCACGCGCGGGCGCCCCAATCGCTGGGCGCCCTGCCATGCTTCGCCATGATGCGGTACTGGGACGCCGTGCTGGCGCTGGTGGTTGCGGCCGCGATCTCGGCCTTGCTCACCCCTCTCGCGGCGCGGCTGGCGCGGGCGGTCGGGGCCGTCGACCAGCCTCGGGAGCGCGGGCTTTCCCGACGTGAGACGCCCCTCCTTGGAGGGCTCGCGATCCTGGCCGCGGCGCTCGTGGCCGGCGCCATCTGGCTGCCGGCGACGATCAAGCTCGGCCACGTGACGCACGGCCCGGCCGGCTCGGCCGGCACGGTGCACATGTGGGCGGTGCTCGCGGGCGCCGCGCTGATCACGATCGTCGGCGCGATCGACGATGCGCGGGACCTGCGTCCCGCGCTCAAGCTGCTGGGGCAGGTTGGCGCGGCCGTGGTGGCCGTGGAGGGGGGAGCCGTCGTGACCGAGATCACGCTGCCGTTCGTCGGCTCGCTGCAGTTCCCCAACGAGGGCGGGCTGCTGACGGTGATCTGGCTGGTGGGGCTGATGAACGTGGTGAACTTCTCGGACGGGATCGACGGCCTGGCGGCCGGCGTGTGCACGATCGACGGGGTGGCGTTCTCGATCATCGCGTTCAGCCTGGGCGTCAAGGGCGCGGCGATCCTGGCCGCGCTCACCGCCGGCGCGGCGCTTGGCTTTCTGTTTCACAACTTCTACCCGGCGTCGGTGTTCATGGGCGACGCCGGAGCGAACCTGCTGGGCTACCTGCTCGGCGTCGTGGCCGTGGTCGGGTCGCTGAAGACCAACGCGGTCGTCGCCCTGGTGGTGCCGCTGATGATCCTGGTGATCCCGTTCTTGGACACCGGCTTCGTGGTCGCCAAGCGCCTGAAGTACCGGCGCAAGCCGTGGTCGGCGGACGCCAACCACTTCCACCACCGCATGGCGCGGATCGGCTTCTCGCAGCGAAAGACCGTCGCCTACCTGTACGGCTGGTCGCTGATGATGGCTGCGCTGGCGGTCGCGCTGCGCCTGATCACCCACTACGAGCGCCACAACCCGGTGTGGATCGCCGTGCTCATCGCGCTTGCCGTTGCGTGCGTGGCCGCTAGCGTCTACCTGATCTACGTGCTTGAGATCCTCAAGTTCAGGCGCCTGCGTGCCACCGAGCTGCGGCGCGCCGATCCCGACACGTCAGAGCACGAGATCGACGCCGCCGTGGAGCGCGACATCGAGACCGGCGAGTTCGAGAGGGTGAGCTAGGCGAGCGCTCGTCGGGGCGGGGCGCTAGCCGGGGTTGCGGCGGCCGTGGCGGCGGCGGGCGTGGCCCGCTATCTGCTGGCCGGCCATGTGGTCGCGTTCGTCCTCGCCGCCCTGGCGCTCGCCGGTGTCGCCTGGGTCGTGTCGGTGGCGACCGAGGAGGTCGGCGCGCACATCGGGCCGGCGCGGACCGGGCTACTGCAGGCGACGCTCGGCAACCTGCCGGAGTTCTTCGTCGTGCTGTTCGCGCTGCGGGCCAAGGAGCTGGTGGTGGCGCAGACGGCGATCGTCGGTGCGATCCTCGTGAACTCGCTGCTCGTGCTCGGGCTTGTGATCCTGGCCGGCGCGGCGCGCGCCTCAGACGGCGTGATGCGCTTCGGGCGGCGGCTGCCCAACGACACGGCCACGTTGATGATGCTCTCAAGCTTCATCATCGTCCTTGTTGCGCTCGCCAGCGGCTCCCACGATTTGGCGGCTCAGCACCTGAAAGCGATCTCCGTGGCCGCCGCGATCGCCATCCTCGCCGTCTACGGCGTCTGGGTGCGCGACCAGCTGGGCCTGGACAGGGTCTCAGACCGGGCGCGTGGTGGCGGCACGGGCCTGCGCTGGGCTCTGTCGTCGCTCGCCGCGGGCGCCCTGGCCTCAGCTTTCGTTTCCGATTGGTTTGTCCATGCGCTGCGACCGGCCACCCACACGCTCGGGATCTCGCGCGCGTTCGCTGGCCTGGTCATCGTCGCGATCGCCGGCAACGCGGTGGAGCACGCGGTCGGTGTGGTGCTCGCGGCACGCGGGCGATCGGATCTTGCGATCTCGGTGGTGAAAGGCTCGATCGCCCAGCTGGTGGCCTTCCTTTACCCCGCGCTTGTGCTGGTGTCGCTGTTGACGGCGACCACGCTCACGTTCAAGCTCGGCCCGGTCTACGCGGGCGCTCTGGCGCTCTGCGGGGTGATCGTCTGGCAGATCACCGGCGACGGTGAGGCGACCGCTTTCGAGGGGATCGCCCTGGTGGCGGCCTTCGTGATCCTGGCCGTCGTGGCCGCCTACCAGGGCTGACGGCGCCGACGCCCTCCCGGTGGCGCCCTGTCCGTGGCGCCCGCGCCCTCTCGTGCGCCCGCGCGTTGTCCGTGGCGCCAGCCTTCTCCTCGGCCCTTCAGGCTTTGCCGCGTCGGCGCTGCCCGCCAGCGGAGGATCGTGGCCGGTGGCTGCTATCTTGACGTTTACGTAAAAAATCATTTGATGAGGAGGTGGCGCCGTTGCCCGTTCCGGCGCCTGTTCACGACCGGCAGGCATCCGATCAAAAGCGGCAGGGATCCCAAGCTGACCGTCGGCGACGAATCGGCGTGGCTGCGGGACACGACTCCTACAAGTGGTGGGCGCTGTCTTGCACGAGCCTTGGGATGCTGCTGGCGACGATCAACTCGGGCACGCTGATCATCGCCCTGCCCGACCTCGAGCGCAGCCTCCACACCAGCCTGCTGGAGCTCGTCTGGGTGATCCTCGTGTACATGATCGCCTCCACGGTGCTGGTGCTCAGCGCCGGGCGGCTGTCGGACCAGTTCGGGCGAAAGCGCGCCTACGTGCTGGGTTTCGTGCTCTTCGCGCTCGCCTCGCTGGGAGCGGGGTTCGCCGCCGATGGCACCCAGCTGATCCTGTGGCGCATCGTCCAGGGGGTCGGAGGCGCGTTCCTGTTCGCCAACTCGGCCGCGATCGTGACCGACGCCTTCCCGCGCGAGCAGCTCGGCCTGGCGATGGGGACCAACACGATGGTCGCCGCCGTCGGGCTGGTGATCGGCCCGGTGCTGGGCGGGGCGCTGGTGGCGATCTCCTGGCACTGGGTGTTCTGGTTCAACGTGCCCTTTGGGCTCGCGGGCAGCCTGTGGGGCGCGGCGATCCTGCACGAGGTCGGCCGGCGCTCGGAGGATCGATCCTTTGACTGGCTGGGCACGGCCACCTTCCTGCTCGGGCTCACGGGCCTGGTCTACGGGATCTCCAAGGGCGGGATCGAGGGCTGGAGCGCGCCGCTGGTGATCCCCTCGCTGATCACCGCCGCCGTGCTGCTGCCCGCCTTCGTCGCCGTCGAGCGGCGCCATCGCGCGCCGATGCTCGACCTCTCGATCTTCCGCAGCCGCCTGTTCTCGACGGCGGCGGCGAGCGCGTTCGCCAACGGCCTCGCGCGGTTCGCGCTGATGTTCGTATTCGTGTTCTACTTCCAGGGAGTGCAGGGCGACTCCCCGATCCTTGCGGGCATCAAGCTCGCGCCCCTGGCGCTCGGCATGCTGCTCTCATCTCCGCTGGCCGGGATGTGGGCCGACCGTCGCGGCTCGCGCGCCCTGGCGGTGATGGGCATGCTCGTCACAGCCGCGGGTCTGGCGCTAATGACGTTGCTGGGGCGTGGCACGAGCTACGCCCTCTCGGGCGCGTTCATGTTCGTGGTCGGGATCGGCTCTGGCATGTTCAACTCTCCCAACACGGCGGCGATGATGGGCGTCGTGGCTCCGCATCGCCGCGGGATCGCGGCCGGTGCGCGCGTCCTGGTCCAGAACACCGGTGCCGTGATCTCGATCGCGTTCGTGCTCGCGGTGGTCACCTCGGCGGTGCCAAAGCGGGTGCTGTTCGCGGTCTTCTCCGGACTTGCCGACCACATCTCCGACGCGCAGCTGCGACCGTTCATCGCCAACATGCACACGGCGTTGTGGTGCCTGGCCGCCGTCTCGGTGGCGGGTGCCCTGGTGTCGGCAGCCCGCCCCAAGGGCTCGGTCGAGGCGGTCGCCGAGAGCCTGCCCCGCGGGCGGGAGCGGTCGCGGCCGATGGTCGGCGGCTCCCCAGCCGCCGGCGAGCCTCAGGGGGCCGGGTCTTGACGGCCCGCCGACGGTCTGCGGGCTCAAGCGCGGTCGCGGGCGCATCGCAGGGGGCTGGTCGATGACCACGGCGCAGGTGGCACACGCCCGGTGGCCGGCCGACGGCACCGACTGCGATCCCGGGCCCTCACGGGACGCGGCCGGCGACGCTGACCGCTCAGGCAGCCCCGCTGATCGCCGGTCAGGCAGTGCCGCTGATCGCCGGTCAGGCAGCGCCGCTGATCGCCGATCAGGCAGCGCCGGCGATCGGCGGGAGGGCAGCGCCCGCGATCGGAGGGAGGGCGGCGCCGGCGCCGGGGCGCTGACCGATCCCGACGGGCCCGGCGGGGCTCGGCGGCTTCGGATCGGCGAGCTCGCCCAGCTCACCGGGACCACCCCGCGAACCATCCGCTACTACGAGGAGATAGGCCTGCTTGAGGGAGCGCGCGAGCGGGCCCAGGGCCGCCACCGGCTCTACGGCGAGGCCGAGCTCGAGCGGCTGCGCGACATCGTGCGCCTGCGCGACCTGCTCGGACTCTCGCTGGAGCAGCTCTCGCAGATGCTCGCCGCCGAGAGCGCCCGCGCCCAGCTGCGCCGGGAGCTGGCCCAGACCGAGTCCGCCGGAGAGCGGCGGCGGCTGCTCCTGCAGGCCGGCGAGCACATCGAGACGCAGCTGACCCTCGTGCGGCGCCGGATCTCGGAGCTGCGCGAGCTCGAATCCGAGCTCGTCTCAAAGCAGGATCTCGTCCGCATGCGCCTGGCGGAGATCGACCGGCGGTGAGCGCGGTCGGGGCCGCGCGGGAGCGCGCCAAGCCAACGAGCCCGCGCCGGGTCGATCGCCGCGCGATGGCGACCCTCTCGGCCGGCCATCTGTGCACCGACATCGGACAGGGCTCGATCCCGGCGCTGCTGCCGTTTTTGATCGCGCGCGACCACCTGTCGTATGCGACCGCGTCGGCGCTGGTGCTCGCCGCCACGGTCTCCAGCTCGGTGATCCAGCCGCTGTTCGGGCACGTGTCCGACCGCCGCTCGTTGCCCTGGCTGATGCCGCTCGGCCCGCTGCTGGGCGGCATCGGAGTCGGCCTGATCGGGCTCGCGCCCAACTACGGGCTCGCCTTCGCGGCGGTGCTCCTGTCCGGCACCGGGGTGGCCGCGTTTCATCCCGAGGGATCGCGCTTTGCCAACTACGTGTCGGGCGATCGCCGTTCGAGCGGGATGAGCCTGTTCAGCGTCGGCGGAAACATCGGGTTCGCCCTTGGACCGGCGATCATCACGCCGTCGGTGCTCGCCCTGGGCCTGCACGGGACACTGGTCGTGATCGCGCCGACCGCGCTGATGGCGGCCGTGCTCGCGCACGAGCTGGGCCGCCTCAAGCGCTTCCGCCCGCTCTCGCCACGCACGCGCGACCAGCCGTCGAGCCCCGCCGACTGGGGTCCGTTCACCCTGCTGGGTCTCGTGATCGCCCTGCGCTCGTTCGTTTACTTCGGGATGGTCACGTTCCTGCCCCTGTACTTCGTCCATGTCCTGCACGCCGGACGCGGAGCCGGCGGCGCCGCGCTCACGGCCATGCTGGTCGGTGGCGCGGCGGGGACGCTGATCGGCGGCCCGCTCGCGGATCGGTTCGGACGCAAGCGGGTGCTGGTGTGCTCGATGGCGGTGCTCCCGCCCCTGATCGGCGCGCTGCTGCTCAGCGGGCCGGTCCTCGCCACGCTGTTTGCCGCGCTGGCCGGCGCGGCCACGATCGCCACCTTCGCCGTCACCATCGTGATGGGCCAGGAGATGCTTCCCGGGCGAATCGGGGTCGCATCTGGGGTGACCATCGGGCTGTCGATCGGGCTTGGAGGGGTGGGAGCGCCGCTGCTGGGCGTGCTCGCCGACGCCGACGGGCTGCGCGCGGTGTTCGAGCTGCTGCTCGCCTTCCCGGTAGCGGCGCTGCTGGTGGGGCTCCTGCTTCCGGCCCGGCCACGAGCGTCGTGGCCGGCCGAGGCCACGGTCGCCGAGTAACTGCGGCGTCCCCCATCGGTACAGTCCTCGACGCTTCGCATGCACGCACGCCCGTTGGCCAGCGCGCGCTCGGCCACCAGGGCGCTTGGTGCAGGCGCCATGCGGCGGCGGGCGCGCGGAGCACGCGCAGATGAAAAGGTCAAGACAACCCACCAAGGGCGCGAGGCCCACGGCGATGGTCGCGCCCGGCCCGGGCGCTCGGTCCGTGCCGGCGGATGCAAGGGCTACCCCGATGCTCGCATCCGGCCCAGGCGCGGAGCCAGCGCCGGCCGACGAGGCGCGCACGCCGGTCGCTTTGCCCCCCGCGCTCGCCGCGGCGGCTCCACCGCTGGCCGGGGCGGCTCCCGCGCTGGCCGGGGCGGCCCCAGCGCTGGCCACGGCGGTGGCCGCGCTCGCTGGGCTCGTGAACGTGGCGGCCGTGGCGATGCCCGGCCTGAGCTGGGATGGCCGCCGACTTCTGGCGATCGCGCCGATCGCCGCGATTCGCTCGCTGCACGCGCTGGCGCTTCCGGCTGGCGCGGCGCTGCTGATCCTGGCGCCGTACCTGCTCAGGCGCCGGCGCAGGGCGTGGCGGCTCGCCGTGGTGCTGACCCTCACGCTGGGGTCGATCGACCTGATCGGCGGACCCGAGCCCGTCGCCGCGTCGGTCAGCTTCGCGCTTGCGGCGCTGCTGCTCGGCGGCCGCCGCGCGTTCGGTGCAGAGCACGATCCCGTCACGCTTAGCAGTGCCGTGTGGAGGATCTGCGCGGTGGGGATCGCCGGGCTGGGGCTGGCGACCGTGGCCGCGTGGCTGTCGGGCGGGCGCCCGCCGTGGGTTCGGGCCGTGCGCGAGACCGTCGACCTGGTGGGCTGGCATGCTGGCCCGCTCCGGTTCGAGCGCCATCTGATCCTGCACCACGCGATCGTCTGGGTGCCGCTGGCGGTGCACGCGCTCGCGCTGGCGACTCTGCTGGCGATCGCATGGGCGCTGTTCAGGCCCTTGGCCGCGGTCGAGCGCGCCCCCGGGGCGGAGGCCCGACGGGTGGCGGAGCGGCTGGTGAGGGAGCACGGGACCGACACGCTCTCGTTCTTCAAGCTGCGATCCGACACCAGCTGGCTGTTCTCGGCCGATCGGCGCGCCTTCGCCGCCTACCGGATCGAGAGCGGGGTCCTGCTGCTGTCGGGTGACCCGGTCGGGCCCGATGACGCGCTGGCACCGCTGATCGAGGATGTGCGGCGCCTGGCGGCCCTGCACGGGCTGCGGCTTGGCGCGGTCGGCGCCTCTGAGCGGCTGGCACCGCTCTACCGCCGGATGGGCCTGTCGACGATGTACATCGGCGACGAGGCGATCGTCGAGCTTGACCGCTTCTCGCTTGAGGGACGCCCGATTCGCAAGGTCCGCCAGTCGGTCACCAGGCTGCGCAGGGCCGGCTATGTGAGCGAGCTGTCGCGCGTGTGCGAGCTTGACGCGCTCACCGCGGCCGAGGTCGACGAGGTGCTGGAGCTCGGGCGCGCGGGCGCGCCCGAGCGGGGCTTCTCGATGGCGATGGACGCGATCCGCGGCGACCATGATTCCCAGACGCTCGTGCTGCTGGCGCGCGACGGCACCGGGAGGGTGCGCGGCGTGCTGCACTTCGTGCCCTGCTACGGGCGCGCCGCCGTGTCGCTGTCGTTCATGCGGCGGGATCCGGGGACCCCAAACGGCCTGACCGAGTTCATGGTCTGCGAGGCGGCGTCGGCGCTGCGACAGCGCGGGCTGAGCGAGATGTCGCTGAACTTCGCCGCGTTCGCCCGCTGGATCCACAGCCCAGCGGGGCTCGCCCAGCGCCTGCTCGGCCGGCTGGTCGCGCTGGCCAACCCGTTCTTTCAGATCGAGTCGCTCTACCGCTTCAACTCCAAGTTCTTCCCGCGCTGGCAGCCGCGCCACCTGGTGTTCGAGGGGCCGGGTGCCCTGCCGCGGACCTGTCTTGCGGCGATGTGGGCTGAGGGTCAGCTTCCCAAGCCGCGTCTTCCGTCGCCGCTGCGCCGGCCTGGGCGCCGCCGTGCAAGCGGCGCGGCCGCGGTGGCCTGATCGATCGAGCAGCCGGCCCGGCGATGAGCGGATGCGGTCAGGGCGCCGGGGACGGGGCCGAGGACCGATGCGACGCGCCGCGCGACGATCGCGGCGCCCCCGGCGGCCGGAGCGACCCGGGTGCGCGGAGTGGCCGGGGCGATCCAGGTCAGGGGGGCGACCGGGGCGATCCGCCCGTGGCTGGCGGCCGGGGCGATCCGGGTCAGGTCGGCGACCGGGGCGGCCGCGGAGCCCGACGCGGCCGGCCCAATCCGGCGGCCGCCGGGATGGCGATGCTGTCGGTGAACCTCGTTGGGACCGCGATCGGCGTCGGCGTCGGCCTGGCGGTGGGGGCTCTGCTACCCTTCGCGATCGCTGGCTTCTTCGCCGGCTTCTTCGCCGGGATCGCCTTCGTGGCCAAGCGCTTCTAGGCCGCCTGGGGACCGGCGAGCTGGACGTGCATCGTCTAGCATCAGCGCCCTTCCCTGCAGGCCAGGCCCTGCCCGACAGTGACCAAGCTTCGCTACAGCCACCCGATCCCGCAGTGCCTGCCGCGGCACCGCGCGCGGGTGCTCCGGCCGGGCCCGGGGAGCCAGCGGTGTCGGTAGGGGCACCGTCGACCTTGCAACCGCGCCTCGCCTCCGTCAGATACCTGGATGTGGCGGCGGTGCTGGTGGCGACCGTTCCGGCGCTGGCGCTGGGCGCGCCGGTGCTCGGTTACGCGATCGGCGGCGGCGCCTGGCTGCTCCAGCGGCTCATCCAGGCCACCGACCACGTGTGGACGCGGCGGTTCGCCGAGCCCCGTGCCCAGGTCGGCGCGCGGCTGTTCGAGGCCTTCGGCCGCATCTGGCTTCTGGCGGGGGCGATCGTGGTCGCGGGCGTCGCCGGCTCGCGCGCTGACGGGCTAACCGCGGCGCTTGTGATCTTCTGCGCCTACACGATCGCGTTCGCCATCCGCCTGGCGAGCGGCAAGCCGGCCCCACGGGCGGACGCTAGATGAGCGCGCTGCAGGGAGCGCCAACGACCGGCGGGACGCCGGGCGCCTCCAGGGGGCGGCGCATCCTCTGGACGGTGGTGGGCGTGTGGGTGGCGGGCATCGTCTTCTTCGCGGCCATCTACGGGCTCAAGAGCCACAAGGCCCCGGCCGTCGCGAGCGGCGCGTTCTCTCCAATCGACGAGTTCAAGCTCGACACATGGTTCAAGCTGGGGCCGATCGACTTCAACAAGGGCGTCCTGTACCTGCTGCTGACGATCGCGATCACCGTGGGGATCATGGGCTATGTGGCGCGGCGGCTCAGGCAGCGGCCCGGACGCCTGCAGGTGGCGATCGAGTGGTGCTACGAGTTCTCCCGCTCGATGGCGCGGGAGAACCTCGACGACCGGCTGATGCGCAAGTACTTCCCGCTGATCGCGACCCTGTTCGTGTTCATCCTGGTCACCAACCTGATCGGCTACATACCGCTGCCGGTCGACTCGACCAACAAGTTCAACCTGTTCGGGGCGCACATCCCCTCGTTTCAGATCTACGCGGCCGACACCAACGTCGCGTTCCCGCTGATCCTCACGCTCCTGGTGTTCATCCTGTTCAACTACGAGGGGATCCGCCACCACGGGTTCATCGGCTACATCAAGAGCCTGATCCCCAGCGGGATCGGCAAGGGCCTGCTGCCGCTGATCACCGTGATCGAGATCCTGTCGGTCTTTCTGCGGCTGATCTCGCTCAGCGTCCGGCTCTGGGCCAACCTGCTCGCCGGCCACCTGCTGATCGCGTTCATGAGCGGCGAGCTCGGCGTGCTCGTCGGGCAGACCGTCGTCTCCTGGGCGCTGCTGCCGCTCGGGATCGCGATCTTCATGTTCGAGGCCACGCTGATCGCCGTGCTGCAGGCCTTCATCTTCGCCATCCTGACCGCGATCTACATCGGTAGCTCGGTCTCCAGCCACTGACACCCACAAGGAGCCATCACAGCAAATGTTGCTTCACCTGTTGACCATCCTGCATCCGGTGATCGGCCAGCTCTCGGGCGCGGCCGACACGGTGGCCCAGAAGGCCGGCCGCGCGATCGCGCTCGGCGTGGGCGCCGGCGGCGGCGCGGCCGGCGCGGGCGCGGGCATCGGCAGCGTGTTCAACGCGTCGATCACCGCCAAGACCCGCCAGCCGGAGCTGCGCACCGACATCGAGCGCGACCAGTGGCTGGGATTCGCGCTCACCGAGGCGTGCTTCTTCTACGGGCTGGTCGGCGGCTTCATCGCCTTCTTCCTGTAGGCCGAATCAGATGGCTGCGCTGGCCACGATCCCGATCGCCGCAAGCGGCTCGTTCCTGATCACCCCCAACGTGGGGATGACGGTCTGGACGCTCGTCGTCTTCGCGATCTCGCTGTTCATCCTCTACAAGACGGTGTTCCCGGCGATCGGTCGGGCGCTGGACCAGCGCGCCAGGACGATCGCCCAGTCCCTGGACGACGCCGAGCGCACCCGCCGCGAGGCAGAGCAGCTGCTGGCCGCCTATCGCGAGCGCCTGGCCCAGGCGCGCGAGCAGGCCGACGAGATCCTCGCACGGGCGCGCCGCGCGGCCGAGGCGCACGAGCGCCAGACCAAGGAGGAGCTCCGCGCGCAGCGTGAGCGCCAGCTGGAGCAGATTCGGCAGGAGATCCAGGCCGAGACCCGCCGCGCGATCCAGGAGATTCGCCGTGAGGTCGCCGACCTGACCGTGATGGCGACCGAGAAGGTCACCCGCAGGTTGCTGACCGAAGAGGATCAGCGGCGGCTGATCGAGGAGGCGCTGTCTGAGCTGGATTTCTCGGCCCTGGCGGCGGAGGGCGCAGAGCGCGCGTAGATGCAGGAGATCGCTCAGGTCTATGCGCGCGCCCTGTTTGAGGTGGCGAGCGAGCGCGGGTCGCTCGAGGAGGTGCGGGCGCAGCTGGACGCGTTCGCCGACGCGATGGATCGCCACCGTCAGATGGCGAGCTTCTTCTTCTCGCCGCACTTCTCGGTGCAGGAGAAGAAGGAGGCGCTGGATCGCGTGGTGACCGGGGCCGACCCGGCGCTTCGCAACTTCCTGCAGGCGCTGATCGAACGCCACCGGATGCCGGTGATCTTCCGCATCCGCGCGGAGCTCGACGCGCTGGCCGACCGGGCGCGCCGCGCGCTGCCGGTGCACATCACGAGCGCGATCGCCCTGGACGAGAGCGCGGTCGCGCACCTCGCCCAGACGATCGGTCGCCAGACCGACAGGGTGGTGGAGGTGCAGTCCGAGGTGGACCCGCAGATCATCGGTGGCGTGGTGCTTAGAGTCGGCAACACGATCCTGGACGCCTCGATCCGGTCCAGGTTGGAGCAATTGAGACAGCAAGTGGCGCAGGCGTGACCCGCCTGTGAAGGGAGCAGCCTGAGAACATGCAGATCAACCCTGACGAGATCACCTCGATCCTCAAGAGCCGAATCGAAGGGCTCGACGCCGCCGAGGCGCAGCTGACCGAGGTCGGCACGGTGCTGTCGGTTGCCGACGGCATCAGCCGCGTGCACGGGCTGGAGAACTGCATGTCGTTTGAGATGCTCGACCTGCCCCACGGCGTCACCGGCCTGGCGCTGAACCTGGAGTCCGACAACGTCGGCGCCGTGCTGTTCGGCGAATGGGAGAAGATCGCCGAGGGCGACACGGTCAAGCGCACCGGCCGCCTGCTGGAGATCCCCGTCGGCGAGGAGCTGCTGGGACGCATCGTGGACCCGCTCGGAAACCCGCTGGACGGGAGGGGACCGATCAACACCACCCGGCGGCGTCCGGCCGAGCACAAGGCGCCGGGGGTCGTGCAGCGCCAGCCGGTGAAGGAGCCGATGCTCACCGGCCTGAAGGCGATCGACTCGATGATCCCGATCGGCCGCGGCCAGCGCGAGCTGATCATCGGCGACCGCCAGACCGGCAAGACCTCGATCGCGATCGACACCATCATCAACAACCGGGATCGCGACCTGATCTGCGTGTACGTCGCGATCGGGCAGCGCAAGGCGACGGTGGTGCAGCTCGCCCAGATCCTCGAGGAGGCCGGCGCGCTGCAGAACACGATCATCGTGATGGCCGCCGCCGATGAGGCCGCCCCGATCAAGTTCCTGGCCCCCTACGCCGGCTGCGCGATGGCCGAGTACTTCCTCTACGACGGCAGGGCCGCGCTGACCGTCTACGACGATCTAACCAAGCACGCTTACGCCTACCGGCAGATGTCGCTGCTCCTGCGCCGCCCGCCCGGCCGCGAGGCGTATCCGGGCGACGTCTTCTACCTGCACAGCCGCCTGCTGGAGCGCGCGGTGAAGCTCTCCGACGAGCTTGGAGGTGGCTCGCTGACCTCGCTGCCGATCATCGAGACGCAGGCCGGGGACGTCTCCGCCTACATCCCCACCAACGTGATCTCGATCACCGACGGCCAGATCTTCCTCGAGCCGAAGCTCTTCTACTCGGGCGTGCGCCCCGCGATCAACGTGGGCATCTCGGTGTCCCGCGTGGGCGGCAACGCGCAGATCACGCCGATGCGCCGCGTCGCGGGGACGCTGAAGCTCGAGCTGTCCCAGTACCGTGATCTGGAGGCGTTCGCCCAGTTCGGCTCAGAGCTGGACGCCGAGACGCAGCGGACGCTGGCGCGGGGCGAGCGCCTGGTGCGCACGCTCAACCAGCCCGAGCGCCGGCCGATGCCCGTGGAGCTGCAGGTGGCGCAGATCTTCGCCGCCACGAGCGGCTACCTGGACCGGATCGTGGTCGACAAGGTTGAGCACTTCCTGGAGGGGCTGGCCGAGTCGATCCGCGGCAACGAGCCCGAGCTGCTGGAGCGGATCGCGGCCGGGGAATGGTCCGACGAGATCCGCGAGCGGCTGGACCGGGCGGTCGCCCAGTACGCCGAGGACTTCGGCTACGACCTGGACGAGGAGGGTCACCCGATCCAGGAGGAGGAGCCCGTAGCGGCCTAGCCGACGGGAGCGGGCATGGCGACCTCGCAGCGAGACGTGCGCAACCGCATCTCGGCCGTGCGCAACATCCAGAAGATCACGCGCGCGATGGAGATGGTCGCGGCCGCCAGGCTGCGGCGGGCCGAGCAGCGCATCCAGGCGCTGCGGCCCTACGCCGACGCGATCAGGCGGATGACCCGCCAGGCGGCGCAGGCGGCCGGCGACCTGCCGCGCCTGCCGATCCTCGCAGAGCACGACTCGATCACGCGCGTGGGGCTGCTGGTGGTCGCAGGCGACCGGGGCCTGGCCGGGGCGTTTAACTCAAACGCCGTCCGCGCGGGGGTGGCCGCCGGTCGCGAGCACGAGGCCAACGGACGCGAGCCGGTCTACTTCGCCTCGGGGCGGCGCCCGGCGTCGTCGCTGAGCTTCCGGGGCCTGACGGTGGCGCAGAGCTTCACCGGGTTCAGCGACCGGCCGGCCTACTCCGACGCGCGCGAAATCGCGCAACGGCTGATGACCGCGTACGTGGACGGCGAGGTCGACCAGGTGGAGGTGTTCTACAACCACTACATCTCGCCGCTTTCGCAGGTGATCCGCCGTGAGACGCTGCTGCCCCTGCAGCGCGCCACGGTGCTGACCGAGGACCCCGCCCAGGGCGGCGAGGAGGGTGGCGAGCGCGCACCCGGCGGCGGCGAGCGGACGGCCGGCGGGGGCGCGGCCGGCGGGGGCGCGGCCGGCGGCGAGCGCACGGCCGCGGAGAGCGGCCCGCGGCGCGGCGCGGTCGAGTACGAGCCCGCGCCGGACGCGATCCTGTCCCGCCTGGTGCCCGACTATGTCGAGATCTCGATCTTCCGCGCGCTGCTCGAGTCCACCGCCTCCGAGCACGGGGCTCGGATGACGGCGATGCGCAACGCCTCCGACAACGCCTCGACCCTGATCGAGGACCTCACACTGCAGATGAACCGAGCCCGCCAGGCTGAGATCACCCAGGAGATCATGGAAGTCGTGGCCGGCGCCGAAGGCCTCGGATAAGGAGACCCCAGACAGACCATGTCAGCCACCGCAGAAGACACCAAGACCAAGCAGAACGTCGGCCGCATCGAGGAGATCCAGGGCGTCGTGATCGAGGCCGTGTTCCCCGACAAGCTGCCCGAGATCTACCACGCGATCAAGGTCGCGCGCCCCAGGGCGGCGGCCGCCGAGGAGGACATGGACATCGCGGCGCGCGCAGACCAGTGGCTGATCTGCGAGGTCCAGCAGCACCTCGGCGACGACCGCGTGCGCGCCGTCGCGATGGACACGACCGACGGCCTGGCGCGCGGCACCGAGGTGATCGACACCGGCGCGCCGATCACCGTGCCGGTCGGCCGGGCGACGCTCGGGCGGATCTTCAACCTCCTGGGCGAGCCGATCGACATGGGCGAGGAGATCGACTCCGGCACCGAGCGCTGGCCGATCCACCGCGACGCGCCGACGGTCGAGCAGCTGACCCCGACCACGGAGATGTTCGAGACCGGGATCAAGGTGATCGACCTCCTGGCGCCGTATGCCAAGGGCGGCAAGGTCGGCCTGTTCGGGGGCGCCGGCGTGGGCAAGACGGTGATCATCCAGGAGCTGATCCACAACCTCGCCCAGCAGCACGGCGGGCTGTCGGCGTTCTGCGGCGTGGGCGAGCGCAGCCGCGAGGGCAACGACCTGTGGCTTGAGATGAAGGAGTCCGGGGTCCTGGACAAGACGATGCTGGTCTTCGGCCAGATGAACGAGCCGCCCGGCGCGCGCATGCGCGTGGCGCTTTCGGGATTGACGATGGCCGAGTACTTCCGTGACCGCGAGGGCCAGGACGTGCTGCTGTTCATCGACAACATCTTCCGCTTCGTCCAGGCCGGCTCGGAGGTCTCGGCGCTGCTTGGGCGCATGCCCTCGCAGGTCGGCTACCAGCCGACGCTCGAGTCCGAGATGGGCCAGCTGCAGGAGCGGATCACCTCGACGCGCAAGGGCTCGGTCACCTCGATCCAGGCGATCTACGTGCCGGCCGACGACCTGACCGACCCGGCCCCCGCGTCGGCCTTCGCCCACCTCAACGCGACCACCACGCTCAGCCGCTCGATCGCCGAGAAGGGGATCTACCCCGCCGTGGACCCGCTGGACTCGACCTCGACGATCCTCAAGCCCGAGATCCTGGGCGAGGAGCACTTCACGGTCGCAAACCAGGTCAAGCAGGTGCTGCAGCGCTACAAGGAGCTGCAGGACATCATCGCCATCCTCGGGATCGACGAGCTCTCCGACGAGGACAAGGTGATCGTCCAGCGGGCGCGCAAGATCGAGCGCTTCCTCTCCCAGCCATTCCACGTCGCCGAGCAGTTCACCGGCACGCCGGGCGTGTATGTCCCGATCGCCGAGTCGATCCGCGGCTTCAAGGAGATCCTCGAGGGCAGGCACGACGACCTGCCCGAGCGTGCGTTCTTCATGAAGGGCACGATCGACGAGGTGGTCGCCGACGCGACCGGATCACGCGAGCGCGGCGGCGAGCGCCCGCGCGCCCACTCCGATGCCGGCTCGGGGTCGCGCGCCGCCGAGGCCTCGCAGCCGGGCGCGGACGGGGCCGAGCAGGCGGGTGCGGCCGGGGCCGAGCAGACGCAGGCGGGTGCGGCCGGGGCCGAGCAGACGCAGGCGGGCGTGGCCGACGCCGGGCAGGCGCAGACAGCTGCGGCCGATGCCGAGCAGGCGGGCGCGGCCGATGCCGAGCCCTCGGCCTCCGACGCGGTTGCGGGCTAGCCGGTGGCCGAGCACACCCCGTTCCCGGTCCACGTGCTCACCCCCGAGGGCGAGCTGTTCGGCGGCGAGGTGCAGATGATCTCCACGCGCACCACGGTCGGCTCGATCGGCGTGCTCGCGCGCCACGAGCCGCTTCTGGCGACGCTTGAGCCGACCGAGCTGCGGCTGTATCTGACCGAGTCTGAGATCCTGCGCTTCGCCCAGTCTGAGGGCTACATGCAGGTTGGTGGCAACAGCGCGCTGCTGTTGCTGCAGGAGGCCAGGCCGCCCGACGAGCTTGACCGGGGGCTGCTGGCGGAGCGCCTGGCGGAGGCCGAGCGGGAGCTGGAGCAGGCGCCCGAGGGCTCGGAGCGTCGCCGCAGCGCCGAGCGCGAGCGGCGGCGGCTTTCGGTGTTCCTGGCGATCGCCGACGGCACGCACCGGTAGCCGGGCGGCCAGGTGGCCGTGGCGGGCCGGTGGGCGGCGCCGGCCACCGGGGTGCAGCACCGATGACCGTGGCGGGCCGGCCCCGGAGCCGGCCGCGCGACGTTATCCGGCGTTATTCGGGGCCCGGCGTTATCCGGGGCGGCCTGGCGCAGGCGCCGCTCCGGGCGTGCCGCGGCCGGGGCCATCGCGCGTTGCGGCTAAGCTCGCCTGCATGCGAAAGCCGGTCCGCGCCGGCGGGCGGTCGGGCCCCGACGCCCGGGTGAGGGCGTGATCCCGCGCTCCAGAGCCGGGACGCTGTGGCGCGCGCTGGCGGCCGCGATCGTCGTGGTCGCTGCGACCGCCGCCACCACCGCGGTGGCGGGGCTTCTGCAGTTCAAGCAGCTCGCCACCGACCTGGCGGTGTCGGCCCCGATCGCCCACGCCGACGTCACGCCGCTGCCGCCTCCGGGGGCGCCGCAGACGCTTTTGATCATCGGCTCAGACCACCGCGCGGGCACCTCCTACAACTCGGCCAACACCGACACGATGATGCTGGTGCGGCTCAACGCCGCGTCACAGACGATCAACGTCCTGTCGATCCCCCGGGACCTGGAGGTGCAGATCCCCGGCTACGGCACGGCCAAGATCAACGCCGCCTACTCGCTCGGGGGGCCCAACCTGATGATCCGCACGATCCAGGACAACGTGTTCCCCAAGCTGCGGGTCAACCACATCCTGGACGTCAACTTCCGGGGCTTCTCGGACCTGGTCGACGCGATCGGCTGCGTCTACAGCATGGTCGACCACCGCTACTACAACAACACGGCGCTGACCGACTACTCGTCGATCGACATCCAGCCCGGCTATCAGAAGCTTTGCGGCGACAACGAGTCGGCGAGCGGCGCGCTTGCGTTCGTGCGCTTCCGCCACACCGACACCGACATCGTGCGAAACGCCCGCCAGCAGGACTTCATCCGCTGGGCCAAGGACCAGTACCCCACCAGCTCACTGATCGCAAACCGCGACCGCCTGCTGCGGATCTTCGGAGAGAACGTGCAGACCGACGCCGGGCTGCACAGCATCGACGGCCTGATCGGACTGTTTGACCTGGTGCTCAACATGGACGGGCACACGATCAAGACGATCCCGTTCCCGGCGATCCTTCACCCGCTGGTGCCCGGCCAGCCGGACTACGTGACCGCGATGCCGTCGGCCGAGCAGGCGGCCTACAGGGCGTTCATGACCCCCACCCCGGCGGCGAAGGCCGCGCCTGCGATCGCCCTGGCCGCCGGCGCGGGACGCCACCGCGGCCCGGCGGCGCTGCACGTCGGCGGCCTGGTGGCAGATCCGGCGGACGGCATCGGCCAGGCGGCTCGGCTCGCCCGCGTGCCGATGCCCGTCTACTACCCGCGGCTGATCGTCGCCGGCTCCCAGTACTGCTCCAGCGTGACCGGCAACTGCGACGACCCGCAGGAGCCGGCCTCCGAGTACGCCACCTCCTACCCGAGGGAGTACACGATCCACAGCCGCCACGGACAGCCCTACGCGGCCTACTGCATGACGCTCGTGATCAACGGAGCGCTCGGCGAGTACTACGACGTGCAGGGCACCACCTGGCCCAACCCGCCGCTGCTGGACCAGCCGACCGAGGTCAAGACCGTGGACGGCCGGCGGCTTGAGCTGTTTGCGGCCGGCGGGCGGCTGATGACGGTCGCCTGGCGCACGCCGTCCGGCGTCTACTGGATCGAGAACACGCTCGCCGGCAACATCCCCAACCGCCAGATGGTCGCGATCGCCGCGTCGCTGACGCTCGCGCGCCGCTGAGCCGACGCTCCGTGCGCCCCTCGGTGCGCCCTGAGTCGGGGGCGGCGAGGCCGCTCAGGGGTGATGGCACGCGCGGGGCAGCGCCCGCTACCCTCGGCGCGTCATGAGCCCGCAGCGTGAACCGATCGCCGTGATCGGCACCGGCTACGTCGGCCTGGTGACGGCCGCGGGCTTTGCGCAGCTGGGCAGCGACGTGTGGTGCGTGGACATAGACGCCGAGAAGATCGCGGCGCTGCGCCGCGGGGAGGTGCCGATCCACGAGCCCGGGCTGCGCGAGGTGATCGCGGCCAACCGCGAGCGGCTGCGCTTCGACACCGAGCTGGGCCCCGCGCTGGAGCACGCGCGGCTGCTGTTCGTGGCCGTCGGGACGCCACCCACCTACTCCGGCGACGCCGACCTGTCGTCCGTGCACGCCGTCGTGGCCGCGATGCCGGCCTCCGACCGCCACGCGCTGGTGATGAAGTCCACGGTCCCGGTCGGGACGGGCGCCGCGATCCGGCGGATCCTCGCAGAGCACGGCAGGGGGGACTTCGCCTACGTCTCCTGTCCGGAGTTCCTCAAGGAGGGCTCGGCGTTGGAGGACTTCATGGCGCCCGACCGCGTCGTGGTGGGCGACGACGGCAACTGGGCGGGCGACGCGGTGGTCGCCCTGTATGAGCCGCTGGGCGCGCCGCTGGTGCGCACCGATGTGGCCAGCGCGGAGATGATCAAGCTCGCGGCCAACGCGTTTTTGGCGACCAAGATCTCGTTCATCAACGAGATCGCCAACGTCTGCGAGGAGACCGGCGCCGACGTGCTGGAGGTGGCGCGGGGGATGGGCCTTGACCGCCGGATCGGGCCGCACTTCCTGCGCCCAGGGATCGGCTTCGGCGGCTCGTGCTTTCCCAAGGACGTCTCGGCGCTCAAGCAGCTTGCGGGCAACTCCGGCTACCACTTCCAGCTGCTGACGGCGGTGATCGAGGTCAACGAGCTTCAGAAGCGGCGCGTCGTGGCCAAGCTGCAGAAGCACCTGGGCTCGCTGGTGGGCCGCCGAATCGCGCTGCTGGGCCTGGCCTTCAAGCCCAACACCGACGACATGCGCGAGGCATCCTCGCTGGTGCTCGCGGCCCGGCTGCAGGCCGACGGCGCAACCGTCGCGGCGTATGACCCGGTCGCCGAGCGCGAGGCGCGCCGGCTGATGACCGGGGTGTCCTTTGCCGACTCGCCGCTTGAGGCCGTCGCGGGCGCCGATGCGTGCGTGCTGGTGACCGAGTGGCCCGAGTTCGCGCAGCTGGACTGGCGGCGGGTTCGCGAGCGCATGGCGGGGGACCTGCTGGTCGACGGGCGCAACTTCATCGACCGTGAGCGCGCGCGGGCAGCCGGGCTCACCTACGAGGGGGTGGGACGGTGAGCGCCGATGGCCGGGCTCGCCTGCGAGATGGTGGGACGGTGAGCGCCGGTGGCCGGGCTCGCCTGCGAGATGGTGGGACGGTGAGCGGTTGCAGGCGCTGATCCTCGCCGGGGGCGAGGGCACCCGCCTTCGCCCGCTGACCTCCACGATCCCCAAGCCGGTCGTGCCGCTCGCAGGGCGGCCCTTCATCACGCACATGATCGACTGGCTGCGCGCGCACGGCGTCGATGACGTGATCCTCGCGTGCGGGTTCATGGCCGGCGCCGTGCGCCAGGTGCTTGGCGATGGCGCCCGGAGCGGAGTGCGGCTGCGCTACGTTGAGGAGCCGGAGCCGCTGGGCACCGGCGGCGCGCTCAAGTACGCGCAGGACCTGCTCGACGAGCGCTTTCTGATGCTCAACGGCGACTGCCTGACCGACGTCGACCTGACCGCGCAGCTCGCCCAGCACGAGCGCACCGGCGCGCTGCTGACGCTGGGGCTGATCGCGGTCGAGGACCCGTCGGCCTACGGGCTCGTCCGCTGCGACGGCGATGGCAGGGTCACCCAGTTCCTGGAGAAGCCGAGCGCGGCTGAGATCGACTCCAACCTGGTGAGCCTGGGGGCATACGTCGTCCAACGCGAGGTCCTGGACGAGATGCCTCCCGCCGGCTCACGCGTGTCGATCGAGCGCGACGTGTTCCCGCGGCTGATCGGCCGGGGGCTCTACGGCTGGCGCGCGTCCGGCTACTGGCTGGACATCGGCACCCCCGAGCGCTACCTGCAGGCCACCTACGACCTGCTGGAGGGCGCGGTGGGCACGCGGATGGGCCGCGCTGGGCACGGCGAGACCGGGCGGAGTGGGCACGGCCAGACCGGGCGGACTGGGCACGGCGAGGCCGGGCGGGGCGAGATCGGCCGCGCCGTGGGCACTCAAACCGGCCGCCCGGTGCACGGCCCGGCGCTGATCGGCGCGCGCTGCCAGATCGACCCCTCGGCAACGGTCGGCGCGCTCACCGTGCTCGGCGACGGCGTCACGGTGGCCGCCGAGGCGCACATCGAGGGCTCGGTCGTGCTCGACGGGGCCGTCGTCGGCGAGGGCGCCCGCATCAGCGGCTCGATCGTGGGCCCGCGCGCGAGGATCGGCGCCCGCTGCCGGATCGAGGGCGGCGTGGTCGTGGGCGAGGGCGTGCGCCTGGGGGCGGGCAACGTGCTGGCGGGCGGGAGCCGCCTGTCGCCGGGCGCGAGCGTGCCGGACGCCGGGGTGGCGCCTTGAGCTCGGGCGGCGCGGGCGACCCCGGGGCGCCGACCGCGCTGACTGGCGAGGCGATCGCGGCCGTGGACCGCAGCGGGCAGCTCAACGATGTGCTGGCGCTGGGCGAGCATCTGCGCGACGCGCTCTGGCGCGTGGAGTCCGCGGGCCTTGAGCCCGCCGACTCGGCGGGGGGGCTGGTGATCGCCGGGATGGGCGGCTCGGCGATCGGCGGCGCGCTCGCGCGGGCGGTGCTGGGCGACCGGGCGTCCCGCCCGATATCGGTCTGGCGCGACTACGGCCTGCCGGACTCGCTGGGAACCGACGCGACCGTGCTGTGCTGCAGCTACTCGGGCGCCACCGAGGAGACGCTCGCCGCATATGAGGCGGCCGGCGCGCTGGGGGTGCGGCGGATCGTCTGCACAAGCGGAGGCGCGCTCGCGGTCCAGGCGCGCACCGATGGCGTGCCCGTGATCCCGCTTCCCGGCGGCTTTGCGCCCCGGGCCGCGGTCGGCTACGGCCTGGTGGTCGCGCTCGAGGTGGCCGCCCTGGCGGGCGCGGCGATCCACCTGCGCACCGAGATCGACGTCGCCGCCGAGCACGCCATGCGGCTGGCCGAGCGCTGGGGCCCCGACGCGTCCGAGGACTCGCTCGCCAAGTCGCTGGCGCGCTCGCTGGCGCAGACGATCGTTCAGATCGGCGGCGCGGGGCTGACCGCGCCGATCGCCTACCGCTGGAAGACGCAGCTGAACGAGAACGCCGGCACGCCGGCCTTCGCCGGCCGCCTTCCCGAGCTTGACCACAACGAGATCGTCGGCTGGGAGGCGGCGCCGATGCTGGGGCGCTTCAGCGTGGTCATGCTCGACGACTGCGACCTGCACCCGCGCGTGCGCGAGCGCATAGCGCTGACGCTTGAGGTGATCGGCGAGCGAGCCGTCGCCTCGCACCGGATCCAGACGCTCGGGAGCACGCGGATCGAGCGGCTGATCTCGCTGGTGCTGCTCGGCGACCTCGTCTCGATCTACGTGGCGGTGCTGCGCGGCAGGGACCCGGCCTCGATCGAGCCGATCGACGAGCTCAAACGGGCGCTCGCGTCAGGCGACGCCGATTCCGGGCGGACGGCTTGAGCGGGGGCGAGCCGCGACCCCTTGACCCCGGAGTCAGCCCGGCGCACTCGCAGCGGGCGACGGCCGACCGCCCTTCCAGACAACCGGCGCGCGCTGGGGTCGGCTGAGACGCTCGGGTCACCGCAGCGGCGGGGGTCACCGCAGCGGCGGGTGACCGCAGCGGCGGGTCACCTGAGCGGCCCGCCCGAAGTAGCTGCCCATTCATAACCTTCGATAGGGGCAAACCTTGACACGGCCGTGGTAGGGTCGTGTCGATGGATGCGCTCACGATCAACGAGGCGGCGGCGACGACCGGGTGGTCGGCCCGGATGCTGCGCTATGTGGAGCAGGCTGGGCTCGTGACGCCCGCGCGGTCGGCGGCGGGCTACCGGCTCTACGGCGCGGCCGAGCTGCAGCGGCTGCGGACGCTCAAGGAGCTTCTGGCGCGCTACGACCTGACGCTCGCCGACGTCGCATTCGCCAGGCGCCTGGAACGCGAGGGCGAGCTGCGCGAGGCGGTCTCCGACTGGCTGTCGGCCCGCGCCGCACGTCCGCAGCACGTCCAGGCCGAGGACTGGCTGCGCTTCGAGCAGGAGAAGCACGAGCGGCTGCTGGCAGCCGCCGGCATCTGATCGCTCGGCGCGCGCCCGCGCCGGTCAGCCGGCGCGGCGCGAGCACGCCTCAGGATCGGGCGCCAGCGCCACACCGAGGATCAGGGCACACCGAGCCAAACCGAGCATCAGGGCAGACCGAGCATCAGGGCACACCGAGGATCAGGGCACACCGAGGATCAGGTCCATACGGGCTCAAGGCCCACCGGCGGTCAGGACCAGACCGGGGACCAAACCGGAGACCGGGGACCAAACCGAAGATCAGGACCACACCGAAGATCGAGCACCGGAGGAACGTTGACCACCACCATCCAGCAGGCCGACTTCAGGGTCGCAGACCTCTCGCTTGCCGCCTTCGGGCGCAAGGAGATCCAGCTTGCCGAGCACGAGATGCCGGGCCTGATGGCCACGCGCCGCGAGTACGCCTCAAGCCGGCCGCTCGAGGGCGCGCGAATCACCGGCTCGCTGCACATGACGGTGCAGACGGCGGTGCTGATCGAGACGCTCGTCGCGCTGGGGGCCGAGGTGCGCTGGTGCAGCTGCAACATCTTCTCCACCCAGGACCATGCGGCCGCCGCGGTCGTCGTCGGCCCCGACGGCACGCCCGAGGAGCCGCGCGGCGTGCCAGTGTTCGCATGGAAGGGCGAGACGCTGTCGGACTACTGGTGGTGCACCGACCAGGCGCTGACCTGGGCCGGCCACGACGGCCCGAACATGATCCTCGACGACGGCGGCGATGCGACGCTGCTGGTGCACATGGGCGTCGAGTGCGAGCGCGACGGCGCCGTGCGGGACCCGGCGAGCGCCGAGGGTGAGGAGCAGCGCGTGATCCTGTCGCTGCTGGCCCGCTCGCTGGCGGCCGACTCCCAGCGGTTCACCAGGATGGCCGCTCAGATCAGGGGCGTGACCGAGGAGACGACGACCGGTGTGCACCGCCTCTACCAGTACGCAGCGGAGGGCAGGCTGCTGTTCCCCGCGATCAACGTCAACGACTCGGTCACCAAGTCCAAGTTCGACAACCGCTACGGCTGCCGGCACTCGCTGATCGACGGCATCAACCGCGCCACCGACGTGCTGATCGGCGGCAAGGTGTGCGTGGTCTGCGGCTACGGCGACGTCGGCAAGGGGTGCGCCGAGTCGCTGCGCGGCCAGGGCGCGCGCGTGATCGTCACCGAGATCGACCCGATCTGCGCGCTGCAGGCGGCGATGGACGGCTATCAGGTGGCCCGGCTTGAGGACGTCGTGTCAAGCGCGGACATCTTCGTGACCGCCACCGGCAACCGGGACGTGATCACCGCCGAGCACATGCGCGCGATGAAGCACCAGGCGATCGTCGGCAACATCGGCCATTTCGACAACGAGATCGACATGGCCGGGCTGGCCGCCGTGGAGGGGATCGAGCGCGTGCAGGTCAAGCCGCAGGTCGACGAGTGGGTGTTCCCCGACGGGCACTCGGTGATCGTGCTCTCGGAGGGGCGGCTGCTGAACCTGGGCAACGCGACCGGGCACCCGTCGTTCGTGATGTCCAACTCGTTCACCAACCAGGTGATCGCCCAGGTGGAGCTCTACGGCCGAAGCGAGGAGTACGAGCGCCGGGTCTACACGCTGCCCAAGCATCTGGACGAGAAGGTCGCAAGGCTTCACCTGGACGCGCTCGGCGTGCGTCTGACCGAGCTCACGCCACGCCAGGCTCAGTACCTGGGCGTGCCGATCGAGGGCCCCTACAAGCCGGACCACTACCGCTACTGAGCGCCGGCCGATGGCCCGCGTGGCGCTGCCGGCCCACGACGTCGCCGACCTGGCCGGCGCCGAGCCCGGCGCCGAGCGGATCGCCTGGGCGGCGGGTCAGATGCCGGTGCTGCGGCGGATCGCGCAGCGGTTCTCCGAGCGAAGGCCGCTTGAGGGCGTGCGGGTGGCATGCTGCCTGCACGTAACCGCCGAGACCGCCAATCTCGTCCGCACGCTGCGCGCGGGCGGCGCGACCGTGTCGTTGTGCTCGGCCAACCCGCTCTCTGTCCAGGATGAGGTTGCGGCGGCGCTTGTGGCCGGCGACGGGGTGGAGGTTCGCGCGCGCCGCGGCGAGAGCCTGGACGAGTACGTGGCGCATGTGCTGGCGCTGCTGGACGGGCGGCCGCAGATCACGCTGGACGACGGCGCCGACCTGCTGGTGACCGCGCACGCCCGCGGTGGGGCGGCACTCGGCGATCTCATCGGCGCGACCGAGGAGACGACCACGGGCCTGGCCAGGGTCCGCGCGCTCGAGCAGGAGGGCCGCCTGCGCTGCCCGGTGCTGGCCGTCAACGAGGCGCGCACGGAGCGCGCGCTCAACGATCGCCACGGAACCGGGCAGTCGGCCCTGGACGGGATCGTGCGGGCGTCAAACGTGCTGCTGGCGGGCAACACGGTGGTGGTCGTCGGCTACGGCTGGGCGGGGCTGGGCGTCGCCGAGCGGGCGCGCGGGGCGGGCGCCGCGGTGATCGTCTGCGAGGTTGACCCGCTGCGCGCGCTAGAGGCGCGGATGGCGGGCTTTGAGGTGATGCCCGCGCTGCGGGCGGCCGAGCGCGGCGACGTGTTCATCACGGTCACCGGCGCCCGCGCGGTGCTCAGGCGCGAGCACTTCGAGCGCATGAAGGACGGCGCGCTGCTGGCCAACGCCGGCCACTTCGACGTGGAGCTGGACCTCCAGGCGCTGGCGGAGCTTGCGACCGGCGGCGTGCGGCCGGTGCGGCCGCTGGTCGACGAGTACCTGCTGGGCGACGGCAGGCGGCTGAACCTGCTCGCGCGCGGGCGCGTCGTCAACCTCGCCGCCGCCGAGGGGCATCCGGCCGCGGTGATGGACGTGTCGTTTGCGCTGCAGGCGCTCTCGGTCGAGGAGCTCGTGCGCCGAGCCGGCGAGCTGGCGCCCGGCGTGCACCCGGTTCCCGTGGCGCTTGACCGGGAGGTTGGGCGCCTCAAGCTCGAGGCGCTCGGGGTGGCGATCGACGAGCCCGGCAGCTGATCGCCACGGCGGGGGCGCCGGCTCGGGTCCGATAGCCTGAGCGCGATGGGGAGCGATCGGCAGCTGCGCGGCGGCATCGATCTGGGCGGCACGAAGATCGAGGCGATCGTCGTCGATGACCGAAACGCCGTGCTCGGACAGGCTCGCGTCGCGACGCCGACCTCCGGGGGCCCGCAGGCGGTCGCGGCCGCGATGGCCGCGGTGATGCGCCAGGCGGCCGACGCCGCCGGCGTCGAGGCCGGATCGCTGGTCGGCGTGGGCGCGGGCTCGCCCGGCAGCGTCGACGAGTCCTCCGGCGTGGTCTCGGAGGCGCGCAACCTGCCCGGCTGGGAAGGCTCCTTCGCCCTGGGGGAGGCGCTGTCGCGCACGCTGGGCGTCCCCGTGCGAATCGGCAACGACGTGGCCGTGGCCACGCGCGCCGAGCACGAGCTCGGCGCGGGCCAAGGCCGGGACTCGCTGCTGGGCGTCTTCTGGGGCACCGGGGTCGGAGGCGGGCTGATCCTCGGCGGGCGCCCATGGCGAGGGCGCGGCGGGGCGGGCGAGATCGGCCACACGGTCGTCAAGCTCGGCGGCCGGCGCTGCCCGTGCGGCAGGCGTGGCTGCCTCGAGGCCTATGCGGGACGCGCGGCGATGGAGGCGCGCGCCCGTCGCCGCGCCGCGCGCGGTGCGGCGACGACGCTGTTCGATATCGCGCGCCACCGCGGCAAGGACCGGCTGACCAGCTCGATCTGGTGGCGCGCCTACCGCCACGGCGATCCCCTGGCGACCGAGCTGATCGACGCCGCCGTGCGGGCGCTCGGAGCCGGGATCGCGTCGGCCGTCAACCTGCTGGAGGTGGACGCGGTCGTGCTCGGCGGCGGCCTGGGCGTGCGCTTCGGCGAGCGCTTCGCGGCGCGGATCGCCGATGCGATGGCCCCGCACCTGTTCCGCGACTCGGACCCGCCGCTGGTGGAGGTGTCCGCGCTGGGCGATCTCGGCGGCGCGCTGGGAGCGGCGCTGCTCGCGCGGCCCCAGCCCGGCGGAGCTGCGATGAGCGCTCCGGCCGACCTCGCGCGGTAGCCGCTCCGACCGTCCCGGGTCGGTGGCCGCTTCAAACCGGCCGGGGTCGGTGGCCGCTCCAACCCCGCCAACCGGCGCCTGCCGCCGATCGCGGCGTTATGTTTCGCGCGCGGCCGGTGCGTCGCGCGCCGCGCGGCCCGCGCGCCGGACCGGTCGCTCTGGGAGGACGCCACCCGCCGAGGACACGGGGAGAGAGCCAGATCGCCAGCACCACGGAGCGCCCAGCCGCGCGAGGGCCACGGTCGCGGTCCGGCGGCCGCCGCCTGCCGGCTGGCGCCGGCGGCCCCGCCCGGCGGCGGGCCGCGCGATGGGCCGCGGCGGGCGCGCTCGTGCTCGCCGCGGCTGTGGTCGCCGTGCTGATCGCCACGAGCGGCTCCGCCTACACCGTCACCGCCGACTTCGAGAACGCCAGCGGCCTGGTGGACGGCGACAGCGTGCTGATCGGGCCGGCGGTGGTCGGCACGATCACGTCGATCGCCCTGACGCCGGACGCCCAGGCGGCGGTGACCATGTCGCTGAACGGCGGGGTCGGGCCGCTGCACCGCGGCACGATCGCGAGGATCTTCGAGGACTCGCTGTCCGGGATCGCAAGCCACTACGTGGAGCTGGAGCCCGGACCCGGCTCGGCGCCCGTGATCCCAAACGGCGGCACGATCGACGCGACGCACACCTACTCGGAGGTGAACATCGACGAGCTGTTCGACACCTTCGACCCGCTCACGCGCGCCGGGTTGGCCAACGTCATCCGGGGCGAGGGGGCCTCGCTGGCCGGCCGGGGGCAGGCCGCCAACCGGGCGCTCGAGTACCTGGCGCCGGGCCTTCAGAGCACCGCGGCCGTGACCGCCGAGCTCACGCGCTACGAGCCCGCCTTCGACGCGCTGCTGACGCAGGGGGCGGTCGCGCTGAGGGCGCTGGCGGCACGCAGCGCGCAGCTGTCCCAGCTGGTCTCCAACGCCTCGGCGGCAACCGGCGCGATCGCCGCCCAGAGCCGGGCGCTCGAGCAGGCGCTGTCGCTGCTGCCCGGCACGCTGCGCCGCTCGTCGGTCGCGTTCGCCGGCCTGCGGACCACGCTTGACCGCCTGGACCCGCTGGTCGCAGCCGCAAAGCCCGCCGTTCGCCGCCTGCCGCAGTTTCTGGCCGCGCTGCGCACGGTCGTCGATCGCTCGATCCCGACGGTCGGTGCGCTGGATGCCCTGATCCACAGCCCCTCGCAGACCGGGGACCTCACGCGGCTGGCGCTCGCCACCCCGGAGCTCGCGCGGATCGCCGCCGGCGCCTTCCAGGATCTGATCGCCGAGTTCGAGGACTCCACCCATCAGGTCTCATACCTGCGCCAGTACTGGCCGGACGTGATCGCCGCGCTCGCCGACCTCGGCCAGGCCGGCGCCTACTACGACGCCAACGGACACTACCTGCGCACGCAGCCTGAGCTGTTCCCGTTCGCGCTCGACTCCCAAAACCAGCTGCAGACCGAGCCCCCCTCGGACCGCTACGCGAACCTGATCTCGGTGCGCGACCGCTGCCCGGGAGCGGCCGTCCAGCCCACGCCCGACGGCTCGGCGCCGGCTCCGGCGCCCGGCTGCGACACCTCCGCCGTGCCCCCGGGGCCGTGAGACGCCCGGCCCTGATCGCCTCGGCGCTCGCCGCAGCCGCCGTCGTCGCCGCCGGCGTGCTGGTCCTGGTCGGCTCCGGATCCTCGCGCGGCGCCTACCTCGTGCGGGCGATCTTCGACGACGCCTCCTTTGCGGCCACCGGCGAGGACGTCCGCATCGCCGGCGCCGACGTCGGGACCGTGCGCGCGCTCGGCGTCACGCGCTCAAACCAGGCGGCGGTGACGCTCGCGATCGACAACCCAGCCTTCGTGCCCTTCCACGCCGACGCGACCTGTGCGATCCGCCCGCAGTCGCTGATCGGCGAGGAGTACGTCGACTGCCTCCCCGGCAGCGCCGGCTCACCGCCACTGCCGCTGATCCGCAGCGGCCCGGGGGCCGGCAGCCACTACCTGCCGGTCACGCGCACGAGCTCCCCAATCGACTTCGACATCGTCCAGGACACGTCGACGATGCCCGTCCGCCAGGCGCTGGCGGTGATCATCGACGAGTTCGGCACCGGGCTGGCCGCCCGAGGGTCGGACCTCAACGCGGTCATCCATCGCGCCAACCCCGCGCTCGAGCAGACCGACCGGGTGCTCGCGATCCTCGATGCGCAGAATCGGGTCCTGGCGAAGCTGGCGACCGACTCAGACCGTGTGCTCGGGCCGCTTGCGGCGGTGCGAAACCGGCTCGCCGGCTTCGTTCGCGAGGCGGACGTGACGGCGGTCGCCGCCGCCGCCCGGGCGCGACAGATCTCGCAGACCTTCCACCTGCTGCCCGCCTACCTGAGCGCGCTGCGCCCGCTGATGGCCGACCTGGGCCGGCTGGCCGCCCAGGGCACGCCGGTGATGAGCGAGCTTGGCGCGAGCGCCGGGGCGCTGGACAGCGAGCTTCAGAACCTGACCCCGTTCGCGGCGGCCGCCCGTACCGCGCTGCTGCGGCTCGGAGCCGCCGTCAGCCAGGCGCAGCCGTCGCTGGTGGCGACGATGCCGCTCGCGGCGCGGCTTCGCTCGCTGGGCGCCGTCGGGCGCCCGGCGAGCGCCAACCTGGCGCTGCTGCTGGAGAGCCTGCAGCACACCGGCGCGATCGACCAGCTGATGGCGCTGCTGTTCAACGGGGCCGTCGCCGGCAACGGGTTTGACAGCCTCGGCCATTACCTGCGCTCCGAGCCGCTGGTCTCGACCTGCACCAACTACGCCACCAGCCCGGTTCCCGGCTGCTCGGCCGACTTTGGGCAGGCGGCCGCCGCGGCCGCGTCGGCCACGGCGCACTCCGCTCCGGTCGTCGCCGGCGCCCTGCGCGCCGCCGCGGTCGCCGCGGCGCGGCCTGACCCGATCGTCGCCAGCGCCCTGCGCGCCGCCGAGCCCTACGTCCAGCGGGCGACCGGCGCGCTGCGCGGGGTGCTCGGCTACCTGCTGGGGGCCGGCTGATGCGGCGGCGAGGGCGGCGCGGCCGGATGCGGGGCGCGAGCCCGGTGCTGATCGGCGCGCTGACCGTGCTTGTGACGATCGTCGCCGTGACGCTCGCCTACAACGCCACCAACGGGCTGCCGTTCGTGCCCAGCTACACGCTGCACGTGCAGGCGGCCGACGCCAGCGAGCTGACCTACGGCGACGAGGTCGACATGGGCGGCGCCCGCGTGGGGGTGGTCTCCAGCGTCACGCCCGCCCGGCTGCGCGACGGGCGCGCGATCGCGCTGCTGAACCTCCGGCTGGACCGCTCGATCGAGCCGCTGCCCGTCGACTCGACCTTCACCGTGCGCCTGAAGGGGGCGATCGGCCTCAAGTACCTGCAGGTCACGCTCGGGCACTCGCGTCGCGGCTGGCCAAACGGCGCGACGGTCCCCCTCTCGCAGGAGTCCAGCGAGGTGGACTTCGACCAGGTGCTGTCGATGTTCACGCCGCCGACGCGCGCCGGCGTGCAGCGCTCGACGCTCGGGCTCGGCGAGGCGCTCGCGGGGCGCGGGTACGACCTCAACGAGGCGATCGGCGCGTTCGTGCCGCTGCTGGGCGACCTGCGCCCCGTGATGACCAACCTCGCCTCGCGCGCGTCGAACCTCGGCGGCTTCGTGCGCGGCCTGGAGAGCTGGATCGGCGGCCTGGCGCCGGTGGCCCAAACGCAGGCGCAGCTGTTCGCGAGCCTGGACAGCACCTTCACCGCGCTGGCGGGCGTCGCGGTGCCGTCGCTGCAGCAGACGATCGCAGACACGCCACCGATGCTCTCGGCGACGATCGCCGATGAGCCGACGATCGGGCCGTTCCTGGCCGACACCGCCGCCCTGCTGCGCGAGCTCGCGCCCGGGGTCGCGACCCTGCCCGCCTCTGCGCCGGTGCTCGCCAGGGCGTTTGAGACCGGGCGGCGCACGCTGCCGGGCACCGCGGCGCTTGACCGGCGATTGGTCGCGCTCTCGCGCAGCCTCGCCGCCTACGCGTCCAACGCGGCCGTGCAGGCCGGGCTGGACCGCCTGACGCTGACGCTCTCGCGGCTGGGCCCGCCGCTCGCGTTCCTGACCCCCGCGCAGACGACCTGCAACTACGTCACGCTGTTTTTGCGAAACGCGCAGAGCCTCTTGTCCGAGCACGTCAGCCAGGGCGCGCTGCTGCGCTTCGTCCAGGTGGCGATCACCGACGAGCCGGGCTTTGAGTCAGAGCCGTCGAGCGGCGCCTACACCGGGCCGGCCGGCCCGTCGTATGGACCGCTGCACGCAAACCCCTACCCGTACACGGCGGCGCCCGGCCAGCCGGACGTGTGCGCCGCCGGCAACGAGCGCTACGACGCCCGCCGCGCGCAGATCGGCAACCCGCCGGCGCTGCTGTCCAAGCGCACCCAGGCCACCGGCGGAGGCGGCTGAGCGATGCGACGCCGTCGCAGTCGCGTCTCCAACCTGGCTGCCGGCCTGATCGGCGCCGGCGTGATCCTGGTCGTCTGCTGGCTTGTGTTCGGCGGGCCGGTGCCGTTCTCAAGCTCGCCGTTCGTGCTGCGCGCGGCGTTCACCGTGCAGACCGAGCTGCACATCGGCTCGCCGGTCCGGATCGCCGGCGTCGACGTCGGCGAGGTGACGGGCATCAGCCGCGTGCCCGGCTCGGGGACGGCGGCGGTCGCGACGATGACGATCGCCCCGCAGGGGCTGCCGATCCACGCCGATGCCACCGCCCAGATCCGCCCGCGGCTGTTCCTTGAGGGAAACTGGTACGTGGATCTGCAGCCGGGCACGCCGGGGGCGCCGGTGCTGTCCTCCGGCGCGACCCTCCCGGCCTCGCAGACCACCGGCCCGGTGCAGCTGGACCGCGTCCTGTCGGCGCTTGACTCAAGCGCCCGCCAGAACCTTCAGACCCTCCTGCAGGGCCTGGGGCAGGCGCTGAACGTCGCGCCCACCGCCGCCCAGGATGAGAGCCAGGACCCGAGCGTGCGCGGGCTCACCGCAGCCCAGGCGCTGAACCGGTCGCTGCGCTACGCCGCGGCCGCGTTCGAGGCCTCGACGATCGTCAACGAGGCCCTGCTGGGCGAGCGGCCGCACGACCTGTCGGGCGCCGTGGTGGGGACCTCGCGGGTGCTGTCGGCGCTCGCCTCCCAGGGCGCGCGCCTGCAGGACCTGGTGAGCGCCCTCGATCAGACGCTGGGTGCGCTGGCCGCGCGCCAGCAGGACCTCTCGCAGACGCTCGCGCTGCTGCCGCCGCTTCTGCGCAGCGCCGACGCCGCGCTGGGGCCGCTTGAGGCCTCCTACGCGCCCACGCAGCGCTTCGCGGCCGCGCTGACGCCCAGCATCGGCCAGCTGGCCGCCACGATCGATGCCGGGATGCCGTGGCTGTCGGCGGCCGCCGCGCTGGTCTCCCAGCGGGAGCTGGGCGGCCTGCTGGCCCATCTGACGCCCGCCGTTCAGGGGAGCGCGGCCACGCTTCTCGCCGCGCGCACGCTCCTGCGCGGCTCCGATGCGCTGGCGCGCTGCTTCGTGCACACGCTGATCCCCACCGGCGATGAGCAGGTGCAGGACCCGCCGCTGACGACCGGGCTCGCGCTCTACCAGGAGCTCGCGCAGGCGGCCGTCGGGATCGCCAGCGCCGCGCAGGACTTCGACGGCAACGGGCGCTACGTGCGCGCGACCGCCGGCGGCGGCTCTGACCGCGTGCAGACCGGCCCGCTGGGAGCCGCCGGCCCGCTGTACGGGGACGCGGTGCTCCCGCCCCTGGGCACTCGGCCGGCCTACCCGGGGCGCCGTCCGCCGCTGTCGGCCGCCGTCCCCTGCCTGTCCAGCTCGCCGCCTGACCTCAACTCCGCCCAGACGGGGGCCGGCCCGTGAGGCGCACGGTGCGCCGGGCGATCCGCTCGCACCGGCTGGACTTCGCCGCGATCGCCGCTCTTGTTGCCGGTGCGATCGTCGTCACCGGCTACATCCTTGAGCACCAGCCCGCGTTCGTGCTCGGCCGCAGCTACTACACGGTGTACGCGCACTTCACCTCGGCCGCCGCCGTCACATCCGGGCAGGGTCAGGCCGTGACGATCGCCGGCGTCCAGGTCGGCCAGGTGGGAGGCGTGTCCCTGCAGGACGGGCAGGCCGTGGTCACGATGGACATCTACCGCCGCTACGCGCCGATCTACCGCAACGCGACCGTGCTTGAGCGTCCGCGGACGCCGCTGAAGGACATGTACCTGTCGCTTGACCCGGGCACCCCGTCAGCCGGCGCGATCCCCAACGGCGGCACGCTGCCGGCCACCAACACCGAGCCGGATGTCGACCTCTCGCAGATCCTCTCCTCGCTGGACGCCGACACCCGCGCCTACCTGCTGCTGCTGCTCTCCGGGGGCGCGCTTGCGCTGCACGATCACGGCTCCGGCGGCGAGGCGCCGAGCCCCGCCGCGGTCGTCGACCTGCGCGCCACGCTCAAGCGCTTTGAGCCGCTGGACCGCGACACGCTGAACTTCAGCGCGCTGCTGGCCCAGCGCCAGCGCAACCTGCAGCGGGCGGTCCACAACCTGGACCTGGTGACCGGTTCGCTGGGCGCCGTGCAGACTCAGCTGGCGTCGCTGATCGCCGCCTCGGACACCAACTTCGCGGCGATCGCGGCAAACGACGCCCAGCTTGAGTCGGCGCTGTCGCAGCTGCCCGCCACGCTGCGCCAGACCACGGGAACGCTCGGGCAGGTGCGCTCGTTCTCTGAGGCGAGCACCGGCGCCCTGGGCCGGCTCGTGCCGTTCGCGCGCGAGCTGGGGCCGGCGCTGGTGGCGCTGCGGCCCCTGTTCCGCGACACGACGGCCACGATCTCCCACCAGCTGGGCCCATTCTCCGCAGCGGTGAGACCCCTGGCGCGGACGCTTGAGCCGGCCGCCGCCGGGCTCAAGCCGACGGTCCCCGCCCTGTCGAGCGCCGTGCGCGTGCTCAACACGCTGGTCAACACGCTCGCCCACCAGCCCGGCGGCGGCCAGCAGAGCTACCTGTTCTGGGGCGCCTGGCTGGCGCACATCGCCGACAGCCTGGTCTCCGCGCAGGACGCCAACGGCGCGGTGATCCAGGGGATCTTCATGGGCACCTGCGCGGAGCTGAACTTCTTCGAGGGCCAGCTTCAGCCCAACAACCAGCCGATCGGAGTGATCCTGGACCTGCTCGGGGCGCCGCCGCTCTCCCAGCTGCCCGGCGTCACCCCGATCGCCGGCACCACCCAGTACAGCTGCCCGTCGAGCGCGGGATGACCAGGCGGCGCCCGTCGATCCCCCAGATCGCGGCGATGATCGCCTTCACCGCCTCCTGCGCCGGCCTGCTGATCTTCTTGTGGGTCTCGTTTGGCGGCCCGCTGCCGCTTGCCGCCAAGGGGTATCGCTTCAGCGTCGAGTTCGACCAGGCGGCGGAGCTCGCGCCGCAGGCGCAGGTGCAGATCTCCGGCGTGCCCGTCGGACGGGTCGTGAGCGTTTCGCTTGACCGCCGCACCGGGCTTGACCGCGCCGTGATCGAGATCGACTCGCGCTACGCGCCGCGGCCGGCCGACACGCGCGCCATCCTGCGCGCCAAGACGCTGCTGGGGGAGACCTACGTGCAGCTGTCCCCGGGAACGCCGGGCGGCCCGATGCTGCCAGACGGCGGCACCCTGCCGCGCGCGCAGGTGGCGCCTACCGTGCAGCTTGACCAGATCCTCTCGGCGCTTGACCCGGCGACCCGCAGGGCGTTTGAGACCTGGATGCAGCAGGGGGGGATCGCGCTCACCGGGCGCGGCGAGCAGTTCAACGCCGCGTTCGCGGACCTCTACCCGTTCGCCACCGACGTCGACTCGGTGCTGGCGGTCCTGCGCCGCGACGCGGCGCAGACCAGCGCGCTGCTGCGCTACGGCGGCCAGGTGTTCGCCGCGCTCGGGCGCTCGCCGGAGGCGCTGCGCGGCCTGGTCAAAAACGGCGCGGCCACGTTCGCGGCCACGGCCGCGCGCGACGCGCAGCTGGCGGACGCGGTGCGCGCGCTCCCGTCGTTTCTGACGCAGGCCAGGCTGACCGTCACCCGCCTTGACTCGTTCGCGCGCCTGGCCCGCCCGCTGGTCGACGAGCTGCGCCCGGCCGCCGCGCAGCTGACCCCGGTGCTGGAGGGCACCGTCCGGCTGGCGCCCGAGCTGCGCTCGCTGCTTTCGGATCTCGGTCCGCTGACGGGCGCCTCGGCGCGCGGCTTCCCGGCGCTCTCGGCGTTTTTGAACGAGAGCATCCCGTTTCTGTCGGCGCTTACGCCCTACCTTGGACAGCTTGTACCGATGATCGAGTACGCGAACGCGTACCGGGGCGAGATCGCGGCCTTCTTCGCCAACTCGGCCGCCACCACCCAGGCGATCGCCGCCTCGGGCAACGGCGGGACCGCCCACTACCTGCGCATCTCAAGCCCGATCGGGCCCGAGGTGCTGACCCCCTACCCGTACCGGCCGTCTACCAACCGCTCGAACCCCTACATGGACCCCGGCGGCTATGACCGCCTGCTGGAGGGCCTGAGCGCGTTCGGCTCCTACCTGTGCACCTCCCACCCGCTGCCGGGCCTGGGCGCCTCGCTGTCGGCGAGCACAACTTCGGTCACCGGGACGGTGTTAACTCTCGCGCAACTGCTGGCGCAGTACTACTACACCTCCAGGCCGGCCGGGCCCCCGTGCTCCGCTCAGGCTCCGCTCGGCGAGCTGACCACCGGACAGACCGAGAGCTTCCCACACCTGCAACCGCTTCCGTGAGCCCGCGGGCCCACGCAGGACAAACAACCACAAGGAGGAGCCACTTGCGAAGAATCGCGCTGATCGTGACCGCGCTGGGCGCTCTGGGGATGGCGCTCGCGGGCTCCGCGCTGGCCTCCGGCCACGCGCGGACCCGCCACGCCGCCAGGCGCCAGCCGCCGATCAACACCTACACGACCAAGCTCACGTTCACGACCAGGGCGGCTGGCAGCCCGCGCAAGCCGGTGCCGATCGGCTTCACGCAGGACATCACCGCCAAGGGGACCGACGGCAACCGCACGGCGGTGCTCACCGACCTTCAGACAAGGATCTACGGCCTCGTGGCCAACAACGGCAACAGGGCGTTTCCGACCTGCACCGCCAACCAGATCGCCGCCGCGCAGACCGACGCCGGCTGCCCCAAGGGCGCCGAGGTGGCCACCGGCTACATCACCGCTACGCTCGGTAGCTCCACCAACTTCAAGGCGCCCGGCCAGGCCTGCGACCCGCAGCTTGACGTCTGGAACGCCGGCCCGGGACAGCTGGTCTTCTTCTTCGTCGACACCCCCACGCACCAGTGCCTGGGCGGCGCGCTTCACACCGGGCAGGTCGGGCCCTACAAGGCGACGCTTCGCCGCCAGGGCCGCTACCTGGTGCTCAACGTGCCGATCCCCACGTTCGTGGACTATCCGCTGGGCACCGCCGGCGGGCTGGCCGGCTCGCTTGAGACAGAGCACCTCGTCTGGCGGCGCGCGACCGTGAAGGTGCACGGCAAGGCGATCCCGCTGCTTGCGTCCGTCGCCTGCCAGGGCCACACCCGGCCCTACTCGCAGCGCTTCACCGCCACGCTGCCCTCGTCGAGCGGCCCCGGGATCACGCAGACGGCGACGATCTCGCACAAGGCCCCCTGCTGAGAGGCTCCCTGGGGCGCCGCGGCGGACCGCTGCGGCGCCCCCGGCGCCGTCATCTGCGACGGCCCGCAGGTGGGGTGCTCAGGCGAGCCCCAGCCCTCAAGCGAGCTCGAGCCGCTCCCGGCGCTGCGCCTCGCGCTCTGACTCCGACAGCATGCGCACGAACACGAACGTCAGCGCGACCCCCATCACGATCGACTGCTCAAGCGCCATCACCAGCCCCGCCATCGACTGATCCTCGGCTGGCGACAGCCCCCAGTAGTGGGGGTGGTGGGCGTAGAAGGGGTAGATCGACGCGGGCGCGAACGCCAGCACGACCCCGAGCAGGCCGACGAGCAGCTTGGTCGAGACCATGTACGCCACCGGGCCCAGGCCCGTGAGGCGCTGGCGGCTTCTGATCGGCGACAGCAGATGCCACCAGTACAGCGTCCCGGCGGCCGAGAAGCAGAGGTGCTCGAGCGCGTGGATCCCGGTGTGGCGCAGCGCCAGGTCGTACATCGCCGGCACATGCCATGCCCACAGCACGATCACGTAGGCGGCCGCCGCGAACGCCGGATGGCCCAGCACCCCAGCGCGGCGCTCGAGCGCCTGCACGCGCCGCGTGACCGGCCTCAGCAGCACCTTGTTGAGGCCCAGGATCAGCAGGATCGGCGCGATGTCCAAAAGCAGCACGTGCTGGACCATGTGGATCACGAGCAGCTGATCCGACAGCGAGTCGATCGGCGAGACCAGCGCGGCGAGAACCGCCGCCAGCCCCGCGGCGAACAGCGTCAGGCGGCCCGCCCCCGGCCGGTGCGGCTGCGGAGGCCGGCCGGGCCGGCGCCGCCGCGCGTGGCGCCACGCCACGCCGTACAGGATCCCCAGCAGCGCCACGCCGACGAGCACCGACGGCTCGGGCGACCAGGAGATCGTCGGGGAGACGTAGCGGTCCACGGTGCGCATTGTCGCGCGCCGGGGCGGGAGCGTGGCCGGGGCCGGGCGGCTCGACAAACGCCGCCCCCAGGACTAACCTCGATTGCACATATCGGATCAGTCCCACGCAGTCGGGAGGTCGATCGATGCGGATCCAGGTCAAGGGGCGCAACGTCCACGTCACGGACGCCGTGAGGGAGCACGTCGCCAAGCGCTTCGGCAAGGTGGGACGCCAGGTCTCAGAGCTGGCCGAGCTTGAGGTGGAGCTCTCCGAAGAGCGCAATCCGGCGATCTCCGACCGGATGGTGGCCGAGGTGACGCTGCACCTCAAGGGGGTCACCCTGCGCGCGCGCGACGCATCGGGGGATCTTCTGCACTCGATCAACATGTGCGCCGACGAGCTGGCCGTGCAGGTCAAGCGCCACCGGGACAAGCGCCGCCGCCGCCGGGAGGCTCGGCTGGCGGCCGCCGAGCTGGGCCCGCGGGATCTGACGTCCCCGGAGGCGCCGCGCCCGGCGCCCGCGGCCTGACCGGCGCCCGCGAGCAGCCCGTGCCCGCGGCACGCCCGCCGCCTCCCGGGGCCGCTTCGCCGCACGGCTGGCGCCCGCCGCAAGGCCCGCTGGCGGCCGTCGTGCCCGGCCGGCCGCTCGCCCCGCCCGCGCTACCCTGAGCCCATGTCCTTCCTGGACCGCGCGCTTCGCATCGGCGAGGCCAAGAAGTTCAAGGGCTACGAGCAGCGCGTCGCGCGGATCAACGCCTACGAGCCCGAGATGGAGGCGTCCACCGACGCCGAGCTGCGGGAGCTGGCCGACGACCTCCGCACCCGCGCGCGCAACGGCGAGCCGCTGGATGACCTGCTGTTCGAGTGCTTTGCGCTGGTGCGCGAGGCGGGCCGCCGCGCGATGGGGATGCGCCATTTCGACGTGCAGCTGATCGGCGGAATGGTCCTGCACGACGGCGCGATCGCCGAGATGAAGACCGGCGAGGGCAAGACGCTGACCGCCACGCTCGCGGTCGTGCTCAACAGCCTCGGCGGGCGCGGCGTGCACGTGGTGACCGTCAACGACTACCTCGCGCGCCGCGATGCGATGTGGATGAAGCCGATCTACGACATGCTCGGCGTCAGCGTCGGGGTGCTGCAGAACATGCAGCCCTACGAGGAGAAGCGCGCGGCGTACGCGGCCGACGTGACCTACGGGACCAACTCCGAGTTCGGCTTCGACTACCTGCGTGACAACATGGCCAAGTCGCTTGAGGAGAAGGTCCAGAACGGCGGCCGGCCCAAGCCCGCCGACGGCGGCTCGGCGTACCACGCCTACGCGATCGTCGACGAGGTGGACAACATCCTGATCGACGAGGCGCGCACGCCGCTGATCATCTCCGGCGCGCCCGAGCAGGCCGCGGAGCTCTACGTCCAGTTCGCCAGGCTGGCGCCGCGAATGGTGCCCGGCAAGACCCCAGAGGGGATGGACCCGCGCTCCCGTCGCGAGTACGTCGCCGACTTCGACTACGAGTTCGACGAGAAGCACAAGACCGTGTCGATCACCGAGCGCGGGGTCGCCAAGGCCGAGCGCTTCCTTGGCATCGACCACCTCTACCGGGCCGAGAACGGCCACCTCGTCAACCACCTGATCCAGGCGCTCAAGGCACAGTCGCTGTACAAGCGCGACGTCGACTACGCGGTCATCGACGGCGAGGTGAAGATCATCGACGAGTTCACCGGTCGTATCCTGGAGGGCCGCCGCTGGTCTGAGGGCCTGCACCAGGCGATCGAGGCCAAGGAGGGCGTGCGCGTGCAGGAGGAGAACCAGACGCTCGCGACGATCACGCTGCAGAACTACTTCCGGATGTACGACAAGCTCGCGGGCATGACCGGCACGGCGCTCACCGAGGCGACCGAGTTCATGAAGATCTACAAGCTGCCGGTCGTCCAGATCCCCACCAACCGCCCCATGATCCGCGTGGACCGAAACGATCAGGTCTACAAGACCAAGGACGGGAAGTGGTCGGCGGTCGTGCGGGAGATCGAGCGCCGCCACGCCGCCGGCCAGCCGGTGCTGGTCGGCACGATCGCCGTTGAGGTCTCAGAGCTCCTGTCCGAGCGGCTCAAGCGCCGGGGGATCCCGCACACGGTGCTCAACGCCAGGCCCGAGCATGCCGCCCGCGAGGGGGAGATCATCGCCGAGGCCGGCGCCCCCGGAGCGGTCACGATCGCCACCAACATGGCCGGGCGCGGCGTGGACATCAAGCTGGGCGGAAACGCCGAGCACCTGGCGGCCCTGGAGGTCGCCAAGCTCGGCCTCTCGCCCGGCGACCCGGACTACGAGGAGCACTACCGGCGGGTGCTGCCGGCGATCGAGGAGGAGGTCGCCCGCCGGCGAGAGCAGGTTCTGGCCGCCGGGGGGCTGTTCATCCTGGGCACCGAGCGCCACGAGAGCCGCCGGATCGACAACCAGCTGCGCGGCCGCTCCGGCCGCCAGGGCGACCCCGGTGAATCCCGCTTCTTCCTGTCCGCCCAGGACGACCTCGTGCGGCTGTTCGCCGGCGAGCGGATCTACAAGATCCTGGACCGGCTGGGCTCGGTCGATGAGGAGGGCAACGAGGAGCCGATCGAGGCCGGGATGCTCTCAAAGCAGATCGAGAAGGCGCAGCGCAAGGTCGAGGAGCAGCACTTCCTCATGCGCAAGCACACGCTGGAGTACGACGACGTGCTCAACCAGCAGCGCGAGGTGATCTACACCTACCGGGACGAGATCCTCGAGGGTCGCGACATGAGCGACGCCGCCAGAGAGGAGATCGCCAAGCTGATCGATCGGCTGGTGCGCGAGTACACCGTTGGGGAGTTCGTCGAGGACTGGGACGTCGACGGGCTGATGCGCCGCATCCAGGAGGTGTTCACGCCCAGCGACGAGCTGCTGGCCTTCGACCCGGAGCAGGGCGACCGGGAGGAGCTGATCGAGGCCCTGCAGGAGGAGGCGCTGGAGCAGTACGAGCGCCGCGAGGCGGAGCTCGGCGAGGAGCTGATGCGCGGGATCGAGCGCTACCTGCTGCTCGAGATCATCGACCACCGCTGGCAGGAGCACCTGTACGACATGGACTACCTGCAGCAGGGGATCGGGCTGCGCGGGGTGGCCCAGATGGACCCGCTGGTGGCCTACAAGAACGAGGCCTTCGAGCTATTCGGCGAGCTGATGAACAGCATCTGGTACGACTTCGCGCGGCTGATCTTCCACGTCCAGGTCGCCATCCACGACGAGAACGGGATGCCGATCCCGCCGCCCGGCGCCCGCCGCAGCCGCCCGAGCGCCGCCCAGAGCTCGGCCACCGGAGGCGGGCGGGTCACCTACTCCGGCGGCGCCGGCGCCCCGGCGGGCGCGATGGCGCTCGCCGCGGCCGCGGGCGCGGGATACGCGCCGGGCCCGGTCCCGCCCGCGGCGGGGGTGCTCCAGCAGGAGCAGCCGGCCCCCGTCCAGCAGCGTCGGGTGCAGCAGTCCGAGCAGATCGGGCGAAACGACCCCTGCTGGTGCGGCAGCGGTCGCAAGTTCAAGAAGTGCCACGGCGCCTGAGGGCGCCGGTGCCCGTGTGGGCGCCGGCTGCCGCGCGCGCCGCGGTCGCCCGCGGTCTCGGGCGCCTAGGCAGCCTCCCGTGCCGGGCGATTGGAAGGCCCCGCTGCCTCCCAGCCGAAGCCGCCCCGTAGCGTTCCAGCCGAAGCCGCTCGCAGCGTCCGAGCTGGAGCCACCCTCAGAGCGGCCCAGCCGGATCAGCCCGGGCGTCCCAGCCGGATCCGCGCCCCGGGCGGCCGGATCCGCGCCCCGGAGCGGCCGCTCAGCCCTGCCGCTGGTGGCGGATGTGCGTCGGGGTGATCACGTACTTGCGTCGCACCTCGCCGGGCGCCCTGAACGGGTAGCGGTCCTGGCCAAGGTACTTCTTCGCCAGCCGGTCGATGTGCGCGTCGGCGTCGGCCTCGGTGCCGCGCGCCGTGCCACGGACCTCCACGTACTCGTAGGGGTTGTCCGGCGGGTGCACGAGCACGGTGATCCGCCCGTCGCGATCGAGGTTGGACGGCCAGCGGCGGCCGACCGCGCTGTTGACCGCAAGCTCCCCGTCCTCCAGGCCGATCCAGGCCAGCACGCTCAGGACCGACCCGTCCGGGTTGAGCGTCGAGACGACGGCGTGGTTGGGGGCCTCCAGCAGCTCACGGACCCCGGGATCGTTGAGAGTGGCCATGGCGCAACGATATCCGCGCACGCCTCGCGCTTGCTAGTGTCGGCGTCGATGGCCACCGCACCCTCAGAGTCGCTGCCCCAGCGCCTCGCGGCGATCCGCGGCCAGCTGAAGCTGCTCGCGGACTATCTTTGACCCAGCCGAGCTGGGCCAGCGCGTCCAAGCGCTGGAGCAGGAGATGGGGCGACCCGGCTTTTGGGACGACACCGAGCACGCCGCGTCGGTCACCGCCGAGCATGCGCGCGCAAGCCGCCGGCTTGCGGCCTTCCGAGCGCTTGAGAGCGACGTCGAGGACCTGGAGCCGCTGGCTGAGCTGGCCGAGGAGGACCCGGAGCTGGCGGGCGAGCTTCAGGAGCAGATCGCAAGCGTCCAGCGCCGGCTCGATGAGCTGGAGGAGGAGCGTCTGTTCTCCGGCCGCTACGACCAGGGGGACGCGCTCGTGACCGTCAACGCCGGCGCCGGGGGCACCGATGCGCAGGACTGGGCCGAGATGGTGCTGCGGATGGAGATGCGCTGGGCCGAGCGCCGCGGCTTTCAGGTGGAGCTGCTGGAGGTCTCCCCGGGGGAGGAGGCCGGCATCAAGTCGGCCACCTTCCGCGTGCGGGGCGAGAACGCCTACGGGCTCTACAGCGCCGAGAAGGGCGTCCACCGGCTGGTGCGCCTGTCGCCGTTCGACTCGGCCAACCGCCGCCAGACCAGCTTTGCCGGGGTTGAGGTCTCGCCGGTGGTGGAGGAGACGGGCGAGATCGAGATCGACGAGGACGACCTGCAGATTGACACCTACCGCGCCTCCGGCGCCGGGGGCCAGCACGTCAACAAGACCGACTCCGCGGTGCGCATCACCCACCGTCCGACCGGGATCGTGGTGCAGTGCCAGAACGAGCGCTCCCAGTCCTCCAACAAGGCGGAGGCGATGGCGATGCTGCGCTCGCGCCTGGCCGAGCTGGAGGAGCGGCGCAGGCGCGAGGAGATCGCGCGCGAGCGCGGCGAGGCCCAGGACGTCAACTTCGGCTCGCAGATCCGCTCCTATGTGCTGCACCCCTACACGATGGTCAAGGACCACCGGACCGACCACGAGATGGGCGACGCCAACCGTGTCCTGGACGGCGACCTTGACGGGTTCGTGCGCAGCTACCTGCTGCAGGAGGCCGCACGCCGCGACCGCGCTCGCACCGGCGAGCGCCGGGGGGGTGCGCGCGCATGAGCGAGCGCCGGCGCCCGCGGGAGCTGCCGACCGCGCCCTACCTGGATGCGGTCATCTCCTACGGATCGCGCGGCTCGGTCCGCTTCCACGTCCCGGGGCACAAGGGCGGCCCGGGCGCCGACCCGGGGCTGCGCTCGGCGATCGGCGAGCGCGCGCTGGCGCTGGACATCTGCCAGGACATCGAGGGGATCGACACGGGGCCGGCGCCGACCCCCTACCAGCGCGCCGAGCAGCTTGCGGCGGTCGTCTACGGCGCGGGGCAGACATGGTTTTTGACCAACGGCGCCACGCAGGGCAACCATGCGCTGTGCCTGGCGCTGGCCAAGCCCGGGCAGCACGTGCTCGTGCAGCGAAACTCGCACGCCAGCGTGGTCGATGGGCTGGTGCTCAGCGGCGGGATGGCCAGCTTCGTCTCACCGGAGTACGACTCGGAGCTGGGGATGGCGCACGGCGTGACCCCCGAGGCGCTCGAGGCCGCGCTCGCGCGCAACCCGGAGGTCAGCGCCGCGTTCATCGTCTCCCCGACCTACTACGGGATGGCGGCCGACGTGCGCGGCTGCGTCGAGGTGGCGCATGCCGCGGGCGTGGCGCTCGTGGTCGACTGCGCATGGGGGTCGCACTTCGGCTTTCACCCGGCGCTGCCCGCCTCGCCGCTGGCGCTGGGCGCCGACGCGGTGCTGACCTCGACGCACAAGATCGTCGGCAGCATGACCCAGTCGGCGATGCTCCACGTCGCGCGCGACGGCCTGGTGGACCCGGCCGAGGTGGCGCGATGCGTCCGCCTGGTGCGCTCCACCAGCCCCAACTCGCTGCTGCTGGCCTCCCTTGACAGCGCCCGCCGCCAGCTGGGCACCCACGGGGAGGCGCTGCTTGACCGAACGATCGCGGCCTCCGCCCGCGCGCGTGAGGCGATCGCCCGCATCCCCGGCTGCCAGGTCGTCGGCGAGGGGATGGTCGGCAGGCCGGGGATCGCCGGCTGGGACCCGCTGCGGCTGGTGATCGACGTGCGCGGCACGGGCTGCACGGGATATGAGCTGGCGGCCGAGCTGCGCGCCGGCTACGACATCTACGTGGAGCTGGCCACGCACGCCACGCTCGTGCTGGTGCTGGGCATGGGCCAGCCGGTGGAGCCGCTCGAGCGCTTCGCCCACGACTTCGCCGAGGCCGTGCGCGAGCTCTCGCGGCCCGGCGCGGGAGCGATGATCGCCGCGCCCAGCGTCGACGTCGACCACCGCTCGGTGGTGCCGATCCGCGACGCCTTTCTGGGCCGCGGCGAGACCGTTGCGGTGGAGCAGGCGATCGGGCGCATCTCCTGCGAGTCGATCGCGGGCTACCCGCCGGGGGTCCCCACGCTCCTGCCCGGCGAGCTTGTGACCTCCGAGGTCGTCGAGTACCTGCGCGCGCTGACCGCTGCGGGCGCTCGTCTGCACGGGGCGGCGGACCCGACGTTCCGCACCGTGCGCGTGCTGGCGCAGGACAGCGTGCCGGCCGGCGCCCTGTCGGCCCAGGCCTCGGCCGCCGACGCGGGCTGAGCGGCAAGGCGTGGGTCTGGGCCGGCCGCGCAGCCGGGCGCCCCACGGTTTGCGCCGCGGTATGGCGCCGCGGTCCGGCCCCGCGGTCTGGCCCCGCGGTCTGGCCCCGCGGTTTGGCGTCGCGGTCTGGTGCCGGGGTCGCGCACGTATCCTCCGCCGGCGTGGATCCACTCAAGCTGCAGCAGCTGGTCGCACGGGCCCTGGCCGAGGACATCGGATCCGGCGACGTAACCACCGAGGCCACCGTGCCCGAGCGCGCCCGCGCCCGCGCGGTGATCACCCAGAAGCGGCCCGGAGTGATCTTCGGCCTGGACGCCGCCGAGCAGGCGTTCCGCGCGCTGGACGCGGCGGCCCGCTTCGAGCGCGAGGTGACGGAGGGGGTGTGGCGCGAGTCTGGCCCGGTGCTGGCCGTCGAGGGCAGCGCTCGAGCGCTGCTCTCGGCGGAGCGGACCGCGTTGAACCTGCTCGCGCGGCTGTCCGGCGTGGCGACGATGGCCGCCCGGGCTGCCGCCGCGGTGCGCGGCACCGGAGCGGTCGTGCTCGACACCCGCAAGACGACGCCCGGGCTTCGAGCCCTCGAGAAGGAGGCCGTCGCGGCCGGGGGCGCCACCAACCACCGCGCCGGCCTGTTCGACGCGATCCTGATCAAGGAGAACCACGCGGCCATCGCGGGCGGCGTCGGCGCCGCCGTGCGCGCGGCGCGCGCGCACGCGCCGCAGCTGACGCTGGAGGTCGAGTGCCGAACCGAAGCGGAGATCCAGGAGGCGCTCGCGGCGGGCGCGGACTGGTTGCTGTTGGACAACATGGACCCGGCACAGCTGCGCCGTGCGGTCGCCCAGGTCGCCGGGCGGGCCCGGCTTGAGGCAAGCGGCGGCGTGACGCTCGACTCGGTCCGGGCGGTGGCCGAGACCGGCGTAGACTTCGTGTCGATGGGTGCGCTGACTCACAGCGCGCCGGCGCTGGACCTCTCGTTGATCCTCACCCCGCTGCAATGAACCTTCCGCTGGCCCCAGCCTCAGGGGCGCCCCTGCTGCTCGAGAACATCCCCGCGCTGCAGCGCGAGGTGCGCGAGCTGGCACGCGAACGCGACGCCGTGATTCTCGCGCACAACTACCAGCTGCCCGAGATCCAGGAGATCGCCGACTACGTAGGCGATTCGCTGGGCCTCTCCCAGCGCGCCGCGGCGGCCAGCGCGCAGACGATCGTCTTCTGCGGCGTGCACTTCATGGCCGAGACCGCATCGATCCTGTGCCCTGAAAAGCGCGTGCTGATCCCCGACGCGGACGCCGGCTGCTCGCTGGCGGACTCGATCACCGCGCAGCAGCTGCGCGACTGGAAGGCCCGCCACCCGGGCGCGATCGTCGTGATGTACGTCAACACCTCCGCCGAGGTCAAGGCCGAGAGCGACTACTGCTGCACGTCGGCCAACGCGGTGCAGGTCGTCCGGCGGATCATCGCCGAGCATGGCGAGGACGTCGAGATCCTGTTCGGCCCGGACATGTTCCTCGGCCGCTACGTGGAGCGCACGCTCGGGCGGCCGATGCACGTCTGGGACGGGGAGTGCCACGTCCACGCGGGCATCCGGCCCGGTGACATCGCCGCGCTGAGGGAGGCGCATCCCGACGCCGAGATGCTGATCCATCCCGAGTGCGGATGCGCCACGAGCGTGATGGAGTACGTCGCGGCCGGCGACGTGCCCGCCGAGGGAGTGCACATGCTCTCCACCGGCGGGATGCTCGCGCATGCCCGCGCGCTTGGCGAGCGCGGCGCGGATGCCGGCCGCCCCACCGCGATCGTCGCGACGGAGACCGGCATGCTGCATCCTCTGCGCCGGGCCGCGCCAGACGTGGAGTTCATCGCGGCAAACGAGGCGGCGTCATGCCGCTTCATGAAGATGATCACGCTCCCCAAGCTGCGGGACTGCCTGCGCGACGGGGTCTGCAGGTGAGGGTGCCCGACGCGATCGCCGACCGGGCGCGGCTGGCGATCCAGCGGATGGTGGCGATCGCCTAGCCGAGGCGACTGACGGGCCGGGCCGTCCTGGAGGTGTCGCTCGCCGGTCCTGTCCCCGTCGCCGGTCCTGTTTGGTCCCCGTCCCCGGGCCTGTCCCTTCGGCGGGTCGGTCGCGTGCGCTGGTGTCGTCCGTGAGCCGGTCTGGTCACAGTCGCGGGTACGTCACGGTCGCGGGTACGTCACAGTCGCGGGTACTGTCCCTGGGCGGGGTTGGTCGCGGTCGCCGGTGTGGACCCTGGGCGGGGTCGGTTCGGTCGCCCGGGTTGTCTCTGCGCCGGCGTCCTCACGGTCGCTGCAATCGCCGGTGTCGTGGAAGAGCAGCAGGCCCCGCTCGACGGCGGCGCGCACGCGCGGCGTGGTCGCGCGCTTTCGCTCGAACTCCGCGGGCGTGTAGCAGTGCACGTCTGCGACGTCTCCCATCTCCAGCCCGTCCCACAGCGAGGTGGCCTGGTAGACGCGCTCCAGCCACGGCATCCCCTCAAACGCCGCGGAGATCAGCAGCACGACGTACTCGGGGCCGCGCTCGCGCTGGGGCGGCGCCCCGCGGACGTCGTCGACCCGGGCGCCGGCGAGGATCGCGGTGCGCAGCGGCCAGCGATCGCCGATGCGGTTCAGGTAGCGCCGCAGCTCGGCGGGGTGCAGCGCGCTGTCGAGCTCCACAGCCCGATTCTCACCTTTGCCGGCGCCAAGCGTCAACCGCGTGCGATGGCGGCGATCATGCGGCCCTCGATCGTTATCGCGGTCGCATTGTCGGGGCCGTCGATGAAGATCGCAAACGCGACCGGGGCGTGCCCCGGCACGGCGCAGTAGCCCGCCAGGTTGGTCACGTAGTTCAGCGTGCCGGTCTTCGCTTGGCAGTTGCCCGCCGCGGCGGTGCGCAGCGCGATCCCCTGCACGGTCCCCTCGCGTCCGACGACCGGAAGCGAAGCCCTCAGCTCGCGGCCGACCGCTGTGCCCCACAGGTCGCGCAGCAGGGAGACGACCTGACGCGGTGAGCTGCGGTCCGACGGCGAGAGCCCGGAGCCGTCGAGGATCAGCGGCCGCAGGCCGTAGTCGGCCGCGATCGTCCTCGAGATCACCTGCGCGCCGGAGGCGATCGTGCCACCGCGACCGAACAGCGCCCCCATCAGCTTGGCGAGCATCTCGGCGAACAGGTCGTCGGACGGCACGTTCATCAGCCGCAGGATCGTCTCAAGCGGCGGCGAGCTGACCGAGGCCAGCGGGCGCGCGCCGCCGGGGGTCACGGCGTCGTGGTCTGAGGCGGTGACCCGCACGCCGGTGGCGCGCAGCGTCAGCGCCAGCTCGTGGGCCGCGAACGTGGCGGGGTTGTAGTGGCGCGCCGTGGCGCCGTGGTCGTAGACGAGCGCGCTCAGCTGGCCGCCCAGGTCGGGCAGGTCCGGCAGCTGGTTGGTCAGCAGGCCGCCCCGGCGGCGGTCAAACAGCGACTCGTCGGCGAACAGCAGCCCGGTGACCCTGCGGATGCCGCGCGCGGCGAGCATGTCGGCAAGCTCGGTCGAGGTTGGGCCGGCGCCGCCGTACCAGACCCGGTCGAAGGTCGTGTCGCTGAACGTCGGGTCGCCGCCGCCGCGCAGATAGAGGTTGCCCACCCACACGTCGCCCCGCTGCTCGCCGGTCCCAAGCAGGGAGGTGTGCAGGCGCGCTCCGGGGCCCAGCAGGCGCAGGGCGGCCACCGAGGTCCACAGCTTCTCCACCGACGCCGGTGCCCGCGCGACAGCGGCGCGCAGCGCAAACAGGGTGGCGCCCGAGCTGAGATCGACCACGAGCGCGCCAGACCGCGGCCCAGCCGCCGTCAGCTGACGCGCGAGCTCGCTGTCCAGCCTCGTGGTGGCGCGAGGCGGTGGCTGGCGCGTGTCGTGGCGGATGGCGACCGTGGAGGTCCCGTCGGAGCCGGCCGGCGCGCCGACCGGCGGCTGACGCGCTGCCGACGCCTGCCCGGCCGCCGCGGCCGGCCCCGCGCCCGGCCGGGGCCGGGACAGCACCACCGCCACCGCGGCGAGCGCCGCGGCAAGCGCCGCGACGGCGGCGACTCGTCGGCTCAGATCGCCTCCAGATCGGCCACGGTGTGCGGTCCCACGCAGGCGACCGCCGGCAGCTCCGCGATCCCGGCGGCCACCTCGCGCACCTCCTCGAAGGTCACCGAGTCAAGCAGCTCGATCGCGGCGTCCACATCCGGCTGTTCGCCGAAGACGATCGTCTGCTGCGCGGCGTGACGGGCGACCGCGCCGGTGTTCTCGAACGCGAGCGTGCGGGCCCCCGCCGCGTAGGCCCGTGCGCGCTCCACCTCCGCCTCCCTGGGCCCGTGCTCGCGCAGCTCGTCGACGATCTCCCGCATGCGCCGGTGCGCCTCGGCGAGCTTGTCGGACTGCAGCCCGGCGGACAGCTGCAGCACCGCCGTGTCGGAGTAGGCGTGCGGGAAGGCGCTGACCGCGTAGGCGAGGCCGCGCTGCTCGCGGATCTCATCGAACAGGCGGCTGCCCATCGAGCCGCCCAGGAGCGTCGCGTAGACGGTGAGCGCGGCGCGCTGGCGCGGGCTTGAGACGTCGATCGACGGGCGGTAGGAGATGCGCAGGTGCGACTGGTTTGAGTCGCGCTCGCGCACCAGGACCCGGGCCTGCTCCTCGGGCGCGGGGTCATAGGGCTCGGGCCGGGGAGTCGCCTCGAGCCGTTCGAACAGCTCGTCCAGCTCCCCGCCCTCGAGCGCCTGCAGGTTGCCGACCACGAACGCAGCCGCCGTCGCCGGCGACCAGCGTCGCGCGCGAAAGGCGAGAATCGACTCGCGCGTGAACGTGTCGCGCAGATGCTCGACGGTTCCCAGAACGGGGCGTCCGAGCGGATGCTCGCCGAACACGGCCTCGTCGATCAGGTGCTCGGCCTGGGTGGCGGGCTGGTCCTGGGCGCGGGCGATCTCCTGGACGACGACGCCCCGCTCGCGGTCGAGCTCCTCGGCGTCGAGTCGCGGCCTGGCGACGAAGTCGGTCAGCAGGTCGGCCGCCTCCAGGCCCCGCTGCGCGCGCGCGGTGATGTGGAAGGCCACCAGATCGTGGCTGGTGTAGGCGTTCAGCACGGCGCCGATCCCCTCGGCTGTCTCGTTCACGTCGCGGTAGGTCGGGTACTTCTCGCCGCCCTTGAACACCAGATGCTCCAGGAAGTGGGCCATCCCGTTCTCCTGCGGGCGCTCGGTGCGCGCGCCCGCGTCGAAGGCGAGGAGGATCGTCACCGCCCGCGTGCCCGGCACGGGGATCCGGTACAGGCGCAGGCCGTTTCCCAGCGTCCGTGGTGAGATCGTCGCCATCCCCGCCGACACGGTAGCGCCGCTCGCGGCCGGCGCGCGAAGCTATCCGGCCGGGACTGCGGGTGCGACCCGCTGGCCGCATTGCGTGCGCGAGCCGGTCGCCCGCAGGAAGGCCCTCGGGTCGGGGCTGCCGCTGCGGCGGTCGTGTGCCTGTGATGGGTCGGACCGGACCGGGTCGGCACTCCGGATCGCCGCTCCGGATCGGACGGGTCGGCGCTCCGGATCGGGCGGCTGGGCGCTCCGGATCGGGCGGCTGGGCGCGCCGGATCGGGCGGCTGGGCGCGCCGGACCGGACCGGTCGGCGCCGCGCAGCGGGGGTGCAAACCCCGTTGCACGCCGCCGGCGTGGCTCCCCGCCGACCGCCTGTGACGCTACCCTGGCCGACCAATGGCCAGCCCCGCCGACATATCCACAGGCCTGCGCGCCCGCCGCGCGAGCGCCGCCGCCCGTCATCCACACCCCTCCCCGGCGCCCTCGTCTGGGCGCAAGGTGATCGAGTTCCGGGGGGTCTCCAAGCTCTACGCCGGCGATGTCGGCCTGGATCACGTCACGTTCTCGATCGAGCGCGGAGAGTTCGTGTTCCTCGTCGGTGCGACCGGCTCGGGCAAGTCGACGGTCATGCGGCTGCTGATCAAGGAGCTTGAGCCCACGAGCGGCACGATCCGCGTCGCGGGTCGCGACCTGGCCGACATCGGCCGTCGCCGCGTGCCCTACTTCCGGCGCAACATCGGCGTGGTCTTCCAGGACTTCAAGCTCCTGCCCAACCGCACCGTCTATGACAACGTCGCCTACGCGCTGCAGGTAACCGGCGGCACCAGGAAGGAGATTCGCGCCAAGGTGCCCGACATCCTGCGCCTCACCGGCCTCTCGACCAAGCTGCACAACTACCCGCACCAGCTCTCCGGCGGCGAGCAGCAACGGGTCTCGGTCGCGCGCGCGTTCGTCAACCACCCGCCCCTGCTGCTGGCGGACGAGCCGACGGGCAACCTCGATCCGGAGACGTCGATCGACATCATGCGCCTCCTGTACCGGATCAACCGCACGGGCACGACCGTCCTGGTCGCCACCCACGACCAGGCGATGGTCGACAAGATGCGCCGGCGCGTGCTGGAGCTCGCCGACGGGCGCCTGGTGCGCGACGAGGCGGCAGGCCTGTACACGAGCGATGAGACCACCCGCGATCTGGCGCGGCGGCTGCGAGCGCCCGCCGGCCGGCCGCCGGGGCTTGAATAGATGCGCTTCGGGTTCTTCCTCAAGGAGGCGCTCCGCGCGACGCGCCGAAGCGCGGCCCCGAGCTTTGCGGCGCTGGCGACGGTGCTGGTCACGCTGCTCGTGCTGGGCGTGTTCATCCCGATCGTGCAGGCGACCAACGGCGCGGCCGACAGCGTGCGCAGCCGCGTCGAGGTGGACGTGTTCCTCAACACCAACGCCACCGCGGCCGAGGTGGCGCGCGTGCGCCGGGAGCTTCTGGCGCTGCCGCACGTGCGCCGTGTGATCTACGTCTCAAAGTGGCAGGCCTACGAGCAGCAGTCCAAGCTCGACCCCGCGGCGTACCAGCTGCTTGGCTCAAACCCGCTGCCCGACACCTTCCACGTGATCCCCGACAACCCGTCCAACGTGCTGCTCGTGCGCGGCGAGCTGACCCCGCCCGCCGGCGGGGGCGCCACGCGGATGCTCGACCCGGCGATCCAGTCGATCTCCAACAGCCGCACGGACACGCGCAAGATCCTCGAGGTCACGGACCTCGTGACGATCACGGCCGCCGGCCTGACCGTGCTGCTGGTGATCGCCTCGGTGCTGCTGATCGCCAACACGATCCGCCTGTCGCTGTACGCCCGCCGCCGCGAGGTCGAGGTGATGAAGCTCGTCGGCGCCACCGACTGGTTCATCCGCTGGCCGTTCGTGATCGAGGGGGTGGTCGTGGGTGCCGCCGGCGCCGTCCTGGCGCTCGCGATCCTCGGCGCGGCCAAGGTGGCGCTGCTGGATCCGCTCGCCCACGACTGGACGCTGATCGCCGCGCCGCACACGATCCCGTTCCCGGCGCTCGTGGTGGTGCTGATCGGCACCGGGATCCTCGTTTCGGCGGTCGGCTCGGGGCTGTCGCTGCGCCGCTTCCTGCGCGTCTGACCGACGCGCCGGGTTCGGCGCAAGGGCGCGTCGCGCTGGATTGGGCGCACCGCGGTCCCGCTTCGGCAGGCATGCTGGGCGCGTGGCCGTCGCGCCCGGTTGCCGGTGGCTCGCCACTGCGCGTGACGCGCTGTGCGCCCGATCGCGCGGGATACCCTCAGTCGGGCAGATGCGTCCGCACGCCCCACGCCGCAGATGGACCGCCAGAGCGCTCGTCGCCCTGATCGCGCTGGTCGTGGGGCTTTGGTTTGGAGGCCACCCGGGCTGGCTGCCGGCGCCGCTTCGCAGCGTGTTCGTCGCTCGCAGCTCCCAGGACCGGCTGATCGACGACGTGCTCGGGCTGCTTCAGCGCGACTACTACCGTCCGGTCGACCGCGCGGCGCTGGTCAACGCCGGGTTGCAGGCGGCGGTGGCGAGCCTGCACGACCCCTACTCGCACTACTACGACCCAGCCGAGTACAGGGCCTTCGCCAGCTTCGACAACCCCCATCTCAGCGGCATCGGCGTCGAGATCGTCGTCGAGCGCCGCGGCCTTCTGGTGCAGGAGGTGTTCCCCGGCTCGCCGGCGGCGCACGCGGGGATCGTCCCGGGAGACCTGATCGTGGCCGTTGGCTCGACCTCGCTGGCGGGCCGTCCCGTTTCCGTCTCGGCCTCACTGATCCGCGGGCGGCCGGGCACCCCGGTGACGCTGACGATCGCGCGCGGCCGCGCGAGGCGCACGGTCACGCTCCGCCGGGCGGAGATCTCGGTCCCCGTCGCCGACAGCCGCATCCTCGTCTACCACCACGTGCGGATCGGCTACGTGCAGCTGACCAGCTTCACGCAGGGGTCGGGCGCCGAGGTCCGCCAGCAGGTGCGAGACGTGCTGGCCAAGGGAGCGCGGGCGCTGATCCTGGATCTGCGAGGCAACGGCGGCGGCCTGCTGCAGGAGGCCGTCAACGTCGCGAGCGTGTTCATCCCCAGCGGCACGATCGTGACCACCGCCGGACGTGCTCAGCCGCGCGAGGTGTACCTCGCCAAGGGGGACGCGATCGCCGCCACCCAGCCGATGGTCGTCCTGGTCGACTCGGGGACGGCCTCCTCGGCGGAGATCGTCACGGCCGCGCTCGAGCAGCACGGCCGCGCGACCGTGGTCGGCACGCACACCTACGGCAAGGGCGTCTTTCAGGAGATAGAGCCGCTGCCCAACGGCGGCGCGCTCGACTTCACCGTCGGGGAGTTCTACACGCCGGACGGGCAGAACCTCGGCGGCGGCGGGGTCGCCAGGGGCCCGGGGATCAAGCCGCAGGTCTACGCCTACACGAAGCCCACCTCGCGCGTGGACACCGCGCTGCTGGTCGCCGAGCGCACCGTCGTGGCGAAGCTCCGGTGAGCGCCGCTGCGAGGGATCCGGTGAGCGCCGTGGCGGCGACGCCTCGGTGAGCGCGCGCACCGCGACGGCTCCCACGCGGGCCGGGGAGGGCCGGGTCGCGCTGCTGTCCAAGCAAGGGCGCTTCCTGGTCGCCGAGCCCTTCTTCGGCCCCGGCCCAAGGCTGACGGTCACCCGCGCCCGCGGCGCCAATGTCGGGGATCTGGTGCTGTTGCGCGGCGCTCGTCCGTCGGCCGCCGCCGGGGGCCGCCGCTCCGCTGGGCGCCCGGAGATCGTGCGCCGCCTGGGCCGACCGGACAACGCCCGGGACGTGATCGAGGCGCTGATGCTCGACCGCGGCCTCAGGCGGGGCTTCGACCCCCTGGTGGAGCGCGAGGCCGCCCGTGCGGCGCAGTCGCCCCCCGGCGATGTCGGCGACGGGCGCCGGGACCTGCGGGAGCTGCCCACGTTCACGATCGACCCGGTCGGGGCGCGCGACTTCGACGACGCCGTATCGGCCGAGGCGATCGAGGGGGGAGGCTGGCGCGTATGGGTGCACATCGCCGACGTCTGCGCGCACGTCGCATCCGGCTCGGCGCTGGACAGGGAGGCGCAGCGGCGCGCGACGAGCGTGTACGTGCCGGGCGCGGTTGAGCCGATGCTCCCGGAGGCCCTGTCGGCCGGCGCATGCTCGCTCGTGCCGGGCGAGCCTCGCCTGACGATGTCAGCTGAGCTGGTGATCGCCGAGGGCGGCGTGCGCTCCTGCTCGCTTTACAGGTCGGTGATCCGCTCCGATCAGCGCCTGGACTACGACCGCGTGGACCGGATCTTCGCCGGCCGGGAGCTTGCCGAGGACCCCTGGGGGGAGGCCCTCAGAGCCGCCCGTGCCGCCGCTGCCGCGCTGCGCGCACGCCCCTCGCCGGTCGAGGGGCGCCCGACCCGCACGGGGATGGTGATCGACTCGGCCGAGACGGAGTTCACGTTCGACGCGGCTGGCAACGTGGTCGCCGCCCGGCTGGCCGAGCAGACCGAGTCGCACCGGCTGATCGAGCGGCTGATGATCGCCGCGAACGAGCAGGTGGCGCGCCTGCTGGCGGCGCGGCGCATACCGACGCTCTACCGTGTCCACGAGCGTCCGAGCCCACCCGCCGTGCAGCGGCTGATCGACCAGCTGGCGTCCCTGGAGGTCCCGACGCCGCCGGTGCCCAAGGGGCACCTCACACCCCAGCAGGCGGCCGAGCTGGCCGCGAGGGCGTCCGAGCTCGTCGCCGACTGGGCCCGCCGTGCCGGACACGGCTCGCGGGCGCTTACGAGCTTGGTCCTGCGCTCGCTGGAGCAGGCGCGCTATGACCACCTGAACCTCGGGCACGCGGGCCTGGCGCTGGCCTCCTACTGCCACTTCACCTCTCCGATCCGCCGCTACCCGGACATCGTCTGCCACCGCGGCGTGCTGTCGGCGATCGCCTCCGAGCCGCCGCCGGACGCGGCGCGCGTGGCCGCGTCCGGCCCCTGGTGCTCCGAGCGCGAGCGCCAGGCGATGGCGATCGAGCGAGACGCGGACGACGTCGCCCGCTGCTTTCTGCTCGAGCGCGAGCTCGGTGGCGCGCGCGAGGGCGAGGCTGAGATGGAGGGCGAGGTTGTGGGGCTGATCGGCGCGGGCGCGTTCGTGGCGTTTGGCGAGGATCTGCGCTACGAGGGCCTTCTGCCGGTGCGGCGGCTGCGCGGAGACTGGTGGGAGCTCAACGAGCAGGGCACGATCCTGGTCGGCGCGCGCAACGGGGGCGCGATCCGCCTGGGCGACCCGATCAGGGTGCGCGTGGGGCGGATCGATGCGCCACGGGGTAGGGTGGACCTGCTCCCGGCGCACGGCCGAGAGTGACAGCACGGCGCCCGCCGGGACCGCTGGCCCGGCAGGCGACAGGAGGATCATGGCCAAGGCAAGAAAACGCAAGGCGGCCGCGGGCGACGTGGCGACCAACCGGCAGGCCTCGCACCGCTACAACCTGCTGGAGCGCTTCGAGTGCGGGATCGTCCTGACGGGCACCGAGGTCAAGTCGCTGCGCGAGGGCAAGGCACAGCTCAAGGACGCCTACGCGCAGATCCGCGACGGCGAGGTGTGGCTGGTCGGCGCCTACATCGCGCCCTACGGGCCCGCCACGCGCGCCAACCATGACCCGGAGCGCCCGCGCAAGCTGCTCCTGCACCGGTCCGAGATCGACCGGCTGGCCGGCCGCACGCGCGAGCGCGGCCTGACGCTCGTCCCGACCCGGATCTACTTCTCCGGCCCGCGCTCGCGGGCGAAGGTGCAGCTGGCGCTGGCCAAGGGCAAGGACCTCTACGACAAGCGCGAGGCGATGCGAGCGCGCGACATGGCGCGCGACGTGGCGCGCGAGCTGCGCGACGCCGGCCGCTGATGCGACCTTGGCGCGACGCCGGCCGCCGATGCGGTCTTGGCGCTGCGCCGACGTGGTCTTGGCGCGACGCCGGCCGCCGATGCGGTTCCGGGTGACCCCGACCGGCGAGGCAAGGCGTCCGGCGCCCGGCGCGGATCGGGCCACGTGCCCCGGCCCGGTTGTCGGCGCTTCAGCCGAGTGTGCGCGGCAGGTGCGACAGGTGCATGCCGACCGCGAGCGCGGCGATCAGCCCCAGGTAGACGACGGCCACGAGCAGGCGGCTTCGGGGGGAGACCCGGTAGTAGTCCTGCTGGGCGGCGCCGCCGGCGCGCCGGCGCTGGATGCGCCGCCAGGTTTCGTAGGCGGCGAGCACCGCGATGATCAGGATTACCGGGTTGGGGAACAGGATCGCGAGCGCCACGATCCCGGCCAGTCCCACCAGCCACATCCAAGGCGACATCGCCGCCATCGCCCGGCCGCCGTCGAGCGGCACGACCGGCATCAAATTGAACAGGTTCAGGAACAGGCCCGTGTAGCCGAGCGCTCGCCAGTAGTCGTGTCCGGTCGCGGCCCACAGCACCAGGCAGACCCCTGAGCCCAGCGAGCCGAGGACCGGTCCGGCCAGGCCGACGCGCGCCTCGGCGAGCGCGTTGTCGCCCAGCGAGCGGGCGCTGATCACCGCGCCCAAGAACGGGATGAACATCGGCGCCGAGGCGCGGATCCCCTCGCGCCGCAGCGCGATCACGTGGCCCAGCTCGTGCACCAGGAGCAGCACCACGAACCCGATCGCGAACGTGACCCCCCAGATCGTCGCGTAGGCGGCGACGGACACCGCCATCGAGCCCGCCGTCACCAGCAGCTTGAAGTTGCCCAGCAGCAGCAGCAGCGCCTTGATCTTGGCCGCCAGCGCCACCAGCGCAGCGCCCAGCGGCGCCAGCCGGCGGCGCAGGAACGACGGTCGCCGTCCACGGTCCGGGCCGGCCGGCCGCCACTCGCCGTCGGCGCCTTGCGCCCACCGCTGGCCGCCGGCGGTCGCAGGAGGTCGCCGCTCGGGCGCCAGCGCGCCGTCGGCGCTGTCGCTGAGGCTCGGCGGGGCGGCCGAAGCGGGCGCGGTCGCCGAAGCCGGCGGCGCGGTCGCCGAACCCGGCGCGCGCAAGCCGTCCCAGAGGCCGAGCTCGTGGTCTGGCACGGTCCAGTCGTGGGGATCGATGGGCGTCGTACTCGGATTGTGGCAGGCGCGAGCACGGCCGCCCGCCGGTCAGGCTGATCGAGCCCCCGTGCCCACAGCAGCGACCGCGACGTACTGCGCCATCAGAGCCGTCCACCGGTCAGGCTGGTTGCGCCTCAGACGTCGCGGCCTATACTCGGAGGTGCACATAACCCCCGGGGACGACAGGCTTCGACGTGGTCGGCTCGTGGGGGTGGTCGCGAGTCGAGGTCCCGGGCGGCCTCGTAAAACACCCGGGAAGAAAATAAGTGCGGACTCTCACGAGTACGCGCTCGCCGCTTGACATTTAGTTAAGCCGTGAGCTCTCGGCCTCCCGCTCGCCTGCGGCGGGGGCGCCGGGATCAGACAGCAGGCTCGCCCGGTGAGGCCCGCTCCAGCCGATCCGGGGACCTCCGATGGAGCTGGCCCCCCGCAACCCCGCCGGCGAGGCGAGCGGGAGGCGAGATCAGAGCGCCGGCTACGCTCGTAGACGCCACCCTGCACGCGATCGCGGACGCGGGTTCGATTCCCGCCGTCTCCATCATCACCGAGACTGCGCAAGCCCTTTCATTTTGACGGGGCCCGACTCCGCGCAAGATCGTGACGCATCGGTGACGTCAGGTGGTCGCTATCAGGTCCGACAGCGGATGATGGCGCCGAATGTAATCGGCGAACAGGGGCGCGGTGAAGTCGATCAGTCCTCGCTGGGGGCTGTACAGGAGACCCTTGACATCGATGAGGTTCTGACGCTGAACCGCTGTCTGCTGTTGCGTCAGCCCAAGTCGCGCACTGACCTCTGCCGTCGGATGTGGTCCGTCGCCGAGGTCGGCCAGCGCCGCGAGGTAGCGTCGCTCGGCGGGGGTTGCGCGATTCCACCTGCTTCGATGGAAGCCGCTGTCGAGCTGCTCCTGGGCGATGCTGTCGGCCGCGCGAGCGGTGGTCATGTCGATCGGTGAGCTCCGGGCGATCTGCCACGCGTACTTTCCATACGTCTGAATGAAGAACGGGTAGCGACCGGTGCGCTCGAGCAGGTACGCGAGCGCATCAGGCTCATACGCCACGCCCTCGCGTTCGGCGGGGACCGTGAGGGCCGCAGAGGCGGCGTCGGATGACAGCCTGCCCACCTCGTGGTAGCTGAAGAGCCGCTCGGCATAGCTGCTCGCCTCGACGAGGCGGGAAGCGAGTTGCGGCAACCCAGCGCAGACGGTTGCCACCGGCAGCTGACGTTGTCCGATCCGGTGCAGTGCCGCGAGTACGGCGCCCAGCTCGTCGCCGTCGGCGAATTGCATCTCGTCGAAGAAGAGCGCAACGCCTGTGCCCGCCTGGTGTGCAGCATCGCCCAGTTCGAGAAGGACCTCGTAGAGATCGATGTCGAGTTGGCCGCTGTCGCCTCGGCCGCGCTGCGCGTCGACGTCGATCGAGAACTTCACCCCGGCTGGCATGGCCGTGACCGAAAATGACCGGACGACACCGAGCGCCGCGCGCACGCGGTCGCCGAGCCCGGGCCGCCGCGCCAGGCTCTGAGCAATCTGGAGAGCAACGGTCGCCAGGGCAGGACGAAGTGGGCCGCGGCCGCCAAGCTCGACGTAGCCGGCTCCCCACCCGGCCTCATCCGCACGGCGGGCGAAGTCGTTGAGCAGCACGGTCTTGCCGACCCCGCGAAGTCCCCAGAGAGCCAGGCCCTGCTCTGGGCGTCCGGCAGCAAGTCGCTGCAGGAGCACCTCGAACGCCCGGCGTTCCTGCTCGCGACCTGCCAGCTCGGGCGGAGGCGTGCCCGCGCCCGGCGCGTACGGGTTTCGGATTGGATCCACGGCTCCAGAAGGCTAAAGATCTATAGCGCAGTATGTCAAGGCTTTATACTGGCACATAGAACGACAGCCCCTGCGACCGACGTGCTATGGCCCTGATCACGGTTTCCTTCCTCTCCGCGGAGAGGATCACCGAAAACCCCCACGGCGGCTCCCACCGCGGCTGGCTGTGATTCGACGCGGGGGTCCGCAGCATGACGCGGCTTGCACAACGCCTGGCTCTCGGCTCCAGCGGCGGAGGCCGTAAGCAGCGCGCGCGCTTTACGCACTTGTAGATTGGTAAAGCAATGAGCAGGGTATCGCGAAAGCATCAGGTCACGCTCCCTGTGAGCATCCTCAGGGAGGCCGGCCTTGCAGCAGGCGACGAGGTCGTGATCCGGGCGGTCGGCCGGGGCCGGATCGAGGTCGAGCGTGCGGAAGACCTCATCGAACGGTATGCCGGCAGCCTCCCGGCCGGCACCTACCCGCGCGGCTATCTCGATCGGCTGCGTGACGAGTGGCGCGCGTAGCGCTCGACGCGGACATCCTGATCGCGTTCCTCGATCCCGGGGACGACCAGCACGCCACTGCGGTCGCGGAGCTGCGGCGAAGACTGGCCGGCCGGCGACGCGCTGCTGGCGGCGGCGACCGTATACGCCGAGACCGTCGTCGGGCCGCTGCAGCAGGGCACCGACGCGACCGTAGATGAGTTCTTCGATGCGGCCGCTGTTTGCGGTCTCGTTCGCCGAGCGCGCCCGACGCGGGCAAGTCCTTTTGGTCGGGGCGCCCTCAGCGCGGGTGGCGGCGCTTGCCGGTGACCGGCCCGGGCTCGAGCATCAGCTCCTGGCCCTCCAGGAAGCGGCTTGTGCTCTCAAGCGTCTGGTAGGTGAGGTCAGGGTCGACGCGTGAGATGGCGGCGGCCAGGGCCTCCAGGGCGCTGAGGGCCGAGACGAAGCTCAGGAACATGGTCGGGCTCTGGACCGGGACGGCCAGCACCAGGTCGTCGGGCTCCAGGAAGCGGTGGCCGGTGCCGTCGGTGACCACGATCACCGATGCGCCGGCGTCGCGGGCGCGCTTGACCATCTCGATCGTCTGGCGGGCGTAGGGGCGAAAGGTGCAGGCCAGGAGGGCGTCGTCGCCGCCGAGGTCGCGCAGCGGGTCCGGGAAGGTGGGGTCCACGAGCCGCACCTCCGAGCGAATGTGGTGCACCAGGCGTTGAAAGTAGACCGCCAGCCCGTGGGTCTCGCGGTTGGCGATCACCCACAGTCGGCGTGCGCGCTGGGCGATGCGAGCGGCCCGGTCAAGGCCGGGCGCGAGCATCGCGGGCAGCAGCTCCAAGTTCTCGACGTCCCGGCGGATCTTGCGCGCCAGCATGCCGGCGTCGGCGTCGGCGGCCGGGCGGGGCGCGGCGCCGTCCGGCTGCTCTGAGCGCAGGTGCTCTCGATAGCGCTCGCGCAGCTGCGAGAAGCCTCCCAGGCCGAGGCGCAGCGAGAAGCGGACCACGGCCGCGCGGCTGACTCCGGCGCCCTGGGCGATCGACTCAGAGGTGTGGAAGGCCAGCTCGTCGATGTGCTCGCGGACGAAGTCCAGGATTCGCTCGTCGTTGCGCGAGGGCCGCGTGGACGCCATGCGCAGCTCCAGCTCGCGGATGAAGTCGGCGGCGGCCACAGCTGGATTGTGACGGCCGACCGGTCTTGACCGGTTTGTTTCAGCATGCTATAAGCTGATGATCGTTTGGTTTCAGAGTCCGAGGGAGGACAGGGTGATGGACGATCAGAGCAGCGCCATGACAACCGTCGCGGTCGCGTCGCAGGTCCGCGCTCCGCAGGGGGCCGACACCGCGCGGCTGCGCCGGGGGGTGCTGGGGACCTTCGACGTGCTCTCAAGCACCCTGGCCAACATCGCCCCCGCGCTCGGCTTCTACTTCAGCTTCGCCGCGATCGCGACCTTCGCCGGTGTGGGCTCGCCGCTGGTGATCATCGCCGCGGCGGTCGCGATCGCCCTGGTGGGCAACACGCTCGCGCAGTTCGCCCGCTATCGGCCCTCCGCCGGGTCGTTCGTGACGTTCATCGCGGCGGGGCTCGGACCCTACACGGCGCTCGCGGCGGCGCTCGTGCTGGTGATCGGCTACATCGTCGCGTTCGGCGCGATCGTCGGCATCGCGGGCGGCTGGGGCCATCTCGTGATCCAGAAGTACCTGCACGCCGACATCCCCTGGCAGGTTCTCTCGGCGGTGGCGACGCTCGCCACGCTGTGGCTGATGATCCGCGGCGTGTCGCTGTCGACCAGGTGGGCGGCCGCGTTCTTCGGCATGGAGCTGCTGCTTTTGCTCGTGGTCTCGATCGGCCTGCTGATCGACGCCTCGCACATCTCGCTGCGGCCGTTCGATCCGAGCTCGCTTGCGTCGCTGAAGGGGTTCGGGCTCGCGTTCCCGCTGGCGGTCTACATGTTCGTGGGCTGGGAGAACTCGGCCGCCATGTCGGAGGAGACGCGTGACCCGAGGCGCAGCGTGGCCCGCGCGGTGTTCACCAGCACGCTGCTGATGGGCATCGCCTACACGCTGCTGACGTTCGCGACGCTGGTCTCCTTCGGCGACAGCGTCAAGGCCGCCACGACCCCCGCCGTCCCGTTCGTCACGGCCGCGCAGTCTGTGCTCGGCGTGTTCGCATTCCTGGCGTACCTGGCCGGCGTCACCTCGATCCTCGGCTGCCTGATCGGCGCGGCCAACTCCCAGGCACGGATCCTGTTCAACATCGCCCGGGAGGGGATGGTTCCGCGGTGGATCGGGGCGGTGCACGAGCGCCACGGGACGCCGGCGCGCAGCCTCTCGATCTACTGCCTGCTGACGCTCGCGATCGTGTACGTGTTCGGCTGGAGCACCAACCCGTTCACGTTCTTTGCCGAGATCGCAACGCTCGGGACGATCCCGATCTCGTTCATCTACCTGGTCACCAACCTCGCCCTGCCGGCCTACTCGATCAGGGGCGGCCTGCGCGCCAACCCGCTGACGCACATCGTGCTGCCGATCCTCGGGGTGCTGGCGATCGGCTATCCGCTCTATGAGCTGGTCAAGCCCGGCCAGCCGTCCCCGTACAACGAGTACCCCTGGATCTCGCTGGCGCTGGTGGTCTTCGGCCTCGTCTACGCCGCCGTGCTCTACAGGCGAAACCCCAGGCTCGGCGAGTCGATCGGCTCGATCATGGCGGAGTAGCGATGACGTCGACGATCTCGCTGTCAAGCCGCTCGCCCGCGCCCGGGCCCCGTCTGCCCGCCGGGGTGCCGGCGGACCTCGAGCTGCGCCTGATCAAAGAGCCCAGGGTCGACCCGGTGGCCCCCCGCGACGAGGCGGTCGCCTCCCGCGTGAGCGAGATGCTGCTGCGCATCGAGCGCGGGGGCATCGACGCGGTTCGCGCCTACTCACGCGAGCTGGACGGCTGGGACCCGCCGGACTTCAGGGTCTCAGACGCCGAGATCGAGGCCGCGAGCGCGTCGCTAAGCGACGAGCTGAAGCGGGCGATCGCCTTCGCCCAGCAGCAGATCCGGGGCTTTGCGCAGGCGCAGCGCCGGACGCTGATCGACTTCGAGACCGAGACGCTGCCGGGCGTGTTCCTGGGACAGCGGCAGATACCGGTGTCGCTCGTCGGCGCCTACATCCCGTCCGGGCGCGTACCCATGCTCGCCACCTCGTTCATGACCGTGCTGGTTGCCAAGGCGGCGGGGGTGGAGCGGGTGATCGCCTGCTCGCCCCCGCGTGAGGGGCGGGGCATCCACCCGCCGGTGCTTCACTCGATCGCGACCTCGGGCGCGGACGCGATCTTCGCGCTGGGCGGGGTGCAGGCGCTGGCGGCGATGGCGTTCGGGATCGAGGGGATGGGCCCGGTCGACGTGCTAGTGGGGCCCGGCAACGCGTTCGTGGCGGAGGCCAAGCGCCAGCTGTTTGGGCGGGTGGGGATCGATCTGCTCGCCGGGCCGTCGGAGATCACCGTCCTGGCCGATGACGCCGCCGACCCGGAGCTGGTGGCCGCCGACCTGCTGGCCCAGGCCGAGCACGGGCCAACCTCTCCGGCGATCCTGGTGACCACCTCAGAGCAGCTGGCCTTGGCGGTGCTGGGCGAGATCGACCGCCAGCTGGAGCGCCTGGCGTCGCTCGGGGCCGACTCCATCCCGCGGGCGGCGTGGAACGAGCACGGCGCGGCGATCGTGGCCGGGTCACGCGAGGACGCGGTGCGCGTGGTGGACGGGATCGCGCCCGAGCATCTGGAGGTCCAGACGCACTGCGACGACTGGTACTTCCAGCGGCTGCGCAACTACGGCTCGGTGTTCCTGGGCTCGCGCGCGACGGTCGCCTTCTCAGACAAGGCGATCGGCACAAACCACACGCTCCCGACCGGGCGCGCGGCCCGCTACACCGGCGGGCTGTCGGTCGCCAAGTTCCTCAAGACCGTCACCTACCAACGGATCGACTCCGACGAGGGCGTGGCCGCGATCGCCCCGGCGGTCGCGGAGATCTCGCGCGCCGATCTGATGCCCGCGCACGAGGCGACCGCCACGTTGCGGATCGCCCGCTGGGGCGGCTGACCGCGGCGCCCCGCCCGCGGAGGATCAGCGGCGGCGCAGCCGACGCGGCCGGCGCAGACAGCCGCGGCGCCCCGCCCGCGGAGGATCAGCGGCGGCGCAGCCGACGCGGCTGGCGCAGACGGCGCCCCGCGCGCGGAGGATCAGCCCTCCGCGAGCGTCGCCGCGTCTTGGGGCGTGTACGGGTCCCGCGCGCCGCGGTCCTCGGACAGGCTCGGCCGCGAGCGCGCGACCAGGCGCTCGATCGCGTCGGCGAGGTGCACCGTGCCGATGCTCGCGTCCCCGCGCTGCACGCGCAGACGGTGGGCCTCGAGCAGCACGTCGGCGTGGGTGGCGCCCTGCGGAGGATCGAAGCGGTAGCAGGCGAGCTCGATCAGCTGGCCGAGCGGATCCTCGAAGTAGATCGAGTCCATGAACCCGCGGTCGCGCACGCCGCTGTGGCGGATCCCGCGCTCGTCCAGGCGCTCCACCGTCTGAAGGAAGGTGGCCCGCGAGACCGCGAACGCGATGTGGTGCACGGACCCCACGTCAGTCGGCGTCCGCGAGCTGTCGCGCGTTCGCTGCTCGTTGGTGAAGACCGTGATCAGACGCCCGTCGCCGGGGTCGAAGTAAAGGTGGCTGTCGGCGGGGTTGTCCAGGTTGGGCTGCTCGAACACGAACGGCATCCCGAGCACGCCCTCCCAGAAGTCGATCGAGGTGCGCCGGTCCGCGCCCACGAGCGTGATGTGATGGACCCCCTGGGTCTGGAGCTTGCGCATGGCGCTCAGTCTCGCACCGCCGGCGGTCCGGCTCACGCTGCCGGGCGCCATGCGCGCTCGCCCTGCGCCGGCCGATGCTGCGGAGGCTGTGCCGGGCGTGCCGCCGGCGGCTGGGCCGCGCCGTCGGGCCCGACCGGAGCGTCGTCGACCAGGAACGTCTCCTCCGGGCCGTCCGGCGGCGACGGCGGAGCGCCGGCGCCCGCCGCGGCGGGCCCCGGAGGCTGCACGACGCCGTCCACCACGTGGACGGCGCGCTCGATCAGCCTGCCGGCCTCGTCGCGGTGGCGCACCACGGGGTACTCGGGGTTCTCCGGGTCCACGCCGACGACCGCCCCGGAGCCGCCGTCGGGCATCGCGATCGTGTAGCCGACCGGATAGGGCATGGCGATCCGCAGGAAGTGCTCGACGACCTCCGGGTCAAACTGGGTGCCTGCCCCCTCGCGGACCGCGCGCACCCCGACGTGCGGGGCCGTCGCCGGCTGGTAGGGCCGGTCGGCGGTGATCGCGTCGTAGACGTCGGCGACGGCGGCGACGCGGGCGAACTGGTGGATGTCCGTCCCGGCGCGCCCCGCCGGATAGCCGAGCCCGTCCCAGCGCTCGTGGTGGTCTCTGACTATGCACCGCGTGAGCGGCGAGATCCGCGGCGAGGTCAGCATCGAGGCGCCGGCCATCGGATGGGTCTTGACCAGCTCCCACTCCTGCGGGGTGAGGCGGCCGGGCTTGTTGAGGATCGTCTCCGGGATCGAGATCTTGCCGATGTCGTGGATCATCAGCCCCATCGCCAGCTGCGTCATGCGCTCGACGGTCCGGTCGAAGCGGCGCTCGCCGCGGTAGTCCACCCAGCCGTCCAGGCGGTCGATGCGCTGGCCGATCAGCAGCCCCAGCGTCGCGACGCGCACCGAGTGGCTGTAGGTGTAGCTGTCGGCGGTGGCGAGGTCGTCGAACGCGAGCGCCGCCTCGGGGCAGCCGGCGAGCGCCTCGATCAGCTGCTCGGCGGCCTGCTCGATCTGCGCCAGCGCCCGCGCCGGAATGTCGGCTCGATCGGCGGCGACCGAGCGGGCCGCCTCCAGGCAGGTCAGGACGGCAGACTCGGTGGCGACGCGCACGTGATCGGGCAGCGGCTGGTGGGGGACGATGCCCTCGCCCATGTCGTCCTCGATCCACACCGCGCGCACGCCGAGCGCCGCCAGCCTCGAGGCAAGCGATGTGTTCAGCGGCACGCCGCGGCGCAGCAGCGGCGCCGCGCCCAGCGTCGCCGACGGCACGTCCCTGGCCAGCTCCATGTCGTCGACGATCCAGTCGACCCGGATGAGCCTCATGCCCGGGTTTATCGGCACCGCCGCGGGCTCCTTTGACCGGGGCTCTCAGACCACGGGTTGACGGGCGGGCGATCTCAACCCTCGGATCAACCCGTGAGCCGATGCGCTCAAGCTGCCGGCACAGGAGGATCGGCGCATGACGATCACCGATTACATATTCGACTCGGCCCTTGTCCTGCTGGTGCTTTGGCAGATCCGGGAGCGACCGCTCACCAACGCGTCGCTGGCCCGCCCGCTGGTGGCGGTCTGCGGCGCGATCGCGCTGTTCCTGAAGGCCTTTCCGACCGCCGGGAGCGACCTCGTGCTGATCCTCGCGCTCGCCGCGCTGGGCGCGGCCATCGGCGTGGCCAGCGGCCTGACCGTGATCGTGCGCCCCGGCCCGGACGGGCGGGTGCTGGCACGGGCCGGCTGGGCGGCCGGCGCGCTGTGGGTGCTGGGCATGGGCTCGCGGTTCGCGTTTGCCTGGTGGGCGACCCACGGCGGCGGCGAGGCGATCGGCCGCTTCAGCATCGAGCACCAGATCAGCGGCGCCCCGGCCTGGACCGCCGCGCTGTTGATGATGGCGCTGCTTGAGGTCTGTGGGCGGACGCTCGCGCTGTGCGTGCGCCGCGCCCAGGTCGCGGGCGCCCCCACGGTCGGCGTGGCGTGAGGCAGGCCCGCACGCCTCCCGTGGCAGATACCCTCTCGCCGTGCTGCTCGCGCGCCTGAGCGCCCGCTCCGCCGCCGCGGTCCGCCTGGTCGCGCTGGCGCTGATCACCTGGTCGGTGGCCGGCTCATCGAACCACCCCGGGACGACCGGGCGCGGCCTGGTCGTGAGCGTCGCGCTCGCGGCCGCCGCGCTCGGCTGGCTTGCCTGGACGGCGCGCCCGACGGGCGGGCGCGTCACGCCGGAGATGTACCTGACGGCCGCGGCCGGCGGGCTATTGACCGGCGCGGACCCCGGCTCGGCCGCGAGCGCGCTCGTGTTCGTCGCGGTGATCGCCGCCGGGCTGCGGGTGGAGCTGCGCGCGGCGATCCCGGTCGCCGTGACCGCGCTGATCGCGCTGGCGCTCTCAGATCTGGCCTACGGCATCTCCGCCCTGAGCCTGCTCGCGTACGCGCTCGGCTTCGCGCTTGCCGCGGTGGGCGCTTCCAACAGCCGCCACTCCGTCGCCCGGGCCGAGCAGGCCGAGCTGCTGCTCGCCCAGGCGCAGCGCTCCCACGAGGAGCAGCTGCGAGCCGCCCGCCTCGAGGAGGCGGCGAGGCTGGCGCGTGAGATCCACGACGTGCTCGCGCACTCGCTCGCCGGGCTTGCGATCCAGCTTGAGGCGACCGGCGCGCTGGTGGAGCGCGGGGCGGAGCGCGCGGAGGTGCTGGCGCGGCTCAGACGCGCCCACGCGCTCGCGCGCGAGGGGCTGCGGGAGACGAGGCTGGCCGTCGGCGCGCTCCGCGGCGAGGACGTCTCGGCGCCGGCCGCGATCGAGGCGCTGGTGGACGAGTTCCGCGCCGCCGGCGACTCCGAGGTGGCGCTTGAGATCGCCGGTGACCGGGCGCGGCTGAGCGGCGAGGTTGGCCGGACCGTGCTGCGCGTCGTGCAGGAGTCGCTGACCAACGTGCGCAAGCACGCGCCCGGCGCGGCGGTTTCGGTGTCCGTGCAGGCGGGCGCGCGTCCCGGCGACAGGCTGCTCGTGCGGGTCGACGACCGGCCAGGGGCCGTCCTTTGCCCGCCGGGCCCCGACGCGCTCTCCGCCGCCGGCGGCGGCTACGGGCTGAGGGGTATGCGCGAGCGCGCCCAGGCGCTCGGCGGCCGGCTGGTCGCCGGCCCCCATGAAGGCGGCTGGCGGGTGGAGCTCTCGCTGCCCGGAGAGAGCCAGGGCGCGGCCGCTCCGGACGCGCTCGTCGGCGACCGAGCGCCCGTGCCCGGCCCGGACGTGCTCGTCGACCACGGAGCGTCCTTGACCGCGTGTGACGCTGCGATCGGCCCGGACGCGGAGCGCGTCTGGCCTTGAGCCCAGCGGTCCGCGTGCTGGTGGCCGACGACCAGGCGCTGGTGCGCGAGGGCCTGATGACGCTGCTGGAGTCGGCCGAGGGGATCGAGCCGGTCGCGGCGGCGGCCGACGGTGAGCAGGCGATCGCGCTCGCCGCGCGCCACCGCCCCGACGTGGTCCTGATCGACCTGAGGATGCCCAGGCTGGACGGCGTGGAGGCGACGCGCCGGATTCGCGCCGCCCAGCCGGGCTGCGAGGTCGTGGTCCTCACCACCCACGCCGACGAGGCCTCGATTCTCGATGCGCTGCGCGCCGGCGCGCGCGGCTACCTGACCAAGGATGCCGGCATCGCTGAGATCGCGCGCGCGGTGCACGCCGCCGCGGCCGGCCAGGCGCTCCTTGACCCGCTCGTTCAGGAGCGCCTGGTGGCGGCTGCGGCCGCGCACGCGCCGGCTCGCGCGCAGGCGCCCCGGGCGCCGCTGCCCGATGACCTCACGCCGCGAGAGGCAGAGGTGCTGGCGCTGATCGCGCGCGGGCTGTCCAACGCCGAGATCGCCGCCGCGCTGGTGGTCAGCGAGGCGACAGTCAAGACGCACGTCAACCACCTGTTCGCCAAGACCGGCGCCCGCGATCGCGCCCAGGCGGTCCACTACGCCTACACGCACGGCCTCGCGGGAGGGAGCTGAGCGCGCGGATGCGACGGGCGAGGCGGGGTGAGCCTCCCGGGCGCGACCGGCGAGGGGGGCTGAGCGCCGGGCGCGAGCGGCGAGGGGGGCTGAGCTCCCGGCGCAACGCAAAGCTGCCGCGTCGGCCGTCACAGCCCTAACGAACTCTTCACGGGCGCTTTGCCGAGCACGTGAGCGGCGCCGATAGATTCACGGCCGGGTCGCCAGGCGCACACCCGGGGCGGCCCTGCCCAGGAGTCGGGCGCCGTGCCGGGCCCGCGCGCTTGTGCTGCGCGGCCCGGCCGGGGCGCCCACGGCCTCGCATGATCACCGACGCACCGCAGCGGCCCCTGGTGGCCGCCATCATCGACTTGACCCGGCGGGGGCCCGGCGTGCGCGAGCGCGCGCGCCGCGCATGGTCTGGTAACGAGCGGGCCTGGGCGGCCGTGGTGGTCTGCGCGCTTGTCGCCGGCTCGCTGGCGCTGCGAAGCGGCCAGCTTCAGTTCCGCTACTGGATCGACGAGGCGATCTCGGTTGGGATCGCCTCGCACCCGCTCGCGCGGCTGCCCGCGCTGCTTCGCCAGGACGGCTCGCCGCCGCTCTACTACCTGCTGCTGCACTGGTGGATCGCGCTGGCGGGGCCCGGGGAGACCGCCACGCATCTGCTGTCGCTGCTCTTTGCCGTGGCCTGCGTGCCGGCCGCCTACCTGGGTGCCGCCGGCCTGTTTGGACGGCGCGCTGGCATCTTCGCCGCCGTGCTGGCGGCTGGGCTTCCGTTCCTGACCTACTACGGCCAGGAGACCAGGATGTACTCGCTGGTCGCGCTCGAGTCGCTCGCGGGATCGGCGTCGTTCGTGCTCGCGTTCGTGCACCGGCGGCGAGGCTGGCCCGTGCTCTTCGGCCTCACGCTGGCCGCGATGCTCTACACCCACAACTGGGCGCTGTTCTTCGCGCTGGCGGCTGTGGTCGCATTCGCCGGCCTCCTGCTGGCCACTCGGCGTGCGGGCACGGATCGCGGGCGCGCGCTCGCGCGCGGTGGGCCGACGCGCGGTGGCCTGAAGCGCGAAGGCGCGATCGGCTTCGGCCTGGCAGCCGCGCTGTTCGCGCCCTGGCTTCCCAGCCTGCTCTACCAGGCCGGCCACACCGGTGCCCCTTGGGCGCTGCCGCCGACGATCTGGTCTGTGACCCAGGGCCTGTACTTCGTCTCCGGCGGCCGGGGCGCCGCGGTGGCGCTGGCGCTCGCGGCCGGCTCGGGGCTCGCGACGCTTCGCGCCGGGTCCGGGGCTGGCTCGGGGTTCGCGACGCTTCGTGCCAGGTCCGGGGCTGGCTCGGGGCTCGCGACGCTTGGCCCGGCGCGCGCGGGCGAAACCGTCAGGGCCGCAACGTGCCTGGCGGTGCTCGGCTTCGGGACGCTGGCGATCGCATGGCTGTATGCCAAGACGACGCCATCCTGGTCGGCGCGCTACCTGGCGGTGACCGTCGGCCCGCTGATCCTGCTGTGCGCGCTGGGTCTGGCGCGGGCGCGCGGGCTGGGCGTGGCGGCGCTGGTGCTCGTCTGCTGCTTCTGGGTGCTTGACCCGCGGCCCTCCTCACCGTACTCCAAGTCCAACGTCGCCGCCGTCGCGGCGACCCTGGGACGGATGGCCGGCCCGGGGGCGCTCGTCCTCTCGACGCAGCCCGAGCAGGTGCCGACGCTCGCCCACTACCTCCCGCGCTCGGACCGCTTCGCCAGCCCGCTCGGTGTGGCGGCCGATCCCACGGTTATGGACTGGCGCGACGCGCTTGCAAGGTTCGAGCGCTCGCGTGTCTTGACCGCGCTCGCGCCGCTGATCGGCGCGCTGCACCCGGGATCGCGGGTGCTGCTCGTGACCCCGACCTCGTTCCAGTCCCAGCCGCGGTGGATGGCGCTCATCCGCCGCAGCTCGCGGCGCTGGACGCTGTACCTGGAGCGCGATCGCGCGCTTCGCCGCATCGCCTCCGGCGCGCCGCGCGCACAGGGGGCCGGAGTCAACGTGCGCGGGCAGCTGTTCGTGGTCGTTGGCCGGGGCTGACCGGACGCGCGAGGCGGCCGGGCCAGATCAGCCGCCCGCCGCCACGCGCTCGATCGCGTCGGCCGCCGCGACGGTCCCCGGACGTGTCCTCAGCCGCCGTGACGCGCGCTCGCAGCGTCCGCGCAGCGATGCGTCGGCCAGCACCCGGTCGACCGCGTCCGCCAGCTGCCGGGGCCTGAGCGAGTAGGTGGGCAGGCGCACCCCGAAGCCGGTCTCCTGCACGCGCTGGGCGTTGTCGTGCTGGTCCCAGAAGATCGGCAGCACCACCATCGGCCTGCCGAACCACATGCACTCGGTGACCGTGTTGTTGCCGCCGTGCGTGATCACCGCGTCGACGTGCTCGAGCAGCGAGGTCTGGGGCAAAAACTCGGCGCCGAGCATGTTGTCGGCCAGCTCGTACTCGTCGTGACGGGGGCCACGGCTGACCACGTAGCGGTGCGGGGTCTCCGCCAGCTCGGATACGAGCTCGCGCATCAGCTCGACGTCGGCGGATCCCAGCGATCCGAGGCTGAGGTAGACAAGACGCCGGCCGTCGGGCTCCGGCGGCGCCCACGGCTCGTCGGTCGCGCGCACGCAGGTCTGGAGGTTGCGCCACCGGGGCCCCAGCGGCACCGAGCGCGGGTAGTCGAGCTCGTCCGGATAGAGGTACAGGTTCAGCCACCGCGACTGGTGGATCATCTCGATGCCCTCGAGCGGCGGCGCGCCGCGCTGCACGCAGAACTCCGAGAAGGACCGCTGCAGATCTGACATCCGCAGCCGGTATTCGGCCTCGAACTCGGCCCACCCGGCGCGGTCGCCGGTCGCAAGCCCCGAGAAGGTGGGCGGAAGCTCGGGGTCGCGCAGCTCAAGCGGGTTGCAGGAGACGATCCGAACCCACGGCCTGCCACAGGCCAGGATCGCGGGAAACGCCACGACGTTGTCCTCGACGATGACATCGGGCGCCAGCTCGTCGAAGATCTCCACCAGACGCTCGTCGACGTGGCGAGCGCCGTCCGCGAGCGCCTGCCAGGTCGGCACCAGGAAGGTGGTGATCTGCTCGAGCGTGGAACCGCGGAACGCGGGCGCCGTGTCGCGGATGAAGTCCTTCCAGAACTGCCCGGGCGCCTCCGGCTGCTCCGGCGCCGGGGCCAGGCGCATCCGCCGCTCCTCGAAGCCCTTGGCCTCGAGCGTCCCGGCGAACGACTCCTCCACGACGAACACGACCCGGTGGCCGCGCCGGCGCAGCACATCGCCAATCCCGACGCAGTTGTTGGTCGGGCCGAACGCGCCCTCGGGGAAGAACACGATCGTCCGCGCCTGACCCCGCGCCATCCGCGGCAGCCTAGCGACCGGGGCGGGCACGCGCCCTCAAGACCAGCCGTGCAGGCGCGAGCGCAACCGAAGCTCACGGACCACCCGCCTCACGGACCACCCGCCTCACGGACCACCCGCCTCACGGACCACCCGCCTCACGGACCACCCGCCTCACGGACCACCAGCCTCAAGGACCACCAGCCTCACGGACCACCAGCCTCACGGACTACCAGCCTCACGGACTACCAGCCTCACGGACCACCAGCCTCACGGACCACCAGCCTCACGGACCACCAGCCTCACGGACTACCAGCCTCACGGACTACCAGCCTCACGGACTACCAGCCTCAGGGACTACCGGCTCTCACGGCCGCCGTCGCGGGCGCCGGGCGCAGGGACCGCCGTCATGCCCGCACCGGCGCGCGCCTATGATCACCCTGTGGAGCACGCGGCCAACAACCGAGTGGACCAGGCAGCCACCGTCCCGCGGCAGCTGGCAGAGCGCGTCGCGACGGCGCCGATCGCCGCCGGGGGCCTGATCGGCGGCTTCGCGGTCGCCCAGGCGACCGGGTCGCGCCCGCTCGGTGGAGTGGTGCTGGCGACCTGCGGCCTGACGTGCATCGGGGTCTGGAGCCGGCGCGACGGGCGCGGCGTGACGGCGCGGCTCACCGCGGCGGGGCTGGCCGCGTTCGCGATCTCGCACGCCCTGGGGCTTGTGATCGGCGCCTGGCCTTCGGTGCTGGTCGTCTCCGCGGCGGTGTCGGCGCTCTGCTGGCGGCTGTCGGACGGCCGCTGGCTCGGCGGGCGAGCAGGCCGGTAGCCTGCGCTCGGTCGGATGCGGTAGCTGCGATGGCCTACACGACCGCCGAGGGGCGCGAGCGGATCCTGGCCGATCTGGCGGCCGCGACCGAACGGATCGCCGAGGCGCTCACGCTGCTGGGCGAGGCATACGAGCACCTGGACGACGAGCTCGCCGACCGCCTCCAGGAGCTGCTGTTTCGGCCCACCCAGGCCGCCTACGCCCGCGCGCAGCGCGCCCACGCGAGCTTCGCGCAGCGCTCGGGCCTGCAGGCGCACGGGCGGGCGGCGACGGTCAGGCCGGCGCCCTCGCACGGCGTGCGGGAGCTGATCGAGGCCGCGGCGCAGGCCGTTCAGGACGCGGACCGGCTGATCGGCGAGCTGCAGGACTCGATGCTGCCCGTGGAGGTTGGGGACCCCGAGTTGCGTGCGGGGCTCGCGTCCGTGCGCGAGGCTCTTGACCGCGTGCCCGAGCTCGCCCAGGGGCTGATCCGGCTAGTCGGGCGCTGAGGGGCCAGCTTGGGGTGTAGGTTGCGCTGATGCGGTGCGGCCAGGCCCGGGCCAGCGTGGTGGCGATGGCGGCGGCTGCCGCGCTTGCGGGCGCCGGTCCGGCCGCGGCGGCAGTCAGCGCCCACGGAAGCGTCCAGCAGGTCTATGCCGTCGGGCTGGCGCGCGGCACCCGCGCGACGCTCGTCAACGCCGCCGGGCGTGTGGTTGCGTTCGCGCGAGCCGACTCGCTCGGTGGCGTCGTGCTCCGCGGCGTCGCCCCGGGACGCGGCTATCGCCTGATCGCGCGGGCGGCCGGGGCGCGGCGGGCGGCGCGCTCTGGTCCCCTGACCGTGCTGGCCGACCGTCCGGCGCCTCCGAGCACGCGGATCTACGACCAGCGCCTCCCGGCCGGCGGCTACGGCTACCTCCGCACAAGGGACGGAACGCTTCTGGCGATCGACGTGCGCCTGCCCGGGCCCGCGTCCGCGGGCCCGTACCCGACGCTGATGGAGTACTCCGGCTACGGATACGCGGACCCCGCCGGTCCGCAGTCCGGGATCGCCCCGATCGCCAACCTGCTCGGGTTCGCGGTCGTGGACGTCAACATGCGCGGCACCGGCTGCTCGGGCGGCTCGTTTGACTACTTCGAGCCGCTGCAGTCGCTGGACGGCTACGACGCGATCGAGACGATCGCCCGCCAGCCCTGGGTGCTCGGCCACCGGGTCGGGATGCTCGGGATCTCCTACGGCGGCATCAGCCAGCTGTTCGTAGCGGCGACCGACCCGCCGCACCTGGCCGCGATCGCGCCATTGTCGGTGATCGACTCGACCGCCACGACGCTGTATCCGGGCGGCCTGCTCAACACGGGCTTCGCCGTGCCATGGGCGCTTGCGCGGATGCACGACGCGCTGCCCGCCTCGCCCCACGGCGGCCAGGCGTGGGCCTGGCAGCGCATCCGCCACGGAGATCGCATCTGCGCAGCCAACCAGGTGCTGCACGGGGAGGCTCCGAACCTGCTCGCCCAGATCCGGGCCAACCGCTACTACGTCCCCTCGGTCGCAGATCCGCTGGCGCCGATCACGTTCGTGGCGCGGATCCACGTGCCGGTGTTCCTCGCCTGCCAGTGGGAGGACGAGCAGACCGGTGGCCACTGCGCCGATCTGGCCCAGCACTTCACCGGCACCCGTGACGCCTACTTCACGTTCACCAACGGGACCCACATCGACTCGCTGGACCCGCTCACGTTCGACCGCTGGTACGACTTCCTAAAGCTCTACGTCGCGCACCGAGCGCCCCGCATTCCCGCCGGCGTGGCCGCGTTTGCCCCGGCCGTGTTCGCCGCCACGATGGGGATCGGGAACGTCACCCTGCCGGCCGATCCGATCCAGTCCGAGCCCTCCTACCCGGCGGCGCTGGCCGCGTTTCGCCGGGCGGGGCGCGTACGCGTGCTGTTCGACAACGGCGCGGGCTCGCCGGCGCCCGGGGCGCCGTATCCGGGCTTTGTGGCGTCCTTCTCGCGCTTCCCGGCGCCCGGCACGCGCGCCCGCGCCTGGTACCTGAACGCGGACGGTCAGCTGAGCGACCGGCCCGCGGCCCACCCGGGAGCCGACCGCTTCAGCTGGGATCCGCGCGCGCGCCCGGCGACCAGCTTCACCGGGCCAGACGACGGCGCCGCCGGCGGGCTGTGGACGGCGAGCCCGCCCTACCGCTGGGCGCAGAGCCCGCCCGGGACGGCGGCGTCGTACCTCACCGCCCCGCTGACCGCCGACACGGTCGTGATCGGCGGCGGCGCGGTGACCGTCTGGGTCCGCTCGTCGGCGCCGACCGTCGACCTGCAGGCGACGATCTCCGAGGTCCGCCCGGACGGGCGCGAGACGTTTGTGCAGGACGGGTGGGTGCGCGCCAGCGAGCGCGCGCTCGCGCCGCAGAGCACGCCGCTTGAGCCGGCGCTGAGCCTGCTTCGCTCGCAGGTGGCGCCGCTGCCGCGCGGCCGCTTCACGCCGGTGACGATCCCGCTGTACTTCGAGGGCCACGTCTACCGTCGCGGCTCGCGCATTCGCCTGACGATCTCCGCCCCCGGAGGCGACCAGCCGGTGTGGGCGTTCGCCGACACGCTTCCCCGCGGCCGCGCGCGCGTGTGGATCGCCGCCTCGTCGCGGTTGCGCTCCCGGCTGCTTTTGCCCGTGGTGCCCGGCGTGCGCGTGCCGACGCCGCTGCCGCCGTGCCCGGGGCTGCGCGGCGAGCCGTGCCGCGCCTACATCCCCTACCGCGACCTCGCGGGGCGCCTTTAGCCAAGCTTTTCACCGCGGGGACGCCGCCGGCGCTACCATGCGCCGACCCCAATGGGCGCGGACACCCCTGAAGCGGTCGCCGTGCCCGTCGCGTCGGGCATGCGGCCCGGCACCCCCGAGGCGGCGCTCGTGCGCGCGGTCAAGATGCCGCTCGTCGACAGGGTCGCGAGCGCAGTCATAACCGGCGTGCCCCCGGTGCTCGTGGCGCTGGGGATGTGGCTGGGCTGGAGCCACGGGCTGGTCGTCTGGCAGGACCTGGTGGTGCTGGCGGTGTTCTACTCGGTGATCGGCACCGGGGTGACGGTCGGCTTTCATCGCCTGCTCACGCACCGCAGCTTCAGATGCGGCCGGCTGCTGCGCGCCGGCTTCGCGGCGCTGGGGTCCGCGGCGGCGGAGGGGCCGGTGATCGACTGGGTGGCCACGCACCGAAAGCACCACCAGTTCTCAGACGAGCCGGGAGACCCACACAGCCCGCACCTCGACGTGCGCGAGGGGTGGCGCGGACAGCTGTGGGGGCTGGTGCACGCCCACATCGGCTGGGTGTTCTCAGACATGGAGGTCGCCGACGAGCGCCGCTACGCGCGTGACCTGCTCGCCGACCCGTGGATCCGCTTCGTGGACCGCACGTTCATCCTCTGGGTGGCAGCCGGGCTGGCCGCGGCGTTCGGGCTCGGCGTGGCGTTGACCGGCACGGTCGGGGGCGGGCTGACCGCGCTGCTGTGGGGTGGAGCGGCGCGGATCTTCCTCATGCACCACGCCACCTTCTCGATCAACTCGATCTGCCACGCCTTCGGGCGCCAGGACTTCGACACCGGCGACCAGTCGCGCAACGTCTTCTGGCTGGCGATCCCAACCTGGGGCGAGGCCTGGCACAACAACCACCACGCGTTCCCCACCTCCTACCGCCATGGGCTGGGTCGCTGGCAGCTGGATCCCGCCGCGGCGGTGATCCGCGCGCTGGAGCTGACCGGCCTGGCCTGGGACGTCGTTCGCGTCGATCCGCAGCGGCGCGCCCGGCGGCTGGCCGCGCCGGCCTGAAGCACAGGTCCGGGCGGGGGGCAGGGTCCGGGCGGGAGGCGCAGGGACCGGCGGGGGG